>NZ_CAXBDD010000020.1:0-48808 GCF_963974515.1 uncultured Sunxiuqinia sp. | reverse complement strand
TCGGAACAAAATCCAGCCTGGAATTCAACAGATAATCCTGGATGGGCAGGACCATATCATCCGGAGCCAAACCTTTCTTTTGGTTACGAAGTGTCTACCAGTACCCACGCCTTTCAGATTTACATGGGTAGCTCGCCAGCTATGTTGTTGCAGGACATGATGATTAATAATAATACTGGCATCGATTTTGATAACTTTGCGATAGGGTTTACAATTACCCGTTTGTGGAGTTTCTAATAATAAATAAAAAATGAAGGAAATGAAAAAGTACAGAAATTTATTGACTTTGTCAGTCGTCGTATTTTTAGGCAGTTTATTGCTGTCGTTTATAACGGTACAAGATCAAAAAGATCCAGCCCCATGGGATGTGCCAGAGAAGTATGTGAAAATGGAAAATCCCTATGCCGGTGATGAATCGCTGGATCGGGTAGGAAAGATTCTCTATATCAAGCATTGTCGTTCTTGCCACGGAAACAACGGTGAAGGTGACGGACCAAAGGCCGCCAGCATGAAAACAAAAATTCATTCATTTACTTCCGAAGAATTTAAAAAACAAGCGGACGGTGTAATCTACTACCAAACAGTCATTGGTCGTGACGAAATGCCAAACTACGAAAGCAAAATTCCAGACGAAGAAGATCGCTGGGCGCTAGTTAATTATATCAAAACACTGAAGTAAGAACTTGATAAGCCGGAAGCTGAGGCTTCCGGCTTTTAATCTCCACAAACAAATGTCAACTTTTCTCAGGAGTTTTTTACTCATTGCATTTCTTTCAGTAGGGAATTTATCCAATGGGCAGGATAAAGAAATGCCCGCCGAAAATAGTCATTGTTTAAATTGTCATGCCAATCATACGTATTCGTTTTTTAATGAATGGCTGGAAGTGGAAACCAAACGGATGATGAATCCTTTCTATGTGTTAGATTCGGTAAATTATGTGGCCGGCGTTCACGGAGGTTTTAGCTGTACCGATTGTCATTCGCCTGATTACGAAACTTACCCACACAACGCCGAATTGAAACTGGAGCCATTGGCAACTTGCATTGATTGTCATGGGGGCGACGACACTTATGCCGATTACCAGTTCGACAAAATTGAAGAAGAGTTTCAAAAGAGCATTCACTTTCAGAAAAGCGGTGAAAGTTTTACATGCTCAAAGTGCCATGACCAACACTACTACCGGGCAACGGCGCGAACAAGCAATACCGTTTCCGAAATTGTTTCTTACAATAATAAGATGTGTTTGTCTTGTCATGACAATGCATTGAGATTTGAGACTGTGTCTTCCGAAGAAAGTCCAAAGCTCAGCCAGGTACACGATTGGTTACCAAACCAGGAGCTACACTTCGATAAGGTTCGCTGTATTGAATGTCATACCGTTGTGGTGGATTCTTTTATGGTTTCGCACAATATTTTGCCTAAAGAAGAGGCTTTAAGAGATTGTAACGACTGTCACTCATCAAATTCGATGTTGAAAGCATCGTTATACAAGTATGAAAATTTACAGGCTCGTTCGGAAGATGGGACAATCGGAGCTTTAATTACCAACGAAGCATATATTATTGGTGCAAACCAAAATCCGTTGCTGAAACTGTTTAGCTTTATTATTTTTGGCCTGGCTGTGATCGGGATCGCCATCCACTGGATTTTCCGAATCGTTAAAAAAAGTAAGTAATTATGACTGCTGAGAACAACAAAATATACCTCTATCCGATTTGGCTCCGTATTTGGCATGGGATCAATGCCATCGGAATTATTTTATTGATTTTAACCGGTATTCGACTTCAATATTCTGAATTGAGCTTGATGCCGATGGATTTTAAACTTGCGGTACAACTTCATAATATCTTTGGCATAATTGTAACGGTCAATTATTTTGTCTTCTTTATCGGGAACCTGATTACACCCAATAAGAAATACTATAAGATCAAACCTAAAGGTTTGGTAAAACGCATCACCAAGCAGGTAGATTATTATATCTCTGGTTTGTTTAAAGGAGAGGAAAGTCCCTTTCCAATTTCTGAGAAACGAAAATTCAACCCCTTGCAGAAGTATGCTTATATTTTTGTGATGTACGTGTTTGTTCCTGTTGCAATTGCTACGGGTATCGCCCTTTTGTTTCCCGAATTGATTATTGAAAAGGTATACTCCGTTAGTGGTATTTTTTTAACGGCAGTTTTGCACGGATCTGTTGGATTTCTTATTTCGATCTTCCTGTTGATCCATATTTATGTGGCTTCAATAGGTAAAAATCCACTGGATAATTTCCGGAGCATCATCAATGGCTATCATGATGTTCACCCATCTGAAAAAGATAAGGGAACAACGAAGTAGTTGATATTGCGTTAAGGACAGTTTTTGGTTTGGTGCAACAGTAGTTCAGGTTGAATTTAGGCTTGAATGAACGAGGATATATCTGCAAATGAAATAACATTTATTCTAAAAGCTATCCTTATGAAACTACCTCAATCCGTCAGAAATTTAACTTCGGTTATCGGTGCCTCCATCGCCCTGATCAGTTTACTGATTATCTTGTTCCTGTTTGTCGTCTCAGCTATTTTCGACATTGGAAGTTCTTATTTGGGAATATTCATTTACATTGCCTTGCCAATGGTTTTGGTAGTTGGACTAATTCTGATCCCAGTAGGAGTTTTGAAGGAAAAGAAACGGTTGAAGAAACATCCCGAAGAGGCTGGGGCCAAGGATTGGCCCGTAATAGACTTTAACCAACCGGCGGTACGCAATGCCACGATTATTTTTGTTGCCGGTACAATTTGTTTCCTGATTCTATCCGCTATCGGGAGCTATGAGGCTTTTCATTTAACCGAGTCGGATGAGTTTTGTGGGAAGCTTTGCCACCAGGTTATGGAGCCGGAATATACGGCTTACCAGCAATCAGCTCACGAACGGGTTGGTTGCGTTGAATGCCATGTGGGGTCTGGAGCAGGGTGGTATGTCAAAAGCAAGCTTTCAGGTTTGTACCAGGTTTACTCGGTGATGTTTAACAAATATCCTAAACCAATCCCTACGCCAATTCATAGTTTACGACCGGCACGCGAAACATGCGAGGAATGTCACTGGACAGAAAAATTCTACGCCCGCAAAATCAATACGAAAAGATCCTATCTGGCTGATGAAAGCACCTCAGAGTGGGATATCCACCTAATGATGAAAACGAGTGCTACCTATAGTGCACAGGGACTACAGGAGGGGATTCACTGGCACATCAATCCGGACATCAAAATTGAATACCGCGCTGCCGACGAAGGGAGACACTCTATTCCGTGGGTGCGATACACCAATTTGAAAACCGGGGAAGTAAAGATTTATGAAGACCGGTCAATTGACACCGAAGGCGTGGACTTGGAGACAATTGAAATGCGCATAATGGATTGCATGGATTGCCATAACCGACCTTCCCATAACTATCAATCACCGGCTAATTTTGTTGATGACTACATTACTTCAGGTGCGATATCGCACAAGTTGCCTGATATTAAAGTGGTGGCGATGGATGCCCTGAGTACTGATTATACTACAGTGGACAGTGCAATGAATGGGATTGAAGCCTATGCCCGCGAATATTATGAAATTATGTATCCGGAAGTTTTAACCGAAAAGAAGGAGCTTTATGACCAGGCAATGGAAGCCATAAAAACCGGGTACAAAAAGAACACTTTTCCCGAGATGAAAGTTAACTGGACTGTTTACCCCAATCATCTGGGACATTTGGAAACGGATGGTTGTTACCGGTGCCACAACGACAAGCACGAAACAGCAACAGGTGAAATCATTTCGCGCGACTGCAACCTGTGCCACGATATTTTGGCTCAGGGAACCGCCGGACAATTAGCCTATGGAACGACAGAAAATCCGTTGGAATTTAAACATCCGGTAGATATAAACGAACAATGGCGGACAACATTCTGCTCTGAGTGCCATTTTAGTTTGTATTAACTGTATTATTTAGTTATTTTGACAACGGATTGATCGTGTCATAAATTAGTCTGAAAAAGAAAATAAAGTACTTCAGCCTTCGATTTTAGGCTGGAGTAATTTTTTGTGAAGGAATTGATGTATGAGAGATTTATTATTTAAGCGCGGAGAGAATGAAAAAAATTAAATCGGCTTTATTTTCCATGTTAACCAGCTCTTGTCTGGTGGTGATTTTCGCAGTAGCCATTGCCTATGCAACCTTTATCGAAAACGACTACGGTACGCAAACAGCCAAAATTTTGGTGTACAATGCATGGTGGTTTAATATTCTGTTGGGGGTTACCGCCATCAACCTCGTGGGTAGTTTGCTGTATTATAAGTCATTCCAATTGAAGCGGTGGAGTATGGTCTTGTTCCATTTGGCATTTATTATTATCCTGATCGGTGCCGGAATCACTCGCTTTAACAGTTACGAAGGCATGATGCATATCCGCGAGGGACAGGCCTCAAATCAACTAATTTCAACCGATACGTACATCAAAGTTGAAGCTCGAGACGAAAGCCAAGTTGTGCATAATCAGTGGAAAGTGATGTTTTCGCCATACACCCGCAATGCTTTCAGTAACGAACTGGAGTTTGGCGGCAAGGAACTGGAGATTGACATGCTGGATTACGTGCCGTCGGCTGTTGAAAGCATTGTGGCCGACGAAGGTGGAGATCCACTGCTTTCATTTATTTTAGTCAATCGTAATGCTTCGCGCGACGACCGGGTGATTGCTTTGAATGAAGAGATGGCATTCGGTTCGTTTCGAATCAGTTTTGAGGGAGAAGATCAAAACGCAGCCTTATATCTTCGTCGTTCAACCGATGGTTTGATCATGACCGCAAGGGATAGCGTCCGGGTGGTTTCGATGAGCGGAACAACCGAACAGCAGGTAGCTCCGGGCGAAGAAATTGCCTTAAACAGCCGTGGGATGTACCAGCTAGGCAATTATATTTTTGTCCTGAAATCTTACATTCCCCATGCGCGCAGAGTATTGTCAACAGCTACAGGAAACGCCGCTTCGCAGGCCAGTGACGCCATCATGCTTGGGTTGGAATTGGATGGCAAGCAAAAGCAGGTGGTCGTTTATAAAAATTCGGGAGAGCAGCCCCGACCGTCGCGTGCCAGCATTGGAAACGTAGCCATCAATGTTAGTTTTGGTCCGAAAATGATTGAACTTCCATTCAGAATTCATCTGAATGATTTTCAGTTGGAGCGCTACCCCGGGAGTATGAGTCCGTCGTCGTATGCCAGTGAAGTGACCTTGATTGATGAGCGCAGCGAGGTGGAAATGCCATACCGGATCTTTATGAATAATATTTTAGATTACGAAGGCTTTCGCTTTTTTCAATCCTCTTATGATACCGATGAAAAGGGGACAGTACTTTCTGTGAGCTACGATTATCTGGGAACGGTGGTCACATATATAGGCTATTTTTTGATGACCCTGGGAATGATTTTCATGTTTTTCAATAAGAAGAGCCGTTTTCAAGCTTTGCTGCGTTCAGGAAACCGACTGAAAGATTTGAAAAAGAAAGCATTTACCAGTTTCGTTTTAGGATTCTTGCTAATTTTGCCAGCAGCGCTTAATGCTCAAAACAGCCAGCCGTTTACCATCGATAAAAGTCATGTATCCGAGTTCGAGACTTTGTTAGTGCAGGATCCAAAAGGACGTGTTGAGCCTGTCAATACTTTGGCCGACAAGGTGTTGCGTAAAATTAATAAGAAGAGTGAGTTTGAAGGCATGTCGGCTTCGGAAGTATTTCTTGGCATGAGTGTTCGTCCGGCGGCCTGGGGAAATGTGCCCATTATACGAATTTCGAACAGTGAACTGCAAAAGCAACTTGGGCTAAGAGAAAAAACGGTGTCGTTCAATCAAATACTCGATCCGCAGACTGGCGTGTACAAGCTGCAGAAATTGGTTGAAGAAACAAACAAGAAGCAACCCACCCAACGAAATAAGTATGACAAGGAAGTACTCAGTTTAGATGAACGGATGAATATCGTTTATCAAATTTTTCAGGGCGATTTTCTAAAAGTATTTCCGGTTTTAAATGATGAGAACAATAAATGGGTCAGCGAAAAGGAATTTTACGCCAAACCATCACATCGAACCGACAGCGTTCATTTGCTAACTGACTATTTTCAGGCAGTCAACGTTGCCATTAGCCAAAACGACTATCGGTTAGCCAATCAGAAATTGAACGTCTTAAAAGACTTCCAGCGGACTCACGGTAGCGATATTATGCCCAGTCAATCGAAAATTAATTGGGAAATTCGCTACAATAATTGGAACATTTTTGGTTTGTTATCAAAGATTTGCGGAGTCGTCGGTTTCTTCCTGTTGATCGTCCATTTTTTAGGGATCTTCAGCAACAATTTGAAATTAAGAAAATACTTGACCGTTGGTACTGCCTTGGTCGCGTTGGTGTTCTTAGCCTACTCCGCAGGCTTGGCTATTCGTTGGTATGTTTCGGGACATGCACCCTGGAGCAATGGTTACGAAACCATGCTATATATTGGCTGGGCCACTTTGCTTTCGGGCTTTGTATTTCTTAAAAAGTCACATATCACACTGGCCGTGACTACCATTTTGGCTTCCTTAATTCTGATGGTGGCCGGCATGAGTTGGATGAACCCCGAAATTACCAACCTGGTGCCTGTGCTGAAATCCTATTGGTTGATTGTTCATGTGGCCATTATTACAGCTAGCTACGGTTTCTTCGGGGTGGCAGCACTGCTTGGATTCCTGAATCTGATCATTATGATGTTACGCACGCCAAAAAACTTGAAAAAAGCCTCGTTTACCATTGTTGAACTGGCACTGATTATTGAATTGGCATTAATTGTTGGCTTGGTCTTAATGACCATCGGCTGCTTTATTGGCGGTGTTTGGGCCAACGAATCGTGGGGGCGCTACTGGGGGTGGGACCCAAAGGAAACTTGGGCACTGGTAACGATTTTGGTATACTCGTTTATTATTCATCTGCGCAAAGTTCCGGGAATGTACACCCATTTTTCGTTGAGTACCATGGCCCTGGTTGGGTTCAGCTCGGTGATGATGACCTTTTTCGGGGTGAACTACTACCTGTCTGGCATGCATTCCTACGCGTCGGGTGATTCACCGGAAGTACCAAATTTTGTATTTGTCACCATTGCTGTGGTCGTTGTTGCCATTATTTTGGCAGCACGGTCCGAAAGTAAACACGGCGATGCCGAAAAAGTGGTTAAACTGGAAGCACAGGAAGAAAAGTAAGCGGACAACTCGATTGTGGTTACAAATTCTTGAGATGATTACAGGTCGTTAGTAGTTGTCGACATTCTAACCTTGATTGGTGACGCTCTAACCTTGGTTGAGCATTAAAAACACATCTCGATATGGAATCGTTTCCGGAATCAGCTTGTTATCCCACTAAAATTTGAAGTAGTCAGAATTCAGATTGGTCGAGAAAAGGACTGAAAGCCGTTAGCTGACCTGCTATTGGCTCTTTTTGACAATATTTCGGGCCATTCCGCGGAAAATAAACAAATGAAATGGCCAGGAAAGGCCCCAGTAAAATCGTCCCCAAACGCCTTTGGGGCGGTAGGTAGCCGTTTGAATCAGCCTCTTTTCGTTGTTGGTTTCAACGATTTTGAATTCAAGCCAGGCTTCACCCGGAAGTTTCATTTCGGCATAAAGCAGCAGGCGTTTTTTATGTTTGTCGGCCAGCAAAACGCGCCAAAAATCCAGAGCATCGCCATTCATTATTTCATCGGGATTGGTTCGACCCCGTCGCAAGCCAATTCCCCCGGAGAGCTTATCCATATAGCCTCTTATTTGCCATAGCCAAGTGCCGTAATACCACCCGTTATCACCGCCAATTGACCAAATGGTGCTTAATACTTTCTCCGGATCGGCAGTGAACACAACCGACTGTTTGTTCCAGTAACAGCCATATTGGGGCACATCAATCTGGTCGGCATAGTTTGGGTCAAATTCGGTAGAACTTAATGCGTCTTTCCAACTGGAGTAAACCTGGTTTTGCCTGATTTTGGTGAATGCGGCTTCCACAGCTTCGCGGTAGGTCATGGGCTCAATGTTAAGCAGTTCGGCCAGAGAATTATCTTTAGCAATCACTTCTACTTTCAGACTATTCACCAGATTAATGGCCAGTTTGTATGAAGTGGATGTGATGAAAAACAACCAATACGACGACAGTCGGGGAGTCATGATAGGCAAGGTGATGATGCGTCGTTTGAGCTTTCTGATTTCGGCATATTGCAGCAGCATGTCGGCATAGGTAAGGACGTCTTTCCCGCCAATATCAAAGGTTTTGTTGAAACAGGCCTCGTTGTTCATCACACCAATCAAAAACTTCAAAACATCGCGAATGCTGATGGGGTGTGATAAGGTGAGCACCCACCTGGGCGTGATCATCACCGGCAATTTTTCAACCATATCACGGATAATCTCAAACGACGCGCTGCCGGACCCAATGATGATTCCGGCATGTAAGGAGGTTAAGGCGTAATCGCCTTTTTGCAACTCTTTTTCCACATTGAGCCGCGACCTCAGGTGCTTGGAGAGGTATTTGTCATTCGAAATTCCTCCGAGATAGATCACCTGTTTGGCTGTTGACTGGCTCACCAAATTCCGGAAGTTTCGTGCAGCCTGCAGCTCCAGTTCTTCAAAATCACCGGATGTTGAAGCCATGGAATGAATGAGGTAGTATGCTACATCAATGGCTTTGGGAAAATCCTGGCGACTGTCGGTTTTGAGAAAGTCAATCTCAACGAATTGAATCTGCGGGTGATTGAGCCAATTTTCTTCTACTCTGTCAAGGTTACGAACACAGCAGATCACTTGATGTCCTTGTTCCAACAAAAGTGGCAAAATGCGCTTGCCTACGTATCCGGTAATGCCTGTCAGCAGAATCTTCATGCGTTATTTTTAGGTTTTAACAATCAACAGCATAAAAAGATGCTGAAGGCTAATGGGCTTAAATTACGAATCTTTTCATTCCGAAAATTCGTGCATCGTGTGTTGTATAAAATGTATGCGGGAAGGTCCCTGTTTTATCCCCGCTGGGTCATCCGGATAATTCGAAAGATTTGCTCCACGGTGTCGGCCAACAGTTGCGGGGCCTGAGCAAGGCTTTCGTGTAAACTCAGCGGTCCGTTGGGCAAGGCAAACAGTGCCGTAAACCCTTCCTCGTAAAGCTCGTCGTATCCCTCGCCCAGAGAGCCGGCGACTCCGATGCAGGGTTTGCTGTGTTTTAAAGCAAGCTGAGCAACACCCCAAGGCGTTTTTCCCTCTTTGGTTTGATGATCCATTTTCCCTTCGCCGGTAAGGATGATGTCCGCTTGTTGAACCGCTTTTTCCAGACCGGTTTGTTCTTTTACAATGTCAAATCCGGCTTGTAACCTGGCGTCGGAAAAAGCAACCAGCCCGGCGCCCAAGCCGCCGGCAGCACCACCGCCGACAAGTTTCAATACATCAACCTGCAAGTCACGTTGGATGATCTGTGCTAAATGCTCCAGATTTTGGTCCAGTATAGCAACCATTTCAGGGGGGGCACCTTTTTGCGGCCCATAAACAGCCGCTGCACCATGCTTTCCGGTTAGCGGATTAGTTACATCGCAGGCAGTTCGAATTTCGGTTTCCTTCAGTAGGGGAAAAACCGATGAATGATCAATGTGGGCAAGCTGATTTAAATTGCCACCTCCCGAATCAATCTCCTCACCGTTGTGATCCAGAAAACGATAGCCCAGCGCTTTGGCCATGCCGGTACCCCCGTCGTTGGTGGCGCTGCCGCCAATGCCGATGATTAGTTTCCGACATCCACGTTCTATAGCATCGCGCATGAGCAGCCCCGTACCAAAGGTGGAGGTAACAAGTGGGTTTCGTTCATCCGGCTTTAAGAGTTCAATTCCTGAGGCCGCGGCCATTTCAATCACTGCTGTTTGTTTGTCCCCTAGAATTCCGTATGAAGCATGGATCTTCCGGCCTAAAGGATCGCGCACCGGGCAGGTGATTTCCGTTCCACCCAATGCCGTAAGCATGGCGGAAACAAAGCCCTCTCCACCATCTGCGACCGGGATGCTTTTAATCTCGGCATGCGGGTAAATCCTTCTGATCCCGTGGTCCAGGTAGCGGCAAACCTCCGTAGCTGACAGACAATCTTTAAATGAATCAGGAGCCAAAAGTATGTTCATTTCAATTTCATTTAGGTAATAAAAAGCGTGTAATGAGCCACAAGCTCTGGTATGGTTTCAGTTCAATTTTTTCGGTGTCGAGGAGCGTTCGGGTTAGCAGGTCGCGGCTGAACTCCATGAGCCCCGGAGGCAAAGCCAGTTTCTGTTTTCGATTGGTCAGGTTGTAAATACAGACCACCGAATTCTCCATCCGATTTGTTTTTCGCAAGATACCAAAAAAGGAGCTGCCCAGTTTCAATACAAGCTGCTGTGTGTCGGGCGAAAATGCAGCCATGTTTCGTCTGATTCCCGTCCGGAAAGATAATTCCTTTAGAATAGTCTGGTGTACCGGACGCTCTTTCCACAAGCTTGTTAATTCTTCCAGCTTGAACTTGCGCCGGTTGATAGATCGGTTAATTCCTGTTGCTTCAACGCCCTTCTCGTCATTCTCGATACCAAATAGGTTTAGGAAGTAAAAGGCGGGAACGCCCTGCAAAGAAAGCATAATGGTTTGTGATTGCAGAAATCGGGCCACTTGAAATTCGTCCAGGCCATCTTTAGTGCCTTTCAGCGCATCGAAATAGGTTACATTGATTTCATACGGCACTTCCCGTCTACCTAATTTCCGCGTGGTGACTCGTGCTCCAAGCGCTTTTAGTTTTTCAATCATTGCCGAGATTTCAGCCTCAGGAATAATGCCTTCGAGCGGACGGACTCCAATACCATCGTGCGAAGAAGTGAAGTTTAAATAAGTCATGCCTTCCTGAGTACCGCCCAACTCTTTGGCCCATTGGGTCAGGTGGTCACCGTTTCCCCAATGCAGGGCGTGCAAAAGCAGAGGCGGGAGGGCAAACTGGTAGATCAGGTGGGCTTCATCTCCCAAACCAAAGTAGGTGATGTTCTCTTTGTGTGGTACATTGGTTTCGGTTAGCAGCAATGCGCCCGGATAGCAATAGTCCATGATTTCGCGGAAGAGCGATACCACTTCGTGAGTCTCGGGTTCGTGAATACAGGCTGTTCCCGAAGTTTTCCACAGAAAAGCGATGGCATCGAGCCGAATGACGCGGATTCCTTTCGACAGGTAAAAAAGAAAGACTTGGAGCATTTCCTTCAAAACTTCGGGGTTGGCATAATTTAGATCAACCTGGTCGGCACTGAACGTGGTCCATACTTTTTTAGGGCCGTCAGCGGTTTCGAATGGCGTTAGCAAAGGGCTGCTGCGGGGGCGGATGACCTGAGACGAATCGAAGTCGGCAGGCGGACAAAAGAAATAATCTTTTCCCGGCGCTTCGTTGCTAAGAAACTGTTTGAACCAAACCCCCTGGCTACTGGCATGATTGGCCACCAGGTCAGCCATCAAAACAAAGTCTTTCTCCAGTGCTTCAATGTCTTTCCAGTCTCCCAGGTCGGGGTTCACCTGGTAGAAATCCATGACCGAAAAACCGTCGTCGCTGCTGTAGGGGAAGAATGGTAAAATATGGATGGTCGAAATGCAGCCTCGTAAATAGTTGTTGCAAAAGTGGCGCAGGGTTTCCAGTGGCGATTCACCTTCGGTTTTCAATACGTCGCCATAGGTAATCAAGATCACTTTACGCTCGTTCCAGATTTCCTGCCGTTTGGGATGTTGGTTTTTATGCGCTTCAACAAAAGCGATAAAATCATCCAGCCATTTCTCCGTTAACTTCTTTTGATAGATTCGGTTAAGACGATTAAAGAGTTTCGTTTTCAGTCTGATATCCATCGGTACACTATCTTTTATTATCTTCTTCCACAGCTTCATTAAATTGGTCTAAAATCTCAGGGATGGCATCCATTACCCTTTTCCAGGAGGGAATGAAGGGGATGAGGTTGGGATTGTCGAGGTACTCAATGCCGGCCCGGTAGATGTTGCCTGCAAACACATCAACGGTTTGTTCTTCTTTATGGCGATCCATGGTCAAGCCGTTGATGGCCGCATCGGCAGCGTACTGCTCAACCATGTCGAGAGCCATCCGAAGGTAGGTGGCGCGAACGGTGCGGAAGATGCCCTTACTGAAAACGGAACCTTGGGTGGCCAACTTGGCGTAAATGCTCCGGGCAATGTCGAAACTCATTTTCGAGAGGCCGGCATTGGGGTCGTCATACGACTCGGGTTGGTGTTTGTGGTCGTAGCCATCGGCAATTTCAACCTGGCAAATCCGGTTGATGGCGTTGTTCCGCTGGACTTCGGATAAGATTCCTACTTCGAGACCCCAATCCGAAGGAATCCGGACGGTTTTCATGATGTCGGCCCGCATAGAAAACTCACCAGCCAAAATATACCTGAAATGATCCAGAAAATCGAGGTAATCGTTGGCCGGAAATATTTTTTTGAGCGAGCGGATTAGTGGAGTAACCATGAGTCGGGTGACGCGCCCGTTGAGCTTGGTTCCGTCGGAACGGAAATAGTAGCCTTTGCAGAATTTGTAGTTAAAGGTGGGGTCGGCTACCGGATAAAGCAGACGCGCCAGCATTTCCCGGGTGTAGGTAATGATGTCGGCATCGTGCAGAGCGATGGCCTCTGAACGTCCCGAAGCGATCATGTAACCAAAGCAAAACCAAACATTGCGGCCTTTCCCGGGGTCGCCTGTGTAGATTTTTTCCTTTTCAAATAGCTTTTGGATTTTACGCATTCGCGGCCCGTCGTTCCATATGATCCGGCATCGCCTTTTGGGCGTATTTAGAACCGAGAAATACTGCTTCGCGTGTTCGTATTGTCGGTCATCCGCTTTGTCAAGCCCAATGGTGATTTCGGTGATATAAGGGACATCTTTCAGGATGTTGACAATATTTTGCAAAGCTGGCTTTTCCAGTTCGGAATACAGAGCCGGAATTATTAAGCCCATCTTTCTGCTGTGCGAAAAATTCATAAGCTTTTTTTCCAGGTATTCCAAGGTCGAATAGTCCAGGTTATGAAGCGTGGTTATGTTACCGTTCTGATGAAAATCTCCCATCGTGTGATCGTTTATTTATTACAAAATCTCATTGAGTTGATCCAATGCGGTGATCGTGAAATCAGGCCTCATCGCCGATGCCTCCGGATGATTTTGTCGTAAGCGATAAGCTCGTCGGTCTCCGGCAAAAAAGCAGGTTTTAAATCCATGTTGCGCTGCTGCATACATGTCTTTCAGCATGTCGTTTCCAACATATAAAACCTGTTTTGGGGCCAGTCCGCGTCGTTTTAGCGGAGCGATAAGCCCGGCAAAAATAGACGGATCTGGTTTGCCTTTCAGCAGTTTATAGCTGAAAACGGACAGATCTCTTTCAAAACCGTCAATCCATTCCGATTCTTTCAATTGGCCATCCAAAAAATAATTCATGATGATTGGTGTATAAAACTGGGCGTTTGAAACGATTCCGAGCGGATATCCCTTTTGCTTCAGTTTGGCCAGCGTTTCGTTCATCTTGGGCATGGGCCAGACCTGGTTGCTGCTCAGTTCAAACAAAATGGTGTAAAGCCGGGGGTCTGCTTCATCAGGAATGGCTATCAGACCTTTTTTCTGGGCTTGGGCCAGTGTTTTACCCCAAATCTCAACCAGATCCAACTCAGGGAAAGGTGTGCCAAGGTCACGGGCTTGTTTTTTTCCATCGAGCACCTGTCTTTCAAAAAGTGGGTGAATAGCCATCAGCGCTGATTCGGGTACTTTTATGAAGTATCCTGCACTCGCAAGTGCCCGGCTAAACATGCTTGCATCATAAGAATCCTGCATAATATCGCCTGAAGCCGAAATAAGCAGGGTGCCGTAAATATCAAAAATGACCGCCTTGATTGTCTCGTCTTTCCGGCAATTCGCCACTGCTCCGGTCGGACGAACAGTCATTGGTTGCAGATGTCTCAAATACGGGTCGAGCTTTTTCAGAAATGGTGTATTCATAGCACAAAAGTTTTTCCGCTGCCTTTGATTCATTAAGATAGCGTTCCTCTTTGAAATAACAACACTTTGCTACAACAGGGGTTCATCTCTTTACAATTGGATAAGATGAGAGTCGAAATGCGTATTTTGAGATTTGTCCGACATGCATGCAGACCTTTCTTTCTCATGCCGTGCAGCTTCACGGTGTTTGTGGATCAAAAAAAGCATGAATTTGGGGTTTTAAAGAAGCTCAAATTCCAAGGATTGAGACACATTCAAGATTGACCAATTCATGAGTTTTCACATTCCAAAAGTCCAACCACAAGCTATGGACGATCACCAGTGACCAATTGCCAATGGTCAACGAATTCATGCCCAATGACTAACTTATTTTAGTCTGTCCTTAAAAATCTTCCGGAATTTATCCAGCTTCGGAACAATTACGAATTGGCAGTAGCTTTGTTCCCGATTGTTTTCGTAGTAATCCTGGTGGTAGTTCTCGGCCCGGTAGAAGTTCTCCCATGGGCTAATTTCGGTAACTACCGGTTTGTCGAATACCTTTTCATCATTGAGCTTTCGCTTGATTTGCTCTGCAATCTCCTTTTGCTTTTCGTTGTGGTAGAAAATAACCGAGCGATACTGCGGCCCCACATCAGCTCCCTGTCGGTTCAGTGTTGTGGGGTCGTGTGTTGCCCAAAATACTTTGAGTAATTCCTCAAAGCTGACAATTGCCGAGTCAAATTCAATTTCAATAACTTCGGCATGTCCCGTCCTTCCGCTGGTTACTTCGCGATAAGCCGGATTGATAACGTGTCCGCCGGAATAACCAGAGGTTACGGATTCGACACCTTTTAATTCTTTGAAAACTGCTTCGGTACACCAAAAACAGCCACCACCAAATGTTGCAAGTTCCATTGTATTCCTATTTTTATTCCCAGGTCCGATGACCAAGATCAGTATAATGATCAAGGATTTAAAAGCCATGGAAGTGGAATTATTCGTTTAATTTAAGGCCAAATCGACGCAGCAGCTTCTTTTCGAATTTCCAGAAAAATGAAAACTGACCCATGAGGGCTCCAAAGAAAATCAGCATGATTTGATAGGCCGGCACAATTGTTAAAACATAGGTTAGCGCTGTTAACCAAAATGGCCAGTCGGGTGTATAGTCAACCCAATGGAAAACCAGTTTTCGGATGACCAACGCGCCACTGCCTGCCAGAGAGAATACAAGGAAAATAAGGATGAGTTGCAGATTCGATTCAACTTCCCACTTTTCCTTCAGACGTTTAAACATAGTTCCTTTTTTAAGTACACTAGGTAAACAAGTTTTTGCGTGAATGGTTGAAGTCGAAAAAAAAAGCAACACCGGAATGATGTTGCCTTTGACCTATTCTCAATCGAATTGTTGGATTTTAATTGTTGATAAGTCTGAAAAATAGCTTTTAATATTTAAATCTGGTCATCGATCAATTATACCAAGCCGCTGAAACCCATGAAAGCCATTGCCAGAATACCGGCAACGATGAGTGCAATGGGTGTTCCTTTCAATCCTTTCGGAACATTCATCAAATCCAGGTGTTCGCGCAATCCGGCAAAAAGAACCAAGGCCAAACCAAAGCCAATGGCATTGGCAATCGCAAATACAACGCCCTGCATCAGGTTGAATTCTTTTTGATAGGTTAGAATGGCTACACCCAAAATGGCACAGTTGGTGGTAATTAGCGGCAAAAACACACCCAGCGCCTGGTAAAGCGAAGGACTGACCTTTTTCAAAATAATTTCTACCAACTGCACCAGTGAGGCAATGACCAAAATGAAGAAGATGGTTTGCAAAAACTGCAGGCCATACGGATTCAGAATGTACACCTGAATCAAATAAGTAACCATGGTGGCGATCACCATTACAAAGGTTACAGCACCGGTCATCCCAACGGCCGTACTGATTTTTTTCGATACGCCAAGAAAAGGACAAACTCCCAAAAACTGGTTGAGTACAATGTTGTTGACAAAAATGGCGGCGACAATGATAATAATATATTCCATAATAAAATCTCCTATGCTTTATTCAAACGGTTGATTAAGGCAATGAGGTAACCCAGCACGATAAAGGCTCCGGGAGCCAGAACAAACAGCAGCATGCCATAATCCTCAGGAAAGATGATCATGTCGAAAATCCTTCCGCTGCCTAAAAGTTCGCGGGCGGCACCCAGCAAGGTCAAAGCAAACGAGAAGCCAAGTCCCATGCCCAATCCATCGATAACCGATGAAACAATGTTGTTTTTTGAAGCGAAGGCTTCGGCACGTCCAAGCACCACGCAGTTAACCACAATCAAGGGGATAAACAGGCCCAGACTTTCGAAAAGCGATGGGAGATAGGCTTGCATGGTCAGTTCCACAACGGTTACGAAAGCCGCGATGATGACAATAAAACTGGGAATCCGGACTTTGCTCGGAATCACGCTTTTAATCATTGAAACAACGAGGTTGGCCATGACCAAAACAAAGGTGGTGGCAAGCCCCATTCCCAGTCCGTTGATGGCTGAGGAAGTGACACCCAGCGTAGGGCACATCCCCAGCAGCAGCACGAAAACTGGGTTTTCTTTGATAAATCCTTTGGTAAAGTTTTGCAATTGATTCATGACTGTCCTCCTGCTTTTGTGGGGTTATTACTGATTGCGGGTTGCTCCTGCGCATTTTGGTAGGTTTTGTGCGCACGCACAACAGCTTCCAGAAAGGCCCGGCTGGTGATCGTTGAAGCTGTGATGGCATCCACGTCGCCGCCATCTTTCTTGACTTCAAACTTTGAAGTGGCCGGACTTTTTCCGATGATGTTTTGGCCGGGTTTGTTCTCATCTTTAAACCAGGCATTCATTTTTGAGCCCAGTCCCGGTGTTTCCTTATGCTCCAGCACTTCAAATCCGGTGATTGTACCTTCGGGTGAAAAACCAGCCATAATGCTGATCAAGCCGCTGAACCCGTTCTTCGTGTAAGTTTTCACGGCCACACCAACCAGTTTTTGATTGGCATCGTAGGCTGGAAAAAACTCCAGGCTGTCGGAGCTGTCTTCTGGCAACATCTTGTACGATTCACCCAGTGTGTCGAAGGCTGGTAAAACGCTTTCGATCGCTTTCTGTTGGGCTTGCTGTTTGGCCAGCGCGATATCTACTTTGGTTAGGTCATGCACAAAACCCAAGACAGTTGCAGCAACAAAGGTTACTACAAAAAGGGTCAAGGTCATGTTAAAAAATGTCGATTCTTTTTGTGCCATTATTTCTGCCCTCCAAATCTTTTCGGTTTAATGTATGCGTTGATGAGTGGAACAAAGCCATTCATAATCAGGATCGCGAACGAAATTCCTTCGGGATAGGCGCCGAAATTTCGGATGAGCACCGTAAGCACGCCAATTCCTACGCCAAAAATAAGTTGTCCTCTCACAGTCATGGGTGAAGTTACCATGTCGGTGGCCATGTAAATGGCGCCAAGCATGGCTCCGCCAGAAAGCAGGTGGAAAACGGGTTCAACAAAATTTTCCGGGTTTAGCATCCAAAGGGCGCCCTGAAAAATGAAAATCGTTCCCAACACGAAAGTAGGAATGTGCCAGGTAATGACTTTCTTCCACAACATATAGGCAAATCCCAGCAAAAGCAGCAAAGCCGAAACTTCGCCGAGTGAGCCGGACATATTACCGTACAACATCTCCAGATTCGAAGGCAGATTCAGTAATACTTCGCTTACTGGTTGGCCGGCGTTAACACCTTCTTTTAACAGAGCGAGTGGGGTGGCGGTAGTGAGTGCGTCAACTGTTGCATGTTGGGTGACAGGCCAGCTGGTCATGTGTACCGGAAAGGAAATCAGCAGGAATACGCGTCCCACCAATGCGGGGTTGAATGGGTTGTTTCCCAACCCTCCAAACGAAAGTTTTCCAACGCCAATGGCGACGAGCGCGCCCACGATTATCATCCAGCTTGGCAGACTGGCCGGCACATTGAAAGCCAGCAGAATACCAGTTAGTGCAGCAGAACCATCGGTAATTTGCGGCACTTCCTTCATGATGTATTTCTGAATCAGGAACTCGAAAGCCATGCATGCGGCAACAGCCAGCAGGGTAACACGGATGGCTTCGAATCCAAACATAAAAACCGACCAGGCCAGCGCCGGCAATAAAGCCAGGATTACCCGGTACATAATTTTATTCACCGAGTCGCTGGTGTGCACGTGCGGTGAAGGGGATATGGTTAGCAGTTTACTCATAGGATTATACTTGATTCTTGATACTTGATTCTTGATCATTTTATTGTTTTCGTGACCGGATGATGTTGCCGACTTTCCCTTTTCCTAAACGGATGTAGTCAAGCAACGGCCGGTCGGCCGGGCAGGTGTAACTGCATGAACCACACTCAATGCAGTCCATGATATGATGGTCTTCGGCTTTTTCCCAAATTTGCTTTTCTGAAACGGTCATCAAGTAGTATGGCTCCAGTCCCATCGGACAAACCGTTACACAGCGGGTGCAGCGAATACAGGTTTTCATCTTTTCGCGCTTCGCTTCCTTGTCCTGCATAATCAGGATTCCCGAGGTTCCTTTGGTAACCGGGATATCGGTATTGGCTACGGCTTTTCCCATCATGGGACCACCACTGATTATTTTTCCGGAATCGTCAGGTAGTCCGCCAGCTGCATCAATCAGTTCCTGAACCGGTGTTCCCACCCGCACCAGAAAGTTGGAAGGATTAGCCACGGATTTTCCGGTGATGGTAACCACCCGTTCAATCAATGGTTTATTTTTTTGAACTGCTTCATAAACAGCCAGCGCTGTTCCAACGTTGTTAACCACCGCGCCAACCGCAATGGGCAGGGCTCCCGAAGGAACCTCGCGACCGGTAACCGCTTTGATGAGCTGTTTTTCACCGCCTTGCGGATATTTCACTTTCAGCGGGACAACCTGGATGGATGGTTCTGCTTTGGTTAGTTCACGAAGGTGGTCAATGGCATCCGGCTTATTGTTTTCAATGCCGATATAAGCTTTTTTAACTTCAAGAGCACACATCAGCAGACGAATGCCGACCAGCAGTTCGGGTGCTTTTTCAAGCATCACCCGGTGGTCCGAAGTCAGGTAAGGTTCGCATTCCACCCCATTAATGAGCAACATTTCGGCTTTCATGCCTTGTGGTGGCATCAGCTTTACATGCGTGGGGAAGGTTGCTCCGCCCAGTCCAACAATGCCAGCTGCATTAATTTTATCGATGATTTTTTTGCTGTCGGCTTCGAAGTTTTCAATGAGGGTTGAAGAAGTATCAATTCCTTCTTCCCATTCATCGCCTTCAACATCAATAAAAATACCTTGCTTGGGATAGCCCGAACTGTCCATCGCCAAATCAACTTTTTTTACTGTTCCCGAAACGGATGAATGAATGTTGGCCGAAACAAATCCGCCTGATTTGGCAATGAGTTGTCCGACTTTTACCTGATCGCCTTTTTTCACCAGGGCTTGTGCTGGTGCTCCAATATGCTGGGCTACGGGGATAAAAACACTTTTGGGCAAAGCCAGTTTTTCGATGGCTTTGCTGGCCGAGAGTTTGTTTTCAGCCGGATGTACCCCTCCGAGTTTGAATGTTTTTAACACGATGGCCTCCTATTTTTGATCTGAATTATCGGTTTTGGTTTCTTCGGAAGCTTTGGCTTCTGGCCTAACAGGAGCTTCCTTTCTTGCTGCCGGTTTGGGTGGCAGGTCTGTTTTTATTTTTCGTGGCGGAAATCCAACTTCGATGATGGCATTGGTCGGACATTCAACCACACACTTGCGACACAGTTTACATTTATCTGAATCGATAAATGCCAGGTTGTTATTCATGGTGATGGCGTCGAACGGACAAACCTTGAAGCATTTGGAACAGCCAATACAAGCTACTTCGCATGATTTTTTGGCTACACCACCTTTGTCTTCATTTCGACACGAAACGAAGATCTTGCGGTCTTTCGGACCTCGCTTCCGAAGTTCAATCAATGTTTTTGGACAAGCCTCGACACAGGCGCCACAAGCCACACATTTATCGTCTACCACTTCAGGTAGGCCGGTTTCCGGATTCATGTGAATGGCATCGAAGTCGCAGGCGGCCACACAATCGCCATGTCCTAAACAACCGTACTGGCAGCCCGTATCGCCGCTATACAGAGCCGCAGCTGCCGCGCAGGACAGCGCTCCGTCGTATTGGTTCGTTTTTGGCCGGTGCTCGCACGATCCGTTGCAACGTACAACAGCAACACGTGGATCCTGCTTTACTGCTTCGAGCCCCAATACGGCAGCGACATCAGTCATGCAATCGTTTCCACCTACGGGGCAAAAAAGATCGGCAAGATCGTTTTCTTTTACACAAGCCTCGGCAAAGGCCCGGCAGCCCGCAAAACCGCATCCGCCGCAGTTAGCACCAGGAAGCGTCGTTTCTACTTCATCGATCCGTGGATCCTCGTATACTTTAAACTTTTGAGCCACAAAGTACAAAATGACAGCAGCCAAAATGCCAATAGCGCTCAAAGCAATCATCGTATAAATAATCGTTTCACTCATAGTAAAGGCTTAATTTCAAATTCAAAGCTTTTGCGTATTTTATTTCTGGTGAGGTATAAAATTAAATAGTAGGGGAGCAGTACAGACAGGGAGATCAGACCGCTAATTCCTTCGCTGAATTGCAAACTGGTCAGGGTGATTAAAACAAGCATGATAATTAAGAATGGGAAAACATAGCCGTAAAACAAGGCTTTAAACCCTTGAGAGGTTCTCCCAACGACCTGCACCGTTTGCCCTACGCGGTAATCGCCTGAAAAATTTCGGATTTCAATTTCCTTGTCTTGCATGTCGGCTGCAGAACAAGCTCCTTTGGCGTGACAGGAAGAGCAGGCAGACTCGTTGACAATGCTGACTACGATTTGCTGATCCGTAAGCGATTTAATAATTCCTTTGTGTGAAATCTCTCCCGACATTATTTCCACTTCCTTGCATTTTTATGACTGCAAAACTAAAGATGTTTAGATAACTGGAATCCTACTTTAGGCCATTTTTAAAACATCTTCAGTTATTTATATTTGTTTTAAATAATGGGTTTTTTAATGTACAATGCAATGGACTGACTAGCAGATGTATACGAATAAGTGTGATACAAATCATTGATTTTGTCTGTTTTTTGCTATCTGTGGATTGCAGTATTTTAAAGATTGATTAATCTCTGTTTTGCAATATTGAGCTGATATTAGCCAATCGAGCAAGCAAAAATTAGGAAAAGTTGTCAACTGTTCTTAGCTAATCACACTCCAGTTGAACTCAGTGTTTTTCATTTTCAGGTAATGATAGCGTAGTAATTTGTGCTCTTCTTTTGCCAGCCGAGGGTCGTCATCCAGAATATCGCTGGCCATGTTTCGGGCAATGCGTAGGATTTCTCCGTCTTTTCCCAGGTTTGCAATGTTCAGGTTTAAGCCCAGCCCACTTTGCTGTGTGCCTTCAATATCCCCGGGACCACGTAATTGCAGGTCAACTTCAGCAATTTCGAAGCCGTCGTTGGTTCGCACCATGGTCTCCAGGCGTTTGCGACTTTCGTTACTGATTTTATAGGACGACATTAGCAGACAGTAAGATTGATCGGCTCCTCGCCCTACACGTCCCCGCAGTTGGTGCAGTTGTGATAGCCCAAATCGCTCGGCACTTTCAATGACCATGACCGACGCGTTGGGCACATCTACGCCCACTTCAATGACTGTGGTAGCCACCATGATTTGTGTTTTGCCGTCCTTGAAAAGCTGCATCTCTGCTTCTTTTTCGGCAGGTTTCATGCGCCCATGTACCATACTGATTTTGAAACGGGGAAAAACCTGTTTCATTAGTTCATAACCATCTTCAAGGTTTTTATAGTCCATCTTCTCTGATTCGCTGATCAGCGGATAAACAATATAGGCTTGCCGTCCAGTCTCGATTTGCGAGCGGATGAATTGGTATACCTCTTTCCTCCTGTTCTCATAATAATGACGCGTTGATATGGGCTTTCGTCCTGGCGGAAGTTCATCGATGACCGACACTTCCAAATCGCCATACAAGGTCATGGCCAGGGTTCGCGGAATCGGGGTGGCTGTCATCACCAAAATATGGGGAGGAATGCCACTGTTTTTTTTCCATAGTTTGGCCCGCTGGGCCACGCCAAATCGGTGTTGCTCGTCAATAATTACCAAGCCCAGCCTATCAAAACTGACTACATCTTCAATCAGAGCGTGGGTGCCAATCAATAGCTGTAATTCTCCTGATTCGAGCTGCTCATGAATGATTCTACGCTGGCTCTTCTTGGTTGAGCCGGTGAGCAAGGCCATGTTCACTCCCAATCCCTGAAGCATTTTCTCAATGGTGTTGAAATGCTGGATGGCCAGAATTTCAGTCGGGGCCATCAGGCTGGCCTGAAAACCATTGTCGAAAGCCAGCAAGGCGATCATTAAAGCCACCAGGGTTTTACCACTTCCCACATCACCTTGCAAGAGCCGGTTCATTTGTTTGCCCGAGCCCAAGTCTTTGCGGATTTCCCTGATCACTTTTTTTTGAGCGCCGGTCAGTTCAAACGGCAGATTGTTGGCGTAAAAATGGTTGAAGTTGTAGCCAACATCGGAGAAAACAAATCCTTTGAACGCCTCGTGGCGCCGATGTTTCAGACTTAAAATTTTCAGTTGAATGTAGAACAGCTCTTCGAATTTCAACCTGAAAGTTGCCTTTTGCAATAGGTGTGTACTTGCTGGAAAATGAATCTGAAGCAAGGCGTCTTTTAAATCCATTAACTTTAGCGGATCTTTAACTTTCACAGGAAGAGTTTCATAAATTTTCCCCTGAATTTGCCTTGCCAGGTTATACTGAATTTTATTCAGTGCGCTGGTATTCAGAAAACGTTTTTTTAGCTTTTCCGTCGTATTATAAAACGCCTGTAGAACGCCTGTTTTAAATTGTTCGCTGGTTTTGTCCTCCACCTCCGGGTGAATAATGTTGACTCGCCCGCTAAAAACTGAAGGTTTCCCAAACACCACATAAGTTTTTCCGGGTAGCAGGTTTTCGCGGATGTATTTAATTCCTTGGAACCAAATCAGGTCCATGCTGCCTGTCTCATCATAAAAAACAGCGCTCAGTCGCTGTTTTCGTCCTTCGCCCAGCAATTCAAATGAGCGGATCTTACCTTTAACCTGAATGTATGCCTGATCGGCCCTGACTTCAGAAATGTTATGAAAGCGTGTCCGGTCGATATATTTATACGGGAAGTAGTAAAGCAGATCGCGAAACGTGTAGATACCCAACTCTTTGTTGAGTAGTTCGGCTCGTTTGGGACCAACCCCTGCCAAAAACTTAATGTCTTGATCTAAATACTCCGGCATAAAGCAAAGATAAAAAACTATGGGGAGCAGTCGACCGTGAGAAAAATGAGTTATTAAGATTTTTCTGTTTGTAAATGGAAGCAATTGCATGGTTTTTGTTTGCTTGAAACGCAGTTTTGAAAACGAGAAAAACTTTCGTTAAGTGATAAATTAAGCCGATATCGCTATATTTACCAACCAAAGAAAAATAACAATGGAAGCCCCATTTTACAATCAAGTACTGGATATGTCTGAAACTAAGAAAAAAGTAATCGATCTGACCGATATCGTTAAGAATTATAAGGTTGGAACCCAGATCGTACGGGCCCTTCGCTCGGTTAGCCTTCACATTAACGAAGGAGAGTATGTGGCCATTATGGGCGCGTCGGGCTCGGGAAAATCAACCCTGATGAATGTGATTGGCTGTTTAGATACACCGACAAGTGGAAAATATGTCTTAAATGGGCACAACGTAAGTGATCTAACTGACGATGAATTAGCTGTCATCCGTAACCGCGAAATTGGGTTCATCTTTCAAACATTTAATTTGCTTCCCCGAAGCACCGCGCTCGACAATGTGATGTTGCCCTTGGTTTATTCGGGCGTGAAAAAACAAGAGCGACTGGAGCGAGGAACACAGATCCTAACTGATGTTGGATTGGCAGACCGGATTGAGCATAAACCCAATGAGCTTTCTGGCGGGCAGCGTCAGCGGGTTGCGGTGGCACGCGCCTTGATAAACAAACCAGCCATTTTGCTGGCCGATGAGCCAACCGGAAACCTGGACTCAAAGATTTCGGAAGAAATCATGCATCTGTTTGCTGAAATACACCGGAAGGGAAACACCCTGATCGTTGTTACCCACGAAGAGGACATTGCTTTGCATGCACACCGGGTAATCCGGTTGAAGGACGGACAGGTTGAATCGGATGAAATTAATCCAAACCCAGTGATTTGATGGATAAGGAAGTAAGAATTTATACTAAAACAGGCGACGACGGTACCACCGGACTAATTGGAGGTGCGCGGGTTAAGAAATATGATATTCGGCTCGAAGCATACGGAACGGTCGATGAGCTGAACAGCTATCTCGGACTAATCATTTCGATGAACATTGATGAGCATGCCAAAACGGTTTTAAGGAAGATTCAATCGATATTATTCACCATTGGAGCCCAATTGGCTACCGATGACTCGGCGGCTGATTTTAAAAAGCAAATTCCCTGCAAGGATGAAATGATCGAAATGCTTGAACAGGAGATGGATAATATGTTTAAGGTTTTACCCAAGTTAAATCATTTTATTTTACCGGGAGGCAGCCAGCCAGCGGCCCATGCCCAAATTGCGCGAACAGTTTGTCGCCGGGCCGAACGTCGGATGATTGAACTTTCTGAAAAAACAGAAATCAATAAAAACCTGATCAAATTCATTAATCGCCTTTCAGACTATCTTTTTGTCCTTGCCCGAAAGATATCTTTGGATGATCGGGCGCCTGAAACCCCATGGGATTCGGGTGTTTGAGTTAAAACAAATTTTTTCTAGGTTATGATGTTATTTTTTATATATTCGCAAAATCAAAAAAATAGAATCAAAACTAAAATTCCTTCGAATATGTACTGGACATTAGAATTAGCTTCAAAATTAGAGGATGCCCCTTGGCCTGCAAGCAAGGATGAGTTGATTGACTATGCAATAAGATCGGGAGCTCCGCTTGAAGTGATTGAAAACTTGCAGGAAATAGAAGACGAAGGGGAGATCTATGAGAGTATTGAAGATATTTGGCCAGATTATCCTAGCAAGGACGACTTTTTTTTCAATGAAGATGAATATTGATTAATTTTTCGGGTGATTAGAAAATAAAAATAGCAAGGCGATGTCCTTGCTATTTGTGTTTTCTGAAGATATCTTCCATGCGCTTGGGGCGAATAGCATCGTACCATTGAAATCCCGGAAGTTCCTTGTCTTCGTCGGGGATGTTGATCAGCGGAAGCAATTGGCCATCGGGTGATTTAATGAATACAATCCGGCTGACTTTGCTGCTGTCTAGATGAATGACAATCGAGCTGCTTTGGGCTTTGTTTAGACCGATAATTCCTTCATCGTCGCGGGCATAATACACTGATTGGCCGTTTCCATCCACATCAATTTTATAGAGCTCGTTGTCGCGGATATAGCCCAGCATGTTTCGGCCCTTAATTTGATTGTACATGCCTGAGTCCTCCATCGCCACAATAAAGGCATTTTGTTCCATTCGGACCAGGTCGGGGGCAGTGGTTTGTGTGACCATTTCGATGTAATCAGCAGTCATTTGATTATTGTCCGACCAAATCACCGGATCATGGAAAAACTGAATGGTAGAATCCATCGACCAATAGACCATCGAATCGCATTTTCCTTGCATATCTTCCCTGAAAAACTGAACGTCGAAGTATGCCATCACTAACTTTTCCTCAGGAATGGTGTCGGGCACCGATTTTAAGGTGTCGGCATGAAGAAAGAGCGTATCTTTTTCAGAATAAAGCAAAAAGTGAGCGGAGTCGGTAGCCATGGATATTTCAGTCTGATCGTTGTAAACCACCCGGTTTGCTTTCACAATCATTCGGTTTTTAAAGTCTTCAATCCGGGCATTTCCAATGGCCCGTCCGTCACCTGTTGTTTTGTTGTAAAAAATGGAGTCGGCATTGATTTTTTGTTCTTTGCCAAGAACTTCAGGATTCCGATATAATTCCACATCTCCCGAGTCACTGTTGTAGAATCCTCTTTCCGCGTAAATGTTGTTTTCTTCATCCCGAATGTTGGTTGGCCCAACAATGGAAATCACGCGTGTTTTGGTATCGTAAATCAGGGTATCCGATGTCAGTGTATAATCATCGGACAAAACTTCTACTTCAGTTTTAAAGTAAGCTTTATTTTCATTGGCATAGTATTCGCCAATTTTGCTGTACAAGGTGCTCGAGCTGTCGACAACTGTCCCATAATCGTCGTAATAGCCAACATTTCGATCCATGTCAAATTCAAGTGAATCTGTTGTCAGGGTTGTCGTTTTGTTTATCAGGCGGACGTTACCAATGGCAATTGCCCACTTGGCATCGCCATTATAATTCAGAAAATCGGAATACAAGTGCAGCGTGTCATCTTTCAGAATGTGCACGTGGCCAAAGGCATCGACCATATTGGTGTCGGTATAGGAATAGGCACTGTCGCACCACATGCGGATGTTTTCATGTGTGATGATAACATTGCCAATCAAGCGTTGCGCATTGGCAATAATTCTTTCATTGAATTCCAGAAAGTCTGCCTGTTCAATGTTAACCTGTTTCTTTGTCTGTGCCAGAGAAAAAACAGGGAGCAACAAAAGCAATAGTATAAGTTTACTGTAGCGAATTTTCGGATTCATTCAATTGTGAATTACAGCAATTCCTGTATAATTTGATCAACTGATATATTCTCGGCTTCGGCCTTATAGTTTTTGATGATCCGGTGACGCAGGATTGATTTGGCCACCGATTTTACATCCTCAATGTCGGGTGAGTATTTACCCGACAAGACTGCATGTGTTTTCGCTCCGAGCACCAGGTATTGTGAAGCCCTTGGACCAGCTCCCCATTTCAGGTATTTATCGGATATGGGAGCAGCCATCTCTGTTCCCGGCCGTGTTTTGGCCGAAAGCGCCACCGCATAATTCAACACGTGTTCATTGATCGGAATTTTCAATACCAGCTTCTGAAAGTACTTAATTTCTTCAGCCGATAGAATTTCTTTTAGTTCTGCCACATGGTCTGAAGTGGTGTTCCGGACAATGGTCAGTTCATCGTCGAACGCCGGATAATCGAGCCAAACCGAAAACATGAAACGGTCGAGCTGTGCTTCGGGCAGGGGATAGGTTCCTTCCTGCTCAATAGGATTTTGCGTGGCCAATACGAAAAAAGGTTTGTCCAGCAGAAACCGCTCGCCAGCTGCAGTTACGGCTCGTTCCTGCATCGCTTCGAGCAAGGCGGCCTGCGTTTTTGGCGGAGTGCGGTTAATTTCATCAGCCAAAACAATATTGGCAAACAAGGGCCCCCGGATAAATTTAAACTCCCTGTCCTTATCCAGTATTTCAGTGCCAATGATGTCAGAGGGCATTAGATCAGGGGTAAACTGGATCCGGCTATATGTTAGGCCCAACACCTCCGCAATGGTATTTACCAACAGGGTTTTTGCCAAGCCGGGAACGCCTATCAATAAGCAATGTCCGCGGCTAAAGAGCGAAATGAGCACTTGCTTAATAATTTCATCCTGGCCGTAAATACGCTTTCTAATCTCATTCTGAAGTAAATCAATTCTTTCTTTAAAGGCATCGACGGCTTCTACGTCATTTTTGAAATTCATAGCGTGTGTTCAAGTTTATTTTTCCCAACCTTTGAATTTGAAATTGCAATTTGCATAAGTCCTGTCAATGCTGATATAGGTTTTGGCCTGTTGTGCCGAAATCCATTGATTCATGGCTTCTTCCTGTTTCTCCTGCAGATAGAGTTCGGTCAGCAATTGATAGTCTTCCTGCAAGTTCGCCCGGTGTTGTTCGGTCCTGTCTACCAGTTTGACAATCTTATAAACCGTGCGTTGTTTGTCGTCGATGGTTTTAAAGGGTTCTGATATTTCGTTCACTTTTAGATTGGCAAGTACTTTGCTTACGTCAGGATCAAGTTCTTGTTGTCTCCATTTTGTTGACATGGTTTGCGGATTGATTACTTTTCCGCCACTGTTTCGGGAGTTTTTATCGAATGAATAGCGCATGGCTGCTTCAGCAAATGTAACTTCTTCTTTGCGGATAAAGTTTGCCAGGCTGTCGAGCCGGTTTTTTGCTTCTTCCATCGCTTCAATATTCGCCTTTGGTTTCAGCAGTATATGGCGTGTGTTCACTTGGTCACCCCGACGGTCAATCAGCTGAATGATGTGATAACCGAATTCACTTTTTACAACGTTTGATACCCGGTCGCCTTTAAGGTTGAAAGCGGCTGTTGCGTAATTAGCGTCAAGTTGGGCACGTCCCATGTAACCAAGTTCGCCACCATTTACTGCCGAAGGTCCTTCGGAATAAAGAACAGCCAACGTGGCGAAGTTGTCGCCATTTTCAACGCGCTCTTTGAATTCGCGTAAACGTGCTTTGATCCGGTTTTCTTCTTCCAGCTCAATGGGAGGAAATACGGTGATTTGTGCATATTCTACCATGGGTTCAACCATTGGGATATCTTCCTTCTTCATATTCCGGAAGTGATACCGCACTTCAGAGGGCGTAACCTGCACTTTATCCACAATTTTTCCCTGCATCTGGCTGGTCATGGATTGATTCCGGATTACCTCTTCCAGGTCTGCTTTAATTTGTGAGAGGGGTTTTTTGAAATAGGCTTCAACGGCTTGCTCTGAACCCAGATGCTGAACAAAATATTGCATCCGTTGGTCCAAGCTTTGGTTAATCTGGCTATCGCTTACAATGATGTTGGTGTCCAGTTCGGCTTCGGCCAGCAAGAGTTTTTCTACCAAAAAATCTTCGAGAATTTCACACTTCATATCGCCGTCAGAGACTATTCCCTGAGCCTGCTGCTGGATGTACATGCTTTCAATATCCGATTTGAGGATAATGTTGCTACCGACAACAGCGACAATCTGATCGATCGTTTTATCTTGAGCCAGCGATACGGTTGTAAGGCAACTGAAGAACAAAATACCAGCTAATACTTTTCTGAACATATTTTTTAGTTTTGAATATTATAAAGTTTAAATTTCTTCGATTTCAGTCCCTCCTGATAAACGTCTTCCTCAATTTTTTTCAGGAAGTTGATCTTACGCTGATTCAGAAGGATATTTTTAACAGATGATTTGACAAACTCAATGGGTGCATATTCTCCTTCAAATCTGAAATCGCGGATACAAATAAAATAATAATAATCTGTATCATCGCTTTCGATAAACTTGTTTCTGCGTAAAAAACGCTCGAGGTTGTCAATTTCCAGCGGAATTTGAACCAAAATCTGGCTGGCATCAATCCACTTATCATCGAAACGGTCGTAAGTTTTGGCATAACGAATACCGTATTCGTCCAGTTCCTGCAACTTTTGTGGATCATTGTCTATGCACAGACTTTTCACCAATTCAGGCCTTGCCACCTCCAAAGGAGTTTTCAAATATACCGCTTTGACGATATCATTCTTAAGGACAAATTCATTTTTATGGCCTTCATAGTAGGCTTCAATGGCCGAATCGGTAATCACCGTGTCCATCTTTTGCTCCATTAGCGCCTTCTTATAGCGGAAGGTGATAAGCGAGTTGCGGTACTCCTGCAATTCGCGGGTGACATCTTTTTGCGCTGCTGTGAGATTCTCTTCAGCATTTAAAACCATCAATTCGCTTTGTACCCATCTCTGAATAAAATCATCCATCCATAAGCTGCGTTCAGGCTCCGGAAGGTTTTCAGGCAATACTTTTTCAACCTCCTCGAGATACAGAAATCTGGAGCCAACCTGTGCCAAAGGAATTTTCTCCTGCTCCTCCGAGCAGGCAGAAACGACGAAAAGCCACAAGATCACATAAAATAGCTTCAGCCTCATTGTTCCTGTTCAATTTTTTTTAATACTTTTCGGTTTATTCTTACCCGATATCGTTTTCGCAATTCCTTGATCCACTGTTCCTCAAGCTGGTTCTGGTAGTCAGAAATGTATAATCCACGTGCTTCTCCGAGCGTTTTGGGCTGTTGTGATACTTTGTTTCCCCTTACAAAATGCAGACCATCTTTGAAATCATCCGGTTTTGGCGCATTCCACACCAGGTGATCAACCAATTTGTCAGCGCCTTTCTCAAAGTATCCGAAGCGAATTTTGGCACTGGTTTTTTCAAAATGATTTTTCAACAGGTCGCTCAACTCATCTTCTCTTATTTCCGGATCTTCTTCAAAGACAGCCTCGACGAAGTCTTTCACCTCCTGGTTTTCACATTTGATACTCCACCCATGAAATCGCTCTTCCCAGTGATATTTCGATTTGTTCTTTTGATAGAAAGCCTCCAAGCCCACCGAATCCCTTGCTGCTGCATCCCAAATCGTGTCTTCGGAGAGATTGAAAAGCAAAATGCCATCATGGTACTCCTGCATTAAAAACCGGAATTCCGGATATTTCGCTTCCAGTCTTGAGTTTTCGTATTTCGTGAGCGTTCTGGCCACGAAATTCCCATAGGCCTGTTGGGCTGAAACTTTGTCGTTTGCTTTTTCTTTCAGGAAATCTGCAAACTCCTTTGTCGATACTTTTTGATCAGCAAATTGAAACAGGACTTCGTCTGGATTACCGGGACGAAAGGATTTGAGGGTGCTGGATGCGATCGCCGCATTTAGTTGATCCAAGCACTGATGATCCTGTTCAAAGTTGTATTCCTTTTTCAGATTTTGAATGAAAATTTCGGAACTGTGCTGACTGATCTCTGCGTTGTTGCGAATTTTCTCGCTCAAAAAATCCTGAAGCTTATCGAAGTCAGGCACCGGGCGGTATTCAATGCGCTTGATAATATGCCAGCCATAAGGGGTGCGGACAACGTGCGAGAGATCGCCGTCATCTTCTAGCTCGAAAGCGGGGTCAGCAAATTCGGGCATCATGCCTGACGAAGAAAACCAAGAGAGTTCACCTCCGTTTTGGGCTGTGCGCCGATCGTCTGAATGTTGCCGGGCCAACGTCGCGAAATCGGATCCGCTTTTCAGCTCAGCGAGAAGGCTATCCAGTTGTTGTTTTTGTTGATTGACGGCCTCTTCGCTGGTGTGTTCATCCAATCGTTTCATGATGTGGGCCACCTTAATCTGGCCTTTCGCCGGCCGCCGGCCATTGACCCGGATGAGGTGGTAGCCAAATGAGGTTCGAACAGGCTGGGTGATTTCGCCGACAGCTGTTTTATATGCCGCATCTTCAAATGGATAAACCATTTGAAAAGCGCTGAAATAGCCAAGTCTTCCTTTGTTTTGTTTGGATGAGGGGTCTTCGGAATACTTGACGGCCAGTTCGCCAAAGTCAGCTCCCTGGAGCAGCTGGTTTCGAATTTCCATCACTTTGTTCCAGGCTTGCAGGGTGTCATTGGGCATCGCGGATTGATCAAGTAAAACTAAAATATGGCTGGCATCTATTTCGGTTTTCATGCGTTCGTAGGCTGTTTCCACCATTTGGTCGGTGTACTGAATCGCTGTCAGGTAGGGTTTGGCCAATTCCTCGCGATAGGTTTTCAGTTCGCTTACAAAGCCTGGAATGGTATCGTATCCCAGACGCTGGGCCTCCATCACCTTTAGTTTGAAATTGATAAACAAATCGAGGTATTCGGAAGGTGTCTTTTTATCTGAGTCATTCAATAAATAGCTGTTGTTTTTTTTATAGAGCCACACAAATTCCTCTTTGGTTATGGCTTGGTCATCAATTTGAACAAGGATGTCCGAATCTGTCTGTCCAAGTCCGGTTGTGGTGGTTAAAATGGCAAAAAACAAGAAAATGAGACGATGCATAGAATGAATATCAGTTAAATTTGTCTGTCACGATTTGGAACGGTAACCCTCAACGGGTGCTGTAATTGGGAGCTTCGCGCGTAACGGAAACATCATGTGGGTGACTTTCCTGAACCCCGGATGCCGTAATTTTGGTGAATTTGGCGTGCATCAATTCTTCAATGTCTTTTGCGCCACAATACCCCATGCCAGCCTTCAGTCCACCGATCAACTGGTAAAGCACCTCATACAAGGTTCCCTTGTAAGGCACTCGGGCAGTAATTCCTTCAGGAACCAGTTTTTTGATATCATCTTCAACATCTTGAAAATAGCGGTCTTTCGATCCCGCCTGCATGGCTTCAACCGAACCCATGCCTCGGTAAGATTTGAATTTTCGTCCCTGAAAAATGATGGTTTCTCCGGGCGATTCTTCCACTCCGGCAAACAGCGATCCGGCCATAATGGAGTTGGCCCCGGCAGCAATGGCCTTTACAATATCGCCTGAATACCGGATGCCGCCATCCGCAATCACCGGAACATCACTGTCTTTTAAGCTTTTTGCCACATCGTAAATCGCCGATAGTTGCGGGATTCCGACTCCGGCCACCACGCGGGTTGTACAGATCGATCCGGGGCCAATGCCAACTTTTACCGCGTCAGCACCCGCTAAAACCAGGTCGGTGGCTGCTTCGGCTGTAGCAATGTTTCCCGCAATAAAGTCAATCTCCGGGTATTTTGCCTTGGCCTGACGCAAAGTCTCCAACACGCCTTTCGAATGTCCGTGCGCTGTATCAATCACAATGGCATCCACTTGCGCTTTGACCAATTCGTCAATCCGATCCATCGTATCAGCGGTGACGCCTACTCCGGCTGCGACACGCAGCCGGCCTTTCTCGTCTTTGCAGGCCAAAGGCTTGTCTTTAGCTTTGGTAATATCTTTGTAAGTAACCAGTCCTATCAGTTTTTTATGCTGATCAACAACCGGTAGCTTTTCAATTTTGTATTTCTGAAGAATTTCAGCCGCTTTTTCCAAATCCGTCGATTCGGCGGTGTAAACCAGGTTTTCGGAAGTCATAACTTCGGCAATCGGTCGGTCCATGTCCTGTTCAAACCTCAGGTCGCGGTTGGTGACAATACCGACTAGGATGTTGTTGGAATCGACCACGGGGATACCACCGATTTTGTACGTTCTCATAATTTCCAACGCATGGCGGACCAGTTTTTCCCGTTCAATGGTAATTGGGTTGTAAATCATACCATTTTCGGCACGTTTGACCGAAATTACCTGCCGGGCTTGTTCTTCTATGCTCATGTTTTTATGAATGACTCCAATACCACCTTCGCGTGCAATGGCAATTGCCATGGTCCATTCGGTAACCGTATCCATAGCAGCTGTAACAATGGGCGTGTTTAATTTGATGGAGCGCGAAAATGACGAGCTCAAATCCACATCGCGGGGCAAAACAGCAGAATAGGAGGGAATTAGCAGAACATCATCGAATGTTAGCCCCTCTGAAACGATCTTATCTGTGTGAAACGACATGAAGCGGATTTTTAGTTGAAATTAATAGGCCAAAACTACAAAAAATAACCGGATTAAGCTTTGGCTATGGCGTTGCAAGTCTCCATTAAAAAAATTAAATTTCATTAAAATTTGTTAAGTTGAATCTGTTTTTATAATCATTGCAAAAAATTCGTTCGTGTGAGTGATTTTAAGTCCATATTGACTCGTTATTGGGGTTATTCTAATTTTCGCCCTTTGCAGGAAGAGATAATCCAGTCGATTGCTGACGGGCATGATACGCTTGGTCTGATGCCAACCGGAGGAGGTAAATCCATCACGTTTCAGGTATACTCCCTTGCCAAACCGGGGATTTGCCTGGTGATTACGCCACTCATTTCGCTGATGAAGGATCAGGTAGAAAACCTGAATAAAAAGGGAATTAAGGCATTGGCTATTCATTCGGGATTGAGCCAGCGCGAAATTAAAATTGCCTTCGATAAAGCCAGTTGGGGCGATTACAAGTTTCTGTATTTGTCGCCAGAACGTGTCAACACCGAGCGGTTTAAAGATCATCTGGCCAATATGGACATCAACCTTATTACGGTGGATGAGGCTCATTGTATTTCGCAGTGGGGCTATGATTTCAGACCGAGCTACCGAAAAATCACCGAACTTCGGAAACTGTTGCCTGATGTACCGGTTTTGGCACTTACGGCAACGGCGACCCGAGAGGTGGAAAAAGATATTCAGAAACAGCTTGATTTCAAGAAAGAGCATGTGCTTCGGAAAAGTTTTTTCCGCGATAATCTGATCTATATTGTCCGCGAACGCGAAGACAAAATGCCGTACTTACTGCAATCGGTCCAGCGGGCCAAAGGAACAGGAATTGTTTATGTCCGTAGCCGCAAATTGACAAAAGAAATCAGCGAATATTTACGTAAAAATAACATCTCGGCTGATTATTACCATGCCGGTTTGAGTAGCTTAAACCGCGAGAAGAAGCAGGACGATTGGAAATCGGGAAAAACACGGGTAATTGTCGCCACCAACGCGTTTGGAATGGGAATTGATAAGGCGAATGTTCGCTTTGTGATTCACTATGGGCCAGCCGATTCGCCCGAAGCGTATTTTCAGGAAGCGGGCAGGGCTGGACGTGACGGAAACAAAGCCTATGCTGTGTTAATTTATAGCAAGTCGGACGTGCTGGCTCTGAAGAAAAATATCGAGAAATCGTTTCCCGAAATTCAGGTGATTAAAAACGTGTACCAGGCACTTTGCAATACTTTTCAGTTGGCTGTTGGTTATGGAATCAATCAAACAAGGGATTTCAACTTGGGTGAATTTGCATCGAAATATACCATGCAGATTCAGACCATTTACAACAGCATCAAGATTTTGCAGCGTGAGGGGTATCTGGAGTTGACGGATGAATCTGACAATCCGTCCCGGCTGATTTTTATTGTTGGCCGCGATGATTTGTACAAGTTTCAGGTGGCCAATGCCAGCTTTGATGGATTTATCAAGTTGATTCTTCGTTCCTACTCGGGCTTGTTTACCGATTATGTTCCGATCAATGAAGAGTTGCTGGCCAAGCGTGCAGGGCTTACGGTTGAGGTGGTTTATCGGTTTCTGAATCATTTAAATTCCTATAAGATCATTCATTACATTCCCCGGAAAAATACGCCCTATATTTATTTTCCAAAAGAGCGGATTGATATCAGCCGGTTAAAAATTTCGAAGGAGCATTACACCGATCGTAAACATGATTACCAGAAAAGGGTGGAAGCGATGATTCATTATTCAACCCAAAAGCTGAAGTGTCGCAGCCAGGTATTGTTACAGTATTTTGGTGAAGATGAATCGGTTCGCTGCGGTAATTGTGATGTTTGCCTGGAGCGAAATGAGTTGGGTTTGAGCAAGCTGGAGTTTGACCGCCTTGCGGGAGAGATTAGGGAAAACCTGACTGAGGCGTGTTCCTTTGAAGAACTGATCATGAAGTTAAAAGGGAATGAGGACCGCAAGATTAAAGTTATTCATTGGCTGATGGATAACGGTAAAATTGTTAAGCGCATTGATAATAAGCTGGAATGGAAGCGAAATCAGCAGGCAAATGGTGCAAAACCCGAGTGAAACGGAAAATCTTATTATTTTTGCAGGATTAATGTGAATATTATGGCCGAGGAAAGTTTAAATCCAACAGTATATTCGAAAAATGTAATTGAGTTCGTTACCGTAGCCAATGAGTACTGTAGCTTTCTGGAAGCAGCCAGGACACTGACTCCACGTGCTTTTCTGGATAAAGTTCAAAAGATGTTACCGTTGCTCTATCTGAAAATCTCGGTTTTGCCCGAAGTGGAAAGCTACGAGGAAATGGGACTTGAGAAGTTTGTGAGCGAGGTGGATTATAATTTTTTGCAACAGAAGGTCATGAATTTGTTGGGTGAGCATGATGATTTCCAGGAGGTTTTTGATACTGAAATGCAATTTAGCGATGCGCCGTTAGTTGCAAGTATTTCGGAATGCTTATCCGATATTTACCAAGATTTGAAGGATTTCCTAATGTCCTACCGAACCGGCGATGAGCTGGTTATGCAGGAGGCCTTGTGGCTGTGCATGGATAACTTCAAGACTTTTTGGGGACAACGCCTGGTCAATTCATTGCGGGCTGTTCATTCGCTTGTTTATAGCGACAAAGATTTAGATGCTCATATGAAGCTGGCATCTGAAAATGATGATGATGATGAATCCGGGGGAAGTAGTAAGCCAGATTGGCTCAATCAATTATTTAACAACCAGGGAGATTAGATATGTTTATAGAAAGTATTACGAAAGAAGCACTGGCCGACTTACCTTTACATGCCTTTGACGGGGAGATTGTTCTGATTGAAAATGAAGAACAGCTGAAATCAGTGATCAATTATCTTAAAAATCAGGATGTTTTGGGATTTGACACCGAAACGAAACCTTCTTTTAAACGCGGACAGGTCCATCAGGTAGCACTGTTGCAGCTGTCAACTTGTGATAAAGCTTTCATCATCAGAGTTAGTAAAATTGGGTTGCCCAATGTGCTGAAAGACATTCTCGCTGATGAAAACATCACCAAAGTTGGTGTGGCCATTCGTGATGATATCAAAGCTTTACAAAAAATTAACCGCTTCATTCCCCGTGGTTTTATCGAATTGCAAGATGAAGTAAAAGATTATGGCATCCAGGATTTCAGTCTGAAGAAGATTACCGGAATCGTGTTGGGATTCCGTATTTCAAAATCGCAACGGCTATCCAACTGGGAAGCCGATCAACTAACAGAAGCTCAACTTAGTTATGCTGCCACCGACGCCTGGGTTTCCTGTGAGATATTCAATTCGCTAATTACAGCACAATCATGACCATACCAATCGTAACACTGAAACCGGGGAAAGAACAGTCGCTGAATCGGTTTCATCCCTGGATCTTCTCGGGTGCCATTAACTTTGTCAGTCAGGAACTTGAAGAAGGCGAATTGGTTCGGGTGGTTTCCAGCAAGCAAGATTTTCTGGCGATTGGTCATTATCAAATTGGGTCCATTGCTATTCGCATCGTCTCTTTCGAGGATGTTGCCATTGATGCTGCATTTTGGGAGAAAAAGCTTTTGGAAGCGCTCAATCTTCGGCGTGCCTTGGGGTTGCTGGGAAGTGAGCAAACCAATGTTTTTCGTCTGATTCATGGCGAAGGCGATGGGATGCCGGGCTTAATTGTTGATTTTTATAACGGCACGGCGGTTTATCAGGCTCATTCTGTGGGTATGTATCATATTCGTTACGAGTTGGCAGAACTTCTAAAAAAGTTGATGGGTGACTCGTTGATCGCTGTTTACGATAAAAGTGACAAAACGCTTCCCTTTAAAGCTGATATTCAGCCAGAGAATGGCTATCTACTGGGATCTTCCGGCCCTGGTGTGGTGAAGGAATATGGTCTTTCGTACCACGTCGATTGGATTGAAGGCCAGAAGACCGGCTTTTTCATCGATCAACGGGAAAACCGAAAGTTGGTTGAACATTTTTCAAAAGGACGCGATGTGCTGAATATGTTTTGCTATAGTGGGGGATTTTCGTTTTTTGCCATGCAGGGTGGCGCTAAGCTGGTGCATTCGGTTGATTCATCGGCAAAAGCAATTGAGTTGACTAATCAAAACGTAGCCCTGAATTTTAAAGACGATCAGCGACACGAGGCTTTTGCAGCCGACGCATTCGACTTTATACGCGACATGAAAAACTGCTATGATCTGATTATTCTTGATCCGCCGGCATTTGCCAAGCACCGCGGAGCTTTGCGCCCGGCACTACAGGCATACAAGCGCTTAAATGCCAAGGCTTTTGAGCAAATTCGATCTGGTGGGGTTTTATTTACTTTTAGTTGTTCGCAGGTTGTTAGCAAGGATCAATTCTGAGAAGCAGTCTTCTCCGGGGCGGCCATTTCTGGGCGGAAGGTGCGTATTTTACACCAGCTTCATCAGCCGGCCGACCACCCTGTCAATATTTACCATCCGGAAGGAGAATATCTGAAAGGATTGGTTTTGTACATTGATTAACTGCAAGATAACATTACCACTTCTTAAGAATCTTATCGTAAAAAAAACATTTAAAAAATTTGCAGATTCAAAACAATACTTATTTTTGTATATAGTATGGTTGAGAACTGGAAGTTTTTAAGATAAAATCAGGCCTTTTCCCATAAAATGAATTCAAATTCATTCCCAGCTGTCAACGTTGTTTTATGTATTTTGGGTGGGGTTGAACATGCCAGACTTCGGTAATAATTTTAAAATCTCAAAGTAAAGGTTTCCGGTCCACATTTCTTACTCCACCAGTTATGTTTTTATTCATTTCTAATTTTTATTCTTAAATTATGAACATTTACGTAGGTAACCTGGACTACAATCTTCAAGAAGAAGCACTGGGTGAAATTTTTGCTGAGTACGGAGAAGTTGTTTCCGTGAAAATCGTAAAGGACCGTGAAACTGGTAGAGCTAAAGGTTTTGGCTTTGTTGAAATGGCCGTTGAAGCAGAAGGTGATAAGGCTGTTGCAGAACTGGATGGAGCTGAACTAAATGGAAGGAATATAAAAGTTAATAAGGCCCGGCCCCGGCCGGAAAGATCTCCGAGAAGAGATCGCTATTAATTTTGTGGCTTTTATATTGTACTAAAAATATTGGTTCGTCTGGGATTTCCCGGACGAACCTTTTTAGTTAAAAGCTATCGGCAACTAAGGCACAAACCTGTTCCAGAAAAATTTGATCATCCTCAGAAAATGGGGCAGGCGAGTGGCTGTCGATATCCAGCTCGGCAATAAATTCGCCCCGCCGTAATATCGGAACTACAATTTCGGATTGAACATCCAGACTACAGGCAATGTAGTTGTCTTCCTGGCTGACATCTTGCACTATAATGGTCTCTTTTTTTTCGGCCACCTGTCCGCAAACACCTTTACCAACTTCTATTCGGGTATGATCAGTTGCTTTACCTGCATAGTCGCCCAGATGCAGTACTCCGTCATTTAATTGATAAAACCCGACCCAATCGTAGTGGTAAACTTCTTCTTTTAACAACTGGCAAATTTGCAAGCGCAAATTCTCCGGGTTGCTTTTCACCAGATCTTTTATCTGATTTAGCGTTTCTGAAAAATCTGTTTTCATTTTGTTTTTTAACTACTTGATTACCATTTGTTTTTCATGCGTAATTTTCTCGCAATATTTACATTTCAATGTAATTGGTTCCTTTGAAATCACCAAAAATGAGGTTGTGATCGGTTCTGCGTTGGTGATGCATTTAGGATTGAAGCATTTGACAATACCAACTACCCGGTCTGGAACTTCGACGACCTTTTTCTCCACCACTTCGTAGTCGCGAATGATATTCAGCTTTGCATGGGGAGCAATCAGCGCGATTCGATTGATATCGTCATTTTCAAAGAACTGGTTTGACACTTTGATGATGGCTTTATTGGTGAGTTTCCCGCTGTCGAGGTTGGCTCCAAAGGTGATCATATTGCGGGTTTTGTCCAGCTCCAGAATAGAGATGACATCGAATAAACTCTCAGAAGGAATGTGGTCAATCACTGTGCCCTCGCTAATGGCACTTACCTTGAGTTTTAATTTCTTTTTCTGCTCTTTCATGACAATTACTTTAAGTTTAGTGCATGAGAAATAATAGCTTCGCGTGCGAATACTCCGTTACGCGCCTGTTGGAAGTAATATGCTTTTTCATTTTGATCTACATCGGTGGCAATTTCATTGACTCGTGGCAGCGGATGCAGTATGCGCATGTTCGGTTTCGTATTCTTCAGCATACTATTTCTGAGGATGTAGACATTTTTAACTTTTTCGTATTCCATAGGATCGGAGAACCGTTCCTTTTGAACGCGGGTCATGTAAACAATGTCAGCTTCTGAAATGATGTTTGTAAATTCGCGATGTTCGAAGAAGCGGATTCCTTTTTCACGCAGGTAGATTTTGTATTCTTCCGGCATTTGAAGTTCTTCGGGTGCTATGAAATTGAAAATTGGATTTTCGAATTGCGACAAGGCCATCAAAAGCGAGTGAACCGTGCGTCCGTAGCGGAGGTCGCCAACCATAAAGATATTCAGGTTGTCGAAGGTCTTTTGGGTCTTCAAAATAGAGTACATATCCAGCAGGGTTTGGGTTGGATGCTGGTTGGCTCCATCGCCAGCATTAATCACCGGAACTGAGGAGACTTCTGCGGCATAGCGGGCACTTCCTTCCAGTGGGTGCCGCATGACAATTAAATCGGCATATTGCGAAACCATGCGGATGGTATCGTGCAGGGTTTCTCCTTTTGACACACTGGAGGAGCCAGAGTCAGAAAAGCCTACAATACGTCCGCCCATCCGGTTAATAGCTGTTTCAAAACTCAACCGGGTACGGGTTGAGGGCTCGAAAAACAACGAGGCTACAACCTTGCCTTCCAGTAGGGTCTGGTTCGGATTTTCTTCAAAATCAGCAGCCATATCCATTATTCTCAGGTAATCTTCCTTCGAATAATCCATGATGGAAATTAAATCTTTTTTACTCATATGTTTTCTTTCATTAAAATGGGTTCAAAAAAAAACCAACAGGATTAAAAATCACTGTTGGTTTTTCATTATCCGGGTAATATGCCGGTAATAAACTAATTTGCTGAGCCTGATAATGTCTCTTGAATGCTTTGATAGAACGTTTAAATAAAGGGAATTTTTTTTTCGGGTGATCCTGGTCACCAGTTGGGAAATTATATCGAACGTTTAAACGCTTCATCAAAACCCAAAATTAAATAATTTGTTCCTTGTTAAGCGATAATTGGATGTAGGTTTTATCACCGATTTATTAACAAAGCAGGCATTAATCAAGAAGGCCTACATCAACGCCTTCGATTTTTCGAAACTTTTCAGTAATTCGTTCGGCTTCACTTTTTCGAACCGATGTTTTGATTTTGCAGCGGAGTTCGAATTGGCTTTCCTTTTGATCCAGATTTTCCTCTTTGAAAATTTGCATCACCGCATTCATGTTAGGATAGTCAAAGTCTATGGTAATACTGGTCTCAACGAGCTTTTCAATAATGTTTGAGTGCGCCAAAACATCAGCTGCTGCTGCTTTGTATGCGTTAATCAGGCCACCAACACCCAGCAGGGTGCCACCAAAATAGCGAACAACCACGATCAAAATATTCGTCAGATCTAATCGTATGATTTGCCCTAAAATTGGTTTGCCCGCTGTTGATGAAGGTTCGCCATCATCGTTTGCCCGGAAGTGTGTTTTTTCGGCTCCCAGCCGCCATGCATAGCAATGGTGACGTGCCGAGTGATGCGCTTTTTTCAGACTCTGGATGTGGTCTTTAATTTCATCTTCTGACTCAACAGGAAAAGCATAGGCAATGAACTTACTACCTTTGTCTTTATACAATCCTTCTTCGGCTTTTGCAATGGTCAGAAATGAGTCTGTCATTTTTGGATTATAAAAAAGGCAGATCGTTTTGATCTGCCAGCACTAGTTACAGTTACATTTTTAATTTCTTTTCTATTTCTTCGACAAAGAACTTGAAATTTTTGTCCGTGTCTTTCAGGTTGTTGACCGTTTTGCAAGCGTGCAATACGGTGGCATGGTCCTTTTTGCCAATTTGTGCTCCAATAGAGGCCAATGATGATTTTGTCAGGCTTTTGGAAAAATACATCGCCAATTGGCGAGCCTGAACAATTTCGCGTTTGCGTGTCCTGGCCTGAAGAGAATCAACCGGCATATTGAAATAGTCACATACTACTTTTGATATGTAATCGATTGACAATTCCCGTTTGGAGCTTTTAACCAGTTTGTTAACCATATCGCTCGCCAGCTCAATGGTTACTTCCTTGCGGTTCAAGGTTGACTGCGCCAAAAGTGAGACTAATGCTCCTTCCAACTCTCGCACATTGTTGCCGATGTGTGAGGCAATGTATTCCAGAACTTCGTCGCTTATTTCAATGCCATCTTTATAAGTTTTCCGTTTCAGGATTTCCATGCGGGTTTCAAAGTCGGGCACCTGCAAATCAGCCGTCAAACCCCATTTAAATCGGGAAAGCAAGCGTTGTTCCATTCCTTTAAGCTCGATCGGTGGTTTGTCTGATGTAAGGATCAATTGTTTGCCGCTTTGGTGAAGATGGTTGAAAATGTGAAAGAATGTTTCCTGCGTTTTTTCCTTCCCTGCAAATTCGTGTACATCATCGAGGATCAGCACATCAATCATCTGGTAAAAGTGAAGAAAATCATTCCTGTTATTGTTCCGAATGGCTTCGGTAAACTGGGTTTGAAACTTATTGGCGTTGACGTACAGAACGATTTTGTCGGCAAAGCGTTCTTTTACCTCAATACCAATGGCATGTGCCAGGTGGGTTTTTCCAAGTCCGGAGTTTCCGTAAATCATCAACGGGTTAAAGGCTGTACCCCCTGGGTTTTGTGCTACGGCATAACCGGCGCTTCGTGCCAGGCGGTTGCATTCTCCTTCAACAAAATTCTCAAAAGTGTTGTCAGCCTTCAGTTGGGGATCAACCTGAAGCTTTTGAATACCGGGAATGATAAAAGGATTTCTGATAGAAGCCTTTCCCTCTGTTTTTAGGGGAATGTTGAGCGGTTTATTCTGGATCTTACTGTTGTTGTTGGTTGGATATTTAACCGTGTAAGGCTGCGAATTACTTTGGTTATTTCCCATAACAACAACATACTCGAGTTTGGCATCGTTACCAACCTCTTTACGCAGGGTTTTTCGCAACAAGTCAATGTATTGTTCTTCCAAATATTCATAGAAGAATGGACTTGGCACTTGAATGGTCAACACTTGATCGTTAATTTTCACCGGTACAATTGGCTCAAACCAGGTCTTAAAACTAATTGTAGGAACATTATCTTTAATTACAGCAAGACAACGATTCCATACAGCAAGATGATTGTTACTCATTTTGAACAGCAGGATTAATATATATTCGACAAAAATTTTCCCTATTTGGATTCCCGGAAACAAATTTTGTGAAAAAAAAAGTATTAAAAAAATGAAAATTGACTTGACTTTTAACAAACCAATATAACCTACTTATTAGTCAAGTAGTTAAGAATTTTGTTTTTTTTATGCTGTATAACAATCACATTATTAGCTATTTAGAATGAGCAGTGTTTGAAACGTCTGTATTTAGAGTCGGTTGCGGATTTTAACTTTTTTTGAGAAAATTTAAGATGCTAATTTCCTAATTTCTTTAAAGCCTTTTCCAGCCTTACATTTCGACCATTTTTAAAAGCTACAATACTGGCATCCGGGAAAACTACTTTAGCTTCCGTGTGAGTTTTCATAATTTTTTCGATATCCGATGTGTTGCCTGTTAAATAGCTGTAAACGCCGGAGATTTCAACTTCTTCAACCTGATCAAATTCACTGAACATTGAATTTTCAAGGGAAAGTCTGGATGGACTGGAGATCAAGTGAACTTTGAGTCGGTAATCATCTTTGCTTCCGGATTTGGCAGTTTGAGGTGAAACATAAACGTTTTTTCCCAAATCGAAAGCAGAGAAATGGACGTAACGTTTGGGGTTGTTCCGAATATCTTTTAGCAAGTAGTCGAGACTTTGGCTCATTTCGGTCAGGTTGCTGTACAATTCTTCATCGCTTATCAGTTTGCCCGCAGAGCCTTCTCCTGCATTCACCTTTTCGATGATGCTATTAATTCCTTCGGCCGACCCACGCAGTTCAACTACCAATTTTGCCATGTCTGCGGCAGCCAGGCTATCGCTGATGGATGAAAAATTACTGACAATGTTCGAAAAATCATCGCTATTTTCATTTAGGTTTGCCGTAAGTTCATTCATGTTTTGAATGACCCCTTTAAGGTTTGACTTTTCGGAAACCAGAATGTCGCTCAGTTCATTCGAAGCGGTTTCAAGGTTGAGGATAGTCTGGTTTATTCGTGTAAAACTTTCTGAAAGATTTTTCCGGGCTTCGGCGTTAAACACATAGGTTATGACAGTGATCGCAGAGTCGAGCGAAGCCAGTAACTGCTCTGCCTTGTTTTTTAAAGGGAGCACCTGCATGCTCACCTGTTCTTTCAGATCCTCCTCGATACTGCCAGGAATCGTGTCGCCGGGCTGATAGTACGAATTGGAGGGTATAATCTGAAGTTTGATGGATTTTGTTCCCATAATGTCGGATGAAATAATCCGGGCAGTTGAGCCTCTCGGGATTCTGAAATCACCTTCAAGAGAAAAACTTACAACGAGGCTCCCATCATTCTTGTCTGAGAAATCAATTGATTTTACTTGTCCAACCTGGTATCCGTTCATTATTACCGCGCTGGATTCGAGCAGTCCGTCAATACGTTCATAAAGAACATTGTAGGTAGTGTTTTTCTTAAAGAAATCGATGCCCTTGAGGTAGTTCATTCCCCAAATAAAGATGGCGAAACTAAAGACGATCAACAGACCTAATTTGGTGTACTTGGACAGTTTCATAGTTGTTTTCAGCTTGTTTAATACAATATTAGTAAGCATTACAATAGTATACAAACATTGATCTGCGAACTATGGTTTTATTTTTCGGAGTGCCTTTTTCAACGGAATGATTTCATCGTGTTCAAAAGCAACAACAAAGGCATCAGGAAATAAGGAGACAATCTGATTTTTCAGGGTTTGTATTTCCTCAAAAGACTCTGTTTTGCCATAGAAATATTTATAAACCGGATTTACTTGCATTCGTTCAACGTTGCTGAGTCCTTTAAAGTTTGAAGCTGCGGGTTCAATTTTTTTGCTGGTTGCGGCTAGTTGAATTCGAAAATAAATGCCTTCAACCCGACTTTCGACGGTTTCATTTTCTAGTGTCGGATGCTCAACGACAGGTGTTTCGGTCTCTGTGTTTGAAGCCAAAAGTTTATAGTCGCTTTTACTGTCGATGGCTTTTTTATAGTCTCTTACAGCTCTGAAAATAGCCGAAGCAAGATAGGCTTGTCCATCGTCGCTGTTCATATAGTTGGCTTCGTAGCTGTTGCTTAAAAAGCCTGCTTCAACTAGTACACTGGGCATACTGGTGCGGCGCAAAACCAAAAAACCGGCTTGTTTCACGCCTCGGTCTCTTCTGCCGGCCCGGTTTTTAAACTGACTTTGTATTTCGGCTGCCAGATTTATACTCTGAAACAGGTGTTCGTCCTGAACCATTTCAAACATGATGTACGATTCTGAAGAATTCGGGTCAAAACCCTGGTATGTGGTGGAGTAGTCGTCCTCCATTAAAATTACGGCATTTTCCTTTTTAGCAACCTCAAGGTTTTCCTGTGTTCGGTGTAAGCCCAACACAAAAGTTTCGGTTCCGGTGATCGATGGTGTACCGCAATAATTGGCATGCAACGAAACAAATAGGTCGGCTTTGTTTTTGTTGGCAATTTCGGCGCGTTCGTGCAGAGGCACGAAAACATCCCGGTCGCGGGTGTAAATTATTTTAACATCGGGCAGATGTTCGCGGATGTAATTTCCGAGTTTCAACCCAATTCCAAGAACAATATCTTTTTCCCTGATCTGTTTATATACGGCACCCGGATCCTTTCCCCCATGCCCGGGATCAATGATCACCGTAAATGGTCTGTCTGGTGCGGTGTCTGGTGCGGTTTTTGCTTGAGCAACCGGAGAAAGATTAAAAACAACGACAGCAAAAACAAAGATCAACTTTTTTGTAATATCCATATGCATAATAAGTAGAACGAAACAAAAATAGAAATATTAAAATTATTTTGCATTTGTTCACCCATTTGTCTGCATTGAATTTATATTTTTGCAATCCAATGTAACCGCGATGGCTAACATTATACCTGGTTTGATAAAAATTCGAATTACATATTTGCTGCTTTTATTGTGTTTTTCCTCGTATGCACAGGAATTGACTGATACCATCCCGGTGATCACTCCCGAATTGGAATTGCAGCCTGACTCCATTCTTTTAAGACAGATGGAGGCATCCCAGGATACGATTGCAGAAAAAGAGCCACGCCAAAAAACAGTGTTGGAAGCTCCGATCACATACAATGCCGAAGATTCAATTCTGGTTTCGCTGGATGGCAAAAAAGTTTTCCTGTATAAAGGGGCGACGGTTAACTACCAAACTATTGAGTTGAAGGCCGATTACATTGAGCTGGATTTGCAGACCAAAGAGGTCTACGCCGAAGGCGTTCCGGATTCTGCAGACGTGGTTCAGGGAACCCCGGTGTTTAAAGATGGGAGTGAGGAGTTTGAGAGTAAAACCTTGCGCTATAATTTCGAAACTCAAAAAGGGATTATTACCGATGTCAAAACCCAACAGGGCGATGGTTATGTGCACAGTGACCGGACAAAGAAAATTGATGCGGAGTCTTTTATTCTGAAAAGGGGAAAATACACCACTTGCGATGCCGATCATCCGCACTTCTATTTGCGTATGACCAAAGCCAAGGTAATTTCGAATAAAAAAATCATTACCGGTCCGGCATATTTGGTGCTCGAAGATTTTCCGATTTATTTTCCAATGATACCCTTTGGCTTTTTTCCAAACTCGCCCAGTTATTCCTCGGGAATAATCATTCCAACATACGGCGAAGAACAAAATAGGGGCTTCTTTTTGCGCGAAGGTGGGTACTACTGGGCGGCCAGCCAGTATTTCGACTTGACAGTAAAAGGTGATATTTACTCGAAAGGATCATGGGGAAGTAACCTGCACACCAATTATAAAAAAAGGTACAAATTCTCCGGAAGCTTCGACTTCCGCTATAATGTGAACCGCTACAGTGATCCAGGCTTGCCCGATTTTAGCAGATCTCCGGGTTTTTCCGTGCAGTGGTCGCATTCGCAGGATGCAAAGGCCAACCCGTTTCAAACCTTTTCGGCCAACGTCAACCTTTCAACAACGAGTTACGACAAACAGAACTCGAACGATGTGCAAAGCTATTTGCAGACTACCAAGTCGTCGAGTATTTCCTATTCCAAGAAGTGGGAAAACTCACCTTTTAACATGTCCTCCAGTTTCAGACATTCGCAAAACTCGCGCGATTCGACCATTTCACTCAGCTTCCCTGAGCTTACTTTTTCAATGTCGAAAATATACCCGTTTAAACAAAAGGGCAGGATAGGCGCGGCTAAGTGGTACGAGAAAATCGGCTTTAGTTATACGGGGAACATCAAAAATTCGATCACTGCGCATGAAGAAGAAATTCTGAAAAAGTCGTTGATTACGGATTGGCGAAACGGATGGAAGCACTCGATCCCGATCTCGCTGCCGAACTTCAATTTGTTTAAGTACATCAACGTTAGTCCGAGCATCAGTTATTCGGAACGCTGGTACACCAACTACATCGAGCAGAGTTATGCCTACGACCACATTGCTGAAGAGGGAACCTTATGGTTGGATACGATTTACGCTTTTAAACGGAATTACAACTATTCCTTTTCATTGAGTTCGCAAACCAATATTTATGGGATGTACCAGATTAAAAACCCCAACTCGCGGGTGAAAGCCATCCGGCATAAAATGTCGCCCTCGGTAAGTTTAAGCTATAATCCTGATTTTACCGATCCGAAGTACGGCTTTTGGGATACCTATATTGATGAAAATGGAAAAGAGGTTGCCTACAACCGCTTTCGCGACGGGATTTTTGGCTCGGCTACCGGGCGGGAAAGTGGCTCAATCAATTTCGGTTTGACCAATAACCTGGAAGCTAAAGTCGCGGCTAAAAGTGACACCATTACTTCGGATGAAGATAAATTCGAAAAGGTGAAAATTATCGACAACCTGGGCTTCAGCGGCTCCTATAACCTGATTGCGGATTCGTTAAACCTGAGTAATATCCGGATTAGCGGACGGACGACTATCAAAGGGGTCAACCTTAATTTTGGGGGAACGCTGGATCCATACGCTACCGATTTGAATGGCAATAAGATTAATAAGTACATGTGGAACGAAAGCTCGGGTTTGTCCAAACTTGGGCGGCTAACCAATGCCAACTTGTCGTTTGGAATGTCCTTTAAATCGAAAAAGGAGGAGAATAAGGAGGAAGGCGAAGGCGACAATGTAGAGCAAATCGTTCATCCGGATGGCTACATTGAATACTATGACTTTGACATTCCTTGGGATTTCCGCTTCGATTACAGCTTGAGTTATTCCAAGCGAAGCCCTTATCACGACGCGCAGATCAACCAGAGTTTGAATTTTAGCGGACGCTTAAATTTAACCCGCGAATGGAACATGTCGCTAACCACCAACTTTGATGTGCAGGCCCGCGAATTCTCTTTCACGACCTTCAATGTGAACCGGCGGCTACACTGCTGGAACATGAGTTTCAACTTTGTGCCTTTCGGGCAACGCAAAAGCTACAGCTTCACCATCAACGCTTCGTCGGCTATGCTGAAAGACCTCAAGATCGATAAGCAACGCAGCTGGTTCGATAACCGTTGATCAACGGTTGACATTGCCAGGGATCAATTCTGTTTTAAACGCGCGGACGCAAAGACACGAGGGTGAGACGAGACGTGTGTGAGAGGGAAAATGAGAAGGGGCACAACTTTAATTTTAACACGAATTCACGGAGACACCAGGGGCGATTATTTGGTGTCAACATCAAATAATTTGTCGTCACATGTTGATTATCTACAGACAGTATCAAATTATTTAGAGTCACACCTCAATTTAGTAACGATTAAAATTTAATGTCGTATTTGGGACCAAAATTATTCAAAACGTACGACAAGCGTTCTTTGAGATTCTGAAAACTGAGATAAGCTTCAAAAGGCAACCATTGATATTTGATTCTCCGCCACAGGATTTCTATCAGGTTCAATTCCGGTGAATATGGAGGGAGGAAATAAATCAACAGATCATTTCTTCTCCACTCTTCAATTTTTGCCATGAACTTTTTAGATTTA
>NZ_CAXBDD010000019.1:0-49323 GCF_963974515.1 uncultured Sunxiuqinia sp. | reverse complement strand
TTTTTTTTCTATGTGTCTATTGTTGTTTTTTTGAATTCTAATGTATTAGAAGAACCGCTACAAATGTTGACAAGCCTCAATCCAGCATCCAGCACTCCGCCGCTGATTTTATCCTTTCGCCTTCTCTTTCTTCTTTGTACTTTTAGCCTTCAAAGCTAAGGAAGATGGAAATTGTTTATTTGCTTGCCGGGCTGGCTGTTGGATTTGTTGTTGCTTTTCTGTTGTCGAAACTGAATGCCATGAACTCTGAGAATGAGTTGTTGGCGGTACGCAGTGAGTTTGAAAGAAACAAAGCTCAACTGGAGGAGCGGGTGACTTATTTGCAGGACGACAAGGAAAAGCTTACTGCGCGGCTGGAAACCAAGGAGACCGAAAGCGAGCAGCAGGCGCAACGCCTGATCAAATCAGAGGTTGAATTTGCCAACCTTCGCGAGACGCTGACCACGCAAAAACAAGAGATGGAAGAACTTCAAAAGAAGTTTACGACAGAATTTGAAAATATCGCCCACAAAATCTTAAAGCAAAACTCGCGGGATTTTACACTGGTCAATCAGAAAAATATCAGCGAAATACTGAATCCTTTGCGGGAGAAGATTCAGCTTTTCGAAAAGAAAGTGGAGGATACTTACGAGAAAGGCCTGAAGGATCAAACGGATTTAAAGGCCGAACTGAAGAAATTGCACGACCTGAACATTCGGATCAGCGACGAGGCCAGCAACCTGACTAAAGCCCTGAAAGGCGATGTGAAAAAGCAGGGAAACTGGGGGGAAGTGATTTTGGAGCGTATTCTCGAACGTTCGGGCCTGACTGAAGGGCGCGAGTATGAAAAGCAATTCAGTATGCTTGGCGAGAATGGCTCCCGTTTACAGCCCGATGTGGTAATCTATCTGCCCGATCAGAAGCACATTGTGGTCGATTCGAAAGTATCGCTGGTGGCTTATGAGCGTTTGGTTAATGCAACGGAAGAAGCCGATCGGGCGGGCTACATCAAAGCCCACTTACTCAGTATTAAAAGCCACATTAAACAGTTGAGCGAAAAGCATTATCAAAGTGCACCCGGGATGAACAGTCCCGACTTTGTGCTGTTGTTTGTGCCCATTGAGTCCTCCTTCAGCGTAGCCATCCAGGCCGATCAGGATTTATTTTCGTATGCCTGGGATAATAAAGTGGTTATTGTCAGCCCGTCGACCCTGCTGGCCACCTTGCGCACCATCGCTTCCATTTGGCAACAGGAAAACCAAACCCGCAATGCCATGGAGATTGCCAGACAGGGCGGCCTGCTCTACGATAAGTTTGTGAGTTTTATTGCCGACCTCGAGAAAGTAGGATACAACATTGAGCAAACCCGCAAGAATTACGATCTGGCTATGAACAAGCTGAATGATGGACGCGGTAACCTGATCCGCTCGGCCGAAAAGCTTCGCGAACTTGGCTCAAAAGTCAGCAAGGAATTGCCTCAGAAATATTTGGACGAATAGTCCGGACTTGGGGGCCGTCTGCGGATCTACTTGTTCGGTCACCGCTGTCAATGACTGTCATTCCTGGCCATTGATCGTTGTAGGACTATAATCACCTCATGGCGATGAATGACTACTAATGACGATGAATGACCACCCAATGATCATTTTAATAACTTCAACATCAGGTAATCATGCAGATATTCATCCCCGCTATTTTAATACTTGCTGGTTTTTGATTTGCTGTAATCCGGGTGTTTTTCCGCCCGCTTTAGGCGTGGAGTCGGCCGAAAACTGATGTCAGCGGATTTTATCAGGCGGAAACTGTCCGTCCGGGGTTCGTCTGATGCTTCGCTTTTCAGATTCAGGCTAAAGGCTCGCAGCTCACCCAACTCCACGGTCCGGTTGTCGAGTAGCAGTTCAGGTATCAAATCAATCAATCCCACCAAGGTCGCCACTACGTCTCCTCGCGTCTGCGATGATCGGAGGGCAAGTTCGTCAGCTAGTTCATTCAGGGTCGCTTCGGTGCGGTCGCAGGCCCGAGCGTAATACTTGTATTGTCCCCGCCTTTTGCTCCCGGCGGTGCTTGCTTAATAGGCCGGTACTTTACAGTCATTTCCTTTTGTTTTTATAAACGGTTAATACTTGTCTATTGCACATTTAATACGTATTAAAAAGTCATAATGACGAAAGAAAAGTATCAATCGCACCCTGCCTTTTTGGCCTGATGCCGGTATCATTTCTTTCTGAAATCCGCTTATTTATTTAGAAACTCCACGAGTGGTCCGATAAAACGGTCAAAGGCTTCGATGTGGGGAAGGTGCCCAATATCATCCAACTCCACCAGGCGGGCATTCTGGATTTGTTGTTGGGTTCGTTTTCCCAGTTCGGGGTAGTTGCCCATGGTTGCCCTCACTTCGTCACTCACCAGTTGTTTTCCCAGAGCTGTGCGGTCGCGTTGCCCAATAATTAGCAGGGTAGAGGCTTTAATGCGTCCAAACTCATAGCAAACCGGCTGCGTAAAAATCATGTCGTAGGTCAGGGCTGCATTCCAGGCAATGCGCGGATAATCGATGTTCAGTGTCCAGCCGGCAAGCAGGTTCACCCATTCGTCGTATTCGGGTTTCCACTGGTTGTTGTAGTAACTTTCCAGTTGGTATTTTTTGATGCCTTCGTAGGTTTTTCCCAATTCGTTGGTATACCACCATTCCACTGGTTTGTAGGGGACTTTTAGCTTCCAGTCTTCGAGCCCGATGGGATTGGCTAAAATCAACTTGTCGGTTTGTTCAGGATACATCAAGGCGAAGCGCGTGGCCAGCATGCCGCCCATGGAGTGTCCCAACACGGCGATCGTTTCAATTTGAAGGGTATCGAGCAGCGTTTTGGTGTTGGCCGCCAGTTGCTGAAAGGTGTAGTGATAGTGTTTGGGCTTCGACGACTTTCCAAAGCCAATCTGGTCGGGAATGATTACGCGAAAGCCCTGTTCCCCGGCCAGTACGTTGGCGGTTTCGCGCCAGTAGGCACCGTTGAAGTTTTTGCCGTGAAGCAGCAGAACGCTTTGTCCATTGGGTTTAGCGGGCCTTACATCCATATAAGCCATTTGGTAGGTTTCGTTTTGACTGGCAATGGTGAAGTAGTTTACGTCGAAAGGATAATCGTAATTTTCGAGGTTGAGGCCCAAAGTTTTTATGCCGGTTTGTTGGGCCGGAACGCTGATGCCCATGATCAAAGCAATGATCAGCAACAAAAATTTATGGTATTTCATGATTTTCCTGTTTAAGGGTTTATGTGGTTTAAAACAGGAAGCGTGGAGGATGGTTTAATTTTCGGAGGACAACATGAGTTAATAGCTTGGTTTTTGGCTGTTTGTTCTGGTACAAAATTAGCGCTGATAACGGTCAAATTAACTGATTAGGTTGGTAATGACTTTTATATCACGAATTTGCCATGCTTTGTCGTGACTGACACACACTACTGTTTTCTTTGTATGGATAACATAGTTGATGAAGCGATGTTTCTGCTTTTCGTCCATTGCAGAGGTGGGTTCGTCGAGCAACAGCACGGGGCGGTCGAGCAGTTGCACCAAGATCCAGCCGAGTCGCTGTCGTTCACCACCCGAAATGAGACTGGTATTTTTTTGCATCAGTTCTTCCGGCAGTTCGAACTCCTTGATCTTCTCCAATAGTTTTTCGTTGGTGTATTTCAGGTGTTTGTTGGTTGGGAGTTGAAAAATCTCCTGGAATACGTCCTGAACTTTTCCGTTGGGAAAATCAACGTCCTTGCTGAGGTAGGCAATCTGGCTACGGATTTTGTACACGTTCTCTGCTGTGGCTTCTTTTTTGCCGAAAAGGATTTTTCCGGAATCGGGACTGGTAGAGCCCAGAATTAAACGCAGCAGACTTGTTTTTCCACTACCCGACGGGGCGGCCAGCAATACTTTATCGCCTTTGTTGATGCGAAGATTGAAATTTTTCAGCAATTGCTTATTTCCCAGCGTGAGGGAGACTTCTTTAAATCGAATCATTGGAAGAATCAGAAAAAGTAAGACAAAAAAGCCGGAACATGGTGTCCGGCTTTATATATTCTATCTTGCAACACGATCATTTCTCAATTCATATGTTTTTAAAAAACGAAGTGTCATTTGCGTTGTTTTGACTACGCGCCTTTAACTTGCTTTTAAACGGTGCGAGCTACTTGGGTCAATCTTTTGCATGGCATAGTCCTTTGTTATCACCAATTCCCGAATGTCATTGGACGGACTGTCAAACATGGCATCAATCATGATGCTTTCGCAAATTGACCGGAGACCACGGGCGCCGAGCTTAAACTCAACAGCCTTGTCAACAATGAATTCCAAGGCCTCTTCCTCAAAAGTCAGTTCAATGTCGTCGAGCTTAAACAGCTTGACGTATTGTTTGATGATTGAATTCCGGGGTTCGGTCAAAATGGCTCGCAAAGCTTGACGATCAAGTGGCTCCAGGTAGGCAAGCACTGGTAAGCGGCCAATAATTTCGGGAATGAGTCCGAAACTTTTCAAATCCTGCGGTGAGATATATTGCAACATATTCTCGCGATCCAGGTTGTCAACCAGCTTTTGTGCGCCGAAGCCAACCACCGATGTGTTTAGGCGTTTGGCAATTTTCTTTTCGATTCCATCGAAGGCACCACCACACACAAAAAGGATGTTTTTGGTGTTCACCGGAATCATTTTTTGTTCCGGGTGCTTACGGCCTCCTTGCGGTGGTACATTGACAATGGCTCCCTCCAGCAGTTTCAGCAAGCCTTGCTGAACACCTTCGCCCGACACATCGCGCGTGATGGATGGATTGTCGCCTTTGCGGGCGATTTTATCCAGCTCGTCAATAAAAACGATGCCGCGTTCGGCTGCTTCCACATTGTAATCGGCAGCTTGCAAGAGCCGGGTCAGCAAACTTTCAATGTCTTCGCCCACGTAACCAGCTTCGGTCAAGACCGTGGCATCAACAATGGTGAACGGAACATGAAGCATTTTGGCAATCGTTCGTGCCAGTAAGGTTTTTCCGGTACCCGTTTGCCCAACCAAAATGATGTTGGATTTTTCAATTTCCGTTTCGTCGCTGGTCACTTTCTGGGTTAACCGTTTGTAATGATTGTATACAGCTACTGATAAAATCCGCTTGGCCTGATCTTGTCCGATAACATATTGATCAAGAAAATCCTTGATTTCTTTCGGTTTCAATAATTTCAACCCTTTCAGGTCAAATTCGGTATCTCTCTTTAATTCTTCCTCAACAATGGCAAAAGCCTGCTCAATGCAGTGGTCGCAAATATGACCATCCATTCCTGCAATCAACAAGTTCGTGTCTTTTTTCTCTTTTCCGCAAAAAGAACATTTATCCATGATCTACTCCTCTGTCTCTAATGCTTACTTACTCTTAATTAAAATATCATCGATCATACCATATTCTTTGGCTTCTTCCGAGGTCATCCAGTAATCCCTGTCCGAGTCTTTCTCGACTTTTTCATAGGTGTTTTCTGAATGCTTGGCGATGATTTCGTATAATTCTCTTTTCAGTTTTAAAATTTCGCGTGCGGTAATCTCAATGTCTGAGGCTTGCCCTTGCGTTCCGCCCATGGGTTGGTGAATCATGATGCGTGAGTGTTTCAGGGCTGAACGTTTGCCTTTGGTTCCGGCAGTTAGCAATACCGCTCCCATTGATGCGGCCATTCCGGTACAAATAGTGGCGATATCGGGTGAAATGTATTGCATGGTGTCGTAGATTCCTAAACCGGCATGTACCGACCCGCCTGGGCTGTTAAAATAGATTTGAATGTCTTTACTTGGATCGGTCGATTCAAGGAACAGCAACTGGGCCTGAATGATGTTGGCAATGTAATCGTCGATTGGTGTTCCCAAAAAGATAATCCGATCCATCATTAAACGGGAAAAAACATCCATTGAAGCCACGTTCAATTGTCTTTCTTCAATAATATAAGGGGTCAGGCTGTTGGTAAACAGCGAATCAAAACGATGCAAGTTCAGACTACTAATTCCCATGTGCCCTTGGGCGTATCTATTAAATTCTCTTTTATCACTCATTTCTCTAATCTCTAAATTCTGGTTAAAAAAAAACTTTGTAAACTCTGGATTTCTAAAGCTTTTCAACTGAATAAACAGTTTTAGAGCCGAATCCAAGGGTTACAAAGTTATAAAATAATGCTATTAGCCTAAGCTACAGCCGGATTATTTTTCGAGTAATTCATTAAATTCATCCTGGCTGATTGGTTTTTCATCCAGATTAACGTTTTGCTTAATGACTTCCATGATTTTATCTTCCTGAACTTTGGTGGTGATGCGGCGTCTTTCGTCTTCATTCTGAAGAATTTGATCGGCGTAAGCGCTCAGTTGCTCGTCAGGCATGCTAAACATACCGTATTGGCGGAACTGCATGGCAGCAATTTCCTTAGCCATGGCTTTCACATCTTCCTGCTTAATTTCAATTTCATTGTCTTTGGCAATGCGGTCTTTAATCAGCTGCCAACGTAAATCTTTCATGAAATTGTCAAAATCTTCATCAATTTGCTCGTCTGTCAGCTCGTTGTTTGTCGCTTTCAACCAGCGCTTCAGAAATTCCTCTGGCAGTTCCATTTCGATTTTTTCGAGCAGGATTTCACGACTATCGATGGTGAATTTGTAATCACTTGAGTATTTCAGTTGCTCTTCGATATCGGCTTTCAGCTTGTTGCGGAATTCTTCTTCGGTCTTGATCTCAGTTTCGTCACCCAAGGCTTTTTTGAACAGCTCTTCGTTGACTTCTGCTTTTTTGAAGCGAAGAATTTCGGTGATGGTGAATTTGAAATCGCCTTCAATGGTTTCAGCTTCTTCATGCGAAACATTCAGCATGTGACCTACTTCGTGTTTGTTTTCGTACACTTTGATCGGGTCGAATACGATGGTGTCGCCAACCTTTTTACCTTGAATTTCTTTTTTGACTTCCTCGTCTTTCATCACATCCACTGCGATGATCACTTGCTCTGCTTTGATTCCATCTTCCAGTTCGTTTCCTTCGGCATCCAACTGCACAAAATTTCCGCGGATGGTGTCTTTTTCCTCTACGACATCAACATTTTCATTTTCTCCAAAGCGGCTGGTGTACGAGTCAACTTGTTGGTCAAGCATTTTGTCATCCACCTGAATCAGGTAGTAGGGGTATTTTTTGCGCTTGTCGAATTTTACTTCCACTTCGGGAGCAACAGCAATGTCGAAGGCGAATTCAAAATCTTCGGCTGTTTCCCAACTGAATTCGGGCGTTTTTTCTTCGTTTGGAAGTGGTTCACCCAAAATATTCAGTTTTTCATCAACAATATATTTGGTGAGGTTGTGAGACAACATCTTGTTTACTTCTTCAGCCAGAATTGCCTTGCCGTACATTTTTTTCACCAAACCTGCAGGTACTTTCCCCGGTCTGAATCCAGGCATGTTGGCTTTTTTACGATATTCTCTCAATTGTTCATTGATGGTAGCTTCGTAATCGCTTTTTTCAATTTTAACTGTAATCGTCGCATTCAGCTCGTTGATGTTCTCTTTTGTAATATTCATATAATTCCGCTTATAATTTTGGAAAATGTTCAAGTAACCAAATAGTTAACTCTTTTTGTCAAGATAAACTAAAGCCTATAAATCAATAAAAACCGCAGGCTTGGATTCGGTGAACCAAGCTTTGCGGTTGTTTTTCTTTTTCTAGTGCGGGCGAAGGGACTCGAACCCCCACGTCAAAGACACTAGATCCTAAGTCTAGCGCGTCTACCAATTCCGCCACGCCCGCTAATTGCGGTGCAAATGTATATTAATTTTTTTTATTCCCCAAACGCAGAATTGAAACTTTTTCGTGAAAAAGTGGCGTGCTTAAGTGGCTTACCTAAGTGTGAAATTCTGTCCCAGGTAAACCCGGCGGACATCCTCGTCGTTGGCCAGGTCTTCGGCCGATCCGGCTTTCATGATCGATCCTTCAAACAGCAAATAGGAGCGGTCGGTAATGGACAAGGTTTCGTGCACATTGTGGTCAGTGATCAGGACCCCAATGTTTTTTTCCTTCAGGGTCATCACAATTTCCTGAATATCTTCCACCGCAATGGGGTCAACACCGGCAAAAGGTTCGTCCAGTAAAATAAATTTGGGATCAATAGCCAGCGCCCGGGCAATTTCCGTGCGCCGTCGTTCGCCTCCCGATAGCTGGAACCCTTTGCTTTTTCGAATGTGTTGTAGCCGGAATTCTTCGAGCAGCGATTCTGTTTTTTCTTTCTGATAGGCTTTGGTGTAGTTGGTCATTTCCAGCACAGCACGCAGGTTGTCTTCAATGCTAAGTTGCCTGAAGACTGAAGCTTCCTGTGCCAGATAACCGATTCCCAGTTGGGCACGTTTGTACACGGGGAGTTTGGTAATGTCGCGGTCGTCTAAAAATACTTTACCCGACAGGGGCTGGATCAGTCCAACAATCATGTAGAAAGAGGTGGTTTTGCCAGCTCCGTTTGGGCCCAGAAGCCCAACAATTTCGCCTTGTTCAACCTCGATAGACACGCCTTTGACAACGGTTCTTTTTCGATATTTCTTGACTATGTTTTCGCCCCGTAGTTTCATATCTATTTGCTTAACGCCCGTTTCAAAAATTCATTATAAAGCTTCCAGGTCTTCTTCAGCTTTTTTGTTTACCCTCCGCGAAATGACGATCCCGATTTCGTATAGAAAAACCAGCGGGATACATACCATAATTTGGCTGAAAACATCAGGTGGCGTTATGATTGCTGAAATTAGTAGTAGCGCAACGTAGGCATGACGCCGGTATGTTTTCATTAAGCCGGGAGTCAGGATCCCCACCTTGCTCAGAAAATAGACAAAGATAGGTAATTCGAAAATAACCCCGCTTGCCAGGCTGATGGAGGTAACTGTGCCGATGTAGGATCGCATGTTGATTTGATTCACTACTTCGGCTGATATGGAATACGAACCCAGAAAGTGAATGGAAAGTGGTACAATTAAAAAGTACCCAAACATCACGCCTAAAATAAAAAGTACCGACATGTAAAAAACTGCTCCGCCGGAATGTCTTCGTTCTTTTTCATACAAAGCAGGACTGATAAATCGCCAGATTTCATAAAAAACATAGGGTGACGAAACGATTAACCCTGCAATGATGGAAACCATGATGTGGGTCATGAAATTGTCTGCCATCTTGATGCTGATGAGTTGCAGCTCTTTTGAGTTGATGATCAGGTCTTCGATGCCGGTAAATTCTGCCAGTTTGGCAAACATCCGGTTGGTCCAAAAGTCTGCTGTCTTTGGGTTGAAAATTACCGTGTCGAAAATAAAATCCTTGTTTACAAAAGCCAGAATAGCAAAAAAGACAATCGCTAAAAATGCCCGGATCAGGTGCCATCTTAATTCTTCCATGTGTTCGAGGAATGACATTTCCTCCTGTTTATCTTTCTTTGTCTTTTTCTTTTTGGTACTTTGCTGCTCTGAATATTTAGTGTCGGTCATATTGGCAATTTGGTTCAGAAAAAAGAATTAAAATTTGTTTTTCAAAAATCACGACAAATATAGTTTATATTACCGATTAAGCTTTTGTGTGCAGTCTAAATTTTTATGAAAGAAAGGGGACAAAGTTGTTACTTTAATAAAAAGCTTGCGATTTCAATTAGATTTTGTCTATCTTAGATTCTGCGATTGTGAAAAGAGAAAATTTTAACGACAACAAATTCAGGCTTTTATGAAGAATGAGCTATCATTAGCCGGGCAACTCCAAAAGTATTTTGGGTTTGACCGGTTTAAGGGGCAGCAGGAAGAGGTCATCAAAAGTGTGCTTGATGGCCACGATTCTTTTGTGCTGATGCCTACGGGGGGAGGAAAGTCATTGTGTTATCAGCTGCCGGCTTTAATAATGGAGGGGACTGCCATTATTGTTTCGCCACTGATTGCCTTGATGAAAAACCAGGTGGATTCGATTCGTAGTTTTGGAACGGAGGATGGAATTGCCCATTTTTTAAATTCATCATTGACCAAGCTGGCAATTCAAAATGTGAAAGACGACGTACTGAGTGGCAAAACAAAATTATTGTATGTCGCTCCGGAGTCATTGACCAAGCAAGATAACATCGACTTTCTGAAGAATGTGAACATATCTTTTTATGCCATTGATGAGGCACATTGTATTTCGGAATGGGGTCACGACTTCAGGCCTGAGTATCGTCGCATCCGTGCGATTGTTCAGGATATTGGCTCAGCGCCGATTATGGCATTGACGGCCACCGCAACTGCCAAAGTGCAACACGACATTCAGAAAAATTTGGGCATGCTCGATGCCCGGGTGTTTAAGGCTTCTTTTAACCGGCCAAACCTGTATTATGTGGTTAAGCCAAAAGTGAAGCCTGAAAACCAGATCATTCGTTTTATCAAAGAGAATGAAGGAAAATCAGGGATTATTTATTGCCTGAGCCGTAAGAAAGTGGAAGAGCTGGCCGAGGCGTTGCAGGTGAACGGAATCAAGGCCCTGGCTTATCATGCCGGCATGGATTCGGCCACCCGGTCGGGAAATCAAGACAAGTTTTTGATGGAAGACGTGGATGTTATTGTCGCAACCATTGCCTTTGGGATGGGGATTGATAAGCCCGATGTGCGTTTTGTGATGCACTATGATATTCCCAAAAGCCTGGAAGGTTATTACCAGGAAACCGGACGGGCAGGACGTGATGGCGGCGAGGGGCAGTGCATTGCATTCTATTCGTATAAGGATATTCAGAAACTTGAAAAGTTTATGCAGGGCAAGCCTGTTGCCGAGCAGGAGATCGGGCGGCAACTGTTGCTGGATACTGCTTCGTATGCAGAGACCGCTATTTGCCGCAGAATTATGTTGCTGAATTATTTTGGCGAGAAACTGGATGAGCCCTGCGGCAATTGTGATAATTGTCTCAACCCGAAAGAACAGGTGGAGGCCAGCGATGAAGTGGTGCGTGCGTTGAAAGCCATTGCCGAAGTGAATGAAAAGTACAAGGCAGATCACATTTCGGATATTCTGACCGGGAAATTGTCTGCGGCAGTTAAATCATTTAAACATGATGAGCTCGAGTCCTTTGGCTCGGGCGATGATCATAGCGACCGATTTTGGAATGCTGTCTTTCGGCAAAGCATGATTGCCGGTCTGATCAACAAGGATATTGAAAACTATGGCTTGCTGAAAATCAATGAAAAAGGGCACCAGTTTATGGCTAATCCCGAATCGTTTTTGCTGGTTCGAAACCACAACTACGATGAGCTGGAGGAAGAGGCAACATCATCAGGAACTGGGCCATCAGGTGGTTCCGGTGGTGATCCGGAGTTGTTTGCCATGCTCAAGGATCTGAGAAAGAAAGTAGCCAAGAAACACAATCTACCGCCTTTTGTTATTTTTCAGGATCCGTCCTTGTCTGATATGTCTATTCAATACCCGGTCAACTTGGATGAGTTGAAATTTATTCAAGGAGTGGGCGAAGGCAAGGCCCGGCGGTATGGAAAAGAGTTTGTGGAGCTGATAAAAACCTATGTGGACGACAACGAGATTGAGCGGGCACAGGATATGGTGGTGAAGACAGTGGCCAACAAGTCAAAACTAAAAGTATATATTATTCAGAGTATCGACCGGAAATTGTCGCTGGATGATATCGCTGACTCGAAAGGCATTGAAGTGAAGGACGTGATTACAGAGATGGAGGCGATTGTCAATTCGGGAACCAAAATCAATATTGACTACTATATTGATGAGGTTATTGATGAAGACCATCAGGAGGAAGTGTTCGACTATTTCCGCGAGGCTGAAGATGATTCAATCATGGTGGCCCTTGACGAGCTGGGTGAAGATGAATACTCGGAGGAAGATATCCGGCTGATGCGCATTAAGTTCATGTCAGAAATGGGAAATTGATCCAAAAGCCACGCGATAAAAAAGAGGCTGATTCAATGAATCAGCCTCTTTTTTGTGCGCGGTGACCAGTCTCTGCTGGCGGGCAACGAGATGCGAATATCAGGAATTCCGAATTATTCCGGTGCTTACTTCAAATTGGCAATTTGTTCCTGCAGCACTTTTATTTTTGCTTCAGCGTCGGCTTGCTTGGCCTTTTCCTTAGCTACTACCGCTTCGGGTGCGCCACTGACAAAGCGTTCGTTGCTCAGCTTTTTTGTGACTGAATTCAGGAAGCCTTCGGTGTATTTCAGTTCTTCCTTCAGTTTTTTAAGCTCCTCTTCCACATCAATCAGGTCACCCAAATCAATAAAATAGCTCGATGAAAATACACGGTACGAAGCGGCGCCTTTCACTTCTTCGTTCACCAATTCGATAGCCGAAAGGTTGCCCATTTTGACGAGAATCGGATCGTATTTTTGATGATATCCTTTGTCGCCGGGCTGAATTTTCAGCTCCAGCTGGTCTTTCATGGGAAGATTGTTGTTTTTACGAACGGTTCGAATTCCGGCAATCGCTTCCTTCACCGACTCAAAATCATTCAGCAAAGCGGCGTCCACTTCGCCAGCGTCGGGCCATTGGCTGATCATGATGCTTTCACCCTCTTTTCGTTCGCGCAACAGTTGCCATATTTCTTCAGAAATAAACGGCATAAACGGATGCAGCAGGCGCAACACCTTGTCCAGCGCCTCCAAAACCTCTTCGTACGTTTTTTTGTCGATGGGCTGCTGGTAGGCCGGTTTCACAACTTCGAGCAACCACGACGAGAATTCATCGCGAATGGTGGTGTAAATCGTCATTAGTGCGTCCGAAATGCGAAACTTGTCAAAGTGGTCGTTCATGATGGCAATTTGCTCGTCCAGCTTTTGGTTAAACCAGTCGATGGCCAGTCGTGAGTGGTTGGGCTGTTTTAGAAAACCCGCCACTTCCCATCCTTTAATCAGGCGGAAGGAGTTCCAGATTTTTGCGGTAAAGTTTCGTCCTTGCTCGGTTAGCGCTTCATCAAACAGCAGGTCGTTCCCTGCGGGCGAGCATAACAGCATGCCCACGCGAACACCATCGGCGCCATATTGGTTAATGAGTTCAAGTGGATCGGGTGAATTTCCCAGCGATTTGCTCATTTTACGATGTAGTTTGTCGCGCACAATACCGGTGAAGTAGACATTTTTGAACGGTTTGTCCTGGCGGTATTCGTAGCCGGCAATGATCATGCGGGCCACCCAGAAAAAGATAATCTCCGGGGCTGTTACCAAATCGTCGGTGGGGTAATAATAGTTGATGTCTTTGTTATCGGGATCTTTTATACCGTCGAAAACTGAGATGGGCCATAACCACGACGATGCCCAGGTGTCGAGCACATCATCGTCCTGTTTAAGATCAGCCATCGTCAGGGCAGGATCGCCTGTTTTTTCCTTGGCCAGTTCCAACGCTTTGTCGGCTGTTTCGGCTACCACAAAGGTACCGTCGGCCAGGTAGTAGACCGGTATTTGATGTCCCCACCACAGCTGCCGGCTAATACACCAGTCTTTGACGTTACCCATCCAATGGCGGTACAGGTTTTTAAATTTCTTGGGGTGAAACTCCACGTCGTCAGATTCTACCGCTTCGAGGGCGGGTCTGGCCAGTTTTTCCATCGCCAAAAACCACTGGGCCGACAATTTGGGTTCAATCACTACATCTGTCCGTTCCGAATAGCCCACCTTATTTTTATAATCTTCAACCTTCACCAGGTTGCCGGCTTCCTCCAGCATTGGGACAATTTGCTTGCGCGCTTCAAAACGGTCAACGCCAACCAGTATTTGTGCTTTTTCGCTCAGTGTACCATCGTCGTTAAAGGTGTCGATGGTTTCCAGGTTATGCCGCATGCCGATTTCGTAATCGTTGATGTCGTGCGCCGGCGTGATTTTCAAGCAGCCAGTTCCAAACTCCATGTCCACGTAATCGTCCATAATAATGGGGACACTGCGCTGTACCAAGGGCACCAAAACCCGCTTGCCTTTCAGGTGCTGAAAACGTTCATCATTGGGGTTGACACAAACGGCCGTATCACCTAAAATGGTTTCCGGACGCGTGGTGGCGATGGTTACAAAATCCCCTTCTCCTTCAATTTGGTAACGGACATAGTAAAGTTTTGACTGCTCTTCCTTATAAATTACTTCCTCGTCGGATACGGCAGTTTTTGCCTGCGGATCCCAATTGACCATTCGTACGCCACGATACACCAAGCCCTTATTGTACAAGTCCACAAATACCTTGATCACCGATTCGGAGCGGGCCTCGTCCATGGTGAAGCAGGTGCGTTCCCAGTCGCAGGATGCTCCCAGCTTTTTCAACTGCTCCAGGATAATGCCGCCGTGCTTGTCGGTCCAGTCCCAGGCATGCTTCAAGAATTCGTCGCGTGTCAAATCTTTTTTTGCGATTCCTTCGTTTTTCAGTTTGGCCACCACTTTGGCTTCGGTGGCGATGGATGCGTGATCGGTACCCGGCACCCAGCAGGCGTTTTTACCCAACATGCGCGCGCGACGCACCAAAATATCCTGAATGGTATTGTTGAGCATGTGTCCCATGTGCAGCACCCCGGTCACATTGGGCGGCGGAATAACAATGGTGTAGGGCTCACGCTCATCGGGCTCGGAGTGAAAATAGTTTTGCTCCAACCAATATTGATACCACTTATCTTCTACTTCCACCGGATTGTACTTGCTCGGAATTTCCATTATGCTATGTGATTTTTGTCGAATTGTGAATTAAGGCACAAAAATATAAAAATTCCGCTAGTGCCCGTCGGTTTTAAACCGGATTATCCTGCCGGACCATCAGACGGCGGCCGGGGAATCGAATTTACAACGACAAGCGGTTTTGTAACGCATGCTATGTCAGAAGTCTTTGTTTTACCTTTCGAAGAAAAAGAAACAAATGCAAGCCAGGTACTCCGAAGGTGTAGGAAACGGATCCTTGCATCCATACCAATCCGGGTGGCCTCCGAACCGAATTCAGTTTTGATTTCAAGAGTTGAAACAAGATGTGTGGCGATATCCGCACTATAATCTGTTCATTGTCATTGAGGTTATTTCCCACCTTGAATTTTTCAAGGATTTTTGTTTCTTTCCTTTCCGGCTGGTCTATTAAAAGGTACAAGGAGTTGAGTCCGCATGAGGATATGGCTGACTTCGCGTTGGCCATTAACCAGTGAAAAGACGAATACTCTTTGGAAAACAATACAATGGTGTCGTACAACAGGCGCAGGTACTCTTCGGTGTGCCCATCTGGGTTTTCTTTTTCGTCAAACTCCGGAATGATTTTATTCCCAGCCTTTTTATAGGTAATGGTACTGCCGTGGTTGGTCATGGCGAACACTTGCTCAGCCACGGCAATAAAACCACCATTCAACGACCGGTCGATTCTCTCCGACCAGATGGTTTCTTCGGGGTAGAATCCAGCTGTATAAGGTCCGGCCAGGTCAGACAGCATCCGGTCCTTAAATACACCGAAGTAATATCCAAACACTTCGGTTGTGCCGAGGATTGAATTGATAGATTTTTGACAGGTTCGTGTCCATCCCAAATCCACTATGGCTACACGCGCGTTTTCGTCAAGCATCCCTTCCTGCTTCAGGTATTGGCGTGCAGTGGCTTTTTGTTGTACGGCTTCGCGCAGTATTTTGGGCAAGCTGCTCTCATTGGTCAGAAGGTCGAGAAACTGCTCAGAACTTTCCGCGGTTAGTTTTTTGTCATAAAATTGTTGGTCGATAGCGCTGGCATTTAGGGAACTGTCCAGAATATGAACATTCAGGTTGAGGCGCTTCATCATTTGCCTTGGCGTACGTCCGTTGCTTCCGCCCATGATTCTCCGAAACTCCTCTCGGCTTCCATTTTCCAGACCAGCCAAATAAAACGTCCGGCGTGAGCCATACAAGTAAGAGAATTTGATGTCGGGATAGCTCCTGCCAAAAGCCTTTGCGATCTGCATGAAGATATAGGCATCGCGTGCCAGAAAGTAAATCCGATTAATTCCTCGTTTGTGGGCATCTTCCAAAACACCTGCCACAAACGGGACAAACAGCGGAGCAACCACATCAGCAATTAAATCGGTTACGGGTGATTTTTCTGAGCACAGGCGGATAGTCCGGGCAATTCCGGCCATTAATACACCTTGGAGTGGATTATCGGAAAGGGTTGCCGATTTGATCCACTCCAACTCATAACGGGAAAAACCGATGTCGGGCATCAGTTTTGTCGTAATCCCTTTGCTTTTGGGAACCCGGTAGTCGTTTTTTTTGTCGTCGCCGAAGTGATGCCATTTTTTAAAAGAGATCCCTTCTTTTTCTGAAATGAGATCAAATAGTCCGCCGCTTGCCTTAGTGCAGCCCGCTTCGTTCGAAACGTATAGCTTGTCGCCTTCCTGCCAAAAACCGTGCTTGATCAATTGTTTTTTAATGAATGCCGACGGTAAGTACATGTCGGATATGTACATGACGCTTTTTCCCTGGCTGTGAAGAGATTCGATTTCCTTTTTGGTTGAATATATGGGCCGCAAAACCTGGTCTTCAATCTGTAATTCCAACTGAATTAATCTTTCTGAGCCAAATTGTTTTAAAATACCAAGGTTGAAACAAGCATAGATTTCCTGTATGGAAACATCGTCTTGCGTTGAGGTATTTCGCGCAGAAACAGCCTGCTTTTCGGCAGACATTCTCGCATTTACAAAATCATAAATAAGGGTGTCCGCTGCATCTTCGCCATACAGTTCGAGCGCCATGAGGTAGAAAACAACGCTTGGTTTGCCGCAAGCCCGAAGAAGACAGGTATCAAAAATATCAAAAGAATACAGTTGGCAGGAAGGTTTTAGAATGTTACTATATTTAATCATGTGAGTTTTCAATTAGAAATAATGATCGCTTTTCGCTTTCTGTTCAGTGTTCACATGAACTATAACGTTTCTTTGGGCTAACTGATATTAGTCAAAGTCAATATTAACGATTTGGTAACCATTTTTTTTCTGCTGTCAATCCGCTCGGTGATCTCCGAATCTCGATTTTGATTCAATTGCGCATTCGAAGGATTGGAATTGAGATCGAGTCAACTTTCTGCCAAAAGATTAACTTTTGGTGTTTTGTTTGCTTAGCTGAGCTTCAGCAGGCTTGCTTTTTTTCCGTTTCTCTTTAGCCGAGCCTCAGTTGGGGTGTCGCGTTCCTGATTCTGCTCAGCTGAGGCTCAGCCGAGCTGTTGTCGTTCTGCTTCTGACCATCTGAGGTTCTGCCAGCATCAATATTTGCTTCCCGTCTCATGTTTCTTTTTCTGCAAAAAAAAGGTGATCTTAATCAGCAAGATCACCTTCATGGAAATTATCAATCGGTTGGTTTTTACAAGACTGCTTCAACTGGCACATAAGGTAGCCCGAAAGCGTCGGCCACTTCCTTATAAACGATTTTCCCTTCCACCACATTCAGTCCTTTGCGTAAGGGAAGGTCATCGGTGCAAGCTTGTTTCCATCCTTTGTTGGCCAGGTGAAGGGCATTAGGTAAGGTGGCATTGGTCAGCGCAAGTGTTGATGTGCGTGGCACCGCACCCGGCATGTTGGCCACACAATAGTGAATCACATCGTCGATCACAAAATTTGGATGATCGTGCGTAGTGGGTTTGGTGGTTTCAAAACACCCACCCTGGTCAACAGCTACATCCACCATCACCGTTCCCGGGCGCATGGTCGGCAGCATATCGCGCGTAATCAGCTTGGGTGCTTTGGCTCCCGGAATAAGCACAGCGCCTATAATCAAAATGTGCGTCTGCACCATTTCGCGAATATTGAATTCGTTGCTCATCATCGTATTCACATTGGCCGGCATAATGTCGTCTAGGTAGCGCAGGCGTTTCAGGCTTACATCCATAATGGTTACATCGGCACCCAGTCCGGCAGCCATTTTAGCTGCTTCGGTTCCCACAATACCACCCCCAATAATCAGTACTTTGGCAGGCGTTACTCCGGGCACTCCGCCCAGCAATACGCCGTAGCCACCGTAGGTTTTTTCAAGGTACTTGGCCCCTTCCTGTACAGACATGCGCCCAGCCACTTCCGACATCGGAATCAGCAAGGGCAGCGAACGGTCGTCAAGCTCTACTGTTTCGTAAGCCAGGCAAATGGCTTCGCGCGCCATCATGGCTTTGGTTAGTTCTTCCGACGAAGCAAAATGGAAATAGGTGTATAAAATTTGGCCCTTTTTTATCAGCGGATATTCGGAGGCAATGGGTTCTTTTACCTTAATAATCATGTCGGCAATAGCGTAAACATCCTCAATGGTGGGCAACATTTTTGCTCCGGCCATTCGGTAGTCCTCGTCTGTAAAGCCACTTCCGATACCAGCAGTAGCCTGCACATAGACTTCGTGCCCGCGTTTTACCATTTCCGCAGTTCCGGCAGGTGTCAGCGCGACTCTATTCTCGTTGTTCTTAATCTCTCTGGGTACACCAACTATCATCTTATTTTACTTTTAATTTGATTTGCTTTGAGTCCAAAAGTAGCCGATTCGGATTTCGGAAAACATGATAAAAAACAAGAAAACGGACTCTCTTATGGCCTTGTTTCCAAAAAATTAGGGTAAATTTTTCAAGGATCCAAATTGCTTGATAAAATCATAGTCATTTCGATGTTTAAATGTCAAATTACAAGCAAAAAGACTGTTTTTATTTAAAATTGTTAATCGTATCTTTGTCGCCCTAGCGAAATTATATTATTCAACATGCCAACAACATCAATTCGAGGAAACAGGATGCCCGATTCACCGATCCGCAAGCTTGTACCGCTGTCGGATCGTGCTAAAGCGATGGGTAGAAAGGTATATCACCTGAATATTGGACAGCCAGACTTGCCCACGCCCCAGCGTGCACTGGATGCCATTCGGAATATTGACCGGAAGATTCTGGAATATAGTCCAAGTGAAGGAATTTTTTCGTTGCGGCAAAAGCTGGCGGAATATTATCATAAGTACAGCATTTATGTTGATGTAGAGGATATTATTGTTACCACGGGAGGCAGCGAAGCGGTGACCTTTGCGTTTATGTCGTGCCTTGATCCGGGTGATGAAATTATTGTTCCTGAGCCGGCTTACGCCAATTACGAAGCCTTTGCCATTGTGGCGGGTGCGGTTATCAAGTCGATTCCGGCGAAGATTGAAGAAGGTTTTGCCCTGCCGCCTTTTGAAGAATTCGAGAAGCTCATCACTCCCAAAACCAAGGGTATCATGATCTGCAATCCGAATAATCCGACCGGCTATTTGTACACGCAGGAAGAAATGAATAAAATTCGCGACTTAGTTAAGAAGTACGATTTGTACTTGTTTTCTGATGAGGTTTATCGCGAGTTTTGCTATACTGGAGCGCCCTACATTTCGGCTTTCCACCTCGAAGGAATTGAGCAGAACGTGATACTGATTGACTCGGTTTCGAAACGCTACAGCGAATGTGGATTGCGAATTGGCGCTTTAATTACAAAAAATAAAGAGGTTCGAAAAAACGTGATGAAGTTTTGCCAGGCGCGGCTAAGTCCACCACTGATTGGGCAAATTGCCGCCGAAGCTTCGCTGGAATATACCGACGAGTACCTGCTAAATTCATATAACGAATATGTGAGCCGCCGAAATTTTCTGATTGACGGACTGAACCGAATCAATGGGGTTTATTCGCCGATCCCGATGGGTGCGTTTTATACTGTAGCGCAACTACCGGTAGATGATGCCGACCAATTTTGCTCGTGGCTGCTCAGCGATTTCGAATATGAAAATCAAACCATTTTTATGGCTCCGGCATCGGGTTTTTACACTACGCCCGGGCAAGGGAAAGACCAGGTTCGTATCGCCTACGTATTAAATAAAGTAGATTTAGGTAAAGCCCTGAAAGTTTTGGACGAAGCCCTGAAAGTTTATCCGGGAAGTACACTCAAGCGATAGAGGAAGAGATTGGATAAAGGGGTCGCTGGTTGCCGGATGCTGCTTCAAAAGCCTGATATTTTTTGAGCTAACGTTTGAATTTTGATTCTTCGAGCTTAGCTCGCTTTTACTGGATGGAATTTGTCCTGTTCCTTTTAATTTCCGATTGGGCTGACTATTTTTAGGGCTTAATTTGAAACATATGCCGTCAATTCAGAATAATCCAAACTTGCTGGTACAGTACCTTCAAAAACCAGCCTCGGAGTTTAAAAAAGAAGACTTGATCCGGTACATTGAAGAACGGGAGATTGAAATGGTCAATTTTCGCTATGCCGCCGAAGATGGTAAGCTGAAAACCATCAATTTTAAAGTGACCGGTCGCGATGAATTGGATATGATTTTATCAACCGGCGAACGCGTTGACGGCAGCAGTATTTTCTCCGTTCTCGAAGCCGACTCGAGCGATCTATACCTTGTTCCACGTTATAAAACTGCTTTTCTGAATCCGTTTGCGAGTATTCCTTCAGTCGATATTTTGTGTTCTTTTTACAGCCAAAATGGAGACCCCTTGGAAAGTTCGCCTGAGAATATTCTGAGGAAAGCCCAAAAACAGTTCTTTAAGGAAACCAGCATGACGCTCAAGATGATGGGCGAACTGGAGTTTTACGTGATCAGCGAGACCACTGAAGAGGAAGATGTTTCCGAAAACGGATATCAAAGCGGCCAGCCTTTTACCCTTCATGAAGACCTTCGGGTGGAAGCACTTAAGCTGATTGCACAGTGCGGAGGCATGGTGCGTTTTGGACATGCTGAAAATGGACGATTTACCCATCACGGCAAACATTACGAACAACATGAAATAGAGTTTGGACCGGTTGATCCTGAAGATGCGTCCGACCAATTGGTAGTTGCCAAATGGATTCTTAGGATGCTTGGCTTGAAATACAGGGTGAATGTCACGTTCATCCCTAAAATATCACTCAATCAGCCTGGAAGCGGCATGCATATCCATTTTCTGGCCGAACAGGGTGGCAAAAATTGTCTCATCGAGAATGGTGAATTAACGTCAACCAGCTTACGGATGATTGCTGGTGTATTGGATTTGGCGGCAGCCTTAACAGCATTTGCTAATCCAACGCCCATTTCATATCTGCGTTTCATGCCGGGTCAAAATGTGCCGCGCCATATTTGCTGGGGAAAACAAAACCGTTCGACCTTGGTTCGTGTACCTTTGGCCTGGAACAGCAACATTCCTTTCGGGGCAATATTGAATAAGCAGGAACAGGCAAAAATCGACTACACGTTCAGGCAAACCATTGAGTACCGTGGTTCCGATGGATCAGCCAACCCCTATTTATTATCAGCAGCACTGATTGTCGGATTTATGAAAGGTCTTTCAGATCATGAAGCCGTTAAAAAGTCGGACGATTATTACTGTTCTGGTAATTTATTTTTAACTGAACAGCAGATGAAATCCGAAGAAAAGCAATTTGACCATTTGCCGATGTCGTGTCGCGAATCAGCTGAAGTGCTGGAGAATTTCCGACAGGATTTTGAGGCGAATCAAATTTTTCCGAAGTCAATTATCAATCATACCATTTTAAAGTTGCGTTCTTACAATGATAAGGACTTGAGTGAAAACTTTAAAACCTATGGCGAAAATCAGGATTTGCTGGACCTGATTGACGAGTATTTGAATTACATGTAAACAAACAATCTTATATCATAACTTCATCCAAATCAGAATTCATATGACACTTATAAAATCCATCTCAGGAATTAGAGGGACCATTGGAGGAAAACCAGGCGATGGCTTAAGTCCGCTCGACGTGGTCAAATTTACAGCGTCTTATGCCCGTTGGGCTATTGAAGATACGGGCAAGAAAAGCCCCACGATCGTGGTTGGGCGTGATGCTCGTATTTCGGGAGCCATGGTCGAGTCGTTGGTGTGTGCCACACTTTGCGGCATGGGCTGCCAGGTGGTGAACATCGGTCTGGCTACGACACCCACAACCGAGCTGGCGGTGGTGAAGGAAAAGGCCGATGGCGGAATCATTCTCACAGCGAGCCATAATCCGGCCCAGTGGAATGCGCTGAAGCTCCTGGATGGAAAAGGTGAGTTTTTGTCGGCCCACGAAGGTGCTAAAATTCTGGCTTTTGCCGACATGGAAGATTTCATTTTCGCCGATGTTTACGACTTGGGGACCATTTCTGAAAAGGACTATTTGCAGGCCCATATCGATCATGTACTGAATTTGGAGTTGGTAGATGTGCCGGCCATTGCCAAAGCCAATTTCAAGGTGGCTTTTGATGCGGTTAATTCTGTTGGTGGAATTGCCATCCCAGCTTTGTTGAAAGGACTGGGCGTGAAAAGTATTGTGCCAATCAACGAAAAGCCCACCGGTTATTTTGCCCATGTGCCCGAGCCGCTTCCCGAAAATCTGGTAGAAACGTGCCAGCTGGTCAAGGAAAAACAGGTGGATGTTTGCTTTGTGGTCGACCCGGACGTTGATCGCCTTTCCATCATTAGCGAAGACGGTAGCATGTTCAACGAAGAATATACTTTGGTGGCTGTTGCCGATTACGTGCTTTCAAAGACACCGGGCAACACGGTTTCGAATTTGTCGTCCACCAGGGCCTTGCGCGATGTGACGGAAAAACATGGCGGAAGCTACACGGCTTCGGCGGTTGGCGAGGTGAATGTGACCGCCCAAATGAAGGCGACCAACGCCGTGATCGGTGGAGAAGGCAATGGGGGTGTGATTTACCCTGCCTCCCACTACGGACGAGATGCTTTGGTTGGAATTGCCCTCTTTCTGTCGCATCTGGCCAAATCGGGCAAAACATGCACCGAACTACGAGAGACCTATCCGAACTACTTTATTTCGAAAAATAAGATCGAATTAACGCCTGAAATTGATGTGGATGCGGTATTGATACAGATGAAAGAAAAATATAAGCACGAAAATGTTAATGATATCGACGGGGTGAAAATTGACTTCAAAAACGAGTGGGTTCACCTTAGAAAGTCTAATACCGAGCCGATTATCCGAATTTATGCCGAAGCCGGAAATGCCGATTCGTCCCGCAATCTGGCTGAAAAAATCATATCTGAAATAAAAGCGATTACTACCAATTAAACTTTGGCTTCTGGGGCTGGTCTATGTTTAAGAACACAATAAAATTGTGTTCTTAAATTGTTGTGGCAAAACCAAGCCCTTTTTAACGGGCCGCAAAGCAGGAGTATGTTTGCGTCGCTGTGCTCAGTTGTGGGGGTGGTGAACCATTGGTATTTTCAATTTTCTTGAATTGGAGGAAGTTAACTTTGAAAAAAATCGTTCTGATTTATGACAATTGGCATAAATATTGTTAACCTGACCCTCGATTAACAGACAAATTAGTTTCATTGCGTTATTTGCGTGTTGACCGGGTATAATTCTTCCGGGCCAGAAGCTCAATTTAAATCAGTAATCGGTTTTGAAAGTATTGACAAGAATAGTCCAACTAAACGCAGTCAAATTGCAACATTCATGAAGCGAACAATGAAAATCAATTTTGCATGGGAGTAAGTTTCTCCCGGCGGGCTTTGATTATTTTTGAAAACCTGGAAAGTAATTTTTATGACAAAACTTGTACGATCTAAAATGAAAAAATGAATACATGAAAAACAAAAAGACGCTACTCATTGCACTTGTTCCTCTATTATTAATCGTTGGCTATTTGATTTTACAAAGCAGCGATCAGGCCGTTACCGACATTACCGTGAGCGTTGAAAGGGGGCCATTTGAAATCCAGATTTATTCATCAGGCGAACTGGAGTCAGAGAATTCTGAAAATATCACCATTCCTGAAAAAATGAAAGACCGTAATTTGCGGATCTACGAATTGACAATCACCGATCTGATTGATGAAGGCACCTATGTTGATTCGGGTGATTACGTCGGCACACTGGATCACAAGGCAGTGGAAGAAAATATAAAAAGCACCCAAGATGATCTGGAGACGCAGCTGACAGAGCTTCAGGATGCCAAGATTGATTCGAACCTGAATTTGAGTAATCAACGTGACGTGATTATCAATGCACAACTTGATCTGGAAGAAAAGCAGATTGTAATGGATGAATCGATATATGAGTCCCCTTCCGTTCAGAAAAAAGCGGCAATGGATTATGATAAGGCTCTGCGTAAATACGAGCAGGAAAAAAATGCTTACCGGTTGAAGCGGGAACAGGAGGAAAACCGGGTGACCCGCCGGTTTATTGACTACCGCCAAACGGAAGAACGGCTGAGAGAACTTCAGGAGCTGTATAATTCGCTTGAAATTTACGCTCCCAAATCAGGATTGCTTACCTATTACAAATATGGTTACGGCGGGGTAACCAAAGTTGGCTCGCGGGTGACCATGTGGAATCCGATTATAGCTACCATTCCTGATATGACCAATCTGATATCAAGAACGTTTATCAACGAAATCGATATTTCGAAAGTAAAAGTTGGATTGCCGGTGAAAGTTGGTGTTGACGCATTTCCTGATAAGGAGCTTGCCGGAGAAGTCATTTCGATGGCTAATGTCGGGCAAAACATGCCCAACAGCGATGCCAAAGTATTTGAAGTAAAAATTAAGGTTTTTGACGTTGATCCTGATTTGCGGCCAGCCATGACCACCAGCAATGTGATTCAAGCGATGACTTTGAAAGATACCTTGTTTATTCCCCTTGAGTCGGTTTTTTCGAACGACAGCTTGCAGTATGTCTATAAGTCGAATCGTGGCGATTTGGTGAAACAAATTGTTTCACTGGGCGATGCCAACGAAAATTATGTCCTCGTAAGGGATGGTCTTGCCGAAGGGGATGAAGTTTTTCTTTCGGCACCGGACGAAACGGATAATTTAAGCTATGAAGGCCTTGAAATTTATGCGCAGTCGTTGAAAGAAAAAGAAGAGCGCGAAGCGGCCGAGAAAGAAGCTAAAGAGGCTTTCGATAAGAAAGCGGCAACAAAGCCGGCTACGCCGGGAGCACCTGCCGCACAGATGGGAACCATTCGAAACCAGTCAACTTCAACCGGTAACTAGTAGTAGCTATGTGGATCGAACGATATTTTCACGATGTAATCATCGGAATTCAAGCCATTTTTGATAACCGGTTAAAATCAATGCTGACTGCCCTCGGAATTATTTTTGGAGTCGCAGCGGTAATCAGCATGATGGCTATTGGAAATGGAGCTGAACAGGAAATTTTGGAGCAGATAAAAATGGTAGGAGTCAACAATATTGTGGTGACACCAACTGCTGTGAGTGTAGATGGAAAGGATTCGGGCAGTGACGACGAAGGAGCTTCGGCCCGATCAAAGTTTAGCAAAGGATTGAGCTTGATGGATGCTGAAGCGATAGCTAAGGTCATTCCGGCAGTCGATAAAGTCAGTCCGGTAATCTCATTTAATTATTCGGCCATTCTGGATGGAAAGAGTAACCCGGTAGTTCTTGAAGGAGTTGATGCCAGTTATTTTGATGTGTTTAGCATCAATTTGCAGGGGGGCGAGCTGTTTAACGAGTCGCAAAGCACCTTGGGTCAACCGGTTTGCATTATCGGCGATAATATTCGCAATGTCTTTTTTAATCAGGAAGACCCGATAGGAAAAAGTATCAAATGCGGACAGGTTTGGTTGAAGGTGATCGGCGTGGTTGAAAAACGTGATTTTACCAGTTCGGCGTCTGACGAAATGGGGATCAGCAGTTCGGATAACAAGATTTTTGTTCCGGTACAAACGGTTCTGTTGCGGTTTCGAAACCGTTCGCTCATTCGTGCCGACGAGGTGGAACTGGCGAATTCGCGCCAGGAAAACGGCAACAATGGTAGTTCGGGGGCAGTCCTGGATCAGGATAAAAACCTGAACCAGCTAAGTAAGATTATCATTCAGGTAAAGGAAACGGAGCAGTTAGGTGCAACGGCTAATGTGGTAAAACGAATGTTGTATCGTCGCCACTCGCAGTTATATGATTTTGAAGTGACGATTCCTGAGCTGCTACTGAAACAACAACAACGCACAAAAAATATTTTTAATGTGGTGTTGGGCGCCATCGCAGGCATCTCGCTGATCGTTGGCGGCATTGGAATTATGAATATTATGCTGGCTTCAGTGATGGAACGCATCCGTGAGATTGGCACTCGTCAGGCCATTGGTGCATCGCAGAAAGATATTATTGTCCAGTTTTTATCCGAGTCAACGCTGATTAGTGTTTTTGGCGGAATTATCGGAATTATTTTAGGGGTCGCCTTATCCAAAATTATTACGGCAGTTTTCGATATAAAAACCATCGTATCCTTTTTCAGCATCTTCATTGCCTTCGGGGTGTCGGCTGCGGTTGGAATCATTTTTGGTTATTTGCCGGCCAAGCAGGCTGCCGAAAAAGATCCTGTAGAATCACTTCGATATTAACTTGAAACGATAAATCAATTATGAGATCAAAATATTTACAAGCTGCGCTGCTTTTCTTCTTACTTTCTTTTTATGCAACCGCCCAGGAACAACACCTGAAATTGTCATTGGATGATGTTATTGAGCTGGCTTCACAGCAGTCGTTGGATGCCTTTCGGAATGAAAATATGTTCCGAGCCAGTTACTGGGAATATCGTTATTTCAAAGCCGACCGGCTTCCAAGCCTATCGCTTGACGCTACGCCGTTGGATTTTAACCGCTACCGGGCACGCGAATACAACTTTCAAACTAATGAGGAAGAATACGTTCAACGGGAGTATCTTAACTCGGATTTTGGGTTGGCCCTGAATCAGAATGTGGCTCTAACCGGAGGGAGTCTGTTTTTACGTTCCGATTTGGGAATTGTTAAAAACCTGGGAGACGGACAGAATGATTCGTATCAATCCACACCCATCAGCATTGGTTATCGGCAGGACCTGAATGGTTACAACCGGTTGAAATGGCAGGCGAAGATTGAACCGCTGAAATATGAAAAGGCCAAAAAGGTCTTTATTGAATCGAGAGAAGAGCTGGCAATTAAAGCCAATCAGCGCTTTTTTAGCTTGGTTTCCGCCGAAATTAACCTGGCTATTGCCGAAAATAACAAAGCCAGTGCGGATACCTTGTACAAAATTGGTAAAGGACGTTTCCAAGTGGGAACAGTGACGCAGGACGAGTTGCTGAACTTGCAGCTCAGCCAATTGAAAGCCGAACAGGCCTTAAATACGACTAAGTTGGAATTGATGCGTGCCCAGGCCGATTTGAACTCCTTTTTGGGATTGGATAAAAACACAAAGATTTCGTGCATTGTGCCCAGCGAAATCCCCAAACTTGAAGTCCAGGCGGCGGATGCCATTTCGGAGGCATTGGCCAATAATCCTGAAATTCTGGATCAAAAACAACGGCTCTTGCAGGAAGATCAGCGGGTAGCACAGGCGAAATCGGAAACAGGATTGAATACCAGTATTTTTGCCTCCTACGGACTGGATCAATCCTCCAATGATTTTGAAAATGTTTATGACAATCCCGGGAAAAGCCAACGCTTGCGTTTGGGTGTCAATATCCCAATCATTGATTGGGGACGCCGAAAAGGGCGATACCAAATGGCCGAGTATAGCCGCGAAGTGGTAAAAGCCACCGTGAGACAAGCTCGTATTGATTTCGAGCAGGAAATCGCGCAAACCGTTATGGAGTTTAACCTGCAGGGGGCTCAGGTGCGAAATGCTGCCTTGGCCGATACGGTGGCCCAGCAAGGTTTTGAGGTGACCTTCCAGCGCTTTCTGATTGGAAAGGTGGATGTGATTAACCTGAACCAGGCCCGAAACGACCGCGAACAAGCCCGTAAAGACTATATTTTGGCACTCAGCGCCTACTGGCGCTATTATTACACCATCAGGCGTTTGACCTTGTTCGATTTCGCACAAGGGGCAGCATTGTCTGAAGAGTATGAACAAATCCTTGAAAACTAAAGGGCATGACGAAGAATAAAAAACTGTTGATTTGGGGAGTTCCTACTGTTCTGATTCTTGCCACCGCCTTGTTTCTCATACTGGAGGGGGGAGTTGTGGCTGGAGGAAGAAGTTACGTGGTTAAACGTGGCAAACTGGATGCTAGCATTGAAAGTGTTGGCGAAGTGAAAGGCGAGAAAGCAACCGAGATTAATATCCCATTGATTATTCGCGATCGGGAACTCCGAATTTGGCAAATTAAGATTGTTGATATGGTTGAAGAGGGGAAGATCGTCAAGAAGGGCGATTATGTTGCTCAACTGGATCAAACGGAGATTTCAAACCACTTGCGTGACCGAATGCAGGAGAAAGAAAAAAGAGACGCGGACCTGAAGAATGCCAGAATTGACAGTACGGTTAGGCTTACCCAGCTACGCCAGGAGATTGCCAATTCGGTTCTTGACCTGGAATACAACAAAATTGATCTGGAGCAATCACAGTACGAGTCAGAGGCTTATCAGCGTAAAGCCCAGATGGCCTACCAAAAGGCTGAAATTCAGGTTGAAAAGAGAAGGCGTGACTATTTGTTGGAGCAAAACCGCTGGAAAATGCGGGTTCAGCGACACGTTAACCAGTTAGATTGGTTAGACGGACTGATTGCGCGATATGAAGAGGCGATGGAAGCTACCCGGATTATGACCCCGGAAGACGGTATTGTGATGTTCGGAACAAACTGGAACGGATCTAAATATTCGAAAGATGATGAAATAAGCATCTGGCGACCACTGATTGCCACTCTGCCCGATATGTCATCTGTGATTTCAGAAACCTATGTCAAAGAGATCGATATTTCTAAAATCAGCAAGGGAGACAGCGTGAACATCACCATTGATGCTTTGCCCAACAAATCGTATGCTGGAGAAGTAGCGTACATCGCCGCGATTGGCGAAGATCATCCAGGTTTTGAAATGAAAGTATTTAAGGTAATCGTTCGGTTTCAGGATCGTGATGATGATTTGAAACCGGGAATGACCTGTACCAATAGTATTGTTTTTGAACATTATTTGGATCAGCCGCTGATCCCGCTTGAGGCTGTTCATAGTGATAGCTTGCAAAGCATTGTTTATCTAAAAAGTGGTGGTAATGTCACAAAACAACCTGTTAGGCTTGGAGCTGAAAATAAGGGGATGACCGTTGTTTTGGATGGTCTAAAGGAAGGCGATCGGATTTTAATGAATCCACCGGAAGATATGCTTTAGAATGCTTGGTTTTTTCGAAAGTGTCCAGTGTTTGGTTTTTTTTGTACTTTTGTGCACCTAAGCTAACACCCAGTAAACCAAACAATGAAAAAGATGCTTCTGCTATTGGCGCTTATGCTGGCTTTGGGAGGTGTTGTGTCCGGAATCGAAAGCTATCAGCCCGACAGCGTCCAGCAAACGTTCAACAAGGATTATATCCTTCAAGTTAAGAAAGCTCATGAGCCAATCATCATCGACGGGAAAATAGAAGAACCGGATTGGCATCGGGCTGAAAAGGCCGCAAATTTTTTTCGGGTACTGCCGGTCGATACTGGTTTGGCCGAAGCCAAAAGCGAGGTGGTCATGACCTACGATGATCAGGCGTTTTATCTGGCATTTACTTTTTTTGATTCCATTCCGGGTAAGCGGATCATGGAATCTTTTCGGCGCGATTTCGTTTTCGGAAACAATGATAACTTCTTGGTTTTTTTTGATACGTTCCTGGATCAAACCAATGGGTTTTCATTTGGAACTTCTGCATCGGGTGCAAAATGGGATGGAATTATGCATGATGGAAGCGCCATCAACCTAAACTGGGATTGTAAATGGGAATCGAAAACCGTGCACTACGATGACCGTTGGGTAACCGAGATGCGTATTCCCTTCCGTTCTATCCGATTTAAATCGGGCACTGATCAATGGTATGTGAACTTTAGCCGGCTCGATCTGAAAACGAATGAAAAGTCTTCCTGGGCTCCGGTTCCACGACAGTTTCCAACGGCGTCCCTGGCCTATACCGGCATGTTGAAATGGGAGGAACCGCTGCCCAAGTCTAAAACCATGTTTTCGCTAATTCCTTATGTTTATGGATCAGTGGCCAAAGATTACGAAGCTGGTACTTCGACAGACTATCAGAAAGATATTGGGTTCGACGCCAAAATTGGAGTCACTACTTCGATGAATCTGGATCTGACCTATAATCCGGACTTTGCGCAGGCCGAAGTTGATCAGCAGGTGACCAACCTGGATCGTTTCGAATTATTTTTTCCGGAGAAAAGACAATTCTTTTTGGAGAATTCGGATTTGTTTGCCGGTTATGGTTACGATGTGGTCACGCCTTTTTTTTCCCGCCGGATCGGGCTTGATGCGCCTGTGCTTTTTGGGGCGCGGCTCAGTGGAAAACTGAATAACAACTGGCGCCTTGGGTTGATGGATATGCAGACCGAAATGACCACGGATTTGCCAGGGCGTAATTTTGCTGTGGCCTCGGTGCAGCGAAAGTTATTTGCCCGATCAAGTGCCGGATTGATTGTAGTGAATAAGGAGAATATCAATGAGCCCGATGGAGAGCAGGATTTTAATCGGGTAATTGGATTTGATTACAACCTCGCCTCGAGCGACAACTCCTGGAACGGGAAATTCTTTTATCATCAATCGTTTGATGAAGAAGAGCGCGAAGGCGGGCAATATGCCCAAGGCGCCTATCTGGAATATAAAACCCGAAGTATAGGGCTTGGATTTGCTCAAACCAGCGTAGGGACCGGCTACAATGCCGAGGTCGGGTTTGTGCGCCGTAAAGGCTATAATTTTTTGGGACCTTCATTCAGCTACACCTGGGTGCCGAATAGAAAGATTATTTCACATGGTATTTTTGCTGAAAGTGAAAATTTTTATGACACCGAATTTCATAAAATAGATCATGAGCAAACCTTGGGCTACAAGTTTGAGTTTCGGAGCAGGGCAACGGCCCAATTTGGATGGCTGGATTTTTATATCCACTTGTTGGAAGATTTTGATCCGACACACACGAACGACGTCTATTTACCAGCCGGTTCGGAGTATCGATATGGTGGTGCCTGGGTTGAATTTGCATCGGATAACCGAAAAGCATTAAAATGGTCCGGGTCCTACACAAAAGGAACCTTCTACAGTGGTAAGATCGATTTGGTGGAAGGAATGTTGGGCTATCGATTTCAGCCTTATGTTAATTTTGCACTGAATATGAGTTACAACAGCATTCGCCTTCCACAGCCGTTTGAAACAACAAATCTTTGGCTTATTGGACCAAAAATGGATGTGACTTTTTCGGATAAGGTGTTTCTTTCAACCTATGTGCAATATAACGAGCAAATTGATAACATGAACGTCAATTTGCGCTTTCAGTGGCGATATGCGCCGGTTTCTGACTTTTTTGTGGTCTATACAGATAATTATTTCACGGGGGACTGGACATCAAGAAACCGCGCTTTGGTCGTGAAACTTTCATACTGGCTCAACTAAGAACCTTGGTTGGTTTACTTAAAAAATTTCATTTGGTCTGACCTGAATTGGCAGGCCGATGCCCACCAGTGCAACTCGTCTTTGCCAGCAAGCCGAAGAGGTCAATGAGCGGGAGAGTGCTGGATCAGCACCGGCGAATTGGTTGTTGAGTTAATTGTTTATTTCAAAATTGAAACATTTGCTAACAATATTGATGCTTTGTGGTGCTGAAAATATGTGATTGTTATAAATTTCAGCTATTCGGTTTGAATCAGCAATAAGAGGCCTTCAAACCCTTGATCAATCAGTTATTAAATTGTTAAGGCAGTTCAATATTTTTAGGCTTTTTGAAAATACATTTTATCTTTGTCAACGTTTACAATTTTATATAAAACCAAAAAACAAAATTATGAAAGTAACAGTTGTTGGTGCAGGTGCTGTAGGTGCTAGTTGTGCTGAATATATCGCAGTTAAAGATTTCGCGGACGAGATTGTCTTGGTTGACATCAAAGAAGGATTTGCCGAGGGCAAAGCCATGGATTTGATGCAAACAGCATCGTTGAATGGTTTCGATTCAACCATTACCGGAACGACAAACGATTATTCAAAGACAGCAGGTAGTGATGTAGCTGTGATTACCAGCGGTATTCCCCGTAAACCGGGCATGACTCGGGAAGAACTGATTGGGATCAACGCAGGCATTGTGAAATTCGTAGCTTCAAACCTCATCGAGCATTCTCCAAATGTGATTATCATTGTGGTGAGTAACCCGATGGACACCATGGCTTATCTGGCCCACAAAGTAACAGGCCTCCCTAAAAACCGGATCATCGGTATGGGTGGAGCCTTGGATAGCGCCCGTTTTAAGTATCGTTTGGCCGAAGCATTGGATTGCCCGCAGTCTGATGTGGAAGGTATGGTGATTGGTGGTCATTCGGATACCGGTATGGTGCCATTGATCGATAAAGCCGTACGCAACAGCGTTCCCGTTTCTGAATTTCTTACCGAAGAAAAAATGGCCGAAGTGGTGGAAGCCACGAAAGTTGGCGGTGCTACCCTGACCAAATTACTGGGAACCAGTGCTTGGTATGCTCCGGGTGCCGCTGTTTCTGAGTTGGTGAAAGCGATCGCTCTGGATTCTAAAAAGATGTTTGCTTGTTCCGCGTTGCTGGAAGGTGAATATGGCTTGAATGACATCTCACTGGGTGTTCCTTGTGTGTTGGGTAAAAATGGAATTGAGAAGATCATTGAGATTTCGCTTTCTGATGCCGAAAAGGAAAAACTGGTTGCCAGTGCCGAAGGTGTAAAGGCAGTGAATGACCTGCTCGAAGTATAACAAATCGAAGTTAAACACTATATTTAATGCCTCTGCATGTGTGGGGGCATTTTTTTAGTTTTATGGCGAAAATACCGGTCGAATTAATTGAGTTGGAGCATCATAACTACCACTTGTTGGTGCAGGGGAAATTTGAAGATGGCGAAAAAGGCTACTGGATTATTGATACCGGGGCTTCAAAAACAGTATTTGATAAACGTTTGGAGAAGTATTATACACTTGTTGAACCAACAAACGACGAAGAGTACCAAAGTGCCGGAATCAGCGAAGGGATGGTTGAAACAGGAGTTGGGGAACTTCGCTCCATGGCGTTTGGAAAACTAAAAATCACGGCGCAGAAAGTGGCGCTGATAAACCTTGATCATGTGAACGAAATTTACCGGAAGTACCGCGATGTTCGTATTTGTGGATTGCTTGGAAGCGACCTGTTGAAAAAGCACCAGTGCGTGATCGATTACAAATACGAAACAATTTCATTTTCAAGACCCCGGAAATGAAAGAAACTGTTTTAAAATACCCTGCTGTTTTCAGGCGATAATTCATGTTCGTTTCACAAAAATGAATATATTTGCGACCTGTTGACTAAAAGCTGGTGAAATTAAAAAGAATCATATCAAAACAAATTGCCCTGCGCCTGCTGGTGTTTATTACACTGGCAGCCGGAGCAGTAATTTTCGATTTGTGCCATGATCAACTGCCTGAGCAGTTGGTAAAACACCGGCAGGATGCTTCTGAACCACAGGTTGACGTGTCGCCGGCTTACTTTTGTAATCCGGCCAGCAGCTTCAAAATTCGCATGGGTTGCGACCGATTGGTTTCCAAAATCTTATTTACCATTGGGCAGGATAGATTTCTGACTGCCTTTCACAATCAGGAAGCTTACCATTTGCTAAAAGCCGAATCGCTGAAAGAGCGATCGCCGCAAAACCTCATGGTTCATTTTCGTAAATTCATCATCTGTCATCATTCCAGTTCCGATGACAATGCCCCGAAAGCATAAGGTTTATTCGAATTCTCCAATTCGTTTAAGTTTTTGTACGATAGCCGGTTCCGGCCCGAAGTTGATTTCATTAAGAAAATAAACAAACACATAAAATCTAAATTTTAGACAAATGCAAAACAAAGGATTAATCAGAACTTTTGCCATTTTACTGGCTTTGGTTTGTGTTTACCAGCTTACCTTTACTTTTAAAGCCAAGCAGGTAGAACGCGACGCCCGCGAATATGCCCAGGGCGACGCAACAAAAGAGCGGAATTACCTGGATTCAATCGCAGGTGAGGAAGTTTACAACCTTTTAGGAATACGCAGTTACACCTATAAAGAAGTGAAAGCCCAGGAAATGAACCTTGGTCTTGACTTGAAAGGTGGGATGAACGTTACACTCGAGGTGTCGGTGGTTGATTTGATCAAATCATTGTCCAACTACAGTGCCGACGAAACTTTTAACGCAGCGATCAAGCGGGCACAGGAAATGCAGCGCGACAGCCAGGATGATTTTGTAACCCTGTTTGGACGTGCCTTTGAGGAGATTGATCCCGATGCGCGTTTGGCGGCGATCTTCAACACCCTGGAGTTGAAAAATAAAGTGAACTACAATTCATCGAATAGCGATGTTTTGCGTGTGATTCGTCAGGAAACGGATGCTGCCATCGAAAACTCATTTAATATCATCCGAACCCGTATCGACCGTTTTGGTGTGGCCCAACCCAATGTTCAGCCGCTGCAAACGCATGGCCGTATTTTAGTTGAACTTCCCGGAGTTGACAATCCGGAACGGGTTCGCCAACTGTTGCAGGGAACTGCCAATCTTGAGTTTTGGGAAACCTGGGATAACAGCGAAGTGTATCCATACCTGATGCAGGTAAATCAGCAACTGAAGGAAATCCTTGACTTAAAAGCTGCCGCTTCTGAAACTGACTCAGCTGAGGTTGAGGGCGAGGGAGTTGCTGAAGAGGACACAACAACCAGCGAAGAAGGTTCGTTGCTTGATGAGTTGCAAACAGAAACAGACAGTTTGGGCGAATTGGACAACATGGCTGATATCAGACGGAATTTCCCGTTGTTTTCTGTGTTAAATCCAAGCACAACAGCTGATGGACAGTTGTTCCCCGGACCAGTTGTCGGAACTGCACATTCTAAAGATACTTCTACGGTTAATACCTACCTGAATATGCCCCAGATCAAGTCGATCATTCCGCGGAGCATGGATTTTAAATGGACTTCAAAAGCGGTGGACGAAGGCGGAAATTTCTTCCGCTTGATCGCCATTAAAGTGACCAGCCGCGATGGCCGTGCACCACTTGAAGGAGACGTGATTGTGGATGCCCGTCAGGACTACGAACAGTTTGGCAGCCGTCCGGAAGTTAGCATGACCATGAACGCGGAAGGTGCTAAAACTTGGGCCCGCCTGACCAAAGAGAATATTGGCAAATCAATTGCCATTGTATTGGACGATTACGTTCGTTCATTCCCCAATGTAAACGGTGAAATTACCGGTGGTCGTTCGAGTATTACAGGCTTGGAAACTGTTGAAGAGGCGAAAGACTTGGCAAACATCCTGAAATCGGGTAAAATGCCGGCTCCGGCACGCATCCTTCAGGAAGAAATTGTTGGGCCTTCACTGGGGCAGGAAGCCATTAACAGCGGTATGTGGTCATTCTTCATCGCCTTCTTGTTGGTATTGGGCTATATGTTCTTCTTCTATAGCAAAATGGCTGGTCTGACAGCCAACATGGCCTTGCTGGCCAACCTGTTCTTTGTGATTGGAGTACTGGCTTCAATTGGAGCTGTGCTGACGCTTCCGGGTATTGCCGGTATTGTGTTGACCATTGGCATGTCGGTTGATGCCAACGTGCTGATCTTTGAGCGGATTCAGGAAGAACGGAAAGCCGGAAAAGGTTTGAAGCTGGCTATAGCCGATGGTTATAAAAATGCTTATTCAGCGATTATTGACGGACAGGTAACGACCTTGTTGACCGGTATTGTACTTTATATGTTTGGATCCGGTCCGATTAAAGGTTTCGCGACTACCTTGATTATAGGTATTTTTACTTCGCTGTTCTCAGCCATTTTCCTGACTCGGTTGATTTTTGAGCGTCAGTTGGGTAAAGACGCGAAGATTACATTCACCTCTAAAATTACTGACAACTGGTTGAGGAATGCCGATATTAAATTCCTGGAAAAAAGGAAAATTGCTTACATCGTTTCCGGAGCCCTGATTGTAATTTCGATTTTCTCATTTGTAATCCGTGGGTTTAACTACGGTATCGACTTCAAAGGTGGACGTACCTACGTCGTTCGTTTTGACGAAGAAGTGAAAGTGGCTGAGGTAGGACAGGCACTGGCTTCTTTTTACGGACAAGCCCCCGAAGTAAAAACTTTTGGCGGAAGTAACCAGGTGAAAATCACGACCGAATATAAAATTGACGAACTGACCGATGATGTTGACAATGAAGTGGAACAACTCATGCTACAGGGTTTGCAGGAAGGTGGTTTTATTGGTGGTGATATGGATATGGATACCTTCATCAGCGAGCATCGTATGAGTTCGGCAAAAGTTGGGCCGACCATTTCGGACGATATTAAAAAGGATGCCTTGATCGCGATTTCATTCGCACTGGTGATCATCTTCCTGTATATTCTGATCCGGTTCCGAAACTGGCAATATGGATTGGGTGCAGTTGCTGCATTGGCGCACGACTCAATAATAGTGTTAGGGATCTTCTCGATCTTCTACGGGTTGTTACCCTTCTCGCTGGAAATCGACCAGGCTTTTATTGCGGCGATTCTGACGGTGCTTGGTTACTCGATCAACGACACGGTGGTTGTTTTCGACAGGATTCGCGAGTACATTGGCCTGCACCCTAAGCGTAACCGCGAAGAGAATGTTGATGATGCCATGAACTCGACCTTACGTCGTACTTTCAGTACCTCGTTAAGTACGTTTGTGGTGCTGCTGGCCATCTTCATGTTTGGTGGCACATCTATCCAGGGCTTCACCTTCGCCTTGTTGGTAGGGGTTGTGGTTGGTACCTACTCTTCTTTGTTTATCGCAACGCCAATTTCTTACGACACACAACGCAGCGCTTTGAAAGTAGCAGCTAAAAGAAAATAGTCTGAACAGATAATTTATTGGGAACCCCGGCTATTTTAGTCGGGGCTTCTTTTTTTAAACCGAAAAAGGACTTCGGTTACCGATGTACTAAACTTGTTTGTATATTTGTTGAAAATTTTGAAAAAATGACCCTTCATATGCTATTTATTAGTGGTGGTGAGATTGTGCTGGTGATGATGTTGGCTCTTTTGTTTTTCGGATCAAAAGCCATTCCCGATATTGCTAAAACCCTGGGGAAGGGAATGCGCGAGTTTAAAAAGGCAACCAACGAAATTAAACGGGAGTTTGAAGATAATACGGGCGATTTCAAGCGCGAAATCAATGATATTCGCTCAACCGTGAAATCTGAAACCAAAAGAATCAGCCAGGATATTGATCAGGTTTCGTCTAAAATGAAAGATGAAGCGAACAAACTGAACAAAGAAGTTGAACATATTTCGGCTGAAGCAGAGAGAACAACCACAAAACTTGAAAAGGAAGTGGACGATGCTTCGACAAAAGTTGAAAAGAAAACCACAAAGCTTGAAAAAAAGATGGATGAGGCGCCTTCTGAAGCTTCGCCAGAAACGACCAGTATCTCACAGGATATGGATAAAAAAGAAAAAGATCAGTAAATGATATGTCATTAATACTTCCAGGTTTGGCAATGTTGCTCAGTTTTATTTTGCTGGCACGCATTGTCGATAAGTTCTTTGTTGCTTCCCTCGATCGGATTTCCCATGATTTGAAATTGTCTTCGGATGCTGCCGGAGCCACGCTTATGGCAGTTGGATCCAGTGCTCCCGAGCTTTTCGTGGCGCTTTTTTCGGTGTTGAAACCAGGAAGCCATGAAGCAATCGGGATCGGTAGTATCGTTGGGAGTGCCCTGTTCAACCTGTTGGGCATTATAGGCGTGGTTGCACTGGTTAAAAAGTCATTGCTTACCTGGCAACCTGTTGTTCGCGATATTATATTTTATTTTATTGCCGTAGGCCTGCTGCTATGGGGGATTTTCGATGGTAGTTTCGGCCTGTGGAATGCCATCGCTTTTTTGGGTATTTACATCATTTATGTGGTTGCCGTGGTGAAGTGGCGGAAAATATTTCCCTACAAGGACATGAAATACATCCAGGAAGCGGCAGCCGAAGAATGCACCGAAAGCGGGAAAGCCAACTGGCTGGATAAAGGCCTCTGTTTTGTTTTTCCGAACGCCGAGAGATATTACTGGGTATTTTTTATTTCGATTGTTTTGATTGCCGCACTGAGCTGGGTTTTGGTCGAAGCGGCCATCGTGTTTTCCTATGTTCTGAACATCCCCGAAGCCATCATCGGCTTAACTGTTTTAGCCATCGGTACTTCAATTCCCGATCTAATTTCGTCGCTGATTGTGGCCAGGCAGGGACGGGGCGATATGGCTGTGAGTAACGCCATTGGCTCCAATATTTTTGATGTTCTGGTGGGCTTGGGCTTACCGTTTTTGATTGCCATGCTTATTTATGGTGGCGAAATTTCAGCAAGCGGACAAAACTTGTTCGAATCGTCTGCGATTCTGTTTGCATCGATCATCGTTTTTGGGTTGCTGCTAATCATCAAACGCTGGAAGATCAACTGGGTGACCGGCGTTGTTTTGCTGGGTTTATACTTGTTATACCTTGTTCGTGAAATCGTCTTACTTTAGCTATCTTTAGCGATCACAAAAATTCAATCCGTTTGATTCAGGTTCAAAATATCACAAAATCGTTTGGTAAACTTCAGGTGTTGAAGGGCATTGATCTGCAAATTCCGCAGGGAAAGCTTTACAGTATTGTTGGGCCAAGCGGAGCCGGCAAGACCACGCTGTTACAAATTATGGGAACGCTGAGTAAACCCGATTCCGGCCATCTGGAGATTCGCAAGCAGGCAGTTTTCTCTTTGGGAGAAAAAAAACTGGCGGCTTTTCGTAACCGCGAAATTGGCTTTGTTTTTCAATTCCATTACTTGCTGCCCGAATTTACAGCGCTCGAAAATGTTTGCATTCCGGCTTTTATAGCCAAAAAATCGAAAAAGGAAGCGGAAGCGAAAGCCAAAGATTTGCTTCAGTTTCTGGGTTTGGAAAACCGGATGACTCACAAACCGGCGGAACTTTCGGGAGGCGAACGCCAACGGGTTGCCGTAGCAAGGGCGCTTATTAACGATCCGGCGGTGATTTTGGCCGATGAACCTTCGGGAAACCTGGATTCCAAAAACCGCGAAGACCTGCACGACCTGTTTTTTCAGCTACGCGACCAGTTTAACCAAACGCTGGTGATTGTGACCCACGACGAAAATTTTGCCCGCCAATCTGATAAAATTATCCGCATGCGCGATGGGTGGATTGAAGAGTAGTTAGTCATTGGTCGTTCCGTTGTCATTTGATGGTCATTAATTGTCATTGGTCGCCAGTGGGTTGGACTTTTGGAATTTGGAACTTGGAACTTTTCAGCTAGCTGGCGTTTGTAATTTGGAGCCGACTTGAAATCCAGAAAGCTCTCAATTGAACAAGAAATGATCCCTATGAACTACGATACTGAATTATACCAACTCCTGGAAGAGAAAGCCCGGCAATACAACCAGCTATCATTCGTCGAAACTGACCCGATTCAGGTGCCCAAACAGTTTTCAGGAAAAGAAAATATTGAGATTTCCGGTTTCTTGGCGGCCACCATTGCCTGGGGCCAGCGGTCAACCATTATCAAAAACGCGTTCCGCCTGGTGAAGATGATGGACCACAATCCGTATGAATTTTTAATGAACACCAACGAGTCAGATTGGATTCATTTCCTGGAGTTTAAGCACCGGACGTTTAACGGGATCGATTGCTTGTTGTTTCTTCGCTCGCTAAAAAATATCTACCAAAAACACGATGGGCTCGAAGCAGTTTTTACAAGCGGTTACTGCAAAGGTCAAAGCATGGCATCAGCCCTGCGCTATTTTCGGCAGGTGTTTTTTGAAGTCGCTCACGAAAGTCGATCGCAAAAGCATGTTTCGAATATTGACAAGGGAGCCTCGGCTAAACGCTTGAATATGTATCTGAGGTGGATGATTCGAAAAGATGCTTGTGGCGTTGATTTTGGTTTATGGAGTCAAATTCCGATGTCGGCTTTGCTGTTGCCACTCGACGTTCATACTGGTAGGCAGGCACGGCAACTGGGCTTACTTGCCCGGAAACAGGATGACTGGAAAGCCGTGCTGGAATTGACTGAAAACTTGCGACAGTTCGACCCGCTTGATCCGGTAAAATATGACTTCGCCCTGTTTGGGATGGGCGCTTTTGAATAAAGTAACAAAGCTGCGCGTTTTCTGCCGGTAGTTTCGTTTTGAATTTGTATCTTGAAATCCTTAATCACTATACCAAAAAAATGAAAAGAAGAAACTTCCTGAAAGGGTCGGCACTGATCGCCGGCGCTGCTGTTGCCGGACAAGCTACAGCAAAAGTCACTCCTCCCGATTCAGAAAAAGAAATTTACGAATGGCGGGTTTACCATTTCAAAAATGGGGGTCAAAAAAACAAAGTCGATGGTTTTTACCGCGACGCGCTGATCCCGGCTATGAACGAATACGGAGTAAAAGTGGGAGCTTTTGGCGAATACAGCCAAACGGATCCGCCAACCGTCCACTATCTGCTCGTCTACAAATCGATGGCTGACTATCATCGGGTAAAGAAAGCACTTTGGAACAATGAAACGTTTTTGAAGCAAGCGAAAAGCTATTTTGAAGATACAGCTGCTAATGGGGTTTACACCCGGTTTGAGACTTACCTGCTCGAAGCCTTCGATGCTATTCCGCAATTGCGCCAACCCGATAAGAGCCGGGGATTGTTCGAACTGCGCACCTACGAAAGCAACAACGAAGAAGCCGGTCAGCGCAAAATCAAGATGTTTAACGACGAGGAGCTCGCTTTGTTCGACAAGGTTGGTTTGCACGCCACCTTCTTCGGCGAAATTCTGGCTGGACCCCAAATGCCGGCCTTGGTTTACATGCTTTGGTTTAACGACATGGATGAGCGTACAGCCAACTGGCAAAAGTTTGTCAATAGCCCCGAATGGAAGGAGATGAGCGGCAAAGCCGAATATGCCAACACCGTGAGCGTTGTGAATAAAGTGTTTTTGGTGCCGCTGGATTATTCGCAGATTTAGTCCGACCGAATGATCAATAATTAATGACCAATGACTGAAAACCGGCTGATGGCTGCAGGGTCGGTTAGCATTCATTTGTTGGTCTAAAACACTGACTTGATGCAAAATTTGTTATTTCGTCATTTGGACGTGAACTTTTTTTCGAATTGTTTGATATTTTAAAGTGAGTTTGTCATTGTAAACGCGTAGGTCATTGATCGGTTGATAACGTTTGTCGCTTCAATCCGCTTGACTTTTCGCATAATCTATTCATTCATGATCAGAAAAATTGTCACTCCATTTCAGAAGTTTGTTCAAATTGAGAGTTTTAGTGGAATCCTGCTGCTTTTTGCTACCATTCTGGCGCTCGTGTGGGCCAATTCGCCGTTTGCGCATCTGTACCAGTCTTTGTGGGATTACAAACTTGGCTTCGCTTCCGAAGGATTCACCTTAAGCAAACCTTTGATTTTATGGGTGAATGATGGTTTGATGGCCATTTTCTTTTTTCTGATCGGTTTGGAAATTAAACGCGAACTGCTGATTGGCGAGCTGAACAGTGTAAAAAAAGCTGCTTTCCCGTTTTTTGGTGCTTTGGGTGGAATGATTGTTCCGGTAGCCTTGTTTCTGTTTCTGAATACCAATCCTGAAACGGCCCAAGGGTGGGGGATTCCGATGGCTACCGATATTGCCTTCTCGCTGGCCATTCTGAATGTTTTAGGCAAGCGCGTACCCATTGCATTGAAAGTATTCTTGACTGCTTTTGCCATTATCGATGATTTGGGTGCTGTCATTGCCATTGCTGTTTTTTACAGCTCCGGAATCTACTGGTCGTTGCTTTTGTATGCTTTTGGCCTGCTTGCTCTGCTGTTTCTATTGTCGTATCTGAAGCTTTATTCGAAATATGTTTTCTTTATTGTTGGCGTTGTCGTGTGGATCTTGTTCCTGAAATCGGGGATTCATCCAACCATCGCGGGGGTTCTGATGGCTTTAACCATTCCCATTAGGCAGCGGGTCGATGTAAAATCCTATACTGAAAGTATAAGCGGTGTGCTTCAGACGTTGAAAATGTCAAAAGTTGATCATCAGCCCATTTTGAGCCATACACAAATTGAACAACTTGATGAACTGGAAGATTTGACTGGACGCGTGCAGTCTCCTTTGCAACACCTTGAGCACCGGTTACACAATTGGGTGGCCTATTTGGTTATTCCTGTATTTGCTTTGGCCAATGCCGGAATAACCGTCAGCACCGATGTGCAGCTTGATACCAGTTTAATCCTGCACATCGTTATTGGCTTGTTTGTCGGTAAAGGCGTTGGGGTGAGTTTGTTCGCCATCATGGGTAAAAAGCTAAAACTTGTCGATTTTCCAGAAGGTGTCAATTACAAGAACATCATTGGCGTGGCTTTGCTTGCCGGAGTGGGCTTTACCATGTCGATTTTCATTTCGAACCTGGCCTTTACCGATCCGGCTATTGCCGATTCGGCTAAAGTGGGAATTTTGGCAGGCTCTTTCATTTCGGGATTGGCTGGCTATACCTTCCTGTACTTCAACAGTAAATCCAAAGCTTCGAAAGTGACGCAGAACCTCTAGACTCCTTGGATCAATTCATCGATTCCGGCAAATTCAAATCGCCGGGTCTGGCGTGTAGCTTTTCATAAAATAGTGCGCGTGGCATAATTGTTAGTAAATAACTAACCTTATTGCAAACGGACATTTTATGTATTACCATGGGGTAAATAAGATGGACTCTTTCAAAGCTATGGACTACGAATGGCAGGAGATAGACGGAAAGCCCCGCTACCGATGGTACAAATACGCATTAAATTCCGTCCAAATGATATTGGATTGTGACGAAAAGTTTGATATCGACCATGTCGAATTTTCGGATTTGAAAGTCTGGTACGACAGTGTGGAGTGGGTGGCCAACAACGATGAGGAAGCATCAAAATACATTTATGCCGAACTGGTGCCACCGGTACTTCAAATTGTGAAAGACAAATATATTGATTGTCTCACCGATTTGGGCCATTATAAATCGTGTGCAATAGCGCTGAAATACCTTCGATCGTCCCCGGTTCCATCAGAACGAACGCCGGTACGAAAGAAGGAAAAGGCCATCGATAATATCGAGAAAAGTTTGGTGTTATCACTCAAAGGCGTGGACCAAATGCTGGTAAGATTCAAAGCGGAAATCCCGGAGAAACTGAAGAGTTCGAACGACGAGTTGCGACATAGTCTCGGTGTGCTGCTAAATCTGGACGCACAGTTTTACGGAGAATCATCAGACAAAATTTTTGATTATATGGGATGGATTCGGATAAATGCACCCGACAGCCTGAAAGAAATCTTTTTGATTGAAATTAGTTTGGAAAACAAAAAACCAGCTTTTGGACCTGATAACAGAAAAGGAACTCTACCGCCTGAACTAGCTATTGGATAAAACCATCAAGATGACATCCGCTTCCTTTTACTGCGAAGTTCCGGCTGATGAATGAAACCCGCGTGATATTTTAGGTGAGTTTTTTGACACGGATGAGGACAAGTAATTTATCGGGGCAAGCAATGTGTAATCTATTCTTCCATCTGCAATCTTTCGATAAAGGCTTTCATTTCTGCAATTTCCCTTTCCTGGGCTGTTATAATTTCGTCTGCTAATTTCCTTACTTCCGGGTCTTTTATGTCTGCCCTTTTACTTGTAAGAATAGCGATTGAATGGTGTGGAATCATTGCTTTCATATACGCCACGTCACCGATCGGCGTTTGCGTCCTTACCAAGGTTAAAGCAGTTACAAAAAGGATTAAACTGCCCAAAATGATAGCAACATTTTTCTTTTTATTTTTGTACATGTTTAGCATGAATAGTAGCATGATGACTGCCATCGCGGAAATGCCCAGACAAGCCATGTAAAAACGGGTAAGACTGAAATAAGTGTGGTTTATCTCATAGGTATTGAAATACATGGTGATGTACATCGCGATAAAGGATCCTGTCAACATCAGTACGAATTTTGTGTAGTGGTGTTGACCTGTTTTGCTTTGATTCATTCCGTGATTATTTTCCATTTTCCATTTTTTAGGTGAATGTATTTTTTACAACAGATAACGTTTTACAGTATGGAAAGTTCCCGTTCATCCTAATTTACAACAGTCTTGTGCAAAGTGGCTGGGCATTCTGCAAACCTCCTGCATCTAGAGGATTTTGGATATGCTGCAGAGGGGGCTTGATAAACGGGATGCGTGGATGTTTGCTGAAACGTCATGATGTTCCAAATGTGTTAGCGTATCCCGGGTATGCAGCTAACATTTGGATTTTGGAGAAAATCCCAGGACAAACGGATCGTATTTCTGCTTCCAATTGCCGGTTTTCACCCCAAATCAGTCGGGCTTTCCAGCGTGTTGTCGCCGTTGCGCAACGACTTATTCTTTAGGTGATTGAAGAGAATGATAGGCCCGGCAGCCTCTTTTTTTGGGAAAAATACCTCCTGAGTTTGGTACATACAGCCCGCATGTGGGATGCCGGTCGACTCTCTTTGGGAAGTTTTGGCAGGGTCGCTTCTTTGTTTCAATCTATTTTAGTAGGCGTAAAACTACGGGCATAAACTTATGGATAAAATGCATAAAGACTTGAAACGACTTTCCTGGATCATAGCATTCGTTGTGATTGGATTGGTTGTCGCATTGATCATCCTGGTGAATATCATTTTTGTATGATTTGGCCGAAGAAAGTTGGTGCCTTCTAATTTAATAATAATGATATGAACTTACTGAAATTGAAAAAAACTTACCTGTTTTTTGTGCTGATTGGATTGGTATTCAGCCAATGCACAGCTTCCAAAAAAGCTGAGGAATCAGCGGAAGCCGCCAAAGGACTTGACATGGCCAAACGGATGGCCGACTCTGAAATGGTTCACTTTCCAAAGGCTTCAACCGTCGATTTTAATCCAGAAGGTAAATGGAGTTATACACCAGGATTAGTTTCTTTTGCCATGATGGAATTGTATGAAGTGGCGGACGATGAAAAGTATTACGAGTATGCCAAAGGTTACGCCGACCAGTTTATTAATGAAGAAGGAGTCATTGAGCAGTACAAACGAAGTGATTTCAATATTGACAATGTCAATTCAGGAAAATTCTTGTTCGATTTGTATGAAAAGACGGGCGATGAGCGCTACAAAAAAGCGATTTTCCAGTTGCGAGACCAGCTGAACGACCATCCTCGGACTTCGGAAGGTGGGTTTTGGCACAAGAAACGGTATCCGCACCAGATGTGGCTTGATGGCCTGTACATGGGCGCTCCGTTTTATGCCGAGTTTGGAAAAACATTTGGAGAGCCCGAGGCCTTCGATGATGTGGTCAACCAGTTTGTTACGGTTCATAAACACACTTACGACTCAGTAACCGGCTTAAATTACCATGCCTGGGACGAAAGCCGCGAACAGCGCTGGTCCGATCCCGAAACAGGTCTTTCTCCGCACTTCTGGGGACGTGCGATGGGCTGGTACGCCATGGCCCTGGTTGACGCGTTGGATTATATTCCCGAAAACCAACCGGGACGGGCTGATGTCATCAACATTTTGAAAGAAGTGGCTGCTGGTATTAAGAAATTTCAGCACGAGGAAACGGGCTTGTGGTACCAGGTGTTGGATCAGGGAGATCGGGAAGGCAATTACCTGGAATCATCGGTTTCCAGCATGTTTACCTACACCTTGTTGAAAGCTACTCGCCTGAATTATATCGATCAGCAGTATCGTTCGCTTGGCGAGAAAGCTTACGAAGGAATACTGAAAAACTTCATCAAAGTAAATGAAAACGGCACAATCAGCCTCACCGATGTATGCTCGGTTGCCGGTCTTGGAGGCGATCCATACCGAGACGGATCATTCGAATATTATATCAGCGAGCCAGTCAGGGATAATGATCCCAAAGGAGTCGGACCTTTTATTCTGGCTAGTTTGGAAATGAATAAATAAATCAAACCTAATTTTTAAAAGTATGACAGACTTTAAAAAAGAAAAGCAAAGAAGCCTGCGCATGAAAATCTCGCGCGTAGGAGTACTTGTGTTGGGTCTCTTTTTAATGGTAGCCAGCGAGGCCTTCGCCCAGCAGGTTACAGTTAATGGAACCGTGATGGATGCCAGTACAAGTGAACCAGTTCCCGGGGCTAATGTGGTGGTAAAGGGGACAACAAGCGGAACCATCACTGATTTTGATGGTAAGTTTCAGTTATCTGTTCCTTCAGGTGCTACTCTGCAGTTTTCGTTCATCGGCTATGCGCCGCAGGAAATTGCTGTCAATGGAAGGACAACCATCAATGTGTCGCTTGAAACCGACACGAGAGAACTGGATGAAGTGGTAGCCATTGGTTATGGAACCATAAAGAAACGCGACATCACCGGCTCAGTGGCTTCCGTTTCCGGAGACGACCTGCAGGCCATTCCGGTAGCCAGCGCTGCCGAAGCTATTACTGGTAAACTGGCCGGTGTTCAGGTGTTATCCACTGAGGGGTCACCCGATGCCGAAATGCGCATTCGAGTACGTGGTGGAGGTTCTATCACACAGGATAATTCACCCTTATTTATTGTTGACGGGTTTCCGGTCAACAGCATTTCCGACATCGCTCCTTCAGATATTCAATCGATTGATGTATTGAAGGATGCGTCATCAACCGCAATTTATGGTTCGCGTGGAGCTAACGGGGTTATCATTGTAACCACGAAAAGCGGACAAGCAGGTAAAGTGACCGTTGGATACAATGCGTATTACGGTGTGAAGCGGATTGCCAATAAGCTGGATGTTTTGGATGTTGAAGACTACGTGAACTGGCAGTATGAATATGCCGTTTTGGACAACGGAATTGACGAATTGGAATCGTATGAACGGTATTACGGTGCCTGGCAAGACAAGGACATGTATGCCGGCAAAGTTGGAAATAACTGGCAGGAGCAAGTTTATGGACGTACCGGAGAAGTATTTAATCATGACCTGAGCGTGCGTGGAGGAAGCGATAAAATGACTTACTCGTTCAACTACGCCCATATTGATGAGAAAGCAATTATGGTGGGTTCAGATTACAAACGAAACAACCTTTCGTTGAAGATGAACCACAAGCCCAATGACAAAGTTGAACTGGCTTATTCGTTCCGTTATTCTGACACCAAAGTAAACGGAGGCGGAGCCAACGAGCAAAACGAAGTGTCTTCGGCCGACTCGCGTCTGAAACACAGTGTCACCTATTCACCAATTCCACTGGGAGGTTTAACCACTGGCGAAACCGACGAATCAATTGCCAGCTACCTGGTGAACCCGCTGATTGCTGCTGCCGATAACGATCGCGAGCAATTTCGTAAAAACTACAACATGGCAGCCAGCTTTGCCTGGGATATCATTGATAACCTGAGATTCAAATCAGAAATTGGTTTGGATAACTATAATTTCAACGACAACCGCTTTTACGGGTTAACGACATATTACGTATCGAACACACCAACTGCCGAAAATCAAGGGCAGCCAGCTGTGATCCTTCGCGACCGCAAACAGGAAAGGATTCGTAATACCAATACGCTGACCTACGACTTTAGCGATTTTTTCAGCGAAGATCACAATCTGAATCTTTTGGTAGGCCAGGAGATGATTGAAACCAATACCAACGAGTTAACATCTGTGGTTCATGGTTTCCCAGAACTGTTTACTTTCGATCAGGCGTTGAAACTAACCACACAGGGAACACCACAGTCAACCGATAACAATTACAGTCCGGACGACAAGCTGCTTTCGGGTTTTGCTCGTGCCAGCTATGACTACCAAAGTAAATACCTGGTTTCTGCTACCTTCCGTGCCGACGGTTCAAGCAAGTTCTCTGACGGCAACCGCTGGGGGTATTTCCCATCAGCCGCGGTGGCATGGCGTGTTTCTTCGGAAGAATTTATGGAAACAACTTCTGGTTGGCTTGACGACCTGAAACTGCGTGTAAGTTATGGTACCGCCGGTAACAACAACATTCCTTCGGGCCAGATGACGCAATCATTCGAATCGAGAAACAGCTCATGGATGAGTGGGTTTGATAGCTATTGGGCGGCTTCAAAAACCATGGCTAACCCCGATTTAAAATGGGAAACAACGTATACCCGTAACGTCGGTCTCGATTTTGCGCTGTTCAACAGCCGCCTGAGTGGTAACTTCGAAGCGTACTTAAATAACACCAAAGACCTGCTGATCGAATTTCCGGTAGCAGGAACCGGTTACGATACCCAGTTCCGCAATATGGGCGAAACGGAAAACAAAGGGTTGGAGCTTTCATTAAACTACATTGTCCTCGATAAAAAAGACTATGGATTGAGCTTCAATTTCAACATTGGGTTCAATAAAAACGAAATTAAGTCGCTGGGAATTATGGAGGACTTTGGCGAAACAACAACTTGGGCATCAACTGAAATTGGCGATGACTTCTGGATTGCCAAAGGGGGTTCAGTAGGCGAAATGTATGGCTATTTGTCTGACGGACGTTATGAGGTTTCTGACTTTGAAGGATACGATGAGGCAAGCAGTACCTGGGTTTTGAAAGAAGGGGTAGCCAACGTAAACAATGTTGTCGGAACACCGGCTCCGGGTATGATGAAGTTGAAGAATATTGCCGGTGACGATGAAATGGTGACGATCGACGACCGGACCATTATTGGTGATGCCAACCCGCTGCATACTGGTGGTTTTACGCTCAACGGGCGCGTTTATGGCTTCGATATGGCGGCTGTGTTTAATTGGAGTTATGGAAACGACGTATACAATGCAAATAAAATCGAATATACTTCGTCAACGGCACGTTACCAGTACCGCAACATGATTGACATCATGGCTGAAGGCAATCGCTGGACCAACATTGATGAGGCAACCGGCCAACTGGTAACCGATCCGGCTACCTTGGCCAGTATGAATGCCACCACCACCATGTGGTCACCGTATATGGATCGCTACGTGTTTAGCGACTGGGCCGTGGAAGATGGTTCATTCCTGCGTTTAAGCACTCTCACCCTGGGTTATACTCTGCCTTCGGATTTGACCCGGAAAATGAACATTCAAAACCTAAGGTTTTATGTCACAGGCTACAATGTATTTTTGCTGACTAACTACTCTGGTTTCGACCCGGAAGTTTCGACCCGAAGAAGAACAGCGCTGACTCCAGGGGTTGACTATTCAGCCTATCCACGAAGCCGGCAACTTGTTTTCGGGTTAAACCTTAACTTTTAAACTGAATTGAATATGAAAAAAATAGTATATATCATCGGAATCTTTGTTGCGGCACTCACTGTGTCATGCAGCGACGACTACCTGGATGCACCCACCAAATCGTCTCTTGACGAATCCGTCATTTTTTCGACTCCTGATTTGGCAAAAGGTGCAGTTGACGGAATTAAAATTCCTTTTGCAGAAACCAACTCCTACCGTGGGCGTTTCATTCCCTGGTATGGAATGAACACCGATGCTGAATGGTACAATTC
>NZ_CAXBDD010000018.1:0-50598 GCF_963974515.1 uncultured Sunxiuqinia sp. | reverse complement strand
GTGAGGGCTCGTACTCCGATAGCTATCGGAGTGAATAGAGCACTTACAAAAAAAGATTAGTGAGGGCTCGTAGCTCAGCTGGATAGAGCACCTCCCTTCTAAGGAGGCGGTCAAAGGTTCGAATCCTTTCGGGCTCACCAAAGGGGACAAATTAGCAAAATCTGCTTTTTGTCCCTTTTTATTTTCGTTCAAACTCATTGATAAACAACGAGCTAACTCCATTACAGAATTTATTTTTGAGGTTTGAACTTTGTCCTTTTGACGGTTATATACTATTCCGTCTGGAAACAGCACATTCTGTATTTTTTGTTTTCGTGTATAATCGCTAGAAGCCCATATACTGTTGAGATTACCGAATAATTCGAGTGATTCATTTATGTAAAAATCAAGGTTTGAACTATTTATTCCACCTTTATTCAATTCGTTCTCAATTTCTTCTTTTTCGGCAACGAACTTCTTATTGAATTTTTGAAAGAGATCATCGTTAATTTCTCCAATCACATATCTCTCCTGAACCTTTTCTATTTTTTCTTCAATTGCTTTTAGGCTGTATTTTAGGGTTGCTTCCTGATCCTTTTTGGATTGATTATAGTATTCAAAAGTGTACTTCATTTGCGTTTTTACAGGGGCAATCATTTTTTCAGTTATTTCATATTTGCTTAATAACTGTTCAAATTGTTGATGAATAGCTTTTGTACTTCTATTGCAAGAACAACCAATTGTTTTGCACTTGTAGTAATACAATCCCTTCTTTTTGACAAGAAAACCCGTTAGCGGACTTCCACAGCCTTCACATTTTGCAAATCCTTTTAACGGTAAGTTGTCGTTCACTTTGTTCTGCTTGTAGCCATGACTGTTTTTAGCCTGTATTCCATTTACTTTAAGAAAGAGTTCTTTAGAAACAATTGCCTTATGCACTCCTTGAATAATCTCTCCGTCAAGTAAACTGTGTGAAATCAACCCACAATAAACTGGGTTTCTAAATAACCTGGTTAGATGCTGTTTGTAGATTTTGACTCCGTGAGTTTTTAATCGCTTAACAATGTCAACATTGGAAATACCTTCATTTGCTTTCCAAAGAAAAGCATTCCGAATTATTTTTGCTTTATCACCGGGTACTATTATGGGAATGTTTTGTTCATTTCGAGTGTTTTCATATCCCAAAGGTGCAACCCCCATCCAATAGCCACTTAAAAGACGTTGTCTCATTCCGGTAATCGTCTTTTCCCTTCTTTGGTCATTATCATATTTGCTAAACAGCAAATTTATATTTTGAAAAAATGTTCCAGTTGATGATTCAGTATCTACCGGTTGGGTTACCGATAATACATTAATACCTTTTCGATTTAATTGCTCAACTGTTGAAATGGCACTGGCACCAGCTCTTGAAAAACGGTCAATACTGTAAACAATAATGTTCGATATTTTCTTTCTCCTAACATCAGTGAGCATTTCTTGAAAAGCCTTCCGGTCATCCGTTTTTGCACTGGCAACCGTACCACCATAATAACCACAAATATCAAAATTTCGATTTATGGCATATTCTGTACAATATTTCCGTTGGCTTTCAAGACTTGTATTATCTTGCTGCTTAGCGTCAGACACCCTTGTGTAAATAACAGCCTTATTGTTATTGGCTATCTTTTGTTCATTTCGCTTTGCGAAGCTCTGAAACTGATTGAGGTTGCTCATAATTACTTACTATGTTATAAGTGATTAATGATAATTCCTTTAGAGTTGTAATGACATTTAAAGCTTGTTCATCGGATAAGTGATCCAATCCTTCAAATTGCCGTAGCTCATCAATAGTAATTACCCTTAATTCATCTTTTCCTGTTTGTGCATTGGTAATTTCATTACCATTTTTTTCTTGTTCGTTCCTACAATGTTCAATTGAAAGCATTTTAGCCTGATTCTATACTCCCACGAATTTTTCAGTAAGGAATATGAATGTGCGTTTATGTCTGCCTGAATGTTAATCATAGCGTTATAGTTTTCTTTTTACGGTTCGGTGAATACATACCACTTTACCGTCCTCCTGTTTTAATTCAATATTTTGGTAATCTCCCTCATTAAGAATATCAACGATTCTTTTTTCTGAGTTGATTTTTTCAACTCCTTCCAATCTGTCAATCTCCCCATTTCTTCTAACAATTTTAACGGTCTGGAAATTATTCATTTTTATAAAAGCCAATAACTCTAACTCTTCCTTTGATAGTCTGAATATCTCGGTAAACGTCCATTTGGATTGGTCAATTTTGGAGATCAGTTTTTGAAAAAGAGTTTCTAAGCTAAATACAATATGGCCGGATAAATTCTCTGTTTGAAGAATGGCTACATAGTTATCAAGCCCTACAATATTTGAGTTTCCCTCTTTATCTATCAAGATGAAAAATGGCCGTTTGTATAAAATGGAGCAGATTAAGTGAAATTCAAGATAAGGGTATCTCGAATCAACACCATCAATTGAAACCAATAATTGCGTTTTAACTTTTTTAATCTTCTCCTTTTCTAAGCCTATATCCCGAAGCTCTTCTATGATGCTTACCCAAACAGCTTCAACCATCGAAAATTTATGCCTAGTCTGTGATGCTGATCTGTCATCATCCAATAAGCCGTCCTTAATCCAAAGGTTCATTACTCTAGCCCCAGTATCGGTATATTGATTGGTTAAAACCTTCTCGTTAATCGTACTACTGATTGTTTGGTTTATTTCGCTTGTGAAAAAGTCTTCTATGGCTTGATTCATCTACCAAAATTGTTGTTAGAATTAATACTGACACAAATTTAGTAAACTTTCTTTATAGTAACTAGAATAAATTAATAAACTTACTATGTAGTAAGTTAGGTAAAGATAGCGTAGATATCCTGTTTACTGTAAATAGAGGCTTTCAGTCTTATTTTGGCTGGGAAAGAAATAAGAAGGATTCAATTTGAAGTCTAATACAAATTGATAGAGAACATCATAAGGAACACTTTGTTCTCCCTTTGCTATCTTACTAAAGAAGGACTTGTCATAGTTGTACTTGGTGCATAATTCCTTCTGGTCAAGAATTATCTTATCTGCGATAAGTTGTCTTGCTGCCCTTACAAACTGGCGACTTATGATATTTTTTTCAGTAAATGAAGAAGCATCCATTGTTTTTATCTGTTTCTGAATACGCTTAAAAGTTCGTCTTTAACGGCATGTAGCTCTTCATTCGATTTTTGCAATCGAGCTTCAACCACGCTTTTCTCAGCCTTTAGAACTGCTACTTGCTCTTTGAAATCAGAAGCGGCTTTTTTTATTTTGTCCGTTTCCTGAACCAATGTTGTGATTTTGTTATGCAATTCTGGTGGAGCTTCATTAATAATCTGATGAGCAATTTGCTCGTAAAGTACATTCCCTTCTATGTTACCCTGTCCAACATTAAACACTTTGTTGTTGTCCCCATTGGTAGCTATTCCCGAAGATCTATTGGCTTCCACCTGTTCAAATAAAGACTTAGCATCATAAAAGAAGTATTCACTATTTAAGCCATAAGTAGTGATGGTTGCTTCAAGCTGCTGCATGGTAACAGAACGCCCTTCACTTTTCATTTTTGAAATGATACTTCTGTCAATTCCGATGGAAATACATATTTCCGAATGACTTTTAGCCCGACCTGTTTCTACCAATATGTCAGCAGCTTTCAAATACCGCCTATCTACTGCGTTTAACTCTCTTTTCGAACTGTTTTTCTTCTTGTTTTTCTCTGCCATAGCAAAATTTCTTTAAAAATTTCATCTATTAAATTCCAAATTGTCATCATTATTTATTAATATTGCTGACGATTTGTTGTTATTGATGACAAATATACTAAAAAGATTTAGAACTGATATGAAACTGATACAAAACTTTTATAGAAATGTTTGACAAGAAAGAAATTGAATTGATTAGAAATCAACTGCCTCCAAGGTACAGAGAGCTGATTAGTAAGAAAACAGAGCTGTCTATACCTACCATAGCAAGGTTTTTTGGTTCTGTTCCAATTCGTCAGCATAATGCGGAGACAATTTATGATGCAGCATTAGAAATCATCCAAGAACATCAGGAAAAGATGGAGGAACGCAAGCTAAAGATCCGAAAACTGATGACAAAAGAACAACAGCAGTCCTTGAATATTTAATTCTAACAAATTCTTACATGAGTGTTTTTGCTATTGAACATGATGATGAATATGCCCTATTGGTTGAGAGGCTAGAAAGTAGCGTGAACAAAAATGCGAAAAAGCTAAAGGGCAAGGAAAAGACGATTGAAAAGAACTTGGATCAAGTGGAGCTGGCTCTACATGAGCTATTTGGGAATAAACAGTTTGACAAAACCAGCTTTCTAAAATTAAAGCTGCAGAACAAATCATAAAGCACAATTGAGCATGGCGAAAAATACAAGTAAATGGTTACGAAGATCCAAAAAGAAATTTTCTACCTCTCATGATGCCTGGGTGGATATTGAGGCTACTACCAACTACACAAAGCAAGGCGTAAAGGCTATTCATACCAAATATTTCTGGCGATGGAAGGTAACACGGTTAAATGCAACCAAATGGTGATACCAAAAACGTTGCACTGGAAATACTCATGCAATCAAGAAAAAATATGGATTGGTGAGCTATCTGATAGCTCCAATGTACGATTTGAGCTGCATGAATTAGACAATGACAAGTATTTAATGAAATCCAATTTAGACGGGATAAGGAAACTGGTTATCCGGGATTTTGATAATGCCAAAATGATGGCTCAGGAACATTTTAACACATATGCCCTTGGCTTAATTAAGCACGAAAACTAGAAGAAATATGATTGTAATAAATTATTCAACCGCTTTTAAGGCTCTTAACGGCTATATCCAATGCTACAATAAGGAAGTAGAGCGAAACCAAACGGTTAAGCCTAGTATGATACTCACAGCCCAGGAGTTGATTAAAATCTACGGGGTATCTCTAGCAAAAGCCAATAGCATTCAGACAATAGACAAGTCCAATCTCCCTTCTTTAAAAACCAATAATTGTCAATTGGCAAAAAGAACCCAAGCGAGTACCCGAACCATCCAAAGGCACATTAAAAGATTGTTGGAGGCAGGGATTATTACAGAGAAAATATTTCATGGTTCAAACGCCAGTTTTGAACTGTTTATAAACGAAAAAATCCTGTTAGCAACATGTAGATTAAGTGTTAATGAAGCTAAAATGGCCTTAGAATTGAAATTAAATCCAATTCTGCAAAGCACTAACAAACAAGAGGTTGAAAATACAAGTAGGACATTTTGTCCTCATACAGATACTAGAAACAATAGTTACAAAACTAATAATGTAATAAAGGATGTAGATAACTTGTCCATTGGGAGCATTTTACAATCTGCAGGCTACGATATTGGAAACTCTTCAAAAAGGAGTTCTGCAAAAAAGCAGAACGACTTAAATGTTTCAACTGGCAACGTTTCAACAGGATACACAGGAGGGAAAGTCCAAGAAAAAAATCAAGATACAGGAGGGAAAGTGCAAGAAAAGCGAGCCGAGGCCGACAAAAAATCGGACTTGAAAGCCCGAAAACAGGCTGAGACTCGTTGCACTTCCCTTAATTTTTACGTGAAGATGCTCTGGACATTGGCTCAAAATGTTCTGTATCGAGGGGTTTACCTCACAGACAGACAAGTTGAGATTGCCCAAAAATTGCTTTACAGATGGTATGAACCGGTCAGTACTGCCAACCTGGCTAATGTTCACCAACACTATGTTGAGCGTATAGATTTAGTGAGGAAATACATTGAAAAAGATCCTCAAAAACGGTTTGTACAACTCCCCAATAGATATTTTGACCCCTACAACTCCAATGGCTTTACGGGTACTAAAAAATGGCACAAAATCCACCAGCAACGACAGCGAGAAGTACAGGTGAAACTTATTGTACATGCTCAAATTAAGCGTTTTCTGAATAATGAAATGAAGGTAGCTTCTAAACGAAAACCACCCTTAGAACTGTACCGAGATTGCGAACAGAGGATAGGAAAATTGGGAGATCCGGTATTACTCGAACAATTTCATTCAGCGGTACTCAATCCAACAGTCAATCGGACACTTTATGCAAATTAACAACTCAAATATGATAAGAAAACAACGAACAAAACTTGGCTTACGAGCCAAGATAAAGGAATACATGGATGATGTAAGCATTGATGTCTTTGGTCATGAAAAGAAAGTGACGGATAACATCAAAAGGTATTTATTCACCCTTTCTAATGAAAACAACTTGTCGGAAGCCGGAATAAATATCCGAATCGCCTACCCTAACCAAGTCTTAGAAACCCTAATCTATCATTTCGATCGAAAAATCAGACCTGCTACATTCAGGGAACTGGTTGAATTTTTCATGGGTCAGGCATCAGTTGATTTTTTTGACTTAGAAAGAAAGGTCCAGCAAAATATTTGGAACTACATCTCTCAGTATTCCAGCAAAAGCAACATTCCGATTAACCTCTTAAATGTTCGTGTTTCTAAGCCTTCTGATTCCATAGCGATAATGATGTGCAGGCACACTGAAAGCTTGGAGAACATCCCTTTAAAAGAACTAATAAAATATTTTAAATAATGAATGAAGTACCCAAAGGAGGATGGAAACTTATTAGAGATTCCTTTTCAAAATTAATAGTCTGGTTTAAAGATGGCAATGTCCGCACCTTTTACTCAATCGACTGGAAACATCGCTATTCTAAACAAAGAGACCAGAACATAGGGCTTGCGAGGTTGCGAAAAAAGTTATCCGAATGGGGCAACAAAGCTGATACTGCAGAAATATACGACAAGACTTCCGGCAGCCGTATCGCTAAGTTTTTTGAAGGAACGGAAGTACAACCTAATGATGACGAACAATAAAATTGAAAGCATGAGAAATGTAAAAGAACTTTATCACGTATTGAATGGCAAATATGAATTTGAAGAAAAGTACCCTTTCTATCAGGAAGATGATGGAAAAGTACATGTGCTTTACGTAGCTCCCTGTATCAATGGAACTGGATTTTACCGTATGATCCTGCCCATGTTGGAACTCAATAAAACAGGGACACATGTAGCTATTGTTTCTACGATTCACAAATGGAGTTTCTCCAAACAGTTTGACGACTACGACAACCCCCTCGATAAGCGATTAATTGAATGGGCTGATTATGTTGTACTTCCTGCGATATTTTCCGATGTAAGCTATGTATTAAAATCATTGCTCGAAATTAATCCTGACTTGCAATTTGTAATGGACATGGATTGTAATTATCATGCTTATCCCAAGGAACACCCGAATTACAAGAAATTCACCAAGCAACATGGAGCGATATTACTTAGCAATATTGCTCAGATGGATATTCTCACAGGAGCTTCGGAAAGTTTGTTACAAGCTTATGACAGTAGAATTGAGAAGAAACATCCAACTTCCAACGTTGTTTTGGAATATCAACCCAATCTTATTTCCAACTTCGGGTTCCAGGAATTAGAGGCGATTAAGCAAAACGACAGTGGTAAACTCAGAATAGGAATTGTGGGTAACTACGGAAGCTATTATGATACGCTATCCATGAAAGAAGCACTATTCCAGATAAAGGAAAAATACAAAGATAAGGTTCAATTCATCTTTTTTGGTTGGAACGGTAAGCATTCAAAAAATGAAGAACCATTTAAAGATTTCGACTTTGTTTTTGAAAAATCGGTTAGCTTTTTGGATTACTATTCTAAATTGAATGACCTGGTTATTGATATTGCTTTACTTCCCTCTACCAGTATTGATTTTAACACAAAAGGAAAGTCCTTTATAAAGTATTTAGAGCTATCGGCATTTGCAATTCCGGTTGTAGCATCAAATGCAACTCCATACCGTGAAGTTATTGATGATGAAGATACAGGTATGCTGGCTTCCACTACTGAAGAATGGACAAGTAAAGTAGAATCGCTCATTGAAGATGCTGAGTATCGACATACACTTGGTAAAGCTGCCCTTAAAAACACTTGGCGTAATTACAGCTACACGGCACGAAGCATTAAAATACTGACTGATATTTTCATATAATCATCATGTACTTTGAATATAAAACCGTTTCCAAAATTGATTAAGAAAAAATGTACCGCTTCACCTTACTTTAATTACCCATAGGGTAAATTGCAAATGGTATTAAATCAGGTATTTGATGTAAAGCCGTATAAATTCAATAGACCACCTTCGTACCGAGGTACAATTTTGAACCAAGGAATATTACGCTATTCAAGATACTTTTACCACACGTTTTGAAAAGAAAAAGCCATCTCTTATAAAGGGATCGACTTAAAAAAAGCCACTTCCTTATATAGGGAATCACGTTTTTTTCTTTAAAAAAGGTACTGCCTTTAAAGAGGTATGTTTTTTAATCATAAAAAAAGCAACCTCTTTATATGAAGGTAGATATTTCTTACAACGATGAATTAAACGGTTTAGAACTTCACTTTTCCGAAAAGCCATCCCCTAGTATTATTGCAGAGGTTAAAACAAAAATGGGCTTTCGTTATAGCCGAGCGAAAAACTTATGGTGGGCAAAAAAAACAAAACAAAGGGTTGAGTTTGCAGAAAAACTGAAAGAAACGTTGTCCGGTGAACAAATTCCTGAGAACGTTTCAATTGAAATTCAACCTTCTCATGCCCCTTCCGAAGAAAACATCAAGCATAGAAAATTCTCTTACGTTACACTTTGGTTCTTAGATGAGAATGGAAAAAGTGAAAATGAGAAATATGTGCTGTTTGAACCCTCCAAGAATTTAGCGATTGATATTGCTACTCAATTTGGTAAAAACACACATGGCGAACGCTTTGACAGAGTTGATGTTTACCCCCGTAATTATGTTCGTGAAGCAAGAAAACTACTCGCTGCAGGAAAAATAATTAAAGGAACAGGATCTTCCCATAAATCGGCAGAAACTGAAACGGTATGGGTGGTTTATTCAAGTACAGGTAAAATTGACAGCCTTCAAATTTCTGAACAAAAAGCAAACGAGTACATCCAAAGGCGACCTGAATTTAGTCGGGATAAAATGAGCATTAGGCAAATGCCGACTAAAGAAGCCTACCAACTTTGGGATAAGCAAGTAACTGAAACAGATAGCAATCCTCTAACCAAAAAGGACAAACTCAAAATACTTACTGAATTCGGGAAGTTTCACGAAAAAAGAAAAGCTGAATTTCCAGAGGTTGTCATTGAAGAACACGAAATACCTATTCAATTCAAAAGCTGGTTACGTGCTAATCATCCTGAATTAGCGGAACAAAACAACAGTATTTGGGAGGAATATGAAGCTGTTCAAGGTATTTTAAATCCAGATTCTGAACAACCACAAATTCCTGAAAGCGATTATCGTTTGTTTTTTACTCGATTTAGTGCTTACGCCAAAGCAGAAGTTGGACAAATTACTGGTTCGGCTTTATTAGAAGCGTTCCGTAAATGGCTGGAAGAAAATTATGCGAATATTTCCGATGCAGACAAAGAAGGAATCACCGCCTATTACGCTGACTACATTGAAAAAATCAAAGAAGGCAGCAAGAAAATTGATGACCTATCTAAAGGGAAAAAACTTCAACCGTACAGTTCCATATTCAACAAGCTCAATAAGATCATTCCTGATTTAGAAGAAAACCTAAAGAAAGGTTTCATGGCCGGTAAATCAACATTTGGTGAAAAATCCGCTTTAATGGATTTAAACCTGGACGTTCTATCCGAAGATGAAAAGGGACGATTTGTGATTGCTCTATCACATTATTATAGACAGAATGGTGATTCCGTTGCTGATCCTGACATGGAAATCCGCATTGACTTTAAAATGGAAACTGCAGAGGCTCTTACCTTTCAAAATGCCCTTGGTTTTCAGCAAGTGTACCATGAGAAAGACGGCAAGAGATTGGTAGATACCCGTCAGAAAAAGGAGCAAAACAAGTTCCTTTCCGGGTGGTTAACCAACTTAATCAATACCAAGCATAAAATTGTTTGGAATGAAATTGATACTCCCGAAACAGCTAATAAACTCACAAATGACGTTGGTGTTTACACCGAAGAAACAGCAGGAGCTAATTTTGAAACCATTGCAATTCCAATACCTCAAAGTGCCAAGTATTCCGCTAGTATCTATTTGGTTAAAGATGAAGATGGCCAATACCGATTTGGGTTAAGCAATAGAAAAGAATTTGGCGATGCTAGTGGGGGTAGCTTTCTTCCCAACAATACGGATAAAACCTATAAAACAAGAGACTACGCTTTGGCGGTCGCTTTGGGCGATTTGCTTATTCGCATTACCGCTTTGATTCAAAGAACGGACTCCATTCTTAACAATGAAGAAAAGAAGAACAAGCAATTAATGGCAGCTTTTGAAGCCATTAAAAGTTATGCCATTCAGCAGGACATTGAACCCATTTTTCAAGAAGAAAGTCAAGAAACCGTAACGGAAGAAAAAGCAAACACACATTACCGAATCGGACAAGGCTGGACCAACTTAGATGAGGAAACCATCGCCACTTTCCAAAAACTCATTGATAAGCATCCAGAAAAACTTAACCTCAAAACGGAAGATGATGAGAAAGGCAAAGTCGTTTCTGCAAGTATCAGTTCAGATAAAGACCGCATTGGCTTTCAAGTGTATGATGATAAAACCATGCTTATTAGTAGCCTAACTCCATTTGCTGATACAGTAACCTATGGAGGCAGTACGATCCCGAAAACGAAATTAAAGAAGGCCATCCAGCACATGGTTAAACATCCTGAACACTTGGGAGAACAGCAAGTCGTTGAAAATGCCCAAATCATAAAAGATTTGGATGCAGCACTTTGGCAGGAATCGGATAATGAATATCCGGTGAATCAAGTGGTGATTAAAGGTATAGCCTATAATCAAAGTAGATTGAGAGAATTACTGCTTGTAAAATTAAATGGGCTACCACTAAATGTTCAATTGGATTTGATTCAGAGTTTATCTCAATTATTCAAAGAACGAAGACCTTTTTCCGGCATCGGAAAGCCTTCTGATACCCTAAGTAAATCGGAAGTAAAGAAAGAAAAAGAGAACATTCGATCCTATGTTGATGACATCATTATCGACAATGATTTATGGCAGTTAAAAATTACAGATGGCGAAGCCAGTTCGGTGGATGGTGTAATGGCTTGGCTCATAGCTCAATTATTTGAATCGGCTGACAAACTGGTGGACAAACCAACTAAATCAAAGGAAATGGCAACGACTACCAAAAAAGAAAACAGTTACGAACTCAATGTAATGATTGAGGATTTTATCGTAGAAAAAGACCATGAAGATCACCTTTACACCGAAGAGGATAAAAACTACATTTCCGGGTACACAGGAGGCGGAGGATTAATCAAGCAGGGAGCAACAGGGAAAGGCATATTATACGAATATTTCACTCCGGATGCCATTGTACAAAAGATGTGGGGACTGGCCATAAAGTACGGCTATACCAATGGAGATGTACTAGAACCTGCTTGTGGTATAGGCAATTTCATCAAATACGCTCCACCATCAGCAAAGGTTGTTGGGTATGAAATCAACCCCTATTCCAATCGAATCGCTGAAATTCTTTATCCCCAAGCCACCATCTACCAACAGCCATTTGAAACACTCTTTTTTGCAGGGAATGTGCATTTAAAAGGTGATTATTCAGGGGATAAATTCGATTTGGTCATAGGCAATCCTCCTTATGGAGAATTTTCCGGCAAATGGGCAGGAATGGGAGAAAAGAAATGGACGGGAGCTACCGAGTACGACCAGTATTTCATTACTAGAGGCTTGGACTTGCTCCATGAAAACGGGTTGTTGATTTTCATTGTCCCCAGCTCATTTTTATCCAACGAATCGAAATACAACAAACTCAAAGAGAAAATAGCTGCAAAAGCGGATTTGATTGATGCTTACAGAATGCCTCAACGAGTATTTAAAACAACGGACATCGGAACTGACATTGTGGTATTTAAACGGAAATCAGCATGAACAGACCACTAACACCAAGGGAAAGATACCGATCCTGTAAGCGATGTGCTGATTTTAGACCGTCAACCAGGCAATGCAAAATATGCTGGTGCTTTATGCCTTTGAAGGTGCGAATAAGAACGCAGGAATGTCCACTAGCGAAATGGTAAATGATGGTAACAAGATATTTAAAAGGAACAGGTGCGATGTACCACAAAAAAGGAAATAATATGGCAACAGCTAAAGAGAATATCAAGGAATTACGCCAACTGATAAAGATTGAATTACAGGATTGTGATGCTAAGAAATGGCCCTTTGTATGTGAAATGCAAAGCACCGAAAAGGGCTATGCTCGCATTGAAGAAATGATAATCCGCTACGTGGCTAAAGAAGCCATGCCTATCGGTTCGGCCATTGCATTGATAGAACAAGAAATGACACATATTGAAGAATGAGTGAAACGATAAACATAGCACCCATTCAAAACAAGAAAAGCAAGTAAGCATGAATATACTCAAGCAATTCGCCAATTTTTTAGGAAAACATTCCACCATAGATGGCGACATGGAAGACGGAAAAGTAAAAGATCAATTCGGTCGGTTAGGAAAAAGGGCGTTCAAGGAATTGGCTGAATACTTAGGTCTAAGTGAATACAAAGTCAATTTTAATAAAGCCGGTGTTGCTGTTAGTGGTGATTTAACCCTGATGGGTATGCTTGATGCTGATCGTGGCATTTACATTTCTTACAATAAGGATGGTTTTCAGGACAAAGCTTTATACCGCACCATTGCGAACATGAAGGATTATTCAGGAGGCAGCAATAATTACTTCCATGAAATTGCTTTTGCTGAACCGGAACGTATCAAAGAAAAGGTAGAAGCTCTTTGGAAACGGATTCCTACAACAGAAATACCTTCATCCACAAAACAAACAGAAGCATCTAAAAAAGAGATAACAGCAACACAAAATAAAATGCCACTGGTAGCCGACCAATGGTTCAAAGACAATCCTTCTAAAATATTAGGCGAAGAATACGAAACCACCAACCGATTCAATAAGCCAGTTACCAAAGTAAAAGGCAAAATGGATGATGCCCTGCAGGGAATAGATGTGCCAACGGTAGATATTCCTAAAAATCATGTAGAAGCCCTTGAATCCAATATTAAAGAGCCGTTGGAACAATTTGTTAGCGAAGAAATTCACCAAGAAAATGTAGAATCTGTTTTAAAAGCTACTCGAAAAGAACAAGCCCAAAAGCAATTAAAAAAGGCTTATGGAGAAACGGAAGTTACTCCACTTGATGCCAAGTTCAGCTTTGATGAGATCATGCAGCAATACAACAAAGGTATTACCGAAGATGAGATTAAAGCCTGGGTGTGGTACAAACGAAAAACAGACGGCTACAATGATGAAACGGTTATTCTAAATGCAAAAAATGGATGGTCAAAGTATGTGATCCCGCTAGGTGAAGTTGCTAAACATACCGAAAGATGGTTAAAAGAAGGTGTAATCTGTTCTTACAAAGGTGGATTCATGCCAAGCGTTCTCTACTATGCGGAAAACATTTACAAACGAGAGCAAGTACTCTTAAAAGAAAAAAGTGCCATCATTGACAATCATGGTCAGCAACAATACGACCGCCAATGGGAAGGACTTCAAAATGTGAAGCCACCTAAACTTACCTTATCAGATCCGACAAAGGAAAACCGATTGTTTATTAAGCCAACATCTTCTTTTGCAGGAGAAATAAGCATTGGGAATTTGACAGATGGTACAACTTTTAATGAGTACAATTCCGGTACAGGAAAATGGGAAACTGGAAAAGCCGGATTGGTGAATGGGTTTAAAGAATGGCTCAAAAACCAACCCAAGGACGACTTTAAAAAATCGAGTGATTGGAACATCATTCAGTATTATTTAGAAAACAGAACTCCACCTCGCCACTACGATAAAGAAGAGAAGCTCAGAATGAAGCAAAACGCCAAGCAAGAAGGCGATTCCTTTTTTGTGAAGTTTTTAGCGGAAGGTTTGACAAGAGAAGATCAGTTAGTCATAGAGCAACTATGGAATCAACGCTACAACGGCTATGTAGAAATTAACTATTTCAAAGTACCTGTTGCTTTTACTTCTAGTGCTACTTTCAAGAATAAACCGCTGTTCATTCGTCCGGCTCAACGGGAAGGAATCGGATTTATCAGCGTGCATGGTTCGGGCTGTATTGCCTATGATGTGGGGGTTGGTAAAACCATGACGGCAATCTTATCCATTGCACAAGCATTGGAAAGTGGACAATGTAAACGACCATTTATTGTCGTTCCCAACCAAACCTATAAAAACTGGTTAGGCGAACTTCAAGGTGTGATCCACAACGGTAAAGTTTCTCTTACAGGCGTGTTGCCTCAATATCAGGTAATGGACTTGTACAACTTAGGCGAAAGTTATGTGAACCAGCTTCGAGATGATAATGGCAATATCGGGGCTGTTCCGGAATACTCTATTTCGGTACTCACTTACGAAGGGTTTAACCGATTGGCATTTAACGATGAAACGTGGGGAGAGATAGGTTCAGAGCTATTTGATATTCTCAACCAGGGAACAGAAGAAGAACGAGACAAAGCCAAGCTCTTTGAGAAGATTGAAGAAATGATGGGTAAAGGCATCAAAGGGGCTTCGGTAAATATTGAAGACATAGGATTTGATTACATGGTAACTGATGAAGCTCATGCCATGAAAAAATCATTTACGCAGGTTAAAGGGGAACAAAAAGGTGATGATGGAAAAAGAGACAAAGCACCCTACGAGATAAAATCCGGGCAACCTTCTATGACCGCACTTCGAGGGTTTATGATTAGTCAATATATTCTTCGCAACAACAAAATGCGGAACGTGCTGCTGCTTACTGCTACACCCTTTACCAATAGTCCATTGGAGATTTATTCCATATTGGCACTGATTGGGTACCAGCAACTGGAAAAATCAGGCGTTAAAAACATCAAGGAGTTTTTCGATACCTACATCAAAACCAGTTTGCAATTGGTAATTAATGCCAAGCTAAAACCCGAACGGAAAGAAATAATCATGGGTTTTGCCAACCTAATTGCTTTGCAATCCTTGATATTCAAATTTATCACCTACAAAACAGGTGAAGATGCCAATATTCAACGTCCCAACAAGATTGTGTTGCCGATGATGAGTGAGAAAGTGGGTGACAAAATAATTGCTCTTCCTGTTGAAAAGCAAATCAGCACCAACTTACCCATGACAGCAACTCAAGCCGACTACATGAAGGATGTGGAATCCTATGTAACAGGGCAAACGAGTTTGGTGAACTTTTGTGTCAACCCAATGGGTCAGGAAGATGTTACTGATGAAAGTAAAGGCGAAGCCCTGGAAGAAAGTAATATGTCTGATGACGAACAGGAAGGAGCTAGAATTTTAAGAGGTTTATCTTTTGCAAGACAATTGGCTCTTAGCCCCTATCTGTATGCTTGTAATCCAAATAAGAACCCAACGTATGAGCAGTACATAGATAGCTCTCCCAAACTCAAATATGTGATGGGCTGTATTGAGAGCGTGAAACGCTTCCATGAAAAACAAAATGAAGAGGTGTCTGGTCAGGTAATTTACATGAATGCAGGGGTACATTTCTTTTCACTTATCAAAGAATACTTGGTAAAGAAAATCGGTTACGATGAAAAGGAAATCGGCATCATCAAAAGTGGGTTAAGTGCTGCTAAAAAAGAAGGTGTAAAAGAACGATTCTTAGCCGGAACGATAAAAATAATCATTGGAAGTGCCACCATTAAAGAGGGAATCAACCTGCAAAATAGAACAACGGTATTGTACAATTGCTGGTTAGACTGGAATCCAACCGACATGAAGCAATTGGAAGGTAGAATCTGGCGATTTGGAAATAGATATGCCAATGTGCGTATTGTCAATCCGCTAATGGAAGACAGCGTAGATACTTTCATCTTCCAAAAGCTCGAAGAAAAAACAAGCCGTATCAATGAGATATGGTACAGAGCCGGAAAAACCAATGCTTTGAATTTGGAAGAGTTTAATCCTTCGGAACTCAAAACTGGATTGATTACCGATCCTAACGCATTGGCAGAACTGATCCTGATGGAAGAACGGGAGCAACTGCAGGACACCATTAATAGCTTGAGAAATCAGCAAACGGTACTGGAAGACATCAACAAAGCGAGAGATGATTTTAACGCCAATATCGAGCATATTAAACAAGAGGTGAATCGCTACAAACCTCAAAAAACCACCGATAAAGACGGCAATACCATCAAGGTAAAAGCCCGAACGCTGGACACCATTTTTAAGATTTACAAAGATTATTTGGATGATGAGCAAACTGAAACTACTTACCGTGACCAAACATTGTATGACACAGTAAGAAAAGCCAATGCCATCATAAAACGTGGATTGGAACAGGTGTTAGAACCCAAAGGCTTCGACATCAACTTCGATTACAATAAAGTGGTAGGGAAAATAGCCAAAGAGATTGAGGAAAATGAGAAGGTTTTAGAAGAAAGAACAGGTGCTACGGCTGTAAACGAAAAAGCAGAGCAAATCATCAAAGAAAGAATTGCCAAAGGTTACAAGCCTAAATCTGTTGCCGAACGAGTGACTGATTTTACCGCTTTGAATGAAAAACTTTTAACGGAACTCATGGTCTATGATGGTAGTGAGGAAGCAAAAGTAAAAACAGCAAAGCAAGCCAAAAAAGGAGCAGCTCTGGAAAGTTCTGCAGATGGATTAGATAAAATCAGAAAACTGCAGGAGGCATTTAAGTCCATGCAAGGAAGGTTAAAACGAATACAAGCCTTGCAAGCTGCATAGCGATTTATAAACACTTAAAATTTGAAGAAATGATAAAAAACGATCCATACAAATTATTAAAGGAATCAGGAGTTGCCAAGAATCTGCTATCTGATAAAACCAAGGAGGCTTTGGAGATTTATGATGAAACCATTGATGGTTTAAATGAATTTCCCAAAGACAAATCCTTAATGGAGATGGCTGAAAAAATTGGTAAAGCTGCTATCGAGGTATTGAGCGAAGATGTTGAACAAATTAACGCAGGTCTTAAAGATGAAGTCCAGGAGACTGAAAAGAAACGCATCAAAAAAGCTCAATCAAAAAAGGTGGTAGAGAAGGCTGATAAAACAATGGACTATCTAGCCGAATGCCGGTTAAAACTTCGTGAGGAAAGAAAACGGAAACAGGAAACGGGTGAGATTAAAACCCCTGTAAAAAGGAAGCTGACTACCAAGCTCAAAGACAGCATGAAGAAAATCATTGGCATGATGCCCAAAGCGGTAAAAGAAGATGAGCAGAAAATTACCCGTACTGAACATGCCGTTCAAATATTTCTGAGTGATCTGAAATGTATATGGGGAATGAACAAGATCAAACCCATTGAGGAAGAGCTTAAAGAGAAGTTCGATCAGCTCAAAGAAAAAGCAGTAACCGAATAAAACAACAAGAATTATGAAATAGCCATGCACCAAACTTGCACAAAAACGAATAAATATTCACATGGCGTATTCCATGTGACCATTAAAAATCAAAATATAAACACATGAAAAATAGAACATTCAAGCATAAAGTATTTTTGAAAGACAACAACATTGATGTCGCTACTTTATCCCCCTTATTGAAAAAGCGGATTGTTGGTTTTGATGAATTGGTAGAAGATTACGAACATGCCGTTGAAGAAGATCAGGTAAAAATGGAAGCTCGAATTACCAAGCTCGACATTGAAATTGAGGAAGACCTGTATGATGAATACGAGCAATGGTTGGAGAACAATGAAGACATTGAGGAAGAAGAAAAGAAAACACCAGCTCCGAAACCAGAGAAGAAACCTGAACCTGCTCCAAGGCCAATTCCCGTAGCTCCTGTAAAATCAAAAGATGTTGAAATTATTGAGGGATTACTTAAAAAAGGAGAAAAGAGCATCGGACGTTCTGATTTAAGAGCATTGGGTTACACAGGGAAACTGGACGACAAAGAACACCTAGTGGGCAATTACAAGCTAAAAAAAGCACTGTTTAGCTACACCTATTACATCACTCCTGTAAAAGGGAAATAAAGAAAAATTGAATTGAACGAACAACTTAGGCATTGAATTAAAGTGTATTTAAGGTTGCTAACTTAGCAACTTGAAGACGAAAACAGTAACTTTATATTGCAGAAAAATGAATGAAAGTCAAAACATATCGGTAACCAACTTGCAGCAACTCCAAGTAGTATTGGAGCGTGTTGTGGGTAAATTGGGTATGGAAAAGACGGTGCTATTATTGGAGAGTTTTGACAACAACACATCTTTAAACATGGATGAAGTTGAAAAGGTTAAACTTCTAACCGCTTTCATTATTTCGCAAAGCATATCTATTTTCAATTTGGAAGAAAGTGAATTCTACACCAGCGAAATTCGAGAATATCGGGAAGCTCGCATGGCTTGTTATCACATCCTCCACATTTACACCAAATGCAGCTACGCTAAAATTGGAGAGGTATTCGGACGAAAAAAACGCAACGTCCTGTATTTCTGCCAAAAGTGTAGAGAGCTTCTAAGTGTTCCTCAATTCTACCGGACGTTTGTCGAAAAGCATGAGCAACTCGACAAATACACCATTGAATTTATCGGAAAACTAAATTGAAGCAAGCATGTCAAAATCCATAGAAGAAGAAGTTCAGGAGGTACTGAACCAAACTACCGATAAGGTAGAATTTGAAGAACCGTTAGATCCTCAAAGTAGTCCACTGAATCAACCTGTTGTTGAGAATGAGATTGGCCATACCAAGCCTGAATCCAAAAAGGAATCAGTAAAAGAAGCTGTTCCAAAAGCGAAAGAGCCAGTAGCTGCAGTACAAGAAATTGAGGAAGAAGAGGCAAATCCAACCAAAGAAGAGGAACTCAACTTTAAAGACAACGAAACCGACAATGTACCTGAACAAGAAATTGGTTCCAGCACTTACAACGAACAGCTAGAAGAAGAATTATCGAATGATGAAGGCGAAAACTTTGAGTTGCCTTCCGGCCATGCCCGACAAGCTGCAGATACCATTCTTGGAATGACCGACAATATCATGGCGGTTGGTGGAGGCTTTTTCATCAAAATCAAGAAACACAAGGAGTTTTACGACTTTGAAGAAGTCATTCAAGTAATTGAAGAGCAGAACGAAAAGAACATCAGGCGGTTAAAACTTGATGAAGAAGATAAAATATTGCTTCGTCCGCTTCTTATTTCCATGCTGAAACGCAAAGCGAAAAAACTCACTCCCGAACAACAATTATTGGGAGCTGTACTTTCTATCCTGATGAAAAAAGCACAGGTAGTCATGGAGATAAAAGCTGAAAATGAAATTCTGGTTGAACGGATATTGGATGTTATCCGGGAAGAAAAAGGCTATTCCGATCAGGATTTGGACGAAGAAGAACCTGAACCTACTCCTGAACCCCCAAAACCAGAACCCAAGAAAGTAGTAGTTGCTGAACCAGAAGAAGAAATTGAGGAAGTTGAAGTTGAGCAGGAAGAAGTCAATCCGCTCAAAAATGCCATCATGGAAGTTGCCGAAGACGAAAACAACAGTTCCGACAAAAAGTAAGAAACGGTACGTTGTATGGCAGTAGAAAATAAAAAATCGACCAAGGGTAGAAAGAAGATTGCTTATTCCAAAGAAGATTTGGAAAGGCAGCCTATGCTTGTACTGGTGTGTGGCGAAACAGGTGTTGGAAAAACTTACCGCAACCTTATTGAGATCCATCGCTACATGAAAGACGATGCCAGTAATGGCCGTAAAGGCAGAAAGGTACTTGCCTTTGATGTAAATGACGATGATTACCCACAGTTTAAAACGGTAAAAGTCAATCTGATTCAAAACCTAACCGCAATCAATGCCAGACGAATTCGTCCCATCTCTCCCCAGGGAATGAATATGACCATTGAAGAAAAGCGAGGCGTTGTAGAGCAAATGGTCAATCGTTTTAAAAATGGCTTACTGGTTTTGGAAGATTTAGACAAATACATGGTAGGTGCTAAAGGACAGACCGTAGTTGGCTTGCTGACCACCAATCGGCACAATGGATTGGATATTATGATCAGCCATCAATCTGTTGCGAAAATCACCACAACCGAATGGCAAAACTGTACCTGGTTACGTCTGCACCATCAAGTAGATGATATAAGCCGATACGAAACCCGGATTCCCAATTACTTTTTGGTACGCATAGCTACTTTTATTGTAGATGAGCAGTACGATTTAGCCAATGGAGCTTATGCAGATGGCAGTATCAGTCAGGACGAATACAAAAAACGAAAAAGCTTCTATGTGTATGTGGATATGCGAAGACTGAGATTACGTGGAGTAAGCCGTGAAGCCTTTATCAGAGCAGCAAAAAAGTACATCGACACTCATGAGGCGAAAAAAATCAAAATGATGCTGCAAGAAATGAACATGAACGATACACCCAAATTCAACAACCGAAGTCAGGCCGTTGTTCATTTGATTACAAAATACCTCCGGCATCACGAAGAAAAACCCAATACCGCATTTTAGGAATTATGAATTTTAGATTAGAAATTTTGAATTATTTACCAGACGTAGTTTTTACAATAGCCGTAAGAATATTGATAATTTCTTCAATGCCGTTTAATTGGATAGTTACATCTGTATTTACCAATGAACTTTTATCAAGTAATCTTAGCCAATACCTTGATTCACGAGCTTCTTTAGCTGCAATAGCCATTTTATGTATAAAGTCTTTTCGAGATTCACCAGCAATTGCTTCTTCCACATTTGCTCCAATGCTTGTTGAACTTCGGAGAAATTGTTTTGATAAAACGTATTCTTTTTCTGCTACTAAAGCTTTGTACAGCTCAATTGAATTTAAGGCAAACTCAAAACTTTTATCAACTATTAGATTATCCTTTTTCATGAGGTTAAAATTAATAGTTCAACAGCTTATTGAAAGCCTAATTCCAAAAATTTATAATTCAAAATCCAACATTTAAAATTTCAAACATGGAATTAGTCAAAACGCTCAACTTCAAAAGAAAAAAGGGAATGCTCTATTTCATCAATAGAGATGGGAATTTAGCGGAAGTAAAACCAAAATCTACCCATAAAGTTGTGGTCGCCAATACCAATATCCAAAAGCAAAAAGGCTTTTTGTATTTCCTCGACAAACAAGGAAATATCTCCAAAGCAAAAATGAAAAACTTCAAGGGGTAAATGGCAAAGCGTACCAGACAAACTCCAAGAAAACGTCCCTACAAAGCTCCTTTCAAAACGTACACTATAAACAGTCATAGTGCAGCGTACCGAGTGTACAAAGGTCGATTACTTTTCTATCCCATTTACGAAAACGGAAGCATTGACTACTGCAATGGTGCATTGGTGGAAGAAAGCCCTGACTCCTTCCGTTCCGGCCATAAAATTGCGATGTTGCAATTGGGAATTACCAATAAAGTTCGGCAACAGAAAATAGTTGCTCAAATTAGGAATTACTAAACGCTGCAAGTACACTCCCTCCTTTGCCTATCATAATTCTTTCCAAATCTCATTAATATATATATCATTATTCGATATAGTTATCAATCATTTTAAGTATCTTTCTGCCTTCAAAAAAAATCTTGTTCTAAAAACAATGTTATGAACAGAATTAAAGAGGTTCTTGATAAAAAGGGGATTAAACAAACTTGGTTAGCCGATCAGTTGGGCAAAAGCTACAACATGGTGAACGGGTATGTGAAAAACCGAAGACAACCAAAACTGGAAGTCCTTTTTGAGATAGCCAAATTATTGGATGTTGAAGTAAAAGATTTGATTAACGAAGAAATGAAGTAATAAAAATATCAGATAGATGAAATTGAGTATTGGTGATTTTGATTTTTTGGATGCTTTTGACCATCAGGGGACATTTAAACTGGATGATAATAAGAAAAATGTATTGAATTTATTCATTCTAAAAACGAATGCCAATGAGTTTGATTACGACCAATTGCAAGATAATTTAATTGAACCCATGATAAATTACTCTCTTTCAAGAAAAGTAAGAGAAAAATACAAATCTAAGCCTGGTCATCTTTCAAAAAAAGCACGGGAAAAGTTCATAGAACATTTAAAAAACAAAGGAGAACTAGGTGAGCTATTACTGTATTCATTTTTGGAATCGCATCTTAATGCTCCAAAAATTTTATCAAAATTAGAACTTAAAACATCAACCAGTCACTATGTTAATGGTTCGGATGGAGTTCATTTTTTAAAACTGAATGATGGTAATTACCAATTGATTTTTGGTGAATCAAAAACTGTTGCGGACTTAACTTCAGCAATTTCAGAAGCCTTCAAATCTATCCACGAGTTTAAAAATGAAATAAACTCTAAAGGAAACACTAAAAGTGGGCTTCCTTATGAAAAAAGCTTAATTAGTGACCACTTGGAGAAAGAAACTTTTAGTGAAGAAGAAAAAATATTTCTTGAAAGGATTATATATCCAAAAAAAGAAAATGAGTTTGAGGTAGATAACGCTTTTGGGATTTTCGTAGGATATGAAATCACTATTTCAAATGAAGACATGAAACTTGCCAATGCGGATTTTAGGAAGAAAATAAAAGATCAAATCAAAACAGAAATTCAAGGAAGATTTACTCACATTGGTAAGAAAATATCTGACTATAAGCTATCTGGACATAATTTTTATCTATATGTACTTCCTTTCACAAATTTGGATGCTAGTAGAAATGAAATTCTAGAAAAGATAGTGAAATGAGATTTATATCAGAATCAGCGACAAAGGTTCTAGCAGACCAATACTTCAAAGAGCTTTTTTTAAAAGTTGAAAAAAATGAAGCTTTTAATTTTTTCCATTTAGATAAAGAAAGCCTAAATAAAAAAGAGTTTATTGATCTTCTTCGATTTGCAGACATTTTATCAATTCAGAAGCTAAAAACAAAGCATACAAAGTTGTAAGCTTACTAGTTGGCGATTACAGAACAGACCCTACGTATAAATTTTTCACTAGCTCTATATTAATGAAATTGGGGAACTTCCCTGCAATTAAATTTCTTGAGTCTGACAATAATGAATTTGATAAGTATTCCTCGGAATATTTATTAGAAAAAGCAATCAAAGAAATCTATCAAAAAATTCCAAAAAGTGAATTTATTTTTACCGATGCACAATATGAGATATTTGAGTTATTGAAAAACAATAATCACTTTAGTTTTTCTGGGCCAACATCATTAGGTAAATCATTTATCATAAATGCTTTTATTCGGTTTTTAATAACAGAACATAAAGCAACAGATAATATCATCATATTAGTACCTACTAGAGCGTTAATCAATCAGACAGTTTTAAGGTTGAAAAAAGACTTCAAGGACGTTAAGAATTATAGAATACTTGCACATCCACTTGTCCCTGAATTTTACAAACAAGAAGGGGCTAGGTATATTTTTGTATTTACACCGGAAAGACTAATGGCGTATTTATCTGAAATGAGCAATCCTAAAATTGATTATCTATTTGTTGATGAAGCTCAGAAAATTATTTCAGCAAAAGATACCCGAAGTCCTTTGTATTATTATTCGATTTTACAAGCTGAAAGGAAAAGTATTAAGCTGTTTTTTGCATCGCCTAATATTCCCAATCCAGAAATATTTCTTCAACTATTTGAAAAAAGTACTGATGAAAAAATAAGTATAAAAAACTCTCCTGTGTCTCAAAATAGGTATTTCCTTGACTTAGTTGAATCTCGATGTGTTTTATTAAGTGAATTTTCTTCAGAAGAAAACATTCCTATTAATCTTGGTAATAACGACTTTTTTTATTGGTTGAAAAAACTAACCGGAACTCAAAAAAGCATTATTTACTGTAACACAAAAGAAGATACAATAAACTACGCTTTAAATTTTTCACGAAGTCTCCCTGATAAGAATAACGAACAAATTAATCTTGTTATTGATTTAATTAAGGATTATTTACATGAGAAGTACTTTTTGATAGAGTGTCTGCAAAAAGGAGTTGCATTTCACTTTGGGAGCTTACCACAGCGTATTCGAGAAAAAGTAGAATTACTTTTCACTGATAAAATAATTGATTACGTTTTTTGTACCTCCACTTTACTAGAAGGTGTTAATCTACCGGCTAAAAATATATTTATACTCAGTAACGCAATTGGATTAAGCAAGTTTACTGATATAGATTTTTGGAATCTAGCAGGTAGAGCTGGGCGATTAACAAAAGAATTATCTGGAAATATTATTTGCACACGAGTTGTTCAAAAAGGAAATAGATGGGATAATCCAACAAAAGACTTAGATGTTGTGAAAGAAAAAAACATTAAGCCCATTAAACCAATAGTAATTTCAGGGAAAGAGAATTTTTTTAAAAACATTGGTTCTGCCCTTTCTGGAAAAGCATATACCAAAAAAAACGCTTCAAATAATGAGAAAAACATTTGGGTTCAATATGCTAATATTACTTTAATCCATGAATTACGTTCGGACGACTCGGTGTTACGTTCAAACTTTATTGCTAAAAATGATAACGCAAAGAAACTGCTACAGGAAGAAAAAAAGAAAAATGTTGTGCCCGTGAAGATATTGGCATCTTCCCCTATGATTAAAGCCCAATACCAAAATAGTATTTACACATCCCCAAATTTAAGTAATGAAATCCTTCCTTCCGAAATTGATTATGATTCTGTTTTATTGAATTTAAAAAGAATTAGCAAGTATTATCGGTGGGATATTGAAGAGTCTGGTGGAAGAAACCCTATGTATAAATCAGAGAAGAGTCTTGGTTATTACGCAACCATTATGACTAATTGGATCAATTCAACTCCTTTAAACTTAATGATTACTAATGCTATTAAATACTACACAAAACAAGGGATTTATTTTGATAACAATAATCAAAGTCAAGTGTTTATTGCATCAAACCCACATGCTATTAACTTTGTTATAATTGAATTGATAACCAAAATCGACAATATTTTACGATTTAAGTTTAAAAATTATTTTGAGAATTTTTACCAGTTACTTGATGGTAAATTAGGACACAGTAATTCAGGAGTTAATTGGGCTGAATTTCTCGAATACGGAACAACTGATTACAAAGTAATAGAAGTCCAAAATATTGGTATTCCAAGGCATCTGGCGATATTCATTCTAAAGAAGCATCCTGACTGTTTAAAATTTGAAGAAAGAAGTTTAGTAGGTTTTGACCATGTGAAATTACTATCAAAACTAGAAGAAGGGTTGCCTGAACGAATTGAGCTAGAAGAAATATTTGAATTTGAGGGGATGTAAAAGAATAAATCCAGTTCTCTAATAGTCAACACGCATTAATGTGCCGTCATTCCAAAGAAATAACAACTATATTTTCACAAAAAAAGGTTCTTTCAAATTCTTTTCCGAGATATAATCGTAAATCTTGGCATTATTGAGGATATACCCTGAATATCCAGATTGTTTGAGAAGCAATACAGCGATTAGTTTTTGAAGTCTCATACTGATATGAAAAAGTTCTTTGAACTCACTATCGAAACTATCATCAAAGGACGAATAGTCATCTCCGTGTAGAAACTTGTTCCGATCCCTTATTAAAAGTTCCCTTTCTTCTGCAGTCAATTTATATCCAAGTTCGGAAAAAGGATCGCTTAATTTCTTATTGTTAGATCCTTGATTAAAAGCATGAAGCTTTGATGTTATCCTTTCAAAATTTGCTTCGTACTCTTTGTCTTCATTTATACCCGTAGGCTTATGCTCTCGCTTGATTGCATTTATCTCTTTGACGGAAGATTTTATTACCTTTTTGATTTTGGATATAATTTCATGGTCTTCAATAATAGAAGGATTTTTAGTATCGCCTCCCACCAAGATTTTAGTAATGTTTTCAATGGCAACAAATAACGTAGGGATTTTGAGTTCCAACGTAGCTCGATGATTATTGACATAAAGGATCACAGCTCGCAGCACACCGCCATTGGAGTAAATCTGTGAGCAGATTTTTTCAAAACATTCTTCAGGAAATTCAACCATGTACTTATTTGCCCAAGCGGTATCAGAACCGATGATTCTGCCAGTCCTGTCTTTTTTATGTCGAATTTTCTTTTGTAACTGGACAACACTAAAAGGTTTTGTAGAATGAATAGTAAAGCCATTGTACACTTCACCAGCCATTATCATGGTAGATAAACTGGAAGGGTTTTTAAAGTTACCATAACTATATGTTAAAATATATGCCTGTTTTCCGTGGTAATCACCTTTTAGAAAAGCATAGCTAAGAAGGATTGAATTTGCAATTCGTAAAAAATTATCTAATTGGATTTTAGAGGTGGAATCTATTACGAAGTAGTGTTCTTTTTTGCTTTTGTTATAGGTGAAAAAATGAAATTCTGTGTCAGATATTTGAAGCTTCATTAAAGTTTCTAAAACTCGTTTTTCATCTATTGAATACGTCCAACCTCGGAAGTCGCCAAATAAACTAACCTTTTTGTTTAAAGGGAAGATTACTCTGTAATACTGATCGCTCTTGTAAAATGATTGTTTTTTGGTGGATAAGGCTGTTATTTGTCCATTGATAATTTTCAAAGGAGGAACTTCATCAATGTCTGAATAGGAAATTTGATTGGGAATAATATTTTTACCTTGAGTATAAAGACGGAGACATCCATTTGACAGTTCAATTTCCTTCTCTCTTTTTAACTCCAATTCTTTACCCGTTTGAACACCTTTTCTTACTAATGTGGTAGTATTAAAATGATATTGATGCCGTTTTCTTTCAAAAGACATCTCTCTTCCACTATAAGCATGTTTCGGAGTTCCAAAAACTTTGATGATAAACTTGTGATCTGATCCATTAACGTTATTAATTAAATCGAATGATCGTTTAAGATATTTGTGAATTGTAGCCATGAATAGGTTATTCGTGATTTACCGATTTGGAAAGTATTTGTTTAGCAATAACGAGACTTTGTGCCAATAAAAGAATCCAGCCTTGTCGGGCAATTTCTTAAACTTGTTAAAGCTTGCTAGATCACCTTCAATAAGGATTCCATCTAATTTATTATCCTCAAAGTACTCGATTGGAGAGTAATCCTTTGCTTTCAATTTTGCAGCGATATATGCTGCTTTACCTGCAACGGTTATGGCTTCATCAATTTTAAACTTTCCTCTCATTAGGAAAGAGTCAAACTTGGTTATTCCTTGCTGAATTTCTTTGAAATTGGATTTATGTGGTTCTTCCTTATTTTTCTCACGCTTTGCAACAAGAATGGAGCTTTGAATGATGTCTTCCAGTACGTCATCGGCTTGAACACTTAACGATCTGTACACGATTTCTTTGGCTACAATTTTTGAAAAGCTTTCAGCAATCAATTCAATATGTTCTACTTCATCAAATAGACATCCTACATCAAACAACTGCTTGATGATTTCCTGTTCTTTGTTCTTCTTGTAAGGTACTCCGGTAGTGTTTGGAGCAAATGCGGTAAGTTTATCACCTAAATTGGATTCAACGGTAGGAACAACAACTTTTACTTCTTTGCGTATCTCAATCCATTCAGAATCAACAATTACCTCCTTGGTAGCAGGGTAATCACTTTTTTCAAAAAGTATGTCCAGCAGCACATAGTTTGCAGATTTGTTCAAGTCAGAAGCATAGGTAAATTCGTAATGAGCCTTCGGCACACCAGCCTTATAACTTCTCTTTTCGTCTAATTCCCATTGAATAAAGTCAGATTTCTCGATAACCTTATCCAGTACCTTTTCAATCTCTTCTCTCGATTGGGTAGTAAGAATATCAATATCTACTGAGAACCGTTGAGCATTTTTTAATAGTAGAATCAGGCAAGTCCCCCCTTTGAAAGTAAACTCCAATCCATTTACTGATAAATGTTGAAGCAGCGAAAGAGCATGAATCATTTTTTCTAAAACTGGTGGATTAATCCGCTTGAACTCTTTCTGTTTCTTGAAATTATCAATCCACTCTTTTGTGAAACATTTTGGGTCTATCATTCTAATAAATCGTTAATTAATTCAGGGAAATTATCTGTTATATATGCTTTAATCACATCCTCTCGGCCTCTTCTTTTGGCATAACTAAATAGTTTCGTAAAATTGATGTTGTATCTGCTAATGGCATTTTCGTAGATATGTTCCATTTCTTTTCCTTGTACAGCAAAAAAGGTTTTGCTATCACAAAAAACATCGACCAACATTTTTTCTAAAGAAGGAATTTTGAACTTATCTTTTGGCTTACCTTCCTGATTAGTCGTTAAGCAAGGTGATCGGCTCACAAGAGGCTTTATTATCACCGTATTTTCGCCATCCATATACCTCTCCATTGCCAATTCATCCGGCATCAGGTAAACACGCAATTGGTTTAGCTCTTTATAATTTTCAAAAACACTTTCAAGAAAATCTTTCTCTACTTCCAGGATGGTAAAAAACTTTCCTAATTGATGTTGGGTAAAGTCGTTTAACCATTCGGTTGACCAAATGCAGTAATTAATATCGTCATATTCTTTAGCGACAATTTTTGTGAGTTTGGTAAGCTGATCTGATATTAATGGAGTGTACTTTGGTTTGAATGAAATGGCATATACCCCTCTTTTCACTTGCTTAATAATGCCTTTTTTCTTTAAGTCGTAAATACGCCATCTAAAAGTCGTCTCTTTTAGTTCTGGATCATACTTTTCATAGAATGAATACAGTTCTTCCCTAGTTATATAGGGTTGATTAGCGAAATATTTGACTAATTGTGTTTTATAGAACTCTAACATGATTACGTATTTAATTCCAACATTTGCCAAATATACACAAATTTGGTAAATGTTTGCAAACAAACAAATGCCTATTTTCAGTTTTATTGGTAAATGTTTGAAAACCCAATTTATGCCACTAAACCGAAATTAGTGGCAAATTATAGCATAAATATATTTCAACCTTTTTTGTCTCGATTTTTATCCCCCATTCACGATAACACCTATCCCAATCTTTGTACCGAGGTACAATTCCGTACCTGGGCTTCTGTAATTTGATACCAGACTTTGGCAATAAATCATTGATTTATGCCAAACACAAATCACTTAACACATGGGAGCTTATTTACTGGAATTGGAGGCTTTGACCTTGCTGCTCATTGGAGCGGTATAGAAACATTATGGCAAGTAGAAAAAGACAAATACTGTCAGGATCTATTGAACAAGCACTTCCCTCAAACACCACTTTTTGATGAAATCAAAGAAGTTGGTAAAGCAGTATTAAAACCCGTTTCCATTATCAGTGGAGGCTTCCCTTGTCAACCATTTAGTCATGCAGGAAAAAGAAAAGGACAAACAGACGACCGTTACCTCTGGCCGGAAATGCTTAGAATCATTAAGGAACTCCAACCAAATTATGTTATTGGCGAAAATGTTCCTGGTATCATCACAATGGCACTCGATGAAGTACTCGATTCATTGGAAAACGAAGGCTACCACAATGAAGTTTTTGTACTACCAGCTTGCGGTATCGGTGCATGGCACAAACGGGATCGAGTTTGGATTATCAGTTACCGAAAAGACCGATTTGGAGCAAAAACAAAACAAGAACAAGACAAATACTGGAAAACCGTTGAATCTCAAATTGAAGTTCTTCCCAATTCCGGTAGTTGGGGACATGAAGAATCGGGGGCATTTGGGCAATCCTTCGATTCAAAGACGATACCGACTTGGGAAACAGCTCAACCTAGCGATGGTTGTCTCTCAAACATCTGGGAATCTGAACCCAACGTGGGTCGAGTGGCTCATGGGGTTTCCAAAAGGATGGACAGAATTAAAGGATTAGGAAATTCCATCGTACCCCAACTGGCATACATTCTCTTTCAATCTATCCTACAAATCGAATCTATTATCCAAACGTTAGAAAAGGAAAAGTAACTAGCTGCTTTTCCAATTCCAATGTTGCTATATAACCACTATGAACGAACAAGAATCAATTTTAGAGCAAACAGGCAAGCTATGTTTGCAGTCTTTCGATAAAAGAAAATCTAAGGTGTTTACCAAGTTATTCTTGGCAAAAAAGCAATGGCATTCCAGCCAAAGAGTATTGTTATGGAATAGTAAGGAATCGAAAAGAGGAAACTTCATATTGAAACTTCATGCAGCTCCTAAGTTGGCAAAGAAATACCTTGACCTACTACCAACGCCTACCACACAAGAAAACGAACACAACAACATTGTCCTGAATGATAAATTCAGAAGGATTAGCAAGAATGGAATCACGCATAGCTTGAACTTGGCTGACACGGTAAAAGTATTTCTTACCCCACAAGCAAGCGATGGCAAACGAGCTGATATGAAGCCGTCTTCCTTGGCTAAACGCTATCTGAAACATCCACAAGGGAATTTAGCTGAACAAATTGCCTTTTTAGAAATGTTTCCAACCCCACGAGCCAATGACGGCAGAGTTGGCGAACCAGGAAGTAAAAGTTCTATCCACAGAGCAAAGAGAAGATACCTTGATGGTGTGATTCAGGAAAAAGAAAACGGAAAACTAAATCCTGTTTGGGTGGAATGGTTGATGGGCTATCCGCATGATTGGACTAGATAGTGGTTCAAATAAAATCATCTCCTAATCTCTTCAATAGTTGTTTTTAATTTTTTGAAATTATCACTTTTTAATGATTATAACAACCTTCCATTTGCTAAAAGTTTGCTTTTAAACCGATATTAAATGCTCTTGGCATACCAGGTCGTAAACCTGCTGGTCTTCTTGCTACAACATACACTTGGTTCGTTAAGTTGGTTGCATTGGCAAAAAGGGTCATGTTCTTGTGCAAATTATAGCTTGCACTTGCGTCTATCACAAAATACGAATCGGTTTTTTCATTAGTAGGTATATCTCCTTGTCCAGGAGCAGTTCGCATTTCGTCCATATATCTACCACTTAGGTTGATGCTAAACTTACGATGTTCTAATCCGAGAATAAATGAAAACTGATTATTTGCCATGTATGGAAACTGATCTCCAGCTGCAACTGCCCCCCAGCCTTCAAAATCGCTATCGAAATCGTTTTGGAATTTAGCATCTGTATAAGTGTAAACTATGGTTAAGGGTACGCTAAATGCGCTCTTTTTTTGAGTGGCTAACAAGTCATAAGTCAGTTGAAACTCCAACCCTTTTGTTTGTACTTCACCTCCATTGAATAAATCAGTTGTGCCTCCACCACCTGCAGCAGAAAGGTCAGTCCCAAGTAAGTTGCTATAGTCATTAAAGAAAATAACTGCTTGTCCTGACAGTGCATTTTTTGCATACCTAGTGCCCAGTTCATAATTGATGCTTTCTTCAGGTTTTGTTCCTTCTTTTGAGCCAGGAGGAGAGAATCCCTTATGAACACCAGCAAAGGTGCTCAGGTGTTTGTTGAAGCGGTAGTCAAGCCCAATCCCAGGAATGAAAACATCTACTGTATTGCTTCTTTCAGATAGATCATTCCCTAACCTAGTTGGATCATTCTTGCCATAATCTTGTCTTGAGAGGGTGATATTTTCATAACGAACGCCAGGTGTAAGCGTGAGTTTTCCGATATTCAATTTATACTGTAAATAAGTTGCTAAAGCATTAGCTGTTTCAATACGGTTGCTTTCGGTTCCTTGTATTCCGGCATTGGTAAGTTTCATCACACCGTTGTCCATTGCATATCCATCATTCCATTGGAAACGGTCAATCTGGTCTTGATGTATCCGAAAACCTAAATCAATATCATGAGTTATTTTATTGGTTGTGAAATTGAATCCTAGAACTGTTTGAACGCCTTGAGCATAGTAGGAACGGTTGTTTGCTTTTACAAATAAAGCATCATTAAGGGCACTTGTTGTTCCTTTAAGAATAGCATAAGCATCGTTATATGAATTGGGATTTTCTAATATATCCCCAATACTCGTTTTCGTTCCTGTACTATCCTTCACCTTATCGAGTTTGTACCAATTTCTTTTGAAGTCGGAACGATAGGCGGTAGTTTTTATGTCAAATAATTTTGAAAATTTTGCTACATGAGATAATGAGAATTGCGATTGCTCAGTATTCATTTGGTCAACTTGAGAACCAGAATATAGGCGGTAAGGATCGTTATTAAAATCTTCTTGAGTTAAACCAAGATAGGTTTGATTAGAGGTTTCAGTTGTCTGCCCAATTTTAAATGTTAGCGATTGGTATATTTTCGCACTATCATTGGTGTTGATACGAAATTTTGCGAGGTAATCTTTTTTGTCAAATCCAGTATTTCCTCCACCATCTAATTGCTTAAACCCGTTGGATCCGTATTGGAATGTCTCTACCATGTAAGCAAAATTCTTGTGAGAATTTCCAACAAAGGCATGTAGGTTTCGGCCTCCAAAACTTCCTCCTAACAGGTTAATTCTTCCACCAAATTCATTGGGTATTTGAGTTGAAATAAGGTTTATTGCTCCTCCTGTAGTATATGGGCCATACTTTATTTGACTACTACCTTTTAATATTTCAACTGCTTGCATTCTACCAATTGTAGGAAAATAATAAGCAGCAGGAGCTGCATAAGGAGCAGGAGCCATTAGTACTCCATCTTCCATCACAGTTATTTTGGAGCTACGCTCTACACCTGTACCTCTTAATCCTATATTAGGCCGAAGCCCAAAGCCATCTTCCTCCTGCATATTAATACCTGGCACGGTACGTAAGGTGCGATTAATGTCAGTATAGCTGAATCGTTGAATTTCCTTCGGTGATATATAATATACTGAACCTGGTATGTTTTTTACGCCAGTATTACCTCCTGTCATTATCACTACTTCTGAAAGGGCTGTAACGGATTCCACTAATGTAAAGTCTGCCTTCAAAGTTTCGCCAACTCCAATACTTATTTCTTTTTTGAGAGTGAAGTAGCCGATAGCAGAAACCACCAAAGTATAATTTCCTGTCGGTACATTTTTGATGATATAGTTGCCGTTGCCGTTAGTGGATGCCCCAAGATTGGTTTTTTCGAGATAAACCGCCACACCCGACAAGGCAGTTGTGCTGTCTATTTGTTTTATATTCCCTTCGATAGTTGCTTCTTGGGCGAAAACTGCTACGCAACTTACTATAATTGCCGTTATAGTGATAAGTATTTTTTTCATGCCTAATTAAGATAAATTTAAATTCGAGGACAAATCTCTTATTTAGAATCATGCTAAACAATACCGTAAAAGAGGTATTTTTAACTTAATTAAGCAAGGAAAAGTTTAATTAAGTTCAAATTAATTCAAATGGTAGAGACTTATGCAAAAAATCAGATTGTTCTAAACGAGCGATTGAAGAAAATATAAAACCAAAATATTTTCAAAAACTTTTGTACCAATTTCAATTCCCTTCTCACGATAACACCTCCCCACCTCATTGTACCAAGGTACAATCTTACACCTCGGAATACCTTCAAAAAGCTCAGACTTTAGCACCTGTATTTGGTTTAAAGACCATTTGAGAAAGAGCTGTTTTAAAGCATTTAAAAATCATTAAAACGAAAGCAATGAAATGTCAGTTCCACTGGCCGTTGCGAATTAAATTTTATACAGATGAAAGACATTGATTGGAAAATATGTGTACCCGTTGGTCTAGGAATATTAGTTGCCGGAGCAGTATTAGGGGCATTTGTAGTGAAGCCAGCATTGGATAAAGCCAAAGCAAAAAAGTTGGCAAAAAAAGGCGGTGAAAACAAGCCTAAAAGCGAAGGTGCTGACAAGAGTTAGCAACCACAGGTGAAAACCCTGAAAATGAAACTTATTTATTAACGATAAAAATTAGAAATCATGAGAGATTTTGATGACGATATATTAGCCTACGAGGATGATGCCGAAGACAGGTATGATGACTTTGATGGTGATTACGATGAAGATGACTTCGACTCTGGATTTGAAGGTCATGAGGATTCATATTACGAAGACGACTTTGAGGAAGAAGAAGTTGAATATGTTGATGTGGATGATGACGAAGATTACGACAATTACAAAACGTCTTCCATTGGGAGAATTGATCCTAATGACAGGACGTTAACCGTAGTTGTTAAAAATGCTTCGAGAGCAGATGCAGAAGCAATTGTTTTTGGAGCAAACGAAGAAGCAGCTCAGCCAGCTGGAGTAACGGTGGTTGTTGAGGAATCTTCTCACAAAGAAGTAAGAGAGGAATCAAAAGCAAATCCATTTAAGGTGGGAGGAATGAAACTATCCGTTTCAAATCCATTGCAATTTGATAATGTTCTGAAAGTTGTGAAAAGAACAGCTTCCGGTAGCAATACCGAAAGGGTGTATCAACCAAGGAATGCTACTTCACCGCAAAACTTTACGCAAACGCTAATTGACGATGATAACTTCGAGATGAATGTTACCGGTCAAGATTCGTTGAGGGTTTTAGTAAAAGATGGTGTGACATTGGTTTTCACCTTTACAATTAAGGCAAGAGCGAACATGGGTAACCTGTTAAAAGGTAACAATGTTGCTGAATTATCCACTGTTCCAAGAACAACTGGACTGCCTCAAATTGACCTTCTAAGGAAAAAGAAATCGACAGCATTCGGTTTAAAACCAACAAGGAAAAGACGTGTTGTGAAACGTGTTAAGCGAAGACCAAGTCGAAGAATTGTTGGGGGCAGAAGACCTCGAAGGTTGATCCGAAGAAGACGATAGAGAAATGCACAAAGCAGTTTCCTTTTAGTGAGGCTTTGCCATAGGATATAAACAGCCAAAGTAGAGGTATCACGCTCGCTTTGGCTGTTTTTGGTTAACGACAATGGGTAGCTCCACCAATAAAAATGAATTACCAATGAGAAATAGAAACAATAAAAGGCAGTCAAGATTTACACCAAACAAGATTGACTACATCGTATTCGGGAATCCGAAAGAAGCCAAGCAACTGGTGCATAATTATGGTTATGAGCCTCCCCGTGATGTGGAGGGCTTATCTGAAACTGTAAAGCTCTTAGTCAAAAAGAAAGGAAAAAGAGTGGTGAAAGACCTGTTAGGTATTCACCCCGACAAGAATATCATCCTGAGATTGAATCAATCCAAAGAAGATAGTTTTTGCGGTGCTTGTGGCAGTTCATCTTATATCCCCGAAGATAATTATTGCGGTTCGTGTGGACACAGTAATTATACAGGGAAAGTGGATATAGGCGATTTCTTGGATCAGTTGGTGGAAATGAACACTTCTGAATTAGAGAATTATTACCAAGAAATTCTCAGCAAGTCCAATAAAAGTCCAAAGGACATGAAACTGGCGGATGAAGTTCAGATTGTCTGGAATGAATTAAGGCAACGAATGAATGCTCCTGAAAAGGAAGAAAAAAAGGAAGAAGGTTCTTTTTACAAGCATGTGATTAAAAGTGAATTAGCAATTGCAGGAGTAATTCTGGTTGCTGGAATATTAATAGGAACAGCCTTTAAAAGCAGCAAACAACATGGTTAGGATCGTACAAGAAAAGCTCAAAGCTCCAACGGAACTGAATAATCAAGGCAAAGCCATTTTTAAGTTATTAGGGATTGTCGTAGCGGACCAGCCTAATGAGTTGAAAACGCTTTTGTACAAGTATGGTGTAAATGTCGATCCAAAACCGAGTAGTTCCCAATTAACGGAAGCGGTTATTTATGCCATCAGCAAAAACGATAAGCAATTCAATACCGACCTGGCTAAAATATTTGCTAAACAGATTATCCCTGATGAGAACGACACGTTTAACACAGGCGATTTAGCAGGAGCTGCAAAAGACACCAAAGTAACCGTTGGCTCTGATCCGGTATCGGCTATCGCAGGTGCTATTGGCTCTATTTTCAGTTTCGCAGGATCGTTAAGCAATCAGAAAAACTTGAAAAATCAAGCGAGACAACAATCCATGCAAAGCATGATGCTATTTCAAGCCCAAAAAGATCAAGCTGCAGCAAAAGTTCAATCAGATTCAAACAAGGCCAAAGTGATAAAAATAGTTGGAATACTAGCAGTTGTTGCCCTTTTGGGTGGTCTGTTCATTTGGAAAATGAACAAAGGCAAATCTGTTGCAATTCCGGAAACAACTTAAAAATACGAACAATGAATAATTACGGACTATCAGGACAATCAGACGAAGCATACGACAATTTTCTATGCTTATCCAGAAAGTGTAAGCAACGAAAAGCCGAACGTCATAAAGTAAAAATGGAAAAAAGGACATTGAAAAATGACCAGCGTAGAGCGGAAACAGAATCCATGAGGGCAGAAACTTCGGTGATGAAAAACATCGCAGCTCCAAGTTCGGCAGCACCCCAGATAATGCGATCACAAGCACCAACTATTATTCAACAACCAGCAGCAGTAGCTCCTGCACAGGCAAAGCCACAACAAGCAGGTTTTGCAGGCAATAGCATGATGATGATTGTAGGGGTTCTTTTGGTTGGAGGATTCATATACAACAGCATGAAAAATAAGCAACAAGCAGGTGTAAAAGTGCCAGCTGCAGCATAACAAATTGTTTAACTCTAAAATTGAAAATTATGAGAACACTAATGGGAGATCCCGATATACAAATGAAAATATACGGCTCGAACTTCGAGCAAGGCGAATCCAATTTTGTAGATGACGACAACAATGAATACGAGTACGATGAATTCATTGGTAAATGGATGAAAAAACGAAAAGAACGAAGAGCTACAAAAAGAGCGGAAAAAGGTAAACCACCTAGACGACCATTGATTCGAGTTAAAAAGCGGACACCCGCTGAAGCTCCGGTAAAACCACCAGTTAAAAAAGATCCTACTGCTACAAAAGGTTCTGTAAAAAATCCCATTACCAATAAGGATTTGAAGGGGCATAAAGTCATTAACAATGCCATGCAAAACGAGCTTAAAACGCTCCAAGAAGAGCAAAAAGTAGAAGGCTTGAAAAAGAAGGTGGAACAGGAAGAAATGAAAAAAGAAAACCTGAAACAACAAGCTGGATTAATGGGTGCAGGCAAAGGATTGATTGTAGTAGTTGGTGTTTTAGGAGCAATTGGACTGCTGGTTTATTTGAACAAGTCCAAACAAGCTCCGGTAGTAGCAGCTCCTGCAGCTTAATAAAAAGGTGAATGAACTATGAGTTTACTAGCACAAGTAACAGAACAAGATTATGCAGTTGATGGGGATTTGCCACAAGGGTTTCTTTTTGGTTCTATCAAAAATGTGGGGAATCAACCCGCCAATGTAAACGGTGTGGATTTACCTCCTGGGGAAGCGAAAGCATACCCCTTTGTAGGTAAAGGTTATCCGCTAATTCCATTCACTGTAAACGGCTCGACTTTACGGGTAATGATGATTGTATAAAAACGAAATTATGATTGCAGGAGAACTAGAATACATACATGGCCAAGGTACTGGTGAAGACCAATACGATTACTTCTTTAAAAAGCTCTTTGGGAAGAAAAACAAACGCCCCAAGAAAACAGAAGAAGAGAAAGCAGCAAGCAAGGAGAAACGCAGTGCCTTTTGGGGCAAAGTTGGCAGCGGTTATCAGAAAGCAGGTGGTGCAGAAGGAATACTAGGTACAGTCGGCAATGTGATGAACTTCTTCAAACCCGGTGAACAACCCGAAGATTACGAAGTCGGTATGGGACATCCTGAAGAAGAGGAACAAAAGAAAGGCATTCCTAAAGAAGTGATAATCATCGGTGGCATAGCAGTTATTGCTGTTGCTGCATGGGGATTTAGCCAATACAAAAAGAATCAAGCGATAAAAGGAGTAGCTCCTGCAGCACAATAAATTATGGTGATACCAGTACCGTCAAATAGAAAGCGTTTTAGAATCCGTATTGGCTATGGGTGGTGCAGGAAGTACTACCGGAGGAACGGATGATTATGAATTGGTTCTAAGCCCTGCTTTAACACAGGCATACAGAATCGGTTTATTGTTAGAGGTGAAATTTAACCACTTAAATTCAGGCGTTTCTACATTGAATGTGGATGGCAAAGGAGCAATTCCCATCATGAAAATTACCGGAGCTGGCACTTTGGTTGATGTAGATCCGAATGATTTAAACACCACTGTTCATTACATTTTGATATATGACGGCACATGTTTTCAGGTAGCATCGGGAATTGTAATCGACCCATCACAAGCAACCGAAGCTAATGCAGGGATTACTAAATATGCAACCGCTGCAGAGTCCAATGATCCAGCCAATAATTCTACGGCCATTACCCCTCAAAATTTGATTGCCTATGTTGCCGATAAAGTAACTGGCTTATGGGAAAACAAAGGTTTTATTGATTGCTCTACCAATCCCAATTATCCGGCAGGATTATCAGGAGATGCTTACACGGTAAGTGTGGCTGGTAAAATTGGAGGTGCTGCAGGTGTAGAAGTTCAGGCAAATGATGTGATACATTGTTTAACCGATAATGCCGGAGGTACGCAAGCTGCAGTTGGTGCAGATTGGAATGTTATGCAATCTAACTTGGTTCAGGCTACTGAAAGTCTGGCTGGAATAATGAAAATTGCTACGCAAGCATTAACCAATGCAGGAACAGATGATACATCAGTAATCACTCCATTAAAATTAGCAACCTTACTTAATAACAGGGTGGCTACTGAACTGGTAACAGGATTGATTCAAATCGCTACCCAAGCCATTGTTAATGTTGGAACAGACGACCAAAAAGCGGTAACTCCATTGAAATTAAAGGTACGCCTAGATAATTACATCAACCGTGAATCATTATTGACCATTGCTGCAGCTCATATTGGAACGGTCATGTACCATACTCCTGGAAGAAACCGCTATTCTGTAATGAATGGGAATATGGTATTGGTAAATGATGTTCGATTAAAAAGAGCTGGCGGTGCTGGTGCAGTGAGTGGTTGGGTATTGAACTTCCCAAAACCCTTGAATAATCCTACCAATTCATCCCCTGGAACTTTGATTAGCAATAAAGGCGAGGTGTTTTTCTATTCATTTGATAGTGATGGCAAAGTATCAATCTTTGGAACTTTTATTGACCCAAACGATGAACTGATGTTTAACATCAAACCTTATGTGGCTCAACACCCAATGGTTTACAACGGAGCTTCACCTCCATAATCCTAAAATATGATGGAAATGGAAATATGGAAACTAATAACAATAATTGTTGGAGCTGGGGGCTTTTGGAAGCTCGTTGAGATTCTGATAAAGGTTCGCACAGATAAGAAACTGAAAAGTGCTGAAACAAGCAACCTGTACGCTCAGGCTAACAGCAATATCGTAAATAACTGGGTGCAATGGTCGCAGAAATTAGAAAAACGAGTGAAGGAAAGTGAAGATCACACAGCAGCAATGGAAGAAATAATTGAGAAACAACGAAAACAGATTAAATGTCTGGAACAGAAAGTAGAGCTGATGGAAAAGAAGAACCGTGAATTATTGAAGGAGTTAAACGCTATAAAAAAAAGAAACGAGCATGAGCGACAGTAAAGAAAGTAAAGTGATGCCTATTTTATTGGGAACATTTTTAACGTTGAATATCATATTTACAAGCATTAACCTGATCACCCTAGCCAAAAAGAAAAAGGAAGGATGCACTTGTCAGAATAAAAAGTAGATGGAAGTAAAAAAGCAACATGTATATATCGGAATCGCCACAGGAATTGTGGCTTTAGGTGTTGGAATATTCCTCGCCCGAAAAAAGATATACCAACATTTTGATTACAAAACAGACTACTTATTGCTTTCTCTTGAACCAAAATTTAGAAAGAAAGTCAAGAAGCTACTAGCTAATGCTAGAAAAGAAGGTATTGAATTACGGGTTACTTCGGCAGAACGCAATTGTGAAGAACAAAATAAGCTCTATGCAAAAGGAAGAACTGCTCCGGGAAAGGTCGTAACCAATGCCAAATGCGGAAAAAGCTCACACAATTACAAATTAGCAGTAGATGTTGTGGAGTTCAAAAATGGTAAAGCACTTTGGACGAATTCCAATTGGGATCGTATCGGACAATTAGGTGAAGCCGTTGGTTTAGAATGGGGTGGTAATTGGAGATCATTCAAAGACAAGCCCCACTTTCAGGATTTGGGAGGTAGAACCTTAGCAAATCTTTATAATGAATATCAAGAAACAGGAAATTTAGTAGCATAATGGCAGGTAAAAAGAATCCATATCCGCATCAAAACTTCGCACAAACCGAAGATTACCTAGAAGAACTTATGTTATGGACTTCTGGTGAGCGTGGACGTGTTGCCATTGATGAAGCAAGTAATGGTTACGAAGATTTAACCGTAGATGATAGCGAAGCCAAAGGTTTAACCGTACCCGATATAGCAATTTCAGCTTCAGTTTTCTTTGAAGTAGATGGCACGGCCACAAATAAAGCCAGGGCATTACGATATAAAGAAAATGGCACAGCTCCAACCGCTACTTCAGGGCAATCTTTTGGAGATGGTGATGTATTGGAGCTTTTTGGTAAAACAAGCCTTGACAATTTTCAGGTAATAGGCATTGAAGCCGGCAAAAGTCATATTCTAAGAATCCAGTATTACAAAACTTCACAAGCGTAGTCTTTATGAGATATTTAACTCGAAATAGAATTACGAAAGGTGGAGCTTCTTCTGATGATGGCGGAGGTATTCCTCCCGTTATTGAAGCTGGAACCATTCAGTTAACCAATAAATCGGGAGTTCCATTGGAATATGGAGATGTCGTAGTGATTGATAAAACCAATCCTCTTTCTGTTACTACAACCAATTTATATTACAACGAAGATGTGATCGGAGTAGTGAAAGTTGGTGGAGCAAATAACCAAATGGTTACTATCCAATACGCAGGTATCATTGATATAAAAATGACCGTGTATGCTGCAAACATTGGTGATAACATTTACACAGGTGATGTAAAAGGAAGAGGCTACGCTTATTCTTATGGATTACCAGGAACATTTGCAAAGGCACTTACCACAAAACCTCACGGAGCTGTTGGTACAATTAAAGTAATGCTCTCCGGAGGATTACCAGAAGTTTACTAATGAAAAAAGTATGATTGAAATTCTAAAAGTGTCGATCCATGAAAAAGATGGTGTAAAAATGGTTGGGATCAAATATGCAAAAGACGGAGTTTGTATGCCGTTCATATTACTTCCATACAATGAGCTTTCTGATGGTTTAGGGGATGTTAGATTAAAGCAGAAAGTGCTTGATTATTTGAATTAAATAGAAAGAAGAATTAGCTATAATCCTTGCTTCCTATTGTTGTTTTTCGCCAAGATAAATTCACTATTATTAGAGAAAATAACGATGTGTTTAATGAATTAAAACCTCATTCTCTGAATCCTAACCGCATTTAAAATTGCGAGAAGTGCTACCCCAACATCAGCAAAAACCGCTTCCCACATTGTTGCTATTCCTCCTGCACCTAGAGCAAGAACAATTAACTTTACTCCCAATGCTAAAATAATGTTTTGCCAAACAATTCGCTTGGTTGCTTTACCTATTTTGATCGCAGTTGCAATTTTAGATGGATGGTCGGTTTGAATCACAACATCAGCCGTTTCTATTGCAGCATCGCTACCCAATCCACCCATTGCCATTCCAACATCAGACATTGCTATTACAGGAGCATCATTAATACCATCACCAACAAAAGCTATTTTTCCATCTGCTGCTTTCAATTTACTAACTTCATTCACTTTGTCTTCTGGTAATAAATCCCCAAAGGCTTTATCCAATCCTAATTGTTTTGCTATTTTATCTACTACAGATTGCTTGTCTCCTGATAACATAACCACTTCTCGTATGTTAAGATGATGCAATGCTGTTATGGCTTCTTCAGCGTCTTCTTTTATGGTGTCGGCAATAGTAATGTAACCGGCAAATTTTCCTGCAATGGCTATTAGAACTATCGTGTCTGTTATTTCCGAAATTTTTTCATCATAAGTAACATTAAATTTTTCAAGCAATCTGCTATTTCCTGCTAAAATAGTTTGATTGTTTAGTTCACCTTTTAAGCCATGACCAGAAATTTCTTCCACATTTTTTATTTCAACCTTTTTAAAATCGACTTCGGTATACTTTACAATTGCTTCGGCAATTGGATGGGTTGAATAGGTTTCTATTGCAGCTACAATATGGAGTAATTCTTTTTCCGATAAACTTTCTGAAACAACTTTTTGTACTTCAAAAACTCCTTTGGTCAGTGTTCCTGTTTTATCCATAACCACAGTATCTATTTCGGTCATTTTATCCAAATAATCAGAGCCTTTAAAAAGAATGCCATTACGAGATGCCGCTCCAATACCGCCAAAATAACCAAGCGGAATGGAAATAACCAAAGCACAAGGACATGAAATAACTAAAAATACTAAGGCACGATACAGCCAATCGTTAAAAACATAATTATCTACAATAAAATAGGGTAAAAATGTTAGAGCTACCGCCAGAAATACAACAATAGGCGTGTAAACTTTAGCAAATTTGGAAATAAAGAGTTGCGTTTTTGCTTTTCTACCACTGGCTTCTTGAACCATTTTAAGAATTTTAGAGAGCTTAGTATCTGCATAAAGTGCCGTTATTTTTATTTCTGCTACGGTATTTAAGTTAACCATTCCCGCCAATACTGTATCTCCTTTTTTCTTATTATCGGGTACTGATTCTCCTGTGAGTGCTGCGGTGTTAAAAGAGGCCTTTTCTGTGATTAGTTCTCCATCAAGAGCTACTTTTTCTCCCGACTTTACTTTAATTATTTCGCCAAGTTTTACTTCTTTTGGATGTTTAATTACTGTTGTTCCGTTTTCTACTACATTCACTTCTTCTATTTGTAATTTTAGTAATGATTCTATAGAGCGTTTCGCATTGTTTACAGCTGCATCCTGAAATAACTCTCCAACAGCATAAAATAACATAACCGCAACACCTTCGGCATATTCACCAATAAAAAAAGCTCCAATGGTTGCGATACTCATTAGAAAAAACTCATTAAAAACATCTCCTTTAGGTATGCGAGTTATTGCTTTCCAGACAACAGGTCCGCCAATTATTAAATAGGCTATTCCAAATAAAAATACTTGAAAATAAGTGTTAAACCATATCATTTCAAACTGGTTAAATGCCACCCCGGTTAATAATATAATAAGGCTTACAATTGAAGGTAAGTATGCTTTATACTTTTCAAAATAACTTTCTTTTTTTGGTTGTACTTCGTCTGTTAAACAGACTTCTTTTGAACAGGCTTCGCTCATAATTTTTTTAGTTTATTTGTTAATATTAGAATCCATTTGGCTTTTACGATTACTTAAATAATAGAGTATTGACATAAGTATCAATAGTGATAGTTGAGCAACTATTGTTTCAATAGTAGGAAATATTCCCAACCAATCTATGGTTATTGAGAAAGGAAAACCAGTAATTGACAACCAACCAGCTTCTTGCAGAGAATGAATACCTTTTCCCATAAGAATCAATGCCAACAGGATAATTACCCACGCAGAGTATCGAAATAATTGTCGTATAGGTATTTTTCTGGAATATTTCAAAAAAAGAAATGCAAATAAAACTATCAACCCAAAGGCAGCTAAAACTCCTAACCCGATAGATGACTGACTGCCTAATTGTGTATCAAGACTAATCGCTTGTAAAAACAATATGGATTCAAAAACTTCTCGAAAGACGACCATAAAAGAGAAAAAAGCTAAGCCGAACATCTTTTCGCTCTTCAGTTGTTTACCAATTCTGTCTTCTATAAATATTTTCCATTTTTTCGTATGCGATTGGTCATGCAACCAAAAACCAACAACAGAAAGAACAATAACGGCAACTAAAGAAATTGTGCCTTCCATTATTTCACGATTCTTACCACTAATAGCAATGACCCAATCCGAAAAAAACCAACCACCTATTCCCAATAATATTGCCGTTATCCAACCACCATGTACCCAGACTAACGCTTTTTTTATTCCAGAGGAACGTATCAGAGACAAGACTAAGGCTAGAATTAAGAATGCTTCTAAACCCTCTCGAAGCATAATGGATGCAGATAATACAAACGCCAACCAATAACTGAGTTTTTTATCCTGCATCATTTCTTCTGCCTGACCTATCATAGTTATACCTTTATTAATTTCTTCCTCAACTTCGGATTTATCCGCATTTTGCTCAATTACTTGGCGAATCTTAAACATCTGCTGCTCCAGACTCGCAGTAAATGTAGGGGCATTAGCTTTTAGTCTTGCTTCCGAAGGTTCAATACCTTCAAGATAGGCTGCCAAAGCATTTTCACGAGCAATGGAATACTTTCCTGAAATATAATTCTGTAGGGCATTTCTCAAATGATTTTTTGCGATATCAAGTGTGTTTTTTCGTTCGGTAACCTCTGGAGATATAGTCCTCAGAGATGTAAGAAATAGGTCTGCATTACTGCTATCAAGTTTCAGGTATTTTAATAATTCCATATCGGAGAACGTAGCCACCTTTTCTAAATTAACCTTTTCAACCACCTGGTTAAATACCTTCTGCATATTGGCTTGATCGACAAATTCACCTTCAAATCGAAGGGATTTTATATAAAATGCCAAATCCCAAGCCTCCTTATCAGAAAAGCTTGAGAAACTTTGCATGGCTGTACCTTCTACACCTAGTTTTATGGTATTATATGCCTGAAAGGGCGATATTTCCTGCATCAAGGTATCGTTTAGAAAATTAGTAGGAGCAGGTTTTAAGCCTGCCGCCAACCTACCTTCTCCGCCTCCATTCACTCCATGGCAGGAGGTACAATTCTGTACATATAAATTTTTCCCGTTTTTGATGTCAGGCCATACAAGAGGAGCTGTTTTTATCCCTGTACTGGTAATAATTTCATGTCTTATAAGACCAGCGACTACAGCTATTTCTTGATGAGAAGCCTTACTTTTAATTAGTAGGGTTAAGTCTTTTAAAGAGGATAAAATTGGATTTTTGGCTTCGTTTTGCAGATTGCTATTTTTGATGAGGGTAAATACTTTATCATTAAATTCCTGCATTTCAAAAAACTCTCCTGCATCTATCACCTTCCCATTTTGTACTGCTGCTTGATAATCTTTTGAAATATAATCCAATAAATGAATGGTAGTTTGAAAGTCTTTATTAGTATTCTGAGCTAATCCAGCCATACTTACAAGACACAGAGTAAACAGAATAATCTTATAATGGTGTTTCATAATTTTTAGGCTAATAAATTTATAATTAATCATCATCTTCCACTTCTCCTTTACCCATTTCTGCTAACAAATAGTAAGCTCCATAACTAACAATTTGGGCATTTTTTGGTATTTCAGTCAACAATTTTATTTGATAATATTTTCCGCTTTTAATTCCTCTAATTATTTCAGTTTTTCTAAAGGTCCATTTCTCTTCATTATCTTCACTAGCTTTATCAACTTCTGTTTCATTTTTTTCCGTTTTCACGAAGATGTAAGACAATTCATTCTCTACAAGAACAGCCTCTTCTGGTAATGCCAATACGTCTATGCTTTCAATGATAATTTTTCCTTTAATATACATATTAGGAAAAAGCTCTTTTTTACTGTTAGAAATATCAGCATGTACATGTAGAGATTTTTGATTTTCCTCAAAAACAGCACTAATAGCATGTATTTCACCTACATATTCTTTTGTAGAAGCATGTGTTGTAAAATATATTTTCTGACCTTTTTCAACCTTGCTAATATCTGATTCATAAATTCTAAAATCAGCATGTAATTTTTCATTGTTTACAATTTCAAACAACTTTTTAAGCGGTTCTACATGAGTTCCTAAATTAATGTTAACCTTACTAATAGAACCTTTAATTGGAGACACAATGGGTATGCCAGAAAACATAACTCCATTTGATATTTTAGTAACATCCAGCCCTAACATTTTTAGTTTAATTTCAAGTCCATTAACTAATGATTGTTGATTTTTATAATCTGCATTTATTTTTTGAAACTTTTTATCAGCACCAACTCCCCCATCGTTTAATATACTTTGTCTTTCAAAATCTATTTTTAAATATTTAAGCGTATTAAGATGGTTAATATAGTCTTGTTGTAATTGGATGATATTAGGGTGTTCTATTGTAGCTAAGTGTTCTCCTTTTCTAACTTCATCGCCTTCAATCACTCTAATATCTTTGACTATACCACCCACAATAGAACTAACAAATGCCTTATCTTGGGGGAGTAAATCTAAGCTCCCTGACACAGGTATTTCAATTGTTAAACTTCTTGGCTTAAATTCTATCAATTGTAGATTAATCACTTCCATTTGTTCTCTTGTTAATGAAACAAATTCTGATGAAGCCTCTTCTTCCTTTTCTTCTACGTTAAGGTTAGATGAACAAGAAGCTAAAAAGCTAATGAATAAAATCACTAATACTCTTGTAAATACTATTTTTCTAAATTGCATGGGTCTGTTTTTAATATATTAGGCAAAACTACGCTCTAACATAATGCAATGTATGTGCATTTATCTTTCATTACATTTATCACAAGTACCCTTTACTACTAAATTTATTTCTTCTAAAATAAATGTTTTGGGTAAATTAAGTGATGGTATTTTATTGTCAGGCAAACAAGTTGTTTCACCACAAACATTACAATGAAAATGCACATGCAAATCAGAATCTATTGAACAATGACAATTTTCTGGACAAATGGCATATTTTGTTATTCCAGAACCATCCTCTACTTTATGGGCAATATTATTGTCAACAAATGTTTTGAGGGTTCTATACAATGTAGTTCTTTCCGATTTATAAAAATGTTTTTCAATATCAGTTAAACTAACCATTACATTATTATTAATTAGATAACGTAAAATCAGTAACCGCATGGCTGTCGGTTTTACATTGTTTTTTTCTAATATTTTATCAGGATAATCCATTATTATAAATAATTTAATAGGTTCTACTTCTTTAATATGGAATTCGTTTTTACAACAACATGGTTTATGATATTGCTAAGAGTATATTTATTCCTTTCCAAACCGATAATTGCACCCAGCAAGAAGGCTATGAAAAGTTGTGCAACAATTATTAATTCTATTTTTATATGCATAATATTATTCTTTTGTAGTGGATGTGATTAAATCATCAAAACGAATAATTCCGGTTGTTGTATCATAATATGCTGAAACAATTCCTAATTTGCCCTCAGTTATTTGGGCGGACAGGTAGGTACTTGTTTTTAAGATTTCAGTGATAGAATTCTGCACATTCAAATGGCAAGTTTTCTCTGAAATGCTATCGGCTATTTGACCACTTTTCTGTAATGCGGAAGCCTTTTCAAAGGAGGGCCTTATTTTTTCAGTGATGTTCGAAATAAATCCTTCTTTCAGACCAGAAATAGCAGCATTGATTGCTCCGCAGTTGGAGTGTCCAAGTATTACTATAAGCTTAGTTCCTATTTCTTTGTGAGAAAGTTCCATGCTACCAATTATTTCATCGCTTACAATATTACCTGCAATACGAATTGAAATTAAATCACCAAGATTAGTGTCAAAAATCATTTCTGATGTAATTCTGGAATCTATACAGCTAAGAACTACTGCCATTGGAAATTGACCTGAAGATGTAGCATTTACCTGATGCTGCAACTCTTTTTTTACCCACTTTCCATTTACAAATCTGTCGTTTCCTTTTTTTAGAAGACCGAGTATATTTTCGGGGGTAAGTTCTTGTTGTGTTTTTTTATCCAACACATTTACAAACTCAATATGGTCAACCAGCTCGTATTCTTTCTTTAACCCAATTTTGTTGAGTTGAATATTTTTCTCAGGGGCAACTACTTCTTTAAAATCTTTTATAATTTCCAATACATCATTATCAATATAATCGGTTTTGCTTGCATCAATAACAACTTTTGAATTTTCAGGAATATTCCATAAAGTATTTTTTATGGTTGCTTTATTTAGAAACGAGACTTGATTTGGTAACTCAATTCGGATGGTCTCATTGGTGTAAACAGTTTCTTTCTCCAGTTTAAATGGATTTCTTAAATTGCTTCGGAGTAGATAGAATATACTAAACGTAAGCCCAATGAGTATTCCTACCAGTAAATCGGTAAAAATAATACCAATAATAGTAGCCGCAAATGGAATGAACTGATCCCAGCCCTTTTTGTACATTTCTTTAAACAATGATATTTTTGCCAGTTTATATCCAATAACTATAAGTATAGCTGCCAGCGTTGCCAACGGAATTTTATTTAAAAGAGGAGTTAGCGTTAATACAGAAAGAAGTAAAAGCACTCCGTGAAAAATGGTGGAGTTTTTACTTTTTGAGCCAGCATCAATGTTTACGGAACCCCTTACAATTACCGATGTAATGGGTAAGCCACCAATAAAACCAGAGAACATATTGCCAATACCTTGAGCAATAAGCTCGCGATTTGGTGGTGATTTTCTTTTATGCGGATCAATGTTATCAACGGCTTCTAAGTTTAACAGTGTTTCTAAAGAGGCAACAATGGCAATGGTAAGCCCCACAACCCATACATCATAATTGAAAAGGGCTGAAAATGCAGGTAATTTTATTTCCAAAAGTCCCATAATACCTGTTGAAGGAATATTTACCAAATGTTCCTGTTCAACAAAAAGGGAAGGAATAAAATTTTTGAATAACTCGTTTAATGCAATGCCTAATAGCACAGCTATAAAGGTGGCTGGTAGCAGCCGTATTTTTTTTAGCGGTGTTTTATCCCAAAAAATTAACAACAACAACGCAGTTAACCCAATAATAATAGCCCCAACGTTGAGATGTTCCAGACTGCTAAATAAATGTGTAAACGTATTTTCTCCATTGGGTTGAACAAACGCGAATAGATCTTCATGATCTGCATCATAACCAACAACATGTGGGATTTGCTTTAAAATCAACAATATTCCTATGGCTGCCAATAATCCTTTTATTACATTTGAAGGAATGTAGTCGGCAATTATTCCGCCTTTGAAATAACCTCCAACGAGTTGTAAAAAACCAGCTATAATTAATGCCATCGAAAAAACTTCAAATGCCCCAAGTTTGGAAATTGAGGCAAGAACTACGGTTGCAAGACCCGCAGCAGGACCACTAACACTGGTACTCGACCCACTCAAAATACCAACAACAATTCCACCGATAATACCTGAAATAATTCCGGACATTAAAGGTGCACCTGATGCCAAAGCAATTCCTAAACACAGCGGAATTGCCACGATAAAAACAACAATCCCTGAGGGTAAATCATATTTCAAATTTTTCATTTCATTTTTTATTTATCATTTAAAATAACCGGAGATTTACCATCAGAAATGATAATTTTGGTATTGTTTGATTTTACCAAATCTCTTGTTATTTCTAAACTTTTCAGTTTGATTAATTTATCGGTAAGTGTAGAGTTCACAATTTCTTGCTGCTTTTTTATGGCTTCTGCTTCTATCAGCATACGTTCTGCCTCTTTTTTTTGCTTTTCTATGTAAAAATCAATATCGAGTCGTTGTTTTTGGATTTCCAATTCTTTGAGCTTTATATCCTTTTCCAATTGAAAGTCAAGTTCATTTCTTTTCACTTCATTGTCAATAACAGTTTTTTTGGCTGTTTCTTCCGCATTTAACTTTGCTTGAATGGTTGCAATAACATTAGCCGGAAGGTCAACTTGTTTGAGCATCACCAAATCCATTTCAAAACCATATTTACCCACAATGGAGTCCATTTTTTGCTTTACTGTTTTCTCTATTTTTGCTCTTTCTATTATGAGTTCTGTGGCACTGTATTGAAGTCCTGTTTGCCGAAGAATGCTAATAAGATTATCTTCTACTACTTTTTCCTGATAATTTTCTCCGAAGGTTTTATACACATTAACAACTTCATTTGCAACCAAATGATAGAGTAAGGTAATTTCAGAAGTTACCTCAATTCCTTCTTTGGTATGAAAGTTTATGTTGTTGGAATAATTGGTAACACGGGTGTCAAACCGCACTATTTTTCTTCCAAAAAGAGCAAAAAAGTGGTGAGGACCTGGGTCAAGAGTTTTTGCTTTTATTTTGCCAAAATGCACATCAACTCCCACTTCTCCAGGACGAATTACAGCACAGCTTTGCAATAACCAACTGGCTATTACAATGAGCGAAATTAATTTTATAGTTTTCATAATTTTTTCTAATTAATGTTTAACTTATTTTTTAAATAGTTTTCAGCATCACCAATTGTTTGGAGCCGTTCTACATCTTTATCAGGTATAACTATATTAAATGCCTTTTCAAATTCAATCGTTAATTCTACCAAATCGAGTGAATCAGCACCTAAATCATTAGTAAAATGTGTTTCGGATTTGATGTCCTCCTGACTAATACCAAGTGTATTAATCAGGAGGTTGTCAAATGTTTTTTTGAAATTTTCCATCAGTCCGTATTTTTACTAAAATCGGAACTGGCATCTTGTCCATTTTTTATATTTATCGCCCTTTCTACAGAGGATACATAAACAATTCCATCACCCGCTTCATTTGTTTTGCCGTTTTGTGTAATAATTTGAACGATGGTGTCCACATCATTTGCTCTGCAAACCAACTCAAGCTTAACAAGCTCGCTATCGGTAATGTGAAACCGCAGGGAAGGTGATGCTT
>NZ_CAXBDD010000017.1:0-51653 GCF_963974515.1 uncultured Sunxiuqinia sp. | reverse complement strand
TAACTAAGGGATTGTTCTTCGGGAATAAGGTAGAATGCTTCGGGTGTGACAAAAAACAATCAGCTTCGCAGCCAGCGCCAAGCCAGTGCTTGCCGGCAGATCCTGAAACAAGTTCAGGATACCCCATCAGGCTTCCAGTCCAGTCACCCCCAAAGTGCTTTCAAAACCTTTGGGCTTTTCACAGGGGCTTTTAAATCGCGGTTCGTTCACGCTACATGTAGCTTGTAGCTAACTATAAACCGTTAACACCAGTTTTCGGGAACCTCCGTAATCACGGTATTCGCCCAGGTAAATTCCCTGCCAGGTTCCCAGGTTCAAGCGCCCATTCGTAATCGGAATGGTCAGCTCAGCTCCCAAAATAGACGACTTGAGGTGGGCAGGCATATCGTCAGCTCCTTCGAAGGTGTGGGTATAAACCGGATGGTTTTCAGGAATCAATTGATTCATAAAGGAATTAAAATCGGTTCGAACCGATGGATCAGCATTCTCATTGATGGTGATTCCGGCTGAGGTGTGTTTGATTAAAATATGAAGCAAACCTTTGTCCGGCAAATCCGGAAGTTCGCGGCTAATCAAATCCGTAATCAGGTGAAAACCTCTTTTAAATTCCGGCAGTCGTATTTCTTTTTGTTGAATCATGGTCACTTCATAAAGTCATCAAACGCGTTGTAAACGCCGCCGCTTTGCTGCGACTGCTGCCTGTCGTGTTGGCTTTGCTGCCACTGAACAGCCATATCCGAAAGCACGGGATCTGCGTGGCTGAAAAATAGTTTGTAGGAAGTACAAAAGCGCGGCTTCCGCTGGTCAAGCGGATCTTTAATCCGGTCTTTGGTGCAACCGCCATAGCACTTGGTTAGCCAGCGGCACTGCTTACACTCGCGTGGCAACTGTGCCTTGGCCTGTCCAAACAGGGTTTGCTTTTTTGAATTCAGCATGTTGATCACCCGGTCGTGCATCACATTGCCCAACTTCCATTTTGGCTCAACAAAAAAGTCGCAGCTATAAACGTTCCCGTTGTGTTCAATCACAACATAGGGGCCGCACTCCTTCATCATGGTGCATTCGGGCGCTTCAAGGCCCACATAGCTGTAAAAAACCGATTCAAAATGACGAACCGAAGTCGTGGGTTGGCCATCTTTAAAATCGGCCAGCCACAAATCGAACAGCTTATTCAGGAAATGCCCATAGTCTTCGGCTGACACCGAAAAGTCAGCCGCTTTGGACGAATCGTTCTTATCGGTTTCAACAATTGGAATAAACTGCATGAAAGTTAAGCCCAAACCTTTGAAGTAGTTGTACAATTCTTCGGGATACTTAACCGAGTGACTCGTCACACAACACATGGCATTGGCCGAAACACCTTCATCAAGCAGCATTTTTGCATTGTCCTCCACGCGCTGGTGGGTTCCTTTTCCACCCAAATCGAATCGGTAGTGATCGTGAATATGCTTGGGCCCATCCAGGGACAAACCCACCAGCCAATCGTATTTTCTCAGGAATTTGGCCCAGTCCCGGTTCAGTAAAAGTCCGTTTGTCTGCAGACCGTTGCCCACCATCTGACCATGCCCGTATTTTTGTTCCAACTCAATGGCACGCTCATAAAATTCCAATCCCATCAGGGTCGGTTCCCCTCCCTGCCAGGCCAGCGAGACGCTGTCGCCCGATTGCTGCATCACCTGCCGGATGGTCTCTTCCTGTACCTGCGGACTCATGCGGTGGGTTTTACTCTGGTGAAACAGTTCCGATTTCTCCAGGTAAAAGCAATAGGTGCAGTTCAAATTGCAATCCGGTCCGGACGGCTTAATTAAGACGGAATTAAGGGGTTTAAATTTCTTTGCCATATCGTTCTCCTCTGCTAATCAAAAACACAAACATACTAAAACAATTACAAAACCAACAGTCTTCCATTTTAACTGTTATTTTGATATCTTTCAACTTCAATTGGATCAGGTTAAATTAAAAAAAATGAAAACACGGATTACCTTCACGTTAAGTCTTTTGATTGTCGCATGTAGTTTTCAGATAGCACATGCCCAGAGCTTGATCAGGAATCAAGGTTTTTTTTATGGCGTGGAAGGTTTTTATGGCGTTCACTCAAGTTTAAAAACTGACCACGTGTATGACACCGATACTTATTCTCCTTCATCTTATGGACTGAAGGCTTCGGCCAACTGGTTTTCGGGATACCATCTGTCAACCGGCGTCGCCGTTGCGGTTTTGAACTATGAAGATCCCAACATGTTTACCTTACCGGTAGTGGTTAATGCCCAAGCCTATTTAAACAAAGGTTCCAACACACCGCTGGCTTTTGTCGAAGGCGGTTATGGTTTTCGCCTCAACAACCGGAAGCAGGATAAGGGTTTTATCTACGAAGCCGGAATTGGCTACCGCTATCGTTTAAAATGGAGCAACTTTCTGGTCGTTAAGGCGGGTTATCATACGTTTATCAACAACGAATGGGATTGGTTCAGGAAACTGGGGGACGAATATGATCCCGAGTCTCCCTATCGCTGGTACGACCTCAGACGGCACACCATCAACCTCAGCATTGGTTTTTATTATTCAACCAGGTATTAATTTGGGTCGAAACGAGCTACCGCCCAATAAGTTCTTCCAAAATACGGCCAGAGCAGTGCGGAGGTGTTCCGTACCCCAACAAATGCAGCAGTGTAGGTGCCATGTCAATCGCATCAACAGGTTTTAGTGTCGATCCGCGTTTGATGCCTTTCCCCATCCAAATCATAGGAATCCGACTGTTGTCATTATAAATGGTTCGTTTAAATTTATACTCCGGCTGCCAGCCTTCCTCCAACACATAGAGCACATCTCCCGACCGTTTAAAGTTAAACGAACTGGCTATCGCAGCCAGCTGACTTTTTACGTAATCGCCCTGCTCAAAATCAATGGCTGGCAAAGATATCTTCACCCCCTCAAACTGGTTGATAAAAGAGGCCGCCTTGGCTTGAACATCGGCCAAATGCAAGCTGTTTTTCTCAATTAAATCGCGGTTCAGGTAGATTTGCTGATCACTCACAAATTCGACCCAATCGCCTTGCCCGTAACTGATATTGAGAAACGACTTCAACAGAGCTACCATGCTTTCTGGAGCCACAAAACCAACAGGCATATTAAATTCCTCCTTCAAATAATTAACCGGATAGGTCGATGAACAAGCCGAACTCAAAATCAGCAAATACCTGTCGCGACCTATTCGCTGATCCAAGAAGTTGAGTAAATGCTCCATGTTCCGGTCGAGCCGAAGGTACAGATCCTGCATCTCCATGGAATTTGGACTAAACGATCCCTGCTCATAATCCATCGACGAAAAATTGATCGCCAGCAAGTCTGGGGTGCTATCCATACCGAGTTGCTCGGCTTCAATCAGCGCCAGCGAAAAATCTTTAACCAGCTGATTTCCGTACGGAGTGGTCTTCAAAATCTTATAGCTCCCTGCCTGTTTTTTCAGCCGGTTCAGGTTGTATGGAAAAGTATTCCATTTGCCGTAATAGCCAGGTTCGAGCAAATAGCCATCTTCCACGCTTTCGTAATAACTGGTTAAAGGCAACAGTGGTTCCCAATCGTTATCGATATAAAAATCGGCAAACCGCCTATCATTAAATTGTCGCACCCAATCCGGAAACTGGTCTACATAGTAAGAGCTGCTGATCATGTTCCCGGTCAACTCGTCCATCCAGTAAGCACCATCAGCTGCATGACCAGAGGAAAAAACTGCGCTATTCGCATTCAGGGCCACGGAAAACACCCGAGCAACATTTCTTGTATTGAGTTTCAATATATCGCCAACAGTTGGACTAAGCAATTTAGCCGCCGAAACCTGCCCTTCCTTCGAATCGCTTCCTACCGTGATATAATAGTCATCTTGCAAGGCATTAACTTCCTTTCGACGCAGGCGATCATACCACGAATCGTTGACAATCCCGTGCCGGGCGGGATAAACCCCCGTAAAAAGTGTCGGCACGCCAGTGGCAGTCTTCTGAATGTGCAAATTCATGGAAGCATTTGTACAAACTGCTCCATCTTGCATCAGACGACGAAAACCACCTTGCTGAAACTGGTTCCAATACCGGGTTATGTAATCGGCCCGCATTTGCTCCACATTCACCACCACCACCAAACGGGTCTGGTCTCCGGGTGCGTTCGGGATTTGTTGCGCAAAAGACAGCGAAACCAGAGCGATAAAAAATAGGGAAAAGAGTATCTGTAGTCGATTCAGCATGGTATAGATTTTTAAACGCGACTCAAAAATATAAAAAAGAACTGAACTCACTAACTGAACGAAATTTATTGGAAATAATTATAGAAGTGCGACGCTTCGGGCATTCAATCCCCGGTTAATTTTGGTCCTAAATACCGCTTGCCGAACAGCTGAATAGGGTAGTCGAAAAAAGCTGGCTTAGGGGTAAATATGCCTTACCTTGTCTTATCTTAATACGAAATGACCAAAAGTAAAATCGACAACCATGAAAAATGTACTGCTTGTTCTCCTCCTCGCCTGTGCCGTGACGACACTCAATGCTCAAGACAACCGTCAACAAAAAGTGATTGATCAGCTGGCCGCCATTCACCTCATGATTGAACGCTCGCCCATCGACAGTGTGAAAGTACGCTATGCAAAGATGATTCGTGAAACCGGATTGCCGTCAGCAGAACTCGATCTTCCGGATGGCCGATACCGGGGCGAGTCGCCTGCCGATGATTTCGATTACCAACACGTAGTAGAGTTTGAAGTCCAGGCCGGGAAGATTGTCCGGCTCGACTACGATGAAGTTCACCAGGATGGTCGTGGAAAAGAGGGAGACGAAGCTTACTGCAAAAAAATGAGTATCACGGGCACAACTCCGGCCATTGCCTATCCCGTCTACGAGAAGGCCTTGTTGGAAACGAACAAGCTCGACGAGCTTGACGCAGTCAGCGGTGCCAGCTTCTCGCTCTACCGATTTAAGCTTTCTGTAGCCTATGCCTTGGTGAACGGAACCTTGTAGTTCACTTAACCAACCTCCAGGTTGGTCATGGCATTTGTGGGTGTAAAGTCATAATCAGGGTACTCATAAATCGGGATACGAAATTCGGTTTCGCCAATGGAGTAGCCGTACAAACTCTCATATTCGCTGATTTCCTCACCCATGCCTTCCAACTGTTGCAGGTACTCGCTAATGGACTTGGACTCAATGATGATCACCTTGCCCATTTTATTTATAATGGGACTGTGCTTACGGGTCTGATCGTGATCAAACTGCAAAATACGCCGCCCATAGCGGGTAATGCCAATCACCCGGAATGTCATGCTTTTCCCTACGCCTGGCAGGTTCAACACATTGCGGTCGGAAGCCAGAAAGGGCAGATCTTCCTTCTCGCGCAACTGCTTAATCTTATCCGCCATGTGTTCAGCTTCCATTGGAAACTGGCGTATGTCATCGTAATATTCTGCCGGAATGTATCCAAACCCCTTTTCCTCCTTTTGCTCCTGCACCGACCGGGCATTAACGGCAAAACTGTGGTTGTTCTCCATGTAACCCTTTACCGTAAATGTGTAATACGACAGCACGCCTACATCATTAAGCACCTGCCGCAATTTGGAAGCATGGCCACGACGCGATGCCGCTGTGGTAAACACGAGCTGATTGGTGATGGTCCACCCGGCAGAAAGCAACAGTTCAATGCTCTTACGGGCTTCGGGCGTCACCTCCATAGGCGATTCGAAATGGGTTTGAACGACAAACTGCCGGACACCAATCATCTCGGCTTTGGCTTTGAAATCAGTGAGAATCTGAATTAACTTTGGTGTGATTCGCTGCGGCAAATAGATCGGCAACCGCGTGCCCAACCGCACCCGAACCAACTCTGCGTACTTCTCGCCCTCAGAGCGAAACTGGTTAGCCTCCTGCTTCCGCTTAGCCATAACACACACGGCTTCAAAAATCTGTTCAAGCGCGTTATCTGAACTCATCAGCGCATCGCCGCCAGTAATCAGGATATCGCGTAATTGCGAGTCGTTTTCAAAATAATCCATCAAATGCTGCAACTTTTCCGTCCAGCCTTCTTTGGGTCTCAACTTCTCCAGGTCGAAATACAAGTTTCCATTCTGGAAATCGAACATGCGCTGGCAAGAAGCACACAGCCCTCCGCAGGTACGTCCTGCAGTATCGGGAATCAAGATAGCCACCTCGGGGTAACGCCTGTGAATGTTATGCGAGGTAGGAAGCAGCCAACCTGCGGCATTCGGCTCACCTGGTCTTACCACGTCTTCCTTTTCCCAAGCCGAAATATGACCAAACTCACTCACCAGCTGCCGGGAATAGATGATGTAATCGCGAATGGCCAGATCGGCACCAATGGCAAAATACGGAACACGCACATGCAACAAGGATAGGTAGTACGGATTGACAAAAAACGGGATTCCGATATCGCGGGCTTCATAAAGAATTTTCATGGTATCGGGATCGAGCGAATTACCCAGCATCTCGTTGAGCAGCTCGGGTGTGCGAACAGCAAATTTCAAATGAAACCGGTAATCTGTCCACCAATCGAGTACCTGCAGATATTTCTGTTCGTCTGACATGCCTTCCAAAAAATGAAACCGTTCACTTTTCACCACTCCTTCATCAATCAAGCGAACGATTACGCGAATGATGCGGTCGCGGTTTTCCTCCCGCAACTTCACGATCCGTGGGTCACAGCCCGACGGAAAACGCTCCATCCATTCCTCCAACTGTCCGGCAGAGGGCATCTTGCGTTTACGCTCACCACGATACTGGCGAAAAAGCTCCAACATGTCGTCGAAGAAGAACGGCTTGGCCCCACCAGTACCATAGTTTACGGCCAGCCAAATCATTTTAACAGGATTGCTCACAGCCAGTTCACCATGCAAATTCAAATCCGGATATTCCTGATCGGCATAATCAATATAATCCAACAAACGGATGGCAGCAAAATCAGACCAAGCTAATTCCCCGGCCGTAACCCGGCTCCCATCCTGTTGGTAAAAGCGGTATGCATCCGGCTTCTGCTTCAAATCTTCCAACACCCAATTGCGCACGCCAATCAAGGCTTCAGTCTCGTTGCGTGAACTGCGCATAATCTCTTCGAGGCGTGGGTTTTCTTTCAGTAAGCGTTTAAGTAAGCGATGAGACTTGACATTAATGGCTATTTTGTCCAATTGCTGAATCGTTGACATGGCGACCTCCTCTTTCCTAATCGTTTCGTGTTCATTTTCTTTTCCATCGAAATCCATCATACATGGGGATAACCTGTCGGATGGCTGCAGTAATCCTGACGGATACTGAGTGCGCGGTGCAAGCTTTTTGAAGTTACAAAAATCCGGGCACTTTGTCAAGATCACGAAGCACAAATGACCAGATTAGCAAAACAAAAAAACCGATATTAACCGACATGTCAATTCCCAGCAAAAAGATTCTGTTTTGACTTTTTCCCTTATCTTTAGAAGATCCAAAAAAAAGATCAATCACATTATACAGACGAAGAATCAGACATGGAAACAGAAGCTCCCAAAAATATTTTGATAAGAAAAGCATCGGGTGAGCAAGAGCCTTTTGCCGTTGAAAAGCTTATTCGCTCGTTGCGCAATGCCGGAGCAGAAGAGGGGATCATTCAGCAGGTGACCAGCGATATTCAAGCCTGGATTTACGATGGCGTAAGTACGCAGCAAATTTACGCGCGGGCTTTCACTCTTTTGCGAAAGAAAAAAAGCCAGGTCGCCTCACGCTACAAACTCAAAAAAGCCATGATGGAATTGGGGCCTACGGGTTACCCCTTCGAACATTTCGTGGGTCATATCATGCAACGAATGGGCTTTTCGGTTGAAGTTGGACAAACCTTGCAAGGCCATTGTGTAACACACGAAGTGGACGTGGTGGCCACCCAAGACAAGCAACTGCACTTTGTGGAATGCAAGTACGGACAGAATGCCGGGCGAATTCAGAATGTTAAAGTGCCCCTTTACATCCGGGCCCGGGTGGACGACCTGATTATCAAGCGAAAGGAAGCACCGGAATATGCTGGCTTTACGTTTCATGGATGGGTGGTAACCAACACCCGATTTACATCCGATGCCATTGACTACGGCACTTGTAGCGGACTGAAACTCTTGAGCTGGGACTATCCGCCGGGCAACGGGCTGAAAGACTGGATTGACCGTGAAAAGCTCTATCCGATTACCGTAGTGAAAAACCTCAACAACAGTCAAAAGCAGGATCTGATGGAACGGCACATCGTCACCTGCCGCCAGCTGTTGGACGATCCGCAGCTGCTGGCTCCGCTCGCCCTCAGCGTCAGTAAAACCAAGGCTTTACTGAAGGAAATCCGGGAGATTTTGTAGGCATCGTGGATCCTTTCTTGTATTTTTCGCTCCATTTCTTTGGTTGTTTTCAGACGGACGATGGTTAAGATTGACCAGAATACAGCATGGATTGCGGCTATATTTCTCAGAATAAATTGAAGATGCCTGCCGGAATCATCCGGAAATGGATATTTTTACAAGACAAAAGCGAATCCTATGGATGCAATTTTCACTTCGGGTATTTTCATGTCGTTTTTCATCGTGTTTCTGCTTTTCACCAAGAAGAACAAAGCGCTAACCGACCGGATTTTAGCGGCTTGGGTGGCCATCATGGGCATTCACCTGCTGGGATATTACCTTTACCATCTGGGATTCTGGGAGCTGTATCCGCACCTAATTGGCGTTACAGCGCCTTTCCCATTGCTGCATGGCCCGATGCTCTATTTATACACCTTGTATTCACTGCGCAATGACAGCAAAATCCGGCGAATTGATTATCTGCATTTTGCGCCAGTAGCCATTGCCTATCTGTACATGGCGAAATTCTTTTTCTTCTACACCATTGAACAGAAACGAATGGTTGACCGGGGAGAAATTGATGATTTTGGACTATTTTCATCAATCTTGCTAATCGGGTTTGTGGTATCGGGACTTAGCTATTCCATACTCGCCTATAGGCTCACCTGGAAACATAAGCGTCAAATTGACGATAACTTCTCCTACGATGAAGGCATAAACCTCGACTGGTTGCGCTATTGCATCTGGGCAATCGGCATTATTTTTCTGACAGTCACGATCATCCTTGTTACACGCGAGCTGTTTGAAGTGCCGTATTCGTTTAATGCCGATTATATTTTTTATACCCTGATCATTGTATTTATCTTCTATATTGGTTATTTCGGCATTCGACACCAAGATATGTTTACCCACAATGTGAAAGATCTCAAGTCCTCGCCGCCCCTGCCGGATGAGAAATACAAAAAATCGGGCTTGAATGAAGCGCTTTTGGAGGAAGGACATCAAAAACTGCTGGATTTCATGCATGCAGAGAAGCCTTTTCTTGATCCGAAACTCACGCTAAGCGGTTTGGCCAGTGCTCTGAATATGTCGCCCAACCAACTGTCGCAAATCATCAACCAACAGGAGCAAATGAATTTTCATGATTTTGTGAACCGGTACCGGGTGGATGAATTCATTCACCGGGCTTCTCAAAACAACCGGTTCAGTATTCTGGCCCATGCGCTTGATTCGGGATTCAACTCAAAATCCTCCTTCAACAGCATCTTCAAAAAGCATAAAGACAGGACACCGTCGCAATACATAGCTCAACTAGGCGCTGAAAAACCGACCCTGTAAAGCTATCTCGTCAAAAAAAATTGGCACTGCCCATTTCATCTCAGTCCGTTATCCTTCAACACTTTAAAGGCACCAACGTGTAGGTTCGCACCCTTAAAAAGTCCGAAATTATACGCTTGGGCGATTGGTCTGTCGCTTTGGCCTTCATTTGCTAAAAAATTCAAACGAATCAATTTTACAAATGAAAGCACAAGTACAAACCACAGAAATTATTCAGGCATACCAAAGGCCTCTCGCGTTTTATACCCTGGCGACCATGATTCCTTGGGGGCTTTGGTTCATCAGTGGGCATATCAGTCACCTTAGCCCTTATAGCCACGAAATGAAATGGATTACCAGCATCCTCAGTTTTACAGGTTTACTGGCTCCGGTCCTTATCGCCTTCTGGTTCATTCTCCCAAACAAAACCTTAAGAGAAGATTTCATGAGACGGTTTTTCAATTTCAAAACACTCAAACCGCAGTACCTGCTGATCACTGTTTTTCTAATGCTGGTCAGTATCCTCGCAGCTCAGGCCATTTCCCTGCTCTTTGGATACCCTGCTGATCAGTTTCAACTCCGGGGCTCGTTCAGTTTTAGTTCCGGTATTTTTCCGGTTTGGGTGCTCCTGTTGCTCGCCCCCCTGCTCGAGGAACTGGCCTGGCATTCGTATGGTACCGATTGTTTGCGTTCGCGTTTCAATTTATTTACGGCCTCTGTGCTGTTTGCTTTTTTCTGGTCGTTGTGGCACTTCCCTTTGTCGTTTATCAAAGACTACTACCACAGTAACCTTGTCGAATCGGGACTGATCTATTCCGTCAACTTTGTGGTGAGCCTGGTACCCTTTGTCCTGATCATGAATTGGCTCTATTACAAAACGAACCGGAATATGCTTCTTCCGATCGTATTCCACATTTCAGCCGGATTTTTCAACGAGATATTCTCCACCCACCCCATGAGTAAAGTCATCCAGACCGGGCTGCTGCTTGTTCTATCCGCTTTTCTGGTTTTGACCAACCGAAGCCTGTTTTTCAATCGAATTTTCAATCCATCAACAATCAATTAATCCATACAATCATGAAAGCTTTATTTTTAACACTTCTTACAACGATCCTTTTCTGCGGGAACCTGTTTTCGCAAACAATTACTCAAAATATTAACGGAACCATTCGCGATCAACTGACGCGTGAGTCGCTTCCATTCGCCAATATCATTGTCGTGGGATCCGATCCCATGATTGGCACTACATCTAATGTGGACGGCAACTTTACCCTACAAAACGTGCCAGTGGGCCGCTGTGATATCCAGGTGACCATGATCGGCTATGAGCCTTACCTTGTCAACGAGCTGATGGTTACTTCCGGTAATCAAATCCGGCTGGACATTCATCTGGAACCCAAACTGACCGAGCTGGAAGCTGTTGAGGTGACGGTGCGGAAAGACCAACCGCTCAATTCGATGACCACGCTGAGCAGCCGTCAGTTTACTGTCGAAGAAACCCAGCGGTATGCCGGAGGAATGGACGATCCAGCCCGCCTCGTCACATCCTTCGCAGGCGTGGCGGCACCATCAGTCAGCAGCAACGGTATTTCCGTCAGGGGGAACAATCCCGACGGGTTGTTGTGGCAGGTTGAAGGTGTAGAAGTGCCAAACCCAAACCACTTCGCCAACCTGACGGTTGCCGGAGGCGGACTGCTAACAGCACTCAGCAGCCAGATGATGGCTAACAGCGATTTTTATACCGGGGCTTTTCCTGCGGAATATAGCAATGCCAGCTCGGGGGTATTCGATATCAAGATGCGAACCGGCAATCCCGATCAACGCCAATATACCCTGCAAGCGGGCATCATTGGTGTGGATTTTTCAACCGAGGGGCCCTTCAAACAAGGAAAAAAGGCAAGCTACCTAATGAACTACCGCAACTCCACCATGGCCCTAATCGCTCCACTGTTGCCCGACAATACCGGCATCCTCAAGTATCAGGACCTGGCTTTCAAAACCAGCTTTCCGACGAAAAAAACAGGAACTTTTTCATTGTGGGGTATTGGCGCTCTCGACGGGCAGGCGATGGATGCCGCTGATAGCATAGACTGGGAGATGAATGCCGATCGTGACAATTCGGATACCAAACTTTACCTATTTGCCACCGGACTGTCGCACCAATTACGGATAGGCAGAAAAACATTTCTCACCACCATCCTGTCGGCCACCGGCAATGGAATATCCCACAAAGAGGATCGCATCGCCTATGATCTTACGGAAAGTCCCCAGTCAGATATCGACAACCGGGTGTGGCGCTACACTTTGCAATCGGATCTGGATTACCACTTCGGAAAAGGAAACAGCTTGCGCACGGGACTGAAATACAGCCAACTGGGCTATCGCATCCATGCGGAGCAGTCGATGCACGAAGGCGCACAACCCGAAACACTCTCCGAGGCATCTGACAAAACCGGCATGCTTCAGTTCTATGGCCAATCGAAGATCAATTTGCTACCCCAGTTGACCCTGAATGCCGGTGTTAATGCCCTGGTATTTTTGTTGAATGACAGCTATTCCATTGAGCCTCGCCTGGGACTTAAATATCAGCTCACCCCCACTCAAAGCCTGGCTTTTGCCTACGGTCTGCACAGCCGCATTGAACAATTGCCAGTGTATTTTGTGGAACTGGACGGCCAAAACCCCAACAAAAATCTGGACTTGATGCAGTCGCACCATTACGTGCTGGCCTACAACTGGAAGATCAATGATCACCTGCGTTTTAGCGTGGAGCCCTACTACCAGCACCTAGCCAATGTGCCCGTTTCTCCTTTCAGTTACGTATCGACCCTCAACTTTGAGCAGGAAATGTTTTTCAACGAAGCGCTTGTTAATGAAGGCACGGGAAGAAATATGGGCTTTGATTTCACCCTCGAACGTTTTATGAAAAAAGGGTTTTACTATCTGCTCACCGGTTCGGTGTTCGACTCAAAATACACCGCTACCGATGGCGTAGAACGCAACACCCGCTTTAACCGGAATTACGTGGTGAATGTGCTGGCCGGCAAAGAATGGTTGCTTGGGCGCGACAACAACAAAGTGCTGGGCGCAAATATTCGCTTAAATTACCTGGGCGGCAACCGCAAAGAGCCGATTGATCTGGAAGCATCGCTGGCCGGAGAGGAAGTTGTCTATGCCGAAACGGAAGGCAATCAGGCTTTCGAGGAGCGATTTGACGACCAGCCGCTGGTGTCATTTACAATCTCCTACCGGATCAACAAAGCCAGACATTCTTCAGAGTGGTCGCTGAAAGTTTTAAATGTATTGGGTACCGAAGAGTTTGACACGGATTACTACAACCTGAAAACCCAGACCATCGACACCCAATATACCGGCATCAGGATTCCAAACCTGAGTTATAAGATTATTTTTTGAGCTTGCTGACCACTTCAGTCCAATGCCTGACTGCCTTTTTTTAATACGAAAACCATTAGACACAACGTTGATGAGAATAAATAAAAACCCGATGTGCCCAACACGTGGGTGGATTCAATCCAATACTGGCTCTTTGCATCATGTCGTGTGTCGCGGTTTCCGAGCCATGATTTGTCAGCCTGAGTTGGCGCCGCCATCAAGTCTGGCGGCGTTGACAGGTTCTTGCCGAGTTTGCTACCTTATTCGCGGCCGGAGAAGCCCGATTAATGACAACCACAGTCGTTGTCTCCGCAAACAGAATCCTTCTTTTTTTTCTTCTTGAAAAAGTACTTTTTAATCAGAAAGAACAGGGCGCCGGCAAGTGCTAAATAAACCAGTATATATTGTATTGTCCACATTTTCGAACTGTTATTCAGGTTACATCTAAAACGACTAATCACTTCAACAGCTGGTAGGCAATCATCGACACCAGGTAGGCGAACCCCGTCATCAATACCAATTGTATTAACGGCCACTTCCAACTGTTGGTTTCCTTTTTCACAATCGCCAGGGTACTCATACATTGCAAAGCAAACGCATAAAACAGGAGTAAGGAGATCCCCGTCGGAAAATTGAATAATTTCTCGCCGGTTCGCGAATTCGTATCGGTTGACATCCGCACTTTAATGGTTTCCTCTTCATCACTCCCCACACTGTAAATCGTAGCCAACGTAGCAACAAAAACCTCACGTGCTGCAAACGAGGTCACCAGCGCAATGCCAATTTTCCAGTCGTAGCCCAAAGGCCGGATCACCGGCTCAATGGTGTGTCCAATAACGCCAATGTAAGAATGGCGCAGCTGATAGGAAGCAATGGCTGTACTCATTTCCTGTTCACTGAGCTGTGCATTCTCGGGTTGCGCACGAACAATTTCATCGGCCTGGTAAAAATCGTCGGAATAGCCGTTGGAGGCCAAAAACCACAAAACGATGGAGATGGCCAGGATAATTTTACCAGCGCCGAAAATAAAACTTTTCGTTTTTTCGATGACCGTGTACGCCACATTCTTCAATAAAGGCATTTTGTAAGCTGGCATTTCAATTACAAAGAAGGTACGTGTCTTGTTTTTAAGGACTTTATCAAGAATGAAGGCTGAGAAGACAGCCATTCCAAATCCCAAAGCATACAAGCCCATCAGGGTTAATCCTTGCAGGTTAAACCCAGCCACTGTTCGATCGGGGATGACCAGGGCGATAATGATGAGGTAAACCGGTAAGCGTGCAGAACAAGTAGTAAATGGAGTAACCAAAATTGTAATCAGCCGTTCTTTCAAGTTTTCGATGTTTCGAGCAGCCATAACAGCGGGTATAGCGCAGGCAGTTCCTGAAATCAGAGGAACCACACTTTTCCCGCTCAGACCAAAGCGGCGCATCACGCGATCCATTAAAAACACGATCCTGCTCATGTATCCACTTTCTTCCAGCAAGGAAATGAATAAAAACAGGAAGGCGATTTGTGGTATAAAAATAACAATACCACCAATCCCCGGGATAATTCCCTCGGCCAGCAAACTGGTGAACGGACCGGCAGGCAAATGGTTTCCTGTCCATTCGCTCAATTGGGTGAACGACTCATCAATAAAATCCATCGGCACACTGCTCCAGTTGTAAATGGCCTGGAAAACCAATAGCATCACCAGGAAAAAGACCACATAGCCAGCCACGCGGTGTGTCAAAACCCGGTCCAGCACGCTGCGCCAGTCGGTTGCTTTCGAACCGTCAACCTGGTAAACATCCTTCAAAAACCGGTTGATGAAAAGATAGCGGGCAATCGTTTCTTTCTGCTGCAAACGCTTTATTTCAGGTGTCGCCCGCTCCGAGTATGTGTTGGCACTTTGCAGTTCGTCGTCAATCTTGTTCAGGGGCGCATCCTGCGAAGTAACCAGCCACAGCGCGTAAAGATCCTGCTTGGGATAAGCCTGCTGCAAGCGGCCAAAATAAGCCGGATCAATATCTGTCAGATGGATGGTCGCCGCAACAGGCAAGCTTTGGTAGTCTTCCAGCAAGCTTTTGAGCTCCCCGATTCCTGTTTTCTTACGCGAACTGACCAAGACTACTTTCGACTGGATTTTTTTTTCCAGCATCGCTACGTCCAGGGTAATCCCGCGTCGCTCCATTTGGTCGGCCATATTCACCACCAAAATTGCCGGAATCTGAAGATCCTTGATTTGCGTAAACAGAATTAAGTTGCGCTTGAGGTTTTCCACATCGGCCACCACAACCGCTACATCGGGATAATCTTTACTGTTTTTACTAAGCAGGGTTTCAACCACCAACTGCTCATCGGCTGACGACGCATTCAAGCTGTAGGTTCCCGGCAAATCAATGATGTGTGCCTTGGTCCCATTGGGCAGCCTGCAACTTCCTTCCTTCTTCTCCACCGTAATTCCCGGGTAATTTCCAACCTTTTGGTTTAAACCTGTCAACAGGTTGAAGATGGATGTTTTGCCGGTATTCGGATTCCCTATCAGGGCAACATTCAATGGTTTGCTCATCCGTATCTAAACAACTTTAGTGATTTCAATCAAAACGGCTGTCTCTCTCCTGATTGCCAGGTTGTTCCCATTGATATTTAAATATAAGGGATCGCTAAATGGAGCCAGCTGAATCAATTGCACCTCGTTTCCGGGTAAGCAGCCCATTTCCTGAAGCTTTACCGGAATCTGATCGACCGAAAAGTCTCCAATAATCCCCTTTTCGCCTCGCTTTAGGCTGATAATGGTGTCTTTTATTTTTGAACTTGTTATGTTTATCATATCCGGATAGATTAATTTTTGAGGGGCATTAAACTATAAGTGGCACAATGCCAAATGTATTCATAAGCATGCTGATTAAAGCTACCCGGTGTATTCTCATCGTAGGTAGCCTCAACCGTGTATAACTGATCCCAAGGCAATGTGAATGAAACCATTCCATTTTCATCGGTCCATAATTTTTTTGACCATAAATCCGTCATGTAAATGCTGACTTCATTTTCCGGAAGCGGTTTTCCTTGAAACAAGATCTGGAGTTTCACTTCACCATTCACCGCGTAAGCCGACTTGCTGTGATCGATAATTTCAATCCCCTCGGGATTGGTTGATTCCAAAGGTGAAAATGATTGACCAACCACCACTTTGGCTTTGGCGTGATATTGTGGTTTCATAATTCCCATATCGTATTGCGAATAGTCCAGAACCTTCATGTTCTTATTGTCCAGAGCAAGCGTGTAAACGCCCTCCTGCGAAGGAACAAAGGTTGCCAGATAATAGTTGTCTTTTGCCTGAACATCAAGCCCTTTTTTGCTGCCGTCGGGCAAAACCAGCCAAAGTTTAAAGTCAGAAACACTTTGAAACGCATCGCCGTTCACTTCTTCAATAACACCATAAGTATACTCACCAAAACGGACTTTTACTTCATGGGCTGAGTTCAACGTTCCTGAGGCAGAGGTTTCCAACCACATGTAATGGGCAAAACTTGTGGTAACGCCTGCTATTAGTAGCAATAGGGTAAGAATTCCTGATTTCATTTTTAATTACTTTTTTGAATGTTTGTCACATCAATGACTTCCATTGAAATTTCCTTTTCGAAAAACTTCCCATTAAGAATACTTTGAAGTCTTTTTTTATTGAAAGACAAAATTAGTCACGAGCCAGCAGGAAAGCAATCCCCTATTCTTGTGATATTGCAATACGCTTCCACTGTTTTAGCGGCTGACACTCCCCTAAAGTTATGAGTAAGGAAAAGGCTCAAACCAATCCGTTTGAGCCTGTGAAAAATGAGTTTTTGAGTCGGACAGAAATTAAAACACCCCGCGTACATTGGTGGTGCCACCACCTTCGAGTGTGATCGAAACCGGTTTGTTCTGTTTCCAGTTTCCACTCGTAAAATCCGGCACATCAATGGAGTTTGAACGGTTGGCAACCGACCACTCTGAAAGCGGGGTGATCACACTCCACAGCGCGGCATCGTACACATCCTGATCCAGCGGCAGTCCGTTGCGCAGGCAATCGACCAGGCGCCAGTCCATCATGAAATCCATTCCGCCATGACCGCCAACTTTTTTGGCCATTTCCCCGACTTTCAAGACAATTTCAGGCGTGTATTTTTCTTCCAGGGCTTTCATTTCCTCCTCGTCAACCCAACTGTGTCCGAACGAAATTTTCGCCGGCCCCGGGTATTTACGTGCAATTCCTTTAGTACCACTTAGCAAATGAATACGTGAATAAGGCCGCGTGGAAGTCACGTCGTGCTGCACCATAATTGTTTTTCCCTTGTGGGTTTTGATCACCGACGTATTCATGTTTCCCCGGTAGTTTTTGTCACTAAACTCCTTAAAGAAAGAATCTTCTGAAGCCAGTTCGCGGGCACGTTCAGCCATCTGAAAATCAGCTGACGACATGGCTACCAGGTAGTCCATTTGGTCTCCGCGGTTAATATTCATGGCCTGACAAACTGGCCCCAATCCATGTGTTGGATATAAATTGCCATCCCGGTAATTTTCTTTCAGTCGCCACATGTCGTAGTAAGCGTTCTTGTCGAAATTTAGATCAACCAGGTTGTGAATGTAAGCGCCCTCGCCATGAACAAGCTCTCCGAACAATCCCTGCCGGGCCATATTTAGTGCTAAAAGTTCAAAGAAATCGTAGCAACAATTCTCCAGCATCATGCAATGCTGCTGCGTCCGCTCCGACGTCTCAACCAACTCCCACGCCTCGTCCACTGTTTTAGCCGCCGGAACCTCTACAGCCACATGTTTACCTTGTTCCATGGCATACACCGCCATTGGTGTATGCAAATCCCAGGGTGTACAAATATAAACAAGATCAATTTCATCACTCTCGCACAAGGCCTTCCACGAATCTTCCTTTCCGTAATATTCGTTGGCCTCCGGCAAACCAGTATCCTTCAAACGTTTCTGCGCATCTTTCACTTTCTCTTCGCGAATATCGCAGAAGGCTTTGATTTCAACACCCTCAATATGCGACATCCGGACTGGTGCACCCGAACCACGCATGCCTAAACCAATAAAGCCAACGCGTACAACCGGAAGTTTTGGAGCCGCATAATTGCACATATTGAACCGCCCCAGCGTTTTCTTTTTGGAACGATTGGAGTTCAAATTTTCAACACCCAAGCTATTATTCGACCAGGCTGAAATTCCAGTCATGGCTAAACCAACCCCAAGAGTTGTACGCTTCAGAAATGAACGACGATCATTTTTTTCCATTCTTTTTCTATTTAGAAATTAACGCATTGCAATTTGCTTCCATCAGGACCAATTAAATACGACACCGGCAAAAGCTCCTCACTGCTAAAATATGTGATTTTTCAAATTGAATTTTACAAATATATTAAAAGATGTGTGTACGAACACACAATTTTGCTAAAAAACTTTTTCCATCAAAAAATAGGTACTATTTTAGCACCGTGAATCGACAAAATAGAATCTAAAAAATAGAATTACAAAAGATTAGGACACTTCAAAAATTCAATAAACTCATGAATACGAAAAACTTACCTGCATCAACCGAAAAAATACCGCTGCGTATTTTTAATGGCAAAGAAGAAGGCTCAGTTTTTATTGCCAAACAAATTGCCGCCGTTATTAAAGCAAAAAATGAGCTTGGACAAAAGACCGTTTTGGGCCTGGCAACCGGTAGTTCTCCGCTGCGTGTTTACCGCGAACTAATCCGAATCCATCAGGAAGAAGGCCTGAGTTTCAAAAACGTTGTTACCTTCAACCTCGATGAATACTACCAGGTGGAACCTGAAAACAAGGAAAGTTACCACTACTTCATGTACGAACACTTTTTCAATCATATCGACATTGATCCGGAAAATGTTCACATTCCAAACGGCATGTTATCGCCATCTGAAATTGACGAATTTTGCCAGGAATACGACCGGAAGATTGCGTCCTTGGGTAATATCGATGTTCAGCTTCTGGGAATTGGGCGCTCTGGACACATCGGGTTTAACGAACCCGGTGCAACAGAAACCACCACAACCCGACTCGTCAAACTCAATAAAATTACCATTGACGATGCCGCAGAAGCTTTTGATGGTGAAGAACATGTGCCGCTGCGGGCAATCACCATGGGTGTAAAAACGATTCTGAATGCCAAGAAGATTTTCATGGCGGTTTGGGGTGAATCCAAAGCAGAAATATTGGCCAAAGCAATTGAAGGACCGGTTGGCAGTGATGTGCCAGCCTCCTATTTACAAAAACATCCGGATGTACTTTGCATTGTTGACGAACCAGCAGCTTCGAAACTGACCAAGTTTCAAACACCGTGGCTAACCAATTTTTGTACCTGGGACAGCCACATGAAGAAAAAAGCGGTCATCTGGCTTTCGAAAAAAACCAACAAGCCCATGCTGAAGCTGACCGATAATGATTATAAACAATGGGGACTGGCCGATTTATTGAAAACAGCAGGCTCGGCTTACAATGTAAATATTGATATTCACAACCAGATTCAGCAAACCATTACCGGATGGCCGGGTGGAAAGCCCAATACCGATGATAAAGTGAGACCCGAACGGTCCAGTCCCTTTCCCAAGCGATCGATTATTTTTAGCCCTCACCCCGATGACGATGTGATTTCGATGGGAGGAACCTTAATTCGTCTGGCTGATCAAGGACATGAAGTTCACGTTGCCTATCAAACATCAGGTAACATTGCCGTATTTGATGACGATGCGCATCGTTTCACTGATTTTTTACTTGGGTTTTCAAAAAAATTCAATATTGCCGAAGATGCGATTCAAAGCTTGCATCAGGAGATTGTTGACACCATTAAAAATACGCATGCAGAATCGAACAGCAATGAAAAAGTCTTGAAAATAAAAGGACTGATCAGACAGGGTGAAGCGTCGGCCGCCTGCCGGTTTTGCGGTGTAAAAAATGAGAACGCCCATTTTCTGGAACTGCCTTTTTACGAAACAGGTCATGTCATTAAAAAAGAATTATCTGAAGAAGACGTAGACATCATTGTCGATCTTATGCAAAAAATCAAACCACACCAAATCTTTGCCGCAGGCGATTTGCATGATCCGCATGGAACCCACGCTGTTTGTTTAAATGCGATTTTCAGAGCTATCGACCGGTTAAAATCTGAAGACTGGATGAAAGACTGCTATGTTTGGCTTTATCGTGGAGCTTGGCACGAATGGGAAATTGAAGATATTGAGATGGCCGTTCCGATCAGCCCCGAAGAGCTGATGAAAAAGCGGAAAGCAATTTTCAAACACCAGTCACAAAAAGATTCTCCAGTATTTCCGGGAAAAGACAAAAGAGAGTTTTGGCAGCGGGCTGAAGACCGTAACCGCAACACAGCCAGACTATATGACAAACTTGGATTGACCGAATACGAAGCCATAGAAGCCTTCAAACGGTACAAATTCTAATCATCGAAAAAATGGATCACACGCATATAAATACCATCATTAAGCAGTTTGAAGTGCAGGGAGAAATAGCCGACGTGCAAACGTACGGTTCAGGGCACATTCATGAAACCTTCCGCTTGAAAAACAAACAAGCGGAACAGCCTGACTACATTCTTCAGAAAATCAACAACTCCATATTCACCAATGTGGACGCCCTGATGCATAATATTGAAACGGTTATCAATCATTTGCATCAGAAAGGAGACGGGGTGACTTCTCAAAATGAAACGCTGTCGCTGGTTCGAACCAAAGAAGGAAAGAGTTATTATCAACATGCCGATGGCAGCTTTTGGCGGGTATACCTGTTTTTGAAAGGCACGAAAGGTTACGACCTGATAGAAAATGACAAGCAAGCGCGTGAAGGCGGAAGGGCATACGGACAATTCATCGCTGACTTGGCCGATCTCGATCCGACCAAAATTCATGAAATACTGCCCGATTTTCATAATATGGAACACCGGCTCAACCAGTTAGATGACGCAATTGCCCGCAATCCGGTAAAGCGGCTGAACGAGGTGAGACCTGAAATCGATTTTGTGAAGGCCAGAGCCGAGCGGATGAAAAGAATCAAACAAATGGGCGATGCAGGGAAACTTCCTTTACGAATAACACATAACGACACCAAGTTTAACAATGTGTTGCTGAACGAAAACAATGAAGCGCAATGTGTGATCGATCTGGACACCATCATGCCCGGCTATATTGCCTTTGATTTTGGCGATGCCGTGCGCACCATTATTAATACAGCCGAAGAGGACGAAAAAGACCTCGAAAAAATCCAACTCAACATGGGCTTGTTCAAGGCTTTTACGGAAGGTTTTATTGAAAAAACGCAAGCAATCCTCACCGAAAACGAAGTCTACTCGTTGTCGCAAAGCTGCTTGATGTTGCCATTCATCATGGGAGTTCGATTCCTGACCGACTATATTGACGGGGATCACTACTATAAGATTCATTCGCCGCACCATAACTTGCAACGGGCCCGGGCTCAGTTCGAATTGGTGAAAAAGCTGGAGGAGAACTTTGAAGAAATACAGCAAACCATTCTAAACATAAGCAAAAAAACATGCATTTAGAAATTCCTAAACTCAATTTCCCCGTTCATCACACCCGAGAACTGAAGACTGTTTTTGAAGCATTGCCCAAAATTCCGCTGGCTTGCTTTTCGTGGGATACACCAACGTCAAAACCTGACGTTGGATTCAAAATTGCCCACAACAATGAGACGGTATTTCTACACTTCCAGGTTCGCGAGGATGAGATGCTCGCCCGGTATAGCCAACACAATCAGCCTGTTTATACGGATAGCTGTGTTGAGTTTTTTATCGCTTTTAACGATGATCCAAACTATTACAATTTCGAATTTAACAGTTTGGGAACCTGTTTGGCAGCCTGGGGGCCCAACCGCAATCAACGGGAGCCTATCGCCCCTGAATTGCTCGATCAGATTCAGACCAGAACAACCACCAGCAGGCTGAATCAAGGACAATCTCCTCGTTTCGACTGGCAAATATGCATTCAGTTACCGGTGTCAGTTTTCATTCACAACAAAATCAGCCAATTATCGACAACCAAGGCAAGAGCCAATTTTTACAAATGTGGTGATGATCTTTCAGAGCCTCACTTTATAAGCTGGAAAAAAATTGAAACGAGCACCCCGGATTTTCATCAACCAGCTTATTTCGGAGAATTATCATTTCTTTGAACCAACAGGACTGACACGATGAAATGTTCGTCCTGGTATAAGATTAATCTGTATTTTTGCACCATTACCTTGCTGATTTAGCTTGTTATGGAGAATAAAGAAATCAATAAAAATATTGTCAGGATAAAGGATATTGCAGAAAAGGCCGGTGTGTCAACCGGAACCGTAGACCGGGTACTTCACAACCGCGGAAGGGTTTCGGAAGACGTACAGCAACGGGTTTTGGGCATCGCCAAGGAATTAAACTACGAACCCAACATGCTGGCACGGGCATTGGTTTCAAAACGCGAATACCGGATTGCAGCCTTGGTTCCAGACGCAACGCTTGATGACTTTTGGGAAGGACCAATCCAAGGCATTCAAAAAGCCGTAACCGAACTTCGGCAATACGGCCTTACCGTAAAATATCACGTGTTCAATCAGTTCAATGTTGATTCGTTTAAAGAAGAAGCAGAAAAGATCACAGGTTTAAACTATGATGGCATCTTGCTTGCTCCTCTTTTTTACCGGGAGTCACTCACCTTCCTCAACCGGTGGAAGCACCAGGGTGTCCCTTTTAACCTGTTCAATACCCACATCCCCGACTATGAGCCGCTGGCTTACATTGGCCAGGATTCTTATCAAAGTGGTGTGCTGGCCGGCAAACTGCTACATTATGGCTATCCGGGAACCGACGCGATAAGTTTCGTCATTGCCCATATTGATGAAGATGTAGCCAACTCGTCACACCTGATTAAGAAAGAACAAGGCTTTCTGGACTATTTTGAACAAGCGGGCAATCCGAACTTCAAAGTTGTACGGGCCGATCTGCAGAATAGCAAAAATAAGGACTTCTTTGCCCAACAATGGGATGAACTGTTGCAGAAAAATCCCAACACCAAAGGAATTTTCGTAACCACCTCCAAAGCATACACCGTGGCCAATTACCTGCAAAGCCGACCAACCCTCAGCCTACGACTTGTTGGTTACGACTTGCTGCAAAAAAACCTGAATTATTTGAATCAAGGTGTCATCAACTTTCTAATCAATCAAAATCCCAAAGGGCAGGGTTATTATGGCATCTATCTGCTGATTGACCATTTGGTTTTCAAGAAAAAAATAACTCCGATTAAGTACCTCCCTCTGGATATCATTACAAAAGAAAACCTACATTATTATGTGGAATCAGAACTTTAGGCAAAAAACAGTTGTTCCCACTCAATAATTGAAAAAAAACAGAAATATTTAATCAAACCGGCCATCAACCATCCAACTAAAACGGCATCTTTGTGTTTAGCAATGACAAAAAGCTATACACTGAATGAACATCACCATCGAAAATATCTTACTGGTAGGATCATTGCTCCTTCTTATTAGCATTCTGATTGGAAAAACGTCCTACCGTTTTGGAATACCTACCCTGGTTCTGTTTTTGTTTGTAGGAATTTTGGCCGGATCGGAAGGAATTGGCAAGATCTATTTCGATAATCCCCGACTTGCACAATTTATTGGTGTTGTTTCTCTTAATTTCATCCTGTTTTCAGGTGGTTTAGATACCAACTGGAAAGCCATTAAGCCTGTTCTGTGGCAAGGAATCTCCCTCTCCACGATGGGCGTGCTACTTACCGCTGTATCACTCGGGACTTTCGTCTGGCTGGTCACCGACTTTACCATTTACGAAGGATTGCTTTTGGGAGCCATTGTTTCATCAACGGATGCAGCTGCGGTATTTTCGATATTACGTGCCAAAAATTTAGCGCTGAAAAATCAACTAAAACCCACGCTGGAGTTGGAAAGCGGAAGTAACGACCCCATGGCCTACGTATTAACCATCGCTTTTTTGGCATTGGTTGTCAATCCGGAATTAAGCCTGATTTCTGTTATTCCCCTTTTTCTTAAACAAATGCTGCTGGGCGCTTTGGCCGGTCTTTTTTTTGGGAAGCTAAGCAAATTTGTGATCAACAAGATCCAACTAACCTACGAAGGAATCTATCCAGTGTTAGCCATTGCCCTGATGTTTATCACCTTCTCCGCCACTGATTTTATCGGGGGGAACGGGTTTCTGGCGATTTACATTTGTGCGGTTTACCTGGCCAACCACGATTTTATCCATAAAGGGACAATCATTAAAATGTTTGACAGCCTGGCATGGCTGATGCAGATTGTGCTTTTCCTGACTTTGGGGCTGCTGGTTTTTCCGTCTCAAATTCTACCGGTAATCGGTATCGGACTGGTTATTTCGTTGTTTCTGATATTGATTGCCCGCCCAGTCAGTGTATTGATTGCCCTGATTCCCTTCCGAATGAAGCTCCGCAGACGATTCTACATTTCCTGGGTCGGACTGAGGGGAGCTGTTCCAATTGTTTTTGCCACCTACCCGCTACTTGCCGGAATTGAAAAAGCCGATATGATTTTTAACATCGTCTTTTTCATCTCCTTAACTTCGGTACTGCTTCAGGGTACAACGCTCAACCTGATTGCCAAATGGCTAAACGTATCGTTACCGGAAGCAAAAAAGCCCGAAGATATGCTCGACACCTTCCTGTCGGAACAAGCTAAAAAGGTGATGCAAGAGATCACCGTTCCGGAAGATGGATTTGCCAGCGGCAAAAAAATTGTAGACTTGCACTTCCCCAGAACCGCCCTGATTGCCATGATTAACCGAAACAAAGAATACCTGACCCCTAACGGATCGACCGTCATTGAACCTAATGACACACTCGTCATTTTGGCCGACACCCAGCAAGCTATGAATGAAGTACATGAAGCACTTCAAACTTCGCCCAAACTGAAATAGGCAGACAGTTAATATTCTATCGACATCATCTGCTATTTGAAATCCCGAGATGGAAAAAGCTCGCCCTGTACGGGTTTTCCGGTAAAGGTCTTTTTCGTTCCTGCGTTTTCCATCAAGTTCTTTTCATCAGGGCGCGCCGGCTTATGGACAGATCCGATATCGCGTCCCTCGGTATCCAGCCTCATAATTTCGTTTAGGTTATAACAGGAATTGACCACTACGTGGATCACTTCGCCTTCGATCTGCAATTTGCCCGCCACCATGAGCAAACGGGCCTGAAGGATTTCCTTACGGTACTTTTCGAAAATGTTTTGCCAAACCACCAGGTTGGCAAAGCCGGTTTCATCTTCAATGGTGATGAACAAAACGCCCTTGGCTGTTCCCGGACGTTGGCGGACGGTGATCAGTCCGCATACCTTAACAGGCATGCCGTTTTTCATCCTGATTAAGCTTGAAGTGGGGGTAACCTGCAACTGATTCAGCTTTAGCCGTACAAAGCTAACCGGGTGGGCTTTAAGCGACAGCGAAGTGCTGGCGTAATCCTGGATCACATGCTCTCCGGCTGTCATCCGGGGCAGCTCGATGCTCCCTTCGCTTTCGTTCTCTGAAGGTGTTCCGGCAAATACTCCGGTTGGATGGTCGTGAAGGGCGGAAACATTCCACAGTGCCTGCCTGCGGTCGAGGCCGATGGACCGGAAAGCATCCGCATCGGCCAGGCGTTCCAGTGCCGATGGCGAAACGCCTGCATTGAGCAGATCATTCACGTTTCTGTAGGGTAAAAGCCGGCTGGCAACCAACCACTGAATGTCTTCTTCGCGCAGACCCTTAACCTGCCGAAACCCCAGGCGGACAGCGCGGTATACACCTGTCTGTTCTTCCAGAGTATTGTCCCAATGCGAATGGTTAATATCCACCGGCCTCACTTCCACCCCATGCCTGCGGGCATCGATGACAAGCTGCGCGGGCTGGTAGAAACCCATCGGCTGGCTGTTGAGCAGCGCGGCAGCAAATACATCCGGATAATAACATTTGATCCACGAAGATACATAAACCAGCAGCGCGAAGCTGGCTGCATGGCTTTCTGGAAAACCATAACTTCCAAAGCCTTCGATCTGTTTGAATACCCGTTCGGCAAACTCGTGGGTATATCCATTTTTCACCATCCCGCCAACCAGTTTTTCCCGGTACCAGCTAACCTTTCCTTTTGACTTAAAAGTAGCCATGCTCCGGCGTAAACCATCGGCTTCGGCGGGTGTAAATCCTGCCGCAACAATGGCAATCTCCATGGCCTGTTCCTGAAACAAGGGGACTCCCAAGGTCCGTCCCAAAATACCTTCCAGTTCTTTTGAAGGAAATTCCACTGGCTCCTGACCATTACGTCGCCTTAAATACGGATGTACCATGTCTCCCTGGATGGGGCCCGGCCTGACAATTGCCACTTCAATAACCAGGTCATAGAACGTTTTGGGCTTCAGGCGGGGCAGCATCGACATCTGCGCGCGGCTTTCGATTTGAAAAACCCCGACCGTGTCGGCATGGCCAATCATTTCATACACCTTCGGATCATCCTGCGGAATGTTAGCCAGCGTAAGATCGAGACCGTAATGCTGCCTGGCCAGGTCAAACGCCTTGCGGATGCAGGTGAGCATGCCCAAGGCCAGCACATCCACTTTCATAAAACCCAGCGCTTCAATGTCGTCCTTGTTCCATTCAATGCAGGTCCGGTCTTCCATGCGGGCATTCAGAATGGGGCACAACTCGTGCAACTTTCCCCGCGTGATCACAAATCCGCCGGTGTGCTGCCCCAGTTGTCGCGGAAAGCCAATATACTGCCCGGTAAGTTCCAGCACCTTGCGCAGGTGTGGATCATTGGCATTGAAACTGCCGGATGGTACAGGTTTCCCGCGGAACCAATCCTCCGTGAACTCATATTTCGATTTGGAAAGAACATTGATCGCATCGGTGGATAAGCCCATCACCTTTCCCACATCGCGCACAGCCCCTTTCCAGTGCACCTGCGTAACCGTAGCCACAATGCCGGCCCGGTCACGCCCGTATTTGTCGTAGATGTACTGCATAATTTCCTCCCGGCGCTCATGTTCAAAATCCACATCAATATCAGGCGGTTCGTTACGTTCGTCGCTCATAAACCGGGCGAACAGCAATTTGAATTTAGAAGGATTTACCGAAGTGATACCCAGGCAAAAGCAAACCACCGAGTTGGCTGCCGAGCCACGGCCCTGACACAAAATTCCCCGGGCTTTGGCTTCGCGTACATAATCATACACGGTCAGGAAATAAGAGGCGTAATCTTTCCGCCCGATAAATTCCAGCTCCATATCGATGGTGTCTTTGATTTTTTCTGGAACCGTCTCACCAAAACGCTCTTTGGCACCCTTCCAGACCAGGTAAACCAGTTCCTCCATCGGCGTGCGTCCTTCGCTGGTAATTTCTTCCGGATAACGATATGTCAATTCATCCAGTGAAAACTGACAGGCCTGAGCTATTTCCTGTGTTCGGTCAATCGCTTTGGGATATTGCCGGAAAAGACGTCCCATTTCTTCGATGGGTTTCAGGTAACGTTCCGCGTTTTGGTGTAGTTTGAACCCTGCGGAATGGATGGTGCATTTCTCCCGGATGCAGGTCAACACATCCTGCAATTCCCGCCGTTCAGGTGAATGATAATGCACATCATTGGTCGCCACCAGGGGTACTCCCAGCTTGGCTTCGAGCTGAGCGAGGCGAAACAACTTCTTATGGTCGTTGCCGCTGTACGAGAAGCTTGTCCCAAGGTAAAGGCTGATGCCCAAGGCTTCTTTGTATTCCTCCAAAGCCTTGATAAACTCGGGTTGAAAATCGAAATTGGCGTTGAGTGATGCTGGTGGCAGCACGATGAATTTCATGCCTTTTGCCTGATCATAGACGTCTGCTTTATACAAGTGACATTGGCCCTTTTCCGCCCGGAGGTTCCCTTTGGTCAGCAGGAAGGAAAGGCGACTGTAGGCATCTTTGTCAGTGGGATAAGCCAGCAGGCTTGGTCCATCCAGCAGGTCGAGCCGGCATCCGGGAATTAAACGGATGGCCTTTCCCCGTGCTGCCGCATGGGCGCGGACAATACCTGCCAGCGTGTTGCGGTCGGTAATGGCAATCGCCTGGTAGCCCAAGTCCGCTGCTCGTTCCATAAATTCCTCCGGATGCGAGCCACCACGGAGAAAGGAGAAATTGGAGGTTACCTGTAGCTCTGTATAGTTCATGTTAGTTTCGAGTTCCGAATTTCCGGGTCCTGACTACAATCTACTGACTGACGAGCATTAAAGCTTTCCTGCGTATAAGCAACCGATTAGATCAACAACATACCCGGCACTCGTATTATTTGTCCCGTTCAGGGACGTTCTTATGCCTGACTCCTTTTTCAAATTTTTTCCTTCGATATTCATCATTGAAAATTTATTATTTGCTATTTACACAGATCCTTCTTGTGCCTAATTAACCCCTGGCAGTTCTCTTAATAATGGCCTTTATTACTCTCCAGGCACCTTCACGCAAAAAATCCGTGTATGAACCACTGGTTTCTCTCGCCTCCGTAAAGTCCAAGCCTGAACAGCCAGTAACGCGCACCGCTTTCATCCTCCACCTGGTAATAGTCTCTTGGTGGCCCGGTTTGAAGCCACCATTCCTGTTCGATCCGTTCCGGGCCGTCTGCCCGGGCAATCCTGATGATCTCTCCCCGGAACCGGAAGTGCAACGGCGGATAGTCTGGCAGCGGAACCATCACCTCAATGGGTTCGGGCCGGGGTAGCAGATGGAGCGGACGGGGACGATCAGTGCGCCATTCCGTCTCCGGTTGCTCTTCCAGGCAAGTAACCTCTTTTATAGAATGCTCCGGCCAGTGATGCTCTTGTGGCAGGTACCGGTGAATGGCCTTTGTCCCCATTTTGCCGGCAATGTTGTCCAGTAACTCAGCAATGGCAGCCTGATCACTGTTTCCCATACCCCATAAAGCTTCCTGTGCTTCACTGACATCCTCAACCAGTGTTGCTTCCAGTACGAACAGCTCAATGCCAAGCGCCGGTTCAATATCAGGGATTTTCAGTTCGAATAGTTTGAACAGGTGTGCCACATTGCGCGATGCCCGGTTGGTTCCGACGCTGATTTGCACGGTTTCCCCATCGATGCGATACCCTTTGAACGTTCCCATGCGCATGCCTTTTCCTTCCCTGAAAAACCGTTCACGCAGCATTTCCAGCAGGCGTTTGAGGGCAATTTCAATCCCTCCAGCCGTACGGATGGGCTCCAGGCAAGGCAGCCGCTCCTGATAAACCGGGGCCGGTTGCACGGCTTGCAAAACTTCGGGTTCCGTACCCAAAGCCTGTCCCAGCCGGGAAAGCAGGGCATCGCCAAATCGCCGGCGCAGGTTCGTCCGGGGAATACCAGTCAACTGCCCGATTTGCCTAAACCCGAGCTTTTCCAAACGCTGTAAGATGAAAGGATCCAATCGTAAAGCAGCAGGAGAAAGTGCATGGAGCGCATCGGCCTGCCTGCCAGGTTCAACAATTGGATTGTTTCGTCCGTAGCGTGCCACGGCCCATGCAGCACCGATGGTATCGGCTATTGCGCCATGCACATCGTATCCACCTTTGTGCAGGCGAGTTGTGATCGATTCCAAATAAGCAAGTTCCCCTCCCCACAAATGTGAACAGCCGGATAGGTCCAAAATCAGCCCGTCCGGCGGATCAGTGGCGACAACTGGTGTATAGCGAAGGCACCATTCCGCAAGATCTTTCAGCAGTTTGCCTTCCGCTGCCGGATCATCGGGAAACACTTCCACTGAAGGAAGGATGGCCCGTACATCGGCCACCACCATGCCCGGTTTAATGCCTTCTTTACTCAGGGCACGGCTCGACGCCCGGACCACCATCCGGCCACGTTCGGGAGCATAAAGCAAAAAAGGGTTGTCCCAAAGTTCGGGATGCAGCCGGACCAGCCTGTCAGTGGCAAAATGAGGGAACCATATGGACAGGTAGCGTTTAGGCATAATGCTTTTCCTTTTTTGATGATTGTGATTCTGAAACAGCCTGACTTGGGGCAGCGACTTGCCTGAATGCTCCGGCCCGCCACTCCAGCTGCCATCTTCCCGGACGGCCGTTGCGAATTTTCTCCAGCTCCACTTCCCAACGGGGAAAACCTACGCCGGGCAGTTTGCCGTCCGGTTGGCTAGGCAAGGGACTGATCCTCCACCGGGATACACAGGCCAGTGTACTACTCATTATACCCGGACGGCAGCGGTGCACAAAGCCGGTCACCCGGCTGTCTTCAACGGCCAGTTGCAACCGTCGGGACTCGGCAAAGCTGATATCCTTCAGTTCAGCAACAACAGCTGCAAGTGTTTTACATTTCAGGCCCTGCTCCATCACCCAAAGGGCGTCCTTGTCGCGCCTGACATCAATAAAAATGATACGATGCGGTTCAATTCCAAAGAACTTTAATGCAGGAGGAAACAGTTTTCGCCCCTTGCTAATCCACAGGCAACTACCACCTTTTTTCATGAGGACATGCAAAAGTCCGGACAGGAAGCCATTCGAAGCAGCGGCACATGCTTCTGTTGAGCTGACAAACTCGTGTACCGTCCCGGTAGGAAAAGTGTTGCCGGGAAATGTCGCGTTCATCGACCCCAATCCAAAATCAAGCCGTTGCCCTTCCATCCCGGAACTAAATCCCTCCATGGTCATAATTTTCTCTCTCAGTTGCCTGATCACCTCTTTTTTTCCGCCCAACTCCTTCATAGTTTGAAAATTATTCTTAGATTTGTTATTATTAATAACAATTCATTGTTTATAAATATAACAAATGAATAGCAGAACGCAAAAAATTTTCTTCGCCGGAAACATCAAATTTCTCCGTGAACGGCGTAAAATGAGCCAGGAAGCACTTGCAGCAAAGTTGGGATTAACCCGTGCAAAGTTGGCAGCCATTGAAGCTGGCAACACCAAGTCGCCGCAACCGGGAGATTACCTGAATTTTTCAGAATTTTTCAAAATCAGTATTGATACCCTGCTAAAGATTGAGCTTTCAAAATTGGGAGAAATGAAGCTTCGGGAGTTGGAAGCGGGAAACGATGTGTATATCCGCGGAGGCAACCTCCGGGTACTTGCGATTTCGGTGGACCGGTCAAACAATGAAAACGTGGAGTATGTTCCGGTAAAAGCCAAGGCGGGATACATGGCAGGATACAACGACCCGGAGTTTATTGCGTCACTTCCCAAGTTCTCAATTCCGAACCTGCCGGCTCAGGGAACATTCCGCGTCTTTCCTTCGACCGGGGATTCGATGCTGCCTGTCCCCGAGAACAGTGATATTATTGCCCAATATGTAGCAGACTGGACAAGCATCAAGCCGGATACGCCCTGCATCATTATCCTGAAAGGGCAGCAGGATTTTGTTTTTAAAATGGTAACGGTGCATGCAGACGGCACCATCCTGCTGAAATCACTGAACACCGTATATACTCCTTACACTGTAGATGCCAATGATGTCATGGAGATCTGGCGGTTTTACGCCTATACCAGCAGGGAAATGCCGGAAGCCCGGTCCGAAATGGCAACGGTGCTGACTGCCATTAGAAGTTTGGAGGAAAAAATTGGGCAACGATCGAATTCTTAGGAACACCATCTTATCTTCTCCTTAAAATAGGGATGGACTTTATAATTTATGCGTGGTTTCTTTCACTTGCCCAAGATTGGAAATGCCCATATTTAACGAACAGCAAGCCGATTGGATGGCAATCACAAAAAAAAACTCACCGGGTGAATACTGTTCGCCCGGTGAGTAGAATTTTAGCTCAGCAAATTCATTTTTCCTTCAGTCACCAGTTTCAGGATCAGCTCGCCAAACAGCGTATTGGCCCAGGCAAACCACGACCGGGTGAAATTGGCTGGATCGTCTTTGTGGAATGTTTCGTGCATAAAACCGGTATCAGCATCGGTATTGCGCAGGGTTTTAATACACCAGGCAATTTCCTTGTCATCCGAGCTGGTCATCGCCCGCATAATAATACTCATGGGCCAAACCATGTCGTAACCTACGTGCGGGCCACCAATACCTTCGGCTGCTTTTCCCTTAAAGAAATACGGGTTGTCTTCGCTCCAAACCAGCTTGCGTGTATTCTGATAGATTTCATCATCTTTGTCAACCAACCCAAGGTAAGGAAGTGCCAACAAACTAGGCACATTGGCATCATCCATGAAAGTAACATTACCAAAACCATCTACCTCAAACGCATATACCTTTCCATATTTCTTATGATCTGCAATTGCGTATTCCTTAATTGCTGCATCCACTTCTTTGGATAAAGCCAAACATTCTTTCGCAAAAACCTTATCACCTGTAACTTCATCGCTGATTTCAGCCATTTGCCTCAACGAAACCACAGCAAACAAGTTGGAAGGAATCAAAAAGCCATAGGTCGTTGCATCGTCCGAGGGACGAAAAGTTGAGTTAATCAATCCCACAGGTTTTAATGGGCGGCCATATCCGTGATTGGACACGGTATCCAACTGCTGGGGTGTTTCCCGCTGAAATTTGTAAGGCCCCAAATCATCTTTGCGTTGTTGTTCTTTGAAAGTCTTCACAATTAAGGCTGCCGCCTGCTCCCAGTCTGCGTCAAACACGCTCTTGTCGCCGGTTGTTTTCCAGTAGTTGTAGGCCAGGCGAACGGCGTAACACAGGGAATCAATTTCCCATTTACGTTCGTGCAAACCTGGCTTCATATCGGTCAGGTCGCTCATCCAGTGCACTTCCTCTTCTTTCGTCTTGTTGAAAGCATTGGCATATCGGTCCAGCAACACGCATTGCGTTTGACGGTGCACCACCCCGGCCAGCAGCGACTTCAGCTCCTGATCTTCATTGGCCAAGGGCAAGTAAGGCCATACCTGCGCCGTGGAATCGCGCAACCACATAGCATGAATGTCGCCGGTAATCACAAAGGTGTCCGGCTTTCCGTTCTGCATGCTGTACTCCACAGTCGTATCGAGCGTATTGGGGAAGCAATTTTCAAACATCCAGGCCAGCTTCGGGTCTTTTAGTTTGGCTTTGGTATCGGCAATGGTTCTGTCCACCGCTTTCGACGTAAAATTACGTTTTCCGATCGCGGGACGGTTGGTTACATAACTTGCTTTGCCTGCAGCGGCAAATGCTCCGGATCCTGCAACAGCCAATCCGGCCACCGTTAAACTTCCGGTTTTTAAAAAATCTCTTCTTGTTGTCATATCAGTAGTTTCAAATTCCAAAATTCAAATTGTTTATAGAAGAAGTAAGCTTGAAGGATCGTCATTCCAATGAAGATCGGCATCTGCCAGTTCGACTTTCCCCGTTGATACTCCTTACTCCGTTTTAATCGTCAATTTTTTCCCTTTTTTCAGTTCGTCGTGTGAAATGAAATAACCATCAACCAGCTGTTCACCAATGCTTATTCCGGTTATCTTCCGGCCAGTTCCAGTCTTCTGAATAGTAAAACTGGTTTGATCATCCAGCTTGAAATCAATCTGATCAAACAAGGGAACAGACACAATGTATTCGGCATCTCCTGGTGAATACGGATAAATTCCCATGGCCGCGAAAACATACCAGGACGACATTTCTCCCGCATCATCCATGCCGCATAGTGCAAGGCCATGTTCCCCCATTCCGTAAAAATGGTTCATGATACTATCAAGCATGGCCTGCGACTTTTCGGGCTTATCAACAAAGTGATAAAGATACGGAAAGCTGTGATCTGGCTGATTTCCGTGGCAATATTGTCCGATAAACGATGAAACGTTTCGGGCGATGTAATTGCCATTCCAAGGGATGCTGAACAGTGAATCGAGCTTGCCCTCGAATTCGGCTTCATCTTTATACAAGCCGATTAACCCTTCGGTATCATGCGGGGCAAAAAAGGACGACTGCCAAGCGTTGGCTTCGCGGTATAGGTATTCGTAGTACGGATACTCCGGGTTGAAGTTGTCCACCCAGTCACCGTTTTCGAGGCGACCCCGCATTAATCCGGTTGAAGGATCAAACAGGTTTTTGTAGTTTGAAGTACGCTTCATCAGCATCTGGTAATCCTCTTCGCGGTTCAATTCTTTAGCCAACAGGGCCAGCGAGTAATCGTCGTAAGCATATTCGAGGGTTTTAGTCACGCCGGCTTTCGCTTTGGTTTCCACATGTGGATTCTCGACTTCCGGAGTAGAAATGTAACCCTTTTCAATGTATTCCAAAATATGTGGCCGCGTGCCGCCTTCTTTGGTGGCATTGTTTAAGAGCAGCTTATAAGCGCTTTGCACATCGTAGCCCCTGATTCCGCGCAGGTACGAACCTGAAATAAAGGGCGCGGCGTGATCGCCATGGAAAAAGGTTGGCATGAACCCAGTCTTCTCTCCTTTATCGATCAATGACTGGATGACATCGTTGGTGACATCGGGCGACAACATGCCCAGCAACACCAACTTGTTCCGGTAGGTATCCCAAAGCGACGGATTAGTATAGTAGCGAAAATCCTTTTTAACCACCTCCCCACTTTCGTCGGTAAATTCGCCATTCACATCGCTGCGCAAAGCCGGCCAGAGAAACGAACGGTAGAGCGACGAGTAGAACAGCTCCTTCTGCCTTTCGGTGCCGCCGGTCACCTGAATCTTCGATAACAGTTCTTCCCAAATTTGGCTGGCTTCATCTTTTACTTCTGAAAAACTTTTTGAACCTACTTCCGCTTCCAGGTTTTCTTTGGCATTTTTGGTGCTGACAAACGAAAGGCCAATTTTGATTTCCAACGGTTGATCGGAATCTTCGAAGGTCACCACCGAAATTTCGTTCCGTTCGCTGCCTTGTGATTCAATGTTCCTTATTGAATGATTGGTCTGCGCGTAAAAGTAAATTTTGCCACCCGTTTGCTGATATCCCTGAAACGCTTGTTCTCCTCGCTGTTCAATCTGCCAGTCCCTCACCCGTTCGTTGGATCGGGTTAACTGAGCTACAAGCTTTTTGGGCTGATCCGCTTCAAAAGTGTATTTGTGGTACCCGCATCGCAGGGTCGAAGTCAATTCAGCATGAATTCCGTAGCGCTCAAGCTGCACTTGGTAATAACCCGGTTCGGCCGACTCACTTTCGTGACTGAAAGCCGAGCCAAAATCTTGGGGATCCACCTCACCGGTGACCGGCAAAAACGGGATGTGACACAGGTTCCAGTGTCCTTTATTGGTGTGGGTGAAGCTCAGAATCTTTTCGTCTTCATACTCATACCCGGCACCGCTTCGCCACTCGGTAATTGGGCTCAACTGTACCATGGCATTCGGCAGCGAGGCTCCCGGATACGTTAGGCCAGCCCAAACTCGCCAGTCCTTTGGCGGTTTGTACCCCACATCAATGCTGTCCTGCAGCGGAGCAGTTCCCAGAAAAGGGTTGACGTAGCTGGTAAGTTTTTTTTCTCCTTCGGACGAGCTGTTCATATTTACCGAAGTACAACTTACAGCCGAAATTAAAATTGTTAGAATCAATAATGTTTGTTTCATATTCAACGTTTTCTATTAAAAAATCAATTTATCAGCATTTTAGCGTGGTATGACTTACTTTCTGAAGTAATACGAATAAAATAAATTCCGGGAATGTTGACTGAAGGGATGAGCGCAATCAGTCCATCTCCGGTTACCAGTTTTGACTCAAATAATTGAATCATCTGCCCGGATTGGTTGTATATTGATACATTACAAACTTGACCGGCTTTCTCTGGCAATTGTATTCTTAATTCTGTCCCGCTTGATGCCGGGTTTGGGAAAACAGTAACAGCAAGATTTGTTTCCTTACTTTGATCTTCGCTCACAGCAGTCGGGACATTTTCTGAATAAAACGCTACATTCAGAAACGAAGAGGCTGCTGCCGCCTGTCCCATCATTCCAATTTCCGAAGGGTTTAAGTTCGTACGGTACAAATTCCATTTGCCTTTTGAATCGTCATAATCCCCCGCATAATAACCACGTTTGTCTCTGTTGTTTGCGCTAAGAAAATCCATTATATCCGCGGCAATTGAGAAGAACTCCTGCTCCGCCGTTTGCTGATACATATCCAACAAGGCATCAATCATATCGTCTCCACCCCAGAAAGAAATTTCACTGAGTCCTTGTCCCGGTTTGTACCATTTATTGATGCAGCTAATCATCATTTCATGGGCGTCATCCAAGTATTTTTGTTCTTTGGTTATTTTATACAGTAAAATGGCATTCTGAATCACCACTGTTGTTTGATAAGCACGGTAGCCTCCTCCCCGCTGGGTTGAGCCATTGACAATTCCATCCAGCGACCAGCTTCCGTTTTGATAGTAACTCGCTTGATTGAATAATTTAGTGCTTGCATCCTTAATCTTGACAGCATAGTCGTTTTCTGTTTCATAGTAAGCCAGCGCTTCATTCAGGTACCTGGTTTCACTTGTTATCTGATACAATTTGGCGGCTGCATAGCTGGTATAATTAACCGACATGGAGAAGAGCATCCCAAAACCGAGTTGATTTTCGTGCTGTGGGATGGCATATCGGTTGTCGCGTATTCCATTGTTAAATTCATAGGCTATTTTCAGGTTTTCCAGCGTCTTCTGATCTTGCGCCAAATCATGAATATGGCAAAACGGCATCATTAGTTGTCCGTTATCATCATAGAAACGCTCGCCACTATTTCCCGGAAGCACTGCAAAACCAGTCCTACCTGCTTCGGTAGTTTTATATCCTTCGATGGCCCCGAGATAATCGAAAAGCATGGATTCATACTTATCAGGGTTTACTTTCCAGGCGTTCACTAAGGCCCTCAACATATGCGAGGCAGGCCAAACAAAGCTTGTTCCCTGGATAAACTGATAGGAAGCATCGATCGATTCAGCATATAATCCATTGCTTTTGTTATAAAATTCATTATGAATTTTATCTAAAAGTTGCTCTCCATAATATTGATATTTATTGCTGTACAAATCAACGGCAACATTGGCCTGTATCTCACTGCCACCGGTTGTTATCGCAGCAATCGTAAGGGTACCATTTTGATATTCTCCCGTTTGTGCTTCGTAAACTAAATAGGCTGAATGGACACCTAACTTATTAAAAACGGCTGTTCCAGTAATTGTATTCTCAACCAACTTCCAGTCGGTAATAATTTCATCAGAAACGCTGAGCAAAACTGAATCCTTTCCACTATTCAGTATTTTGAGGCTTCCATCAACGACAACAAAATTCTTTAAAATCCAAGAAGTTCCTGGACCCCGGATCAGGCTATGCTTCCCGGTTAAGTCTAACACGGCATTGCCTTCTCCGTCATTCAACAACCAATTAGCTACCAGCCCATTTTCGTCGCCTGTCAACTGAATGTCTTTATTCGTGTTGATCTGATCACCGGTTCTGGCTAAACTCCAAATTCTGAAATTGGCCAATTTCCCTTCTAACCGGCGCCCCTTCCAAAGCGAACCTTCCCCCATAAAGAGTTTTGCTGTGGAACGAAGCATCGGCCCGCTCAACACTCCCTCTTTCACCAGAACACCGTCGATATATAATTTAAGCGACTTCGTAGCGTCCAAACTGAAAGCTACGTGCTGCCACTGCTTAAGCTTTATCGAACTTTCCGGAGATTTTACTGCTTCCCAATCACCTGTTCCAATACTCATTTCCAACTGACCATTTGAGTTAAACCGAAAGGCGAATCCCACAGATCCCGAAACCTCACTCCATGATTCATTCGCCATGATATAGTTACCCGACCAATTATCAACATACAACCAGGTTTCGATGGTAAACTCAGCAGTTGTATATTCATCAAAATTTCCGCAGTCAATGTAGCTTTCTGGCTGAGACGAATCAAATTTCAATACCCATGATTGCCCTTTTGACTCGGCAGAAAAAGCGATTAGAAACAATATACATACTCCAAATATTAAACCCCGCATCGTTGAATTTATAAGTTTTAGTTTCGTTTTAACCATGTAAAATTCACTTGTTTGATGCTTAATAAATCTGATACTTTTGAATTAAAGCTTCTGCCTCTTTTGCTGTCAATACCGAAACACATCCATGCCGGGCATCCGACGGGAAATTTGCGTCCTCCACCACATCCCATTGAATCAAGTCCGGAGACCAGGAGGCTCCAAAACGGTTGGTCATACAATAGTCGTAAAACAACAACCAGCCAGGCTGAACAGGATCCTCAATCACGGTTGGACCTTCGGTAATTACCGGAACAATCTGGCCGTCATTCAAATGTCCATCCACAATTTCATAGGGGCCTTCCAGTTGCTTCGACGTCGCCAGGCGAATCGCACGCCTTTCGCCGGTTATGGCACCGAATTCCTCCTCCTTATGGAAGAGATAATAGGTTTCATCATGCTTGAGCAAGGTTCCATCGATGACGGAATAAGGTGGTTCAAAAAGCACTTTGGCCGGGGTAAAGCTTTCCCAGTTGCTCGTTCGACTGTACCAAAGCCGGCTTTCTTTCCAGCCTGCATCTTTAAACGACGACGACCAAATGAGGACGTACTCGCCGGTTTCACCGTCATAAAACCATTCCGGCGCCCATATATTTTGAGCTAAAGGGTTACCCGATTCATCGAGAACGTTTTTCATTAAGGTTAACGGACCTTCCACATTCCAATTGATCAAGTCTTTTGAAGTGATATAAAGGCATGCAGGGCCAAATTTCTCCCGGTCATATCCTTTTCCTCCACCAGTAGATAAAATGCGCCAGAGGCCATCGGGCCCGCGTCGAACATAAGGGTCTCTCATCCAGTGATCCCATATGGGTTTGTTATCGTTTAACGGAAACCAGTGACGTCCGTCGGTAGACAAAGCAACATGTAAGTTGGCGATTAACATCGGATCAGGCAAAGGTACCTCAACGGTATTTCCATCAGCATCAATCTCTATACGTGTAGGATAACGCTGACGAAAATAAGTTAAGATGAGTACGTCTTGATCATTTTCAATTTTGAATTCATCCGCTGTCAGTTTGCTGTCCACTTGCATCGAGGGGTTCTTTGCAGCGATCAAATCGTTAGGCTGAGCTAAACCCGCCAGAAAAAATGTGATAAGCGTGACCGCCAGCAGAAATTTCATTGTCAACAAATGCTTTTGCGCTATTCGCGAATCCCTGAAGTGTATCTGACTCATAGTAAGATTTAGTTGGTTTAGGTCAATACATGCATACAGATAATCTAGATACAAGTTAGCGCGCTTTTTCACTCACGCCGAAGGCAAGTTTCTTTAAGGGTCTTAAACTTAATTAAGCTTCGCCATGACTCACTTAAATTTATTGCGTAATCAAACCTTCGTTTTGCAGCAGGGCAGCTGCTTCTATAAGCATACAACCGCTGAGTTGCTCGGGCAGTCCGGTAACCATCCCAGGCTTTACAGTCCAGTTTGGGCCAAACAGGATAGCCGGTTTCGTGGTTCCCTGCATCCACAAGGTTTCCGCATTGTAGCGGATAAACTGAATGTAGCGCTTCTTTGCTGATGGATCCAGACGGTCCTGGAGGATCAGGTCGGTGAAATAACGAATAAAAATTCCTTTGAAAAGTCCCCCGTCGCCGGTGCCTTCACTTTTAAGGACAGAATTGTTGGTCAGGCTGCTGGTTGTATAATCCGCAACAAGAACAGCATCGTTCAGATAAGCTTTTTCGTTGAAGATTTTATATAACTCGACAGCAGAGCCAATAAATGTTCCCTGATTGTAGGTAAATACCCAGTCTTTATTAATCTGGCCGGTTTCACTGTTTATATTATCGTAAACCATTCCATTATTCATGTTCACCAAGGTTGATTTTTCCCAGTTGTAGATCTTCAGCGCCCATTCTTTATAACTTTCATCCCCGAATTCCTGGTATAGGCGTGCGGCCAATATACAGGCCGGACCGTTGGAACAAGCATTTTTGCTGTATTCCTGTCCTTTTTTCCAGGAGATACCGCCCCCGGCATTTGAATTCCAGCCAGTTTTAATATATTCCCACAGTTGCAAGGTGGCTTCCTTAAATTTGGGATCATTGGTCTTCTGCCAGACACGTAGTGTGGCCAAGGCAATCCATTCCATATCATCATAGAAATCGTTTTCAAACGTATTCCCGTTTCGGGCCTTCACCCCGGTGTACCAGTTATCGAAATAAGCACGATACCTCGCGTCGTTCGTTCGCAGCCAAGCATCGGTAAGGACATCCAGCGCATGTGCCTGAGGCCAGTAATTCCAATCGGCCTTCCCATTGTTGTCGTAATAGAACCACTTTTCCTCTGAATTCCAGAACGAATTCGCTAATGACATGCTGCTTAGGTCTGCTGCTTCGTTCCAGTCAATTCCTTCTTCTACCGGTTCCTGAACCACGCTGTCGTCATCACCACACGATATCAATAATGCAGGCAGCAATAGTGCAATGTATAGTAGTTTATTCGCCGCTCGCAAAATATTCGAGCTCGGTAGACCCTCAAAAAAGACTGGCCTCTGCTCTCCTTTAATCGTATTACTCATAAGCTTCTTGGTTAAAAAACAGCGGGGGTGGGCCGTTTCGCCCCCTCCCGCTGCTATGTTATCGTTCTTTATTTTGTTATCGAATGCGTATAGGGTTGCCCCGCCTGCAGATAGATGGCATAATCTGCCGGAACGCCATCAAAATCACCCATCAGTTTCCACTTGTTATCCCACTGGGTAACATTGGTGATTAATTTGATATAATAGTACGATTCAGGGCTGGTTGCCGTAGGTCTGGAGTCCGTTCCATTTAGCGTGCCCCATTCCAGTTCAGTTTCAGGATCTGCTCCTGCATTTTCTTTCACGAACATACGGAATTTGTAACGTTCATCACGGCCCCAACTTTCCTGTTTGAAAGTGACAGTCTGGTCTTCAGCCCGGAATATTCCATTTCCGACGTATGGCAGATCGAATAGAATCTGCCCATCAGGAGAGAAGTAGAAACCGATCCTTGTAACCAGTGCGTAAGTACAGGCGCCCGTGTTGAAATCGAGCGTGATCCGGTAAACGCCTGTTGTTGCTACTGTGGCAGTGCCGCCTTCTTTTATTAAACCTCCGTCAGTATAAAATTCCCTGGGCGTGCCGGAAGTGCCGTCGGTGAAATAAAATGGTTCACCTGCAGTTAACTGGGTATAAGTCTCGAACTCGCCTCCGGCAACCGCTTTCATTTGATGAGCCTGCGAAAGGTCAACACCGCCTTCTGACGCTTCGCCCGTCACATAAACATCGACGGGCAGATCAGCAAAGCCGGCCAGGCGGGTGATAGTAATGCTACGTTCCTCTCCTCCTTTGAGCATTTTGAGCCCTTTTGAAGAGAAAACCGTCCACTTGAAACTTCCTGTTTCCGAAGAACCGATGCCCATCATGCCAGCTATTTTATTCAATTGTTTGTGCGTGATGGTAGCATTATTATAAAGTCCGTTGTTATCGGCGGAAGTTAAATAAACAGGATCGGAAAAGTCACCGTCTGCTTTATCAAAAGCTATCTGATAAACAGCGGTACCACTTTCTTCAACATTGGCATATTCCCACTCAAAATAGGTTGATGCGCCGGCCGAAGTCTCCAAAGCGATTTCTTTTCCATCAAGGGGTTCTGTCAGGATGCTGACTGCTGCCAGCCTTGTATCCACATCTCCTCCATCGTCCTCACACGCAGTTAATGCGAGAAACAGAGAGGCTATAACTGTTAATCTGATCAATATTTTTTTCATGTTCAGGTTATTTAATTACCAAATTGTGAGTATAAGACCCTTCAGGATTCAGAGAGAAAGTAACGTCATATGTTTTATCGCTCCAACCATCTGTTGCAGGAGATTTCCATACCTGGTTGTTTGTCCACTGCTCCACATTCGTTTTTTCAACCATGTAATAATACGCCTCATTGCCTGTTGGTTTGCTGTCGTTATTGATGGCTCGCCATTCTGTTTCTCCTGTCGAACTTTCCATCCTGAATTTGTATCGGTCGTCGGAATTTTCGCCGCCGGATAGGCCTGTAATGGTATGGTTGGTCACTTCCCACACGCCATAAGCTTTGTAAGGCAGTTCAATCTTCATTTGTGACCAATTCAGAAACAAACTGACTTTTGTAACCTCCTTCGAGGTAAAAGAGCCGATGTTAAAGTCGAGGTAATATTTATAGACGCCTGTTTTAGAAACCGAAGAGCTTCCTCCAACCACAACCTGTTCTCCCGACAAAGAGAATTCCAGCGGGCTTCCTGTTGTAGCGCTCACAAACTTGAAGCTTTCCCCTTCCGTTAGTTTGGTATAGATTTCGAATTCGCCATCAGCAAGTTTTTTCATGACAAGCGCTTTGGAAAGGTCATCGCCACTTTCTGTTGCCGCACCCGTGATATATAAGTTATCAGGTATATCGGCCAAGCCGGACAAACGGGTCAATGAAAGGGTCCTTTCTTCTTCCGCTTTCATCGGACTGATTCCTTTGGAAGAAAGAACAGTCCACTTGAGCGTTCCCTGCTGGGCAGACTCGATACCCGCCAGTGCAGCAATTTTATTCAATTGCTTGTGCGTGAAGGTCGCATGGTTGCTCCCGCCGTTGTTGTCGGCTGCTGAAACAAACAGTGGGTCAGAGAAATCCCCGTCAGCTTCGTCAAAAGCGACTTCATACAATACCATTCCGCTGTCTTCGGCTCTGGCTGGTTCCCATTCAAAATACAAGGTGGCCGATGCTGAAGACTGCAGCACAATAGCCTTTCCATTATCCGGTTCGTAAAGCGAACTGACTGCTGTTACATCCAAATCTCTCACTTCACCATCGTCGTTGCATGCGATCAAAGCGAAGATAAAAGAAGCTACTGTAACCAGTTTGATTACTATTTTTTTCATACGTAGTTTAATTTTAAACGCTGATTAATAAATGATTAATAGCCCGTATTCTGAGTCAAATTACTATTGATATCCCTTTGTGATTGAGGTACTGCGAACAGATAATCCCGTTCACTGTCAAATTTCCTCTCATCCAGTTGGATATACTGCGTATTACCAGCCGCGAACTTCGCTCCATGAGGATTTCCGTTCATCACTGTTTCAATCGTTCCCCAACGACGGATATCAAAAAGCCTCAGGCCTTCAATCGCCAATTCGATGCGACGTTCATTGCGGATTACTTCGCGAAGGTCACCTGCCGGATAGTTCAATGCATCAGCGTCGGTAAATCCTGCCCGGACACGGATCGCACGGACCGTTTCGTTCCAAATGCTTTCGTCCATTTGTCCCAGTTCATTTTTAGCCTCTGCATACATCAACAGCACGTCAGCATATCTCATCAAAATCAGGTTAAGGCCTGATGCAATACCTATTGGTGCTGTGGGGTCAAAATATTTCCTCAGGTAATATCCTGTTCCTGTTGAATTTTGCCCCGGACCTGCATATTCATCCAGGTTAGATGCACCCGCCTCCTCTGAAGAACCGGGTTTGATATAGATGGTAGAAGTTGTCCCATCGCCTTTTTCCCATTGGTAACCGTGGTAAACGATTGTGGATTCAAAACGCGGGTCCCTGTTCACGTATGGATCATCTTCATTGTATCCTGAATCTGCGTCGTCAATTTCCTTCCCGTTTTTCATGAGATAGGCATCAACCAATTCCTGTGTCGGAGCAAAAGCATTGATCCTTCCGCCCACAGAAATAGGGATCGCATCGTAAAACTCGCTCCAGGTTCTTTCGATCAAAACATACCCAAGATCAAGTACTACTTCATCGTTGTATTCGTTCTCAGGCATAAAAAGACCTGAATAGCTTGGGAAAAGCTCATACTGTCCGTATGTGCCATCGATGATATCTTCGCAAATGGAAGCCACATTTGTCCAGTCGTTTTCATACAAATAGGTCCGCGCCAACAGGGTCATCGCCGCCCCACTGGTTATCCTGCCGTTGTCCGAAGTATCATATTCTCCTTTAACCGGAAGTATGGACGCAACTTCGTTTAGCTCATTTCTAACGAAATCGAGCACATCCGATTTGGAAGAACGCGTTACATTGTTGGCTTCCTCCAGGATCAGGTTGTGGTCAAACAAGGGGACATCACCGTAATGACTGGTCAGACGGAAAAACAAGAACGCACGAATAAAACGGGCCTCGGCTTTCATTCTGGCCTTCAGCGTTTCATCCATATTGGGAACAAGATCAACATTCTCCAAAAACGTATGACAGGTTTTGATTCCCTCATAACAATTTCTCCACTCGTTGGCAAAACGGCCAAGGGCAGCATCGGCCTGACCTGAAGTGATGATCTTTTCATCCGTATTTCCCCTTCCTTCATAAAGGTTGTCAGACAATCTTTCGTTTGCAAAGAAATAGTTCGCACCAAACATCTGGCTATACGCCATATTTAAGACAGCCGAAGCTTTTTCGGGTGATGTCCAGTAGTTCAAATCGGTAAATTTATTCGTGGGTGCCAAATCCAGGTCGTTACACGAAGTAAAAAATGTCAGGAACATAACAACAATTCCTACGCAGTATTTTCTTATCTTTTTTTCCATGGTGTATTTGTGTTAAAATTCCAATTCCAATCCAAATCCATAATAGACCAATGTAGGATAGTTACGGGCGCTATTGGCCCCAACACCGGCTATTCCTCCCATGTTATTTCCGAATTCGGAAGATTCCGGATCAATAAATGAGTTTTTGGAGAGCGTCAACAGGTTTTGTGCATTAAGACTGGCACGCAACTTTTGAATTCCAACCCTTGAGGTTAACCGTTTTGGCAAGGTGTATCCCAATTGAATATTTTTTATGCGAACATAAGCCCCATCCAAAAGGTAGATATCAGAACCCGCTTTCCCCCAATTGTTTGAGGAAGAAGAAGAACTCGGGGCTACAAGGCGTGGCCACTCCGCATCGGGATTGGTCGGCGTCCAGAAGTCCAACTGATGCTGATAAATGGCATAAGAATAATTGGAATGGAAAGGCTCGATCAGCTCACCTCGGATATACATGTCGCGCTTCCCGACTCCCTGCAACAATACACTGAAGTCAAAATTTTTGAATGAAACATCATAGGTAAAGCCGAACGTGTACCTTGGAAAAGCATTCCCCAGTACCACGCGATCTTTTTCGTCAATAACTTCATCTCCGTTCATGTCCTTATACTTCACATCTCCGGGTTGTACAGAAGCTCCCACGGGAAGTGCACTGTTCCCAATTTCCTCATAACTTTGAAAGTATCCGTCGGTTTTATACCCGAAATAAGACCCCAGCGCTTCGCCTTCGCGAATCAACTTGTATAACTGGTCGTTCTGATCGATACGTTCTTTGCCTCCAAAATCGGTCACTTCATTTTTCGAATCAGCAATGTTCAGGTTGATCCGGTGATCGAAATTTTTTGATTTCAGACGATAGGTGACCGTTGCTTCCCATCCCCTGTTCCTCATTTTCCCAGCATTCTCTTTCGCTGCATTACTTCCGAACACGGTTGATACCTCGGGTGAAAGCAGGATATCCGTCGTTTCTTTGTTGAAATAATCGAGCGTCACATACAAGCTCCCTTTGAAAAATGCAGCGTCCATCCCAATATTCAGATTAGCCGATTTTTCCCAGGTCAAAAACGGATTGCCGAAGGTATATCCTGTTCCCGGTAAGGATTCATTGTTGAACACATAGGTATTCTGATACATTTGGTAAACCGTTTGGTACGAGTAGTTGTCCACATTCTGGTTGCCCAATACGCCGTATGAAGTACGGATTTTCAAATCGCCTACACGGTCACTGTAGCTTTTCATGAAATTTTCAGAAGAAAGCCTCCAAGCTGCAGAAACCGAAGGAAAGAACCCCCAGCGCTGATCTTCAGCAAATTTTGATGAGCCGTCGTACCGTACCGTAACATCTGCATAATATTTGTCCATATAATTGTATCCTCCACGTCCGAATACAGAGGTGATGCTGGTTTGATCGGTATCTCCGTTACTGTTTTTATTGTCTGTGTTTTGTACCGATTCGTCTGTGGTCGGAAGCCCCAGGTCTTCGTCTGTATATTCCCAGGCGATCCGGCTTGCCTTGAACGTATACGATTCGTTGGAAACCCCCAGCAATCCACTCACTTGGTGAACCGAGTTGAATGTACGGTCAAAGTCCAGCATAAACTGGGTACTCAGGGTGTACCTTTTGCTGTTATAGTCTTCGGTAAGCGTATTGGAGTGGATATATGAAACTGGTGTTTCAAGGTCGGCCGATGAATACAACGGCACTTTCAGATCTCTACGAAAACGGTGGTGCTGGGTCAGATCGAGCCCCACCAGACCTTTGGCTTTTAAGCCATCAATAATACTAAAATCAAGGCCTAAGCTACCGATAAAATTATCTTCATCCTTTTTTTCATAGCCCCCATCTTGCAGGCGCGCCATGGTATTGTCGTCTCCAATCACATCGTTTATCAACCATTTGCCGTCTTCCTGAAACTTGTAATAATAATAAGGAGGAATGCGCGAAGAGTTGATAATCGTATTGCCGGTTCCTCCAGCTACTGTGTTTTCAATTCGTTTTGTGTAAGCCATTAAAGAGGTGAGCTTGAATCGTCCGTATTCGGTCGTATGGTTGGAACGGAAGTTATGCCGCTTCATTCCAAAATCGCCAACAAAGTTACTTTCCTGGTCCAAATAACCGGCTGATATCATGTATGTACTGTTCTCATTACCCCCGGAAACACTCATGTTATAGTTTTGTTGCATCCCTTTTTCCATGATTCTATTCAGATACCAGAACTCTTCGCCGCGGTGTTCATACAAATCGCGGATCTGCGCCGGTGTGAATATGGGAGCGTTACCTACATTCATGTTTGCCTGGTCGCGGAGCATGGCATTTTCCCAACCCTGCACGGGCTGAAACAAAATATCCGGATCCTGATAGCCAATCATACTGCTGAATCTGACCAGCGGCTTTCCTGTTTTGCCTCCTTTTCTGGTCGTGACCAAAATCACACCGTTAGCTGAACGGGATCCGTAAATGGCTGCGCTACCGGCATCTTTCAGTATCGATATATTTTCGATGTCATTCGGGTTCAGGTTGTTCAACGTCCCTGTCCCTGAAATCAGTCCGTCGATAACGATCAATGGGTCATTGTTGCTCATCGTACTGACTCCCCGAATATTGATACTCATGTTGTTATCGTTCGGGTTCATGCTCTTTTGCTGGATGATCAGGTTGGCCGAAGCTCCCTGAAGCGCCTGCATGGCATTTGACACCGGGCGGTCTTCAATCAGGTTGGCATTGACCTGGTCCACAGCACCGATCAGGTTTTTCTTTTTCCGTGTACCGTACCCAATCACAACCACTTCCTCAACGCCAACAAAATCTTCCTTCATCACCACCTTAATGGAGCTTTGTCCTTGCACCGGAACTTCCTGCGCTGCCATGCCAATAAATGAAAACACCAGGCTGGCAGTTTCCGGAACGTTATCAATGGTGTAATTTCCATCTAAATCGGTGACGGTTCCATTCACTGTTCCTTTAATCAAAACCGTGACCCCGGGAATAGGCTCCCCCGCTTCGTTCACGACCAAACCTTGAATTTGCTTGGACTGAAGGGCGAAAAAATCCGATTCGTCCTCGCCCTTTTTAAACAATGCTACTTGCCGACCCACAATTTTGTATGCAATGTTCGTCTCTTCAAAAATTTCGTTCAAGATATCCTGAATAGCAGTATTCTTACTCTCGATTGAAATTTTTTCCTGAGTGTTGATATCGCCCGAATAAAAAAAGCGGAATTCGCTTTGGTCTTCAATCTCTTTCAACACATCGTTAATGCTCCTATTTTTCATCGACAAAGACAGCTTTGTCACCTGAGAATAGCTCTCGGTTGCAAAGGCTGACAAAACCGATAAGCAAAGAATAAACACACTAAGCTTCATAATCATTAGAAGTTTTAAGAAGAAATTCCCAAAAGGGACTTTCCTCAATCTCTTTTTTTTCATAAGTTTGACTCATTAAGATTAATAATTTTCCAAAATTATTTTTCATGAAGTGGGGGAGTTCGCGGCTTTCCCACTTTTTCATTTTATTCCACCCGAAGTGGTTGTTGTTTCATTGGAATAGTTTGTATTACATAGGCCTTTATTTTTGAATATTAATTAATTATCAGCTTTTGAAATCTCCAGTCTTCTGAGATTTTTGTCATATTCGTACCTCACCGACATGGTGAGCTCCATCAACTCCATCACTTCACGAATCGATTCAAATTCGATATTGGCGGTCATCCGTTTCTGCATCAGCGATTGATCGAGCACATTGATTTCAATATTATACCAACGCTCCAGGCGGTTTACCACTTCTCCCAAGGGTTCATCTTTCAAAATTAGCTGGTTGTTGATCCAGGAGGAAAACAGGTTGGTTTCGACCTCGGTTAAAGCAATTTCATGCCCGACCGTATCAACGACAGCCTGCTGCCCCGGCAACAGGGTGACCCGCTTTTTCGATTTAGTTTCCAATGTCACCTTCCCCCTCTCCAATGTTACAGCGGGAATTTCATTATCGTAAGCCAACACATTAAAGGCAGTTCCTAAAACATCCACTGTAAAAAGAGCAGTTTCCACACGAAATGGCTGATCACTTTTTTTCACGTCAAAATAAGCCTCGCCAGCTAGTTGAACCAGACGCTCATCTCCATCAAATTCCTGAGGAAAACTGATCGAAGAACCTGAATTTAGCCAGACTTTAGAACCATCGGGCAAAACAAACGACGTTTTCGATGCCAGCGGCGTGGAAATGGTTTGAAGCATCTCGCCCGACTGGTTGCTCTTTTGCAGTTGATAGAAAAAAGCGATGGACAAAGGCACAAGCAAGATTGCAGCAATTCGTGTGAGATAAGTCAGAAGCTGAGCCGCTTTTCCATGACCTTTTTCTTGCTTGTTAATCTCGTAATGAATTTTGTACAATGTACTGTCCAAATCGGGCGTTTCTCCCGTTGGTGGGATGTTCTCCCAGTTTTCCTGCATTTGCTGCTCTAAAACCGACTGGCTTTTCTTGTCAACAAACAGTTCAACAAAAGATTCAAAATCTTTTTTCGAACAGCGATTTTTCAGGTAATTTTCGAAGTATTTTTTCATTGATTGCTGCTTTCATATGGGTAAACGCACAAGTCGTACAATACCCCTGCTCTTATTTTGTTTTTTTTCCTTTTTATACCAACCCGATCGAAATGCTCTTGATCGTGTTTTCCTAAAAACGAAAAAGAACCGAAACATTTTCTAATTTTGCAATGCTTTGCAGAAAAACAGTTGATGGAAAAAAGAAATCTGATTAAACAATTAAAGTCTGAAAACAAACTTGCGATCAATGAGTTGTACGAATCGTACAGCAGCCGTCTCTATCGCTTTGCTTTCGGCTACCTAAAATCAGAAGCAGATACGCTGGATATTATTCAAGAAGTGTTTATCCGCTTGTGGAACAGTCGCCACCAACTCAAAGAAGACACCAACCTGGAATCTTTTCTGTTTACTATCACCCGAAATACCATCATCTCAGCTTTCAGAAAAAAGATCACAGAAAAAGAATACCTGGATGACTTAAAATTGCTCGTGACCAAAAACAGTTCGGACACGGAAAGCCAGGTAGAATACAATTTGTTATCCGAAAAGGTAACACAATTAGTGAGTCAACTTCCGGTGCAACGCAGGCGTATTTTCATCCTCAGCAAAGAGAAAGGCTATACGAACCAAGCCATTGCCAATGAACTTCATATTTCAATAAAAACGGTGGAAGACCACATGACCAAAGCCCGGAAGTTTTTAAAAGAAAACTTAAAAGAGTACGGCCTGCTCGCCATACTCTTTTTTGAACTTTTCATCTCGTGATCTACTTTGAAAGCTCCGCCAATCGCAAGGAATCGCATCCTATAAAAACAATTCATTGTAAAAATAAAAAGTCACCAAAGCACCCAATTCCTTTAATCATCGCCAATCTCCTTATTATTTCGCCCTATTTCTCACGTTCATATTTTGATAACACCGCGTATTCGGCAGCGAAAGCAAAGTTGAACATCCCTTCAGTCCGGTTTTTGCTGTGGTCTGCACTCCAGCCCACCAACAAGTTTGCCGGAAGAAAGCCATTGTATAGAAAGTTCTCGTAGCCATAGTCAAGGTTTTGCTGGAAGGTATTGATATATTCATCAACCTTCTCATGTGCCGCATATATATCGACATATCCGCGCATCAGCACGCCGTTAAACCAGTTCCTGAAACCACTGATATCGTACGTGTAATAGCCCGCGTTGGTTTTTCCGGGTTTCGCGAAGTACCTAAAGCTGGCATCCGATAAATTCGCGGCATCTTGCAGGTATTGGTTATCACCTGTTGCCCTCAACAGATCGGCCGCTCCGGAAAGCATGGTTCCACTGTTATAACTGATTGCGGGTCCTACCCGGTCCTTGCACGTGGTGCCTTTGCGGTAAGCGACTCCGTCAACGGTTTCTGTCTGGGGACTTCGTGGAGAACAGCCTCCCATCATATCGTCGTACACACCATCAGGACGCAGCAGGTGCGCCTTTTGCCAATCGTAAATCCTTTTCGCAAAATCCAGGTAGTAGTCGCTTTTCTTCACCTGCTTTGATTTTCGGGTTTTACCGTCCGCGGCATCGATATAGCGGTGGATGATCTCGTCGCCTTTGTCTTTGTACAATTCATGCAACCAGACCAGCGGACTTACCATGGGCCCGTTGCTGCAGGAGTGCTTGGTAACGTAGCCCGGCCCCCAGGGAATACCACCAATCTCGTCGCCATTGGCATCACGTGCACAGTCCCACCCGTCAAGTACATATCCAGTTAAATATTCTGCCTTCTCCAAATACTCACTGTTACTGGTCAGTTGATATGATTCGAGCAATTCGCGAACCAGCCACATCTGGTCGTCGTAAACATTTTCAATGCCTTCAACTTTGGCAGAGCCCTTCGAAGCTGCCCGATGGACACCATACACCGACCACTCCCGGGTTTGGGTATGAGAAGTTAACTCAAAAGTACCCAAATAGTACGCTGCATTATCGTAAAGCCTGTGCAGTAATTCCGCATAACGATCAAAATTCTGTTTGTAAAGCTTGGCGTTGCCATTCTCTTTCTGTAGCTGGAGGGCATGAAGGATTGCATTGACCGCTTCAATAGCGGCGGTGTACATCCATACGCTTCCCTTCTCGTCGGAACGGACTTCCGTGTAAGGATTATAGTACCGGGCCATGGCCATCCCGTCTCCTGTAAAGTGGGCAGAAACAGTATGATCAGTGAGTTCCATAGCCCTCAACAGGTTTTGCTCTGAAAGGTTGATATCCGCCTGGGAACTTTCCTGTAAGGTGTCAGTTACCGATTTGCCACAAGCTGTTATTACTAAAAAACTGAGCGTACAAATAGCAATTGTAGTGCGAAATACTTCCATTCTATGATTCTTTAATTCATTAATCTCTTTAAATAAAACAAAAAGGAGCTAACAACGGATAAATCAATCCATCCAATAAGATTTGTCTCATTATTGTGGATTTCCAAAAAAATGCTTCTTTTCTTATCCATACTAACGATCATACTTTCCCGCTTTAATAATGATCCGATTCAAGCTCGTGTCAAGCAATTCCCAAACTGAAACTAAGTGCCCGCAGCATTCCTCCGCTGAACAGCCGGGGCCAGTCATTGGAAG
>NZ_CAXBDD010000016.1:0-57635 GCF_963974515.1 uncultured Sunxiuqinia sp. | reverse complement strand
TTAAAAGCCCTTCATCCGCTTGAACCAACCATTTTAGTAATCCTTTAAAACCGCAAACCAATGAAGAAAATTTTGTTTTTAACCGGAGATTTTACTGAAGATTACGAAACCATGGTGCCCTTTCAAATGCTGGTCATGGTAGGTTACGAAGTGCATACTGTTTGTCCTGACAAAAAGAAAGGACAAACGGTAAAAACGGCCATTCATGATTTTGAAGGCGACCAAACCTACTCCGAAAAACCCGGTCACCTTTTTACCTTAAACTACAGTTTTGCTGATGTTGATGCTTCGCAGTACGACGGGCTGGTCATTGCCGGAGGTCGGGCGCCGGAGTATTTGCGTCTCAATCCGAAGGTCATCGAAATCGTGAAGCACTTTTTCGAAGCCAATAAGCCGGTAGCTGCCATCTGCCATGGCATCCAGATTCTAACTGCTGCCGGGGTTGTAAAAGGCCGTAAACTGACCTGCTATCCGGCAGTTGGTCCGGAAGTAACTTTGGCTGGTGGAGAATATCAGGACATTTCGGTCGATGACGCCTTTGTTGATGGGAAGTTGGTGACTGCGCCGGCCTGGCCCGCACATCCGGCTTTTATGCGTGAATTTTTGAAAGTGATGGGAGCCAAAATTGAATTGTAGCACTTTTCCCAACTTCTTGGAATTGAACGAAGATGACCCTCAGCATTTTTACCGACAAAGCCCGGCAGCCAAATCCCAATGATTTGGTTGCTCCACTGGGCAAAACCTATGCATTGTGGAAACAGATCCGGCAGTTTATTCTGGAAAAATATCCACGCGGAGTGGAAGAGTGGACCTATCCGGGGAAAACCTATGGCTGGAACTTCCGAATCAAAGACAAGCGACGCGCTATTGCCTATATGCTGCCTCGCGAGGGCTACTTTAAAGTGGCTTTTGTATTCGGGCAAAAAGCGACCGACCAGGTTCTGGCAAGCACGGTGGGCCCGAAAATTAAACAGGAATTGTTGCAGGCCCGTGTTTATGCCGAAGGACGTGGAATTCGGATTGATGTGCGTGACGAGCGAATAGTGCCTGACATTCAGCAACTGGTTGAAATTAAGTTGGCGAACTAGGATTTGGAGTGAGAAGTAAACTTAACTCGAGACAGAACGCCCCGCCAAACAATCCAAGCAAACTGCCTGTTTATAGAGCATTCAAACGAAGTTGAAAATGGAAGCAATTAATCAACCAATATTTTTTGAATCGGCTGCCGAATTCAGGCGTTGGCTCGAGGAAAACCACAAAACAGCCAGCGAAGTACTGGTTGGTTATTACAAGGTGAAAAGCGGGAAAAAGAGTATGAACTGGAGCGAATCAGTTGACCAGGCCATTTGTTTTGGTTGGATTGATGGAATCCGGAAGTCGATTGACGAGGAGCGCTACATGAACCGGTTTACACCACGCCGTCCGAACAGCAACTGGAGCGCCGTCAATATTCGAAAAGTGGATCAATTAACCAAGCTCGGACTGATGAGACCATCGGGATTGGCAGCCTTTCAAATCCGCAAGGAAAGTCGATCGGAAATTTACAGTTTTGAACGAAAAGCGCCCCGCCTGTCGGAGGAATTTGAAAGACAATTTCGGGCCAACAAAAAAGCATGGGCTTTCTTTGAAACGCTTGCGCCTTCGTACCAAAAAGCAGCCATCAACTGGGTAATGAGCGCCAAGCAGGAGGTTACCCGGGACAGACGCTTGGCCGAATTGATGGCCGACAGCGAATCGGGACTTAAAATCAAAGCTATGAGGCGCTGATAAGCTGGTTTTCAGCACCGAAGATTTTGAAAGAAAGAATTATACCCAACGGCTCTTTGAGATCGAATAAAAATGTAATTTTACAAAGGATTGAATGCCCGAATGGATTCATTCCGGATTTCTAAAATTAACCTTTTAAAAAGGAACGTTATGGCAAAATCACACGACACGAAGAAAAGCGAAAAAAAGGAACCTCTCAAGACGCCAAAAGAACGAAAAGCTGAAAAGAGGGAGAAAAAAGCAAATCGCAATTCGTTTTGATCGGTGTTAAGTTCAACAAAGAACGAATGATCGGGTATGAATAGTTACTCCGATGTGATCAAAGCGACCGGGTAAATAATAAATGGGTCAGTGACCTTAGCTCTGCTGATGGAGCCAAACATAAAAATGTTTGGCTCCATTTTTTTCAACACGAAGGGAAGCAGGCTTATACTAAACCCCGAATTCGTCAAAGGTTTTTTTAATCCGCCCAATGGCTTCCATCATTTGCACCTCGTTGATGATAAGCGGTGGCGTAAACCGGATGATATGCTCATGGGTTGGTTTGGCCAGAACACCATTTCCTTTCATGGCCAGGCAAACATCCCAGGCTGTTTTTCCTTTCACCGGTTTAATAGCAATCGCATTCAACAAGCCTTTTCCGCGAACAATTTCAATCATTTTCGAATCGATCTTCACCATTTCACTGCGAAAAAGCAAGCCCATTTTTTCGGCATTTTCTGCCAGCTTTTCATCCACAATCACATTCATGGCAGCCATGGCTACTTTCCCGGCAATGGGATTGCCACCATAGGTTGAACCATGCTCTCCTGGTCGGATGGTCATCATCACTTCATCATCAGCCAACACGCAGGATACGGGAAACATGCCGCCAGAAATGGCTTTACCTAAAATCAGGATATCGGGGCGCACGCCTTCGTGGTCGCAAGCCAGCATTTTGCCTGTGCGTGCCAATCCGGTTTGCACTTCGTCGGCCACAAACAACGCTCGGTGCTTCTTGCAGAGTTCCGAAGCTTTCTTCAGAAAACCATCTTCGGGCACATAAACTCCTGCTTCGGCCTGAATAGGCTCAACCAGAAATCCGGCTACGTTCGGATCATGCAACGCCTGATCCAAGGCTTCGAGATCGTTGTAAGGAATGTTCACAAATCCTGGCGTGTAAGGTCCGTAATCGTTGTAGGCATCCGGATCGGACGACATGGATACGATGGTGATGGTGCGCCCGTGGAAGTTGCCGTTACAAACCACAATCTTCGCCTCGTTGCGTGGAATTCCTTTGACCTTGTAAGCCCATTTACGAGTTAGTTTCAGCGCTGTTTCATCTGCTTCGGCACCCGAGTTCATGGGCAGCATTTTATCGTAGCCAAGCAGATTACACATATACTCTTCCCATTCGCCCAGCACATTGTTGTAAAAGGCGCGCGAGGTCAAAGCCAAGGTCTGTGCCTGACTGGTCAGGGCATCAACAATTTTGGGGTGGCAGTGTCCCTGGTTTACCGCTGAGTATGCAGCCAGGAAATCCATGTAGCGGTTTCCCTCCACATCCCACACATAAATGCCTTCGCCACGCTCCAAAACGACCGGCAGTGGATGGTAGTTGTGTGCTCCAAATCGTGCCTCACGATCGATGAAAGATTGAGCTGATTGAGTCTTCATATTTTTGCAAAATTAAGGTGTTTATTCTGCTAACAGATTTACGGATTATCTGTTGTATTTCAAAGCGTTTTAGCCTGTTAAAGAAATACTTCGGAAATGATAAAACTATTTCCCGGTTACATATTTTTTACTTTTACCAGCATCCGGTGATAATTTCGAAGATTCTTGCTTGTTTTGTTTTATATTTGCGTTCCAATCAGTATAACTGGCTGTTCATGAAGCATAAAAAAGTAATTTCATTGTGTTTGTTCTTGTTTGTTTTTGCCTCTGCTTATAGTCAGACGGTCAAGCTTGATTCATTGAAATCAGTGCTTGACGAACACAAAAATAACAGGCTCGATTTGCTCATTGACTTTGCCGACCAATACCTGGACTCCGTTCACTACCATGATTTCGTATTTTCCTGCCTGCAAGAAGCTTTAGATAGTGCCATCCACCAAGGGAAAGATTCACTTGAGGTTGATTTGCATAATTACATGGGACTGGCCAACTACAACGTTGGAGATTTTGAAAGTGCCACCGATAATTTCTACAAAGGTCTAAATTTATTGAATAAGACTCCCAATATCAGGCAAGAGGCCAAACTCTACAATAATCTGGGGATGATTTTCGATGAATTGGAAGATTATAACCGTGCGCTGGAGTTTTACCGGGAATCATACCGGCTCGATAGTTTGAGCAGCAACGAAGAGGGACTGATCGGTTCGTACCTCAACCTGGGAATTGGTTATCAAAATCTGAAACTGTATGATTTGGCCAGATCGAACTATGAAAACGCCTACCAACTGGCTGAAAAATTGAATGACAGCTTGTCGATGATTCACGTGCTGAATAACCAGGGAACTTTGGCTTATGATCTGAAAAAATACGAAGAAAGTCTGGACCGCTACAATCAGGCGCTCAATTTATACGAGAAAGCCCGCGATTTAGGTGGGATCGCTTTCGCAAAAAACAATATTGGCCTGGTTTACCTCGATCAAAAGCAATATCCAACAGCCCTAAAGAACTTTAGCGAAGCGCTAAAAATCGCAAACGACCAAGACCTATATGCCTTTCAGGGTGATATTTTCGGTAATCTATCGATTTACTATGAAGAAGTTGGGGACTATAAAAACGCTTTCGAATACTACGATAAGTACAATGAAGTCTATGATAGTTTGAATACAGAGCGGCAAGATCAAATGATTCGTAAGCTCGAAGCCCAGTACCGGGCAGAAAAAAAACAACGCGAAATCCTGGAGCTACAGCAGGAGAACAGCCTGCAGAAGGAGTTGCTGAGCAGCACAAAAAACAGGCAAGTCTACCTCTATGTAATTATCGTTTTGGTTATCTTTTTCTTGCTGGTTCTCTTTGTCTTGCTGCGAAAAGAAAAACAGTTGGCCCGTGAATTGCAGGAAAAAACGCGCGAATTGAAAAAATTGAATGTTGCCAAAGATCGCTTCTTCTCCATTATTGCGCATGATTTAAAGAATCCATTCAATGCCCTGGTCAGTTATACCAGCTTGCTGCGATCCGAATTTGACTCGTTTAGCAAGGAGGAGCTGAGCCAGATTATTACCGACTTGAACGATGCTACGGAGCAAGGGTTTGCCCTGCTCGAAAACTTGCTCTACTGGACCCGTGCACAAACCAACCGTATCAAGGTGTACAAGACCTTCTTCAACTTAAAACGGATTGTTGACAATGTAGTCAGTTTGGCTACTCCAAACTTAGCAGCTAAATCACAAACCGTTGAGGTGGCGATCGATGACGAACTAGTTGTATTTGCCGATAAAGATATGATCGCAACGGTGATTCGCAACTTGGTATTCAACTCCATCAAGTTTTCATACTCTAATTCCGTGATTCGGATCGAAGGAAGAAAGATTGGGCACAGCATCCAGGTTTCTGTGATTGACCAAGGCGTGGGAATTGATGCTGAAAAACAACACAAGTTTTTCAATTACGAAGAGAACACCACATCGGCCGGAACCGCGGGTGAAACAGGCAGCGGACTTGGCTTGGTTATTTGTCGCGAGTTTGTTGAAAAGAATGATGGCCTGATTTGGGTAGAAAGTGAACCGGGAAAGGGCGCTACTTTCCGGTTTACCATTCCTTATATTGAATCCACGCAAAACACCTAGCCCACGAGATCAGGCGACTGCATCAGACATCTAGAATCAAGCATCCAGTCGTCCCCTACTTCCAATAACGGCTGATGGCTATTTCAGCAGCTAAAAACAGTAAGCCAAGTACCAGAAAAAATTTCCAAAGTGCAAGGCCGTCGTTGGCCTCCTGTACCCGGGCTTCAAAATTAGCGTCACTCCCATCAAGCAGTTCGAAACCATGTAAATTCGCCTGTTCCAAAGCAGTTTCCAGCTGGGTAGTTGTGAGCGACGACGACAGCGACTCCTGCCGGTTAAAGTTAAAGGCCAGCGTTTTAATTTTATCCTGATGCAAGCGCAACTCGTAAAATCCAGCTTGGCGAATGGTGTTCTGCAAATCAACGCGAATTTGATTGCCATATTGATTCATAACCGGCACCTGAATGTTTTCATCGCTTCCCAATGGAGTGATAATCAAATTCTTTCCTGCACCTACCGCCTCATCCACCGGAAGACTGACAATCAGATTGTTGGCAATTTCGTACTGAATTTCCTGCGGATCGAAACTGTTGAGCGCAATGTTGTAAACCAGGGGAACAAAGATGGCATGCCGGGCAAAATCAGTTAGTTCGTCATCCAACGGAAAACTAAAACTGACAAGACGCCCCAAGCCCACTTGGTATTCTGACACAGCCGGTTGCAAGTTGTTAAACCCGATTACCTGAGACTGCGTGCTTCGGCTACTTTTCGAGAACCGATAGCTGAAGTTGACAACAGGCAGTTCGAGGTTTTTACGTTCGTGCAGAAAAACGTCTTCCAACAACGAATGATTGTAGTTGATCGCTTCCATTCGCAAACTGGCCGAATCGGCTGCCGAGATCCGATCAACTTGCAATTGCCCGTAAAGTTCGTTATACGAGGCGATATCGGCTTTCTTACCCGGAAATACGGCCAGCGAACCACCTTTTTGCACAAACTGATTCAGCGAATTAATCAGGCCAGAGCTAAGCTCGTTAAGATTGAGCAGATAAATGCACTGAAAGTTTTGAAACTGGCCAACCTGGACTCGCTTTTCCGTCGTCTTTTCAAATTCAATGTTTTCATCGTTCAAAACAAGCGCTTGTAGCTTGTCCATTGCCGGATCGCCGTCGGGTGAAATGGCCAGCACCCTGTTTTTATCTCGCACATCATAGCTAAAGAAAAACTGGTTGTCGTAAATCATGGGATAGTCGTCCAACTCAACCACTCCACGATGGGTCCCCACCCGATTGTTCTTGTAAACCAACTCAATCACCTGACTTTCGCCGGGCTCCATGTTCAAATTGTTGATGGCCTTGATCGTATCATTGATTTTAAGGCGAACCGGAATATTCTGGTAGCTTTGACTTGATCGGTTTTGAATACGTGCAAAAAGCGTCTCTTCGCGATTTTTCTTATGCCCGGGCGTTTCAAACCAGCAAGTGTCAATAAGCAGGTTATTGGAGAAAGGGCTGCCCATCGAAATCAGAAAAGTGTGGCTGTTCGTATCGTTTTCCATCTCCGAAAAATCAGAACGATAAGCTTGAAAGTCAGAGATCAGGTAAATCATTTTTCCTGATTTAAGCTCCTGCTTTTCCAAGTTGTTTTTGAGCAGGCTGCGGGCATTTGACATGGAGAGTGACCCCGGACTTTCACGAATGGCTCCCAGTTGGCTGATCAATTGGGTTTTGTTGAGCAATTGTTGCTGCTCGGGCAGATTTTGGTTATTCATCAACACAAAGCTGGTCCCCGGGCCGTAGCTGTTGGCAATACTTATCGCCTTATTTTTCGCTTGTTCAAGCAGTAGTCCATTTTCCGATTCACTGTTCATACTGAATGAATTATCGACATAAAGCCCAATTAATTGGCGGCCGAGCTTCTGTTCCTGTCTGTTGGCGGGCAAATAAGGCTGCGCAAAAACCAGAACCAAAGCCGCAATGGTCATAATCCGGCTGATAAGTATGAGCAGTTGCTTGAGGTTGTTCTTCTTTTTCGTTTCTTCCTTAATGGCTTTCAAAAAGCTAACCTGGCTGAAATAAATGGTCTTGTAACGTTTGAAATGAAGAAAGTGGATGAGAATGGGAATGCTAATAAATAACAGTGCCGGTAAAAATTCGGGATAGATAAACCTCATTTCAATTGCTTAATGATTGAAGACCAAAATTAATGGAATTGTTTGATCTCTGAAATTAATTTCTTCTTCTGTTTCGGCCCTTTTTGACTTCACTCTGGTGTTTATTAATTATAGAATAAGATTAAACAAAATTACTTGTGCCGTGTTAAGCTTATTGATTTTAATGTAGATTTCAAAAGTGATCGATTTTGCTTTTATACTGATCTCAAAAATCAATCATCCAAGACACGTAACTGAATACGCCATGAATTATTATACCATTAAAGATTTGGAGACACTCTCGGGCATTAAAGCTCATACCATCCGGATTTGGGAAAAACGCTACGGTTTGCTGGTACCTGAGCGTACCACAACCAATATCCGCTACTACAGCGATGAAGAACTACGGAAGCTGCTGAATGTTTCGATGTTGGTTAAGCACGGCTATAAAATCTCGAAAGTTTCGGTTTTTGACAACGACCAGATTCACAAGGAAGTACTGAAGCTGAATGAACAGTCACTTTCATCTCACGACATCATCGACCAGCTGATTGTTCACATGGTGAATTTTGATCATAAAAACTTTGAAGATTTGCTTGAACAGCAGATTGATAAACAGGGATTTGAAGAGACTTTTATGACGGTCGTGTTTCCACTGTTTGAGAAAATTGGCATTTACTGGCAGATCGGGTCCATTTTCCCGGCACAGGAACATTTTGTTTCCAATATCACACGCCACATGCTGATTCGCGCCTGTTCCTCCTTTGCCAACCACGATGCATCGGCTTCAGTGTTGTTTTACTTGAAGGAAGGTGAGTTGCACGAACTAAGCTTGTTGTTCTATCAATACCTGGCACTTAAATCAGGATACCGAACCATTTATTTGGGACAAAATGTGCCGTTTGAAGATTTGACAAAGCTAGATGGTCTTCAGGATATTGATCGCGTATTTACTGCTTTTATTAACGGGATTGAACCCGAAGAGCTGGAGGAATATGTTAAAAAGTTAAGCGGTATTTTCAAGCGAAAGAAGGTATTTGTTACCGGTGCTCAGGTGGCGCTGGTAAAGCCCATACTGCCTTCCAACTTTAAGGTAGTAACCGATGTTCGCGCATTCAAAAAGTACTTTGGAACTTTAAGTGCTTAAAATTTTCCCGATGAAGCTGTCTTAATACAGGAAATCAAACTCTATTTACTGGTATTCGGAAAGTAAAGGTGGTGCCTTGCCCGACTTCCGAATCCAACTGGATATCGCCGCCCATGAGTTCAATAATTTTTTTTGAGATTGACAAACCAAGTCCGGTTCCCCCATAAATCCGGGAGAAGGATTCGTCGGCTTGCCGAAATCGGTCGAAGATGCTACCTTGTATTTCTGGGCTGATTCCGATGCCTGTATCAGAAACAAAGAAACTGATTTGTTCCGCTGTAAATTCAGCGATGCCGAACCGAATTTCGCCTGCTTTGGTAAACTTAATCGCATTGCTCAGCAGGTTCATGAAAACCTGGCTAAAGCGGACTTGGTCGGTATGAAGCAGGATATTGTCGGCAGGTGCCACAACCCGGAGTTGAACATGGGATTTGTCGCTTTCATTAATCCGTTGCTGAAATATGAGATATAGCTCATGGAGCAATGGCTTAATCTCCACCTCCCTTGGATACATGGTCAGTTGTCCCGTTTCCAGTTTCGAAATATCCAGAATATCGTTGATGATCTGCATCAAGTTTTCGCCGCTTTGCTTCAGAATGGAAGAAAATTCGAGTTTGCTGGCTCGATCCAGCTGCTCATCATCAACCAGAAGATTCGTAAATCCGAGGATCGCATTCATAGGCGTGCGAATTTCATGGCTCATGTTGGCCAGGAATGAGGTTTTTAGACGGTCGCTTTCTTCTGCCTTTTCCTTGGCCTTTTGCAAATCGGCCATAATTTTTTTCTTTTCAGTGATATCTTCCTTCGCTCCCAGCAAATGGGTGATCTGTCCGTTTTCATCCACAATGGAAGAAATCACTGCGCTTTCCCAATATAGTTCACCGTTCTTTTTTCGGTTCTGGAATTCTCCATTCCAGTCCTTGCCTGATAAAACTGTTTGCCACAGTTCCTTGTAAAATTCGTTGGTGTGTCTTCCGGAGTTTAAGATCGAAGGAGTTTTTCCAATAACTTCCTCCGCAGTGTAACCTGAGGTTTCTGTGAATTTCGGGTTGACATAGCTGATGATGCCGTCCGGATCAGTAATGACGATGCTTACCGGGCTTTGCTCGGTTGACTTACTCAGCAGCGACAATTGGCTTTCGGCTTCCTTCTTTCCAGTGATATCGTGAATGATGGAATGCAAGTATATTTTGCCTTTGAAAATAATTTTACTAGTATAAACTTCAACATCGCGAATGGATCCGTCAGCGAGTCGGTGCTGGTATTCCCGTTGTTTATTGTTGTTTTTTTGAGCGATATCCAATTGCTGTTTAAATTCTCCCTCAGCAAACAAAAAAATATCCTGGACATTCATTTTTTTCAGTTCCTTCCTCGAATAACCGTAAAAATCTCTGGCGGCCCGGTTGGCATTGGCAATATCGCCGGTGTACAAATCAATGAGCAATTTCATGGCCGAATCGTTCTCGAACAGGTTTTTGTAGCTTTTTTGGCTTTTTTTTAAGGCCTCCAGGGTTTGGATTGATTCGGTGATGTCCAGACTAATCCCACGCAACTTTTTGAGTTTTTCCACTTCATATTCAGGAATGATCCGGTTCATGACCCATTTGTATGATCCGTCAGGCGTCATTATCCTAAATCGGATGTCAATGGAACTTTTTCTTTGGCTGATGAGCTTTTCTCCACGATTCAGTTCTTCGATGTCATCAGGGTGTACGATGCTGCGCAGGAGCTTGTAGCTGGGTTTTTGTTCGTATGGCTCTAGCCCAAAGAGGCGGTACAAATTTTCCGACCAGCTTATTTTTTTCTTCGTCAAATCAAATTCCCAATGGCCCATCCCTGCAATTTCCTGCGCTTCTTTAAGTGATCGCTCACTCAACCGAAGCTTCCTTTGCAATTCCCGTTCTTCATTTTGATCTCTGAACACCAGCACCACACCATTCATGCTGCCATTTTCATCGCGGATTGGTGCGCCACTGTCGGCAATTGGCAACTCATTTCCCTGCCGGGTAATTAATAGCGTGTGGTTGGCCAGGCCAACAATCGTTCCGCGCGAAAGCACTTTTTCCACCGGACATTCAACGTCACTCCGGGTGCTTTCGTTAATGATATGAAATACTGATTTAACCGACTTGCCCAAAGCTTGATCTTCACTCCAGCCGGTTAATTCTTCGGCAATCGGGTTCATAAAGGTGATGAGCCCCGAATTATCGGTGGTAATAACTGCGTCGCCAATACTGTTCAGCGTCGTTCGGTAGCGTGTTTCGTTTTCGCGGATTACTTTTTCTGCAGCAATCCGGTTAATTTCATTTTTTAGTAGCAGCCCCATCAGTATAGTTGCTCCGGGGAAAATGAGCAGGATCGGGAGCCAGATCTGTCCGATTACCTGCCAAACTGATTCCCAAGGCAGCAGCAATTGGCAAAGCAGCATACCCACATGAGTAATCACGCCCATCAGCAGCAAATGAATTAGGCTAATATTTTCGGGCTTGTTCTTGTAGAACCTCCGAAAAAAAAGTCCGGTCAATGCCGAAATGATGATTGTTGCCCCGCCGGCCCAAATTCCTGCCCCCCCGAGGTACAACCGATATCCCAAAGCAATCAGCGCCGCGATACCTGAAACAATGCCTCCTCCAAAAAGTCCGGCAAGTGAGAGAACAATTGAGCGTCCATCGTAAATAATGCCCGGTTGGTAACTGACTGGCATATTCATGCCGATAATGGTAATGAAGCCAAACAGTAAACCAGCTATTGCTTTAAAGCGATAGTTGGCAGCTCCCAGTTTCCTGAACAGAAAGCTGTATAACACAGTCAGGGCTATGAGCAGGGTTGAATTCAGCAGGAGGTCAGTGATCATTATGCTTGGGTCTCCTTAGGTTTTTTCTCTTTCTGTCAGCTTTTTTTCTCGCAAACAAATTGTTTTCGTTGTCTACGCATCGAAGATAGTATTTTTTTTATTTCAACATAAGCTTTTTGCTTAGTACTAGTTAAGCCAATCGTTTATTGCGAATTCCGGTTTCGCTTGAGGCTCCGGCTACTGACGAAAATCCTTGTCGCCAAAGCCGGCCCGGGCGACTTTGACGGCCCATGCTGCTGTCACCTCAGGGCAAAGTAGGGGACCTATGGTTTGAAGCTTTCCGTTAGCTTCTATCTTCTGGCTTTTTGCAAATAGTCCAGATCATGTGAGGATCAAAACTCATAGGGTTGTGTATTAAGCATAGCTCACTTGAGGGGTTCTGAAAAAAAAAGAGATCACAATGAAGGTGACCTCTTTTGAATGTTAATGTTAGAACCGGTTACTCGTGATGATGTTCGCCATCACCTTCACCAAGAATGACACCGATAAACACGTGACTTTCGTTTCCAGCGATATCGGTACAATAAACTCCAAAATGATATGCTCCGTGTGCCACAGGAACACCGTCAATACTATCCGGAATGACAATTTCATGGTGATGAATCAGTGAATTTTCTAAACCTTCATCAAATGTCCAGCTGTTGGAATAGCTAAAAGGAACTTCCTCTTCTTTAACCATATGGACGCTCTTTTCATGGTTATGTCCATCAAAGTTGTCGTGTATCTCAATTTTATACGAATGAAGTTCAACATCATCTGAAAAATCACACTCAAAATGAATATCGCTACCGATTGATAAGTGTTCGTCGTCGGCAGGCTCAATAATTGATATCACAGGCGGAGTATTGTCAACATCGTCATCTTTACATGCGTTGAAAATAAGAATGATTGCGAATAGCACAAGTAATGCTTGGTAAGTTATTGTCTTGAATCTCATAAAATTTACACTTTTTGTTTCTATTTAATTATCTAGCCTGGATTGCCAGGCATCTCCTTGTCTTTTTAATTGCTTCAACGCCCAGCGGGGGAGCTCGCAGATGATATCCCAGAACGTAATTGCTGGTGAAAACAATCGGGATGGTTGTCAGGTAAATTGATTCGAGGTGCTCGATCAATGAGTAGAAATGGGCCAATGAGAATGGTTCGCCCGGTAGTTGTATGGTATTCTCGTATGGACAAAAATTTTCGTTCTCAACCTGTGAAAAGGACAATTGCTCCTGCTCCAGTTGATGATCGTGATGGTGAAAAAATATAAAATGCAAGTCTTTCGATCCTTCATTGAACAAAAGAATCAAACTTAGAATGAGGGCTATATGACGAACTCGCTGATTCATGTTACAATGAAACGGGTATTTTAATCAGCAATTGGATATTTCGCCCAGGCTCCGGAATTTCAAGTTTGCGATAAAAACTGATGTGGTTAAAATACGTTGCATCAAACAGGTTATGTGCTTGTAAAATAAGCTCCACCGGATTGGAAGCAGTTTCAATTTTTGCAGAGAAACCGGCTCCAACGATTTGATAACCCGGAGTATTCTGCTCGTTCCGGGCAACGCGGTTCTGATCCAAAGCCACCTTTGTGTTTATAAAAATTCGGACATCGGAGATTTTTTTTCCTGGCTGTCGGAATTTATATTCCGCCTCAGCAAATGCATTTGAAGGCGGTGTGAAGGGCAAAGGATATCTGCTATTTTTCGTATCCACAAACTGTTTATTTCTAATATATTCCACGTTCGTGCGGAGTTCTAATTTTTGGAACAAAAGCTGATGAACGCTAAATTCAAAGCCAGACAAAACCGCTTTGGATTGGGTGTATTTATAGACTTGTCCGGCATGGGGAAGTTTTGACCATTCCCCTGAGGGATCCAAATAGAGATAATTGGAGAAAAAATAAAGGTATGGGCTGAAGCTTATTTCGATTCGTTCATTTTTCCATTCCAGACTAGCGTCAGCGTAGTAACCTTTCTCTGACGCTAACATGCTATTGCCTTGCTCATGCCTGAACGAGCCATGGTGAATGCCATTCGCGGTCAATTCGATGGCCGTTGGTGTTCGGAAGGCTTTTCCGAGGTTAAACCTGCCGGTGATACGGTCGGAAGCGGTGAAAAACACACCCATCAGCCAACTCACGTCATGAAACGAACGGTTAACATGATCGCTACGGCTGGCATATGCTGAAGCTTCGTCTTCGGGCACGCCTGTTCCGCCGAGGTAGTCAAATAAAATCGAATCGAACAATGCTGTGGTTCTGATGCGAGCCCAATCGTAGCGAATAGCCAGGTTGATTTGCACGTTTGGCGATATCTGAATTGCATCTTTTAAAAAAGCACCAACCGTATAATTGTCATACCGAGGTAGCAAAAAGTTGTAACCTCCTACCCGATTATTCTTCCACTGATTCTGAGCACCTGCAGTCAACTGGTGCCCCTTCCATTTTCGATAGCTTGTCTTCAGGTTCACCTGATAGGTTTTCAGCCTGAACTCTAATTCTTTGTCCGGATTATTCTCGGGTGCCTCCTGTCCTGGGTAATGGGTATGAAATTCACTCCACTCCGAGCGATTATTATTCTGAAATCCGACGTCCAGATGAATTGATGCGTCTCTGGTCGAGTACCGGTTATTGCTGACTAATTTAACATGTTCGACTTGCTGTCGTGGATATTCGATGTTTCGTCGGTTCCCATCATCTTTCACCCGTTCCTGGCTGGGAATGCCGTGCGACCCGGGAAAGAAGCCTGATTTTTGACTTACCCGACTAAGCGAAGCCGTTGTGCGGAAGCGATTGTAAACCAGTCCCGCGTGCCCTGATAAATCAAATTCTTGCCCTGCTGTATTCTTTAAGTATTTGTTGGCAACAGGCATTTTTTGGGTTAGGTAAACAATCGTATCCGTTGGAATGTGGTAATCACCAAAATCGAGCACCGTCCCGCGCAGTTTAAAAAAGAAACGATTCTTTCTTCCCTCCGCTGAAGTGGAGACAGCCAGCGTATGATTGACGGACTTTGTCAGTAATTGGATTTGCGCATTGAATTCTTCGTCTTCAGGGATACGGTCATTCTTAATATGAACGTAACCCCCAATAGCATCACTCCCATATTCAATGGCTGATGGTCCTTTTACGACTTCGCCCGTTTCAACAGCAAACGGGTCCATCTCAAGCCCATGGTCGGCACCCCATTGCTGGCCTTCTTGTTTTATTCCGTTTTCACTCACCACCACCCGGTTGAAACTTAACCCGCGTATCACAGGTTTTGATGCGTTGGCTCCTATATCCATGGTGTTTACTCCTGAAATCTGATCCAAAGACTTGATGAAAGTTCCTCCCATGTTGCGCGTAAGAAACTCTTGCGTGATCACTTCATTTTTTAGACTCTTCGCTGCGTCAGTCCGGTTTGATTTAACCAAAACTGATCCGATATTTTGTACCGCAGGTTGAAGCTGAATCACCAAATCCCGGTTTGTATTACTGATTAGGGTGTCTTTCGGGGCGTAGCCAATAAAAGAAAATTGCAGAAGCAGGCGTTCTTCTCCCACACTTTCAACAGCGAACCCGCCATCAAAATCGGTGATCGTAAACAAATCATGATAATGAACATGACAGCCTGGTAAGGGCTTGCTGTTTTCATCCAATACAATACCATGTAGAACACTGTTTTCTTGAGCATACAAAACTATCGGCAGGCTGAATAGCAACATTGCCGCAATAAAATACGTCCTCATAGAAAGGAGTTTTTTTTATTATCCGTTAGAAGGCCTGAGCATTTGAAACATAGACAAGCCGGCATCAATACAGCATGATGCACCGTCTTACATTTTCATAATTCAGGCCGGATTGAAAATTATTTTAGAAGCATTAAATCAGGAGTAAACAGGTGAAGGGGGAGCCCGCAACGATGGAACAGACTGAATATCCGATGCGACATGAGCAGGTGTAGAAAATAGCAGAATTTCGAAATTGATTGTTTTACTGAAGCCAACTTCACGAAAGTAGGGCTTCTCAAAAATCGCAAATTCATATTCGCAGATTGCGCAATGTTTAGATTCAGCGTCGAAATTTTCCGTGCTTGTTTCTTCATGATGCGTGCAATCGTGTTCGCAGCCATCATCTGACAAACGCCCCACTCCGCTATGTTCAAAGCTATGAACCAGTTGAAACCAAATCGGAAATGCAAAGAGCACAACCAAGGCCAGGGCGATATGTTTTCTGAATTTCTCCAACAGACTCAAAAGTATGAATAAATAACCTCAAAAGGAATGAAAGGTTTAGCAGGAAATGAAGCAGTTTATTTTTTATTGTTATTTTTGCATCAAATGAAAAAAGCAGTAGCGACCATATTATCTGTTTTTTACCTGCTGGTTACCGTTGGATTGGCAGTTGATGTGCATTATTGCTCAGGCAAAATTGCCTCAGTACAACTTTTTTCAGAAACTAATTCGTGTTGTGGCGCAGACGGTGATTGCAGTACCAACTGTTGTCATTACGCTTCACAGGTTATTCAATTTGAAGAACCACAAACACTCCGGAGTAATTTCAGGTTGAACACTGAGCAGCCAGTCGCTCAGTTAGCTATTTCGGCCTTGGTTCATTCGCCTGATTTTTCAACGAAACAGGATTTTCCGATCATTAACAATGCTTTTTCACATCCGCCAAACGAACCGGTTTGGTTGCTGCTTTGCTCCCTGGTTTATTACGGTTAGCTTTTCAATTGATCGATAACTAACGGGCTGTTATTTTGATAGTCCGGACATTCTTATGGTATCAATTTAAAAACTAACAAAAATGAAAACATCAATAGTTTTTTCAGTAATCCTTGGCCTGTTCTTTTCTGTGGCTGTTTTTGCCGAAGATGGCGAAAAAAAGAAGAAAGTGGAAACCCTTGAATTTGAAGTTTCCGGAGTTTGCGGTGCGTGCGAAAAACGCATTGAAAAGGCGGCGCTCATAAAAGGCGTGAAATTGGCCGAATGGAACAAGCACACTCAGAAAATCAAAGTCATCTATTCCACCAAGAAGACAGATGAAAAAGCCATTCATCAGGCCATTGCTAAAGTAGGACACGACACCGAAAAGGTGAAAGCCGCCGATGAAGCTTATGCTCAACTTAACGATTGTTGCAAGTACCGCGACGGAGTAGAAATTCACTAATTCAAATCAAGATGAATCAGAAGGGATGGCTTGTATCCCTGCTACTTGTATTTCCGTTTTTGGGATGGGCGCAGCTTGCCCCAAATGTGGTGGACGGAAAAGTAGCAGAGAAAACAGAAGGTGGGAAAACTGCACCGTTGGTTGGTGTCAATGTGTACTGGGAAGGGACCACCATGGGGACCAGTTCAAATAATGATGGCCAATTCACCATTGAGCGGACGAATAAAACCAACCGATTGGTGTTTAGTTATATTGGTTATCTCAATGACACTTTGGAGGTAAACTCAAATAAAATTCCGGTCGTTGTCATGGATGCTTCGCGTGAATTGGGTGAAGTGGAGGTTGTACACCGACAAAAATCAACTGAAATTTCCATGCTGGGCTCCATTAAGGTGGAGCAGATTGGGGAGAAAGAACTGTGTAAAGCAGCATGCTGTAACCTGAGCGAAAGTTTTGAAACCAGCCCAAGTATTGATGTTTCCTTTACCGATGCGGTGACCGGATCGCGCCAGATTCAGATGCTGGGACTGGCCGGGCCGTATGTGCAAATGACCCGCGAAAATATTCCGGATATGCGTGGGTTGGCTTCGGTCTACGGGTTGACCCTGGTTCCGGGCACCTGGATCGAAAGCATTCAACTGAACAAGGGCACTGGCTCGGTGGTCAACGGCTATGAAAGTGTTGCCGGCCAAATTAACATCGAAATGCGAAAGCCCGAGGTGGCCGAGCGCCTGTATTTGAACTTGTTTGCCAATGCTGAGAGCCGTCTGGAAGCGAACCTGAACCTGGCGCACCGGTTTAAGAATGATAGCTGGTCAACAGCCCTATTACTGCATGGAAAGGACAATTCAGAAAAGCTGGATCACAACCACGACGGCTTTATGGATATGCCCACGGGGCAAACCTTTACCGCGTTGAACCGATGGACCTACAATGGCGATCAGGGCTTGCACCTGCAATTTGGGATTAAGGGATCGACCATGACCAGCGAAGGCGGCCAGTTGGACTTTCAACCTGAAGATGCACTGACAACCAATGCGTGGGGCATGAGCGTCGATGTGCAACGATTGGAAGGTTGGGCAAAAATTGGGAAGGTGTTTTTCGATCTTCCTTGGAAATCGCTGGGGCTACAACTGGCCGGAACCACGCATGAGCAGGACAGCTATTTTGGCTTGAATGCCTATCATGCAAAGCAGCAATCAGCCTACGCCAATTTTATTTACCAAAGTATTATTGGCAACACCAACCATGAGTTTAAAACAGGGGCTTCTCTTCAGTACGATGATTTTCGCGAAACATTGAACGACACCATCTTTAACCGGGAAGAATCGGTGCCAGGTGTTTTCTTCGAATACAGCTGGCTGCCGTCTGACGCGTTTAGCCTGGTCGCTGGGTTACGGGGCGATTATCACAATTTGTATGGTGGCTTTTTAACTCCGCGCCTGCACATTCGCTATGCGCCGGCAGAGCAAACCGTGTTCCGGCTGTCGGCAGGACGCGGGCAACGCACAGCCAGTGTGATCAGCGAGAACAGTGGCATGCTGGCCAGTTCGCGTCAGATTGTTTTCCAGGGTCAGGCGAATGACCATCCATATGGATTTGGTCCCGAAGTGGCCTGGAATTACGGCGTGAACCTGACTCAGAAGTTTGAATTGGGCTATCGGCCCGGAAGCATCAGTCTTGACTATTATCAAACGGACTTTTCAAGCCAGGTGGTGCTCGATTTGGATCAAAGTCCTCAGCAGGCCGTATTTTTTGAGTCGGATGAAAAATCCTATTCAACCAGTTTTCAGGCACAGCTCGACTACGAACTGATTTCGCGATTGGATACGCGCCTGGCCTATCGTTGGTATGATGTGAAAACCACTTATCAGCAAGGCTTGTTGGCGAAGCCTTTGTTGGCCAGCCACCGGGCATTTTTGAACCTGGCATATGAAACCCGCAATGCGTGGAGTTTCGACTACACGATTAACTGGCAAGGCGAAAAGCGGATTCCCTTTACGGCCTCCAATCCGGAAGAATTTCGGATGGAGGATTATTCGCCTGACTTTTTCCTGATGAATGCTCAGGTGAGCAAACGGTTTAGCGAGCGGTTTGAAGTGTATGTGGGCGTTGAAAACCTGGCCGACTACAAACAGAACAACCCGATTATAGCCAGCGACCAGCCGTTTGGACCCTATTTTGACAGCTCCTTGATCTGGGGCCCCATCTTGGGACGCAAGTCGTATGTTGGCCTTCGTTTTCGAATTCAATAAAAAAAGCAGTTGGAATTCTTTCAACAAATGAATGTTTGAAGAAGAAGAGCAGGCCACTTGTGTTACTCCCGACGCAAGTGGCATTTTTTTTAGTTCATACTGAAAATCCTAAAAGCGATTAAAATTCCTGTGCAAATTCAATCTTCCACAGGCCCCGGAGTTCGTTGAGTTGATAGCCGGTGGCCAGATCGTCAGGGTAAAGTGTTTGCAGTTTTTCATAGGTGTCGACCTGAATTGTTTCCACGGGGCCGTGGCATTGCAGGCAAGCCATTAGGCCTGTTCGGATGGGTTTGTAGTAAACAGCCTGCGATTCCACTATAACCAGCGTATCCTTCATCGGATCATCCAGTCGTTTGGCCCAAGCCCACAGTTGTTTATCAGCTTCCGTTTTTAGCTTATTCTCCGGATTTCGGTTCTTTTCCGAAACGCGCGATATCGTGCAATTGAAATGATTGCTCAAGCTGTCGGTTATTGAGGAGGCTTTCAGATTGCAAAACTCGACCGCGTAAAGGCTCCCGCCCTGCTTCATGGCACCGGAAACGTGGGCCAGCAAGGAGGCTTGGGCTTGTGCCGAAATATCGTTACCGGTCTTCAGAAGCTTGGCATAACTTTCCACATCGAGTTCATTTTTCGTATCTTTTTGTCTACACGACAGCATGGAGAAGCAAATGTGAACTGCAATTAAAAAGAGTAGTGTTGGTTTCATTCTTAGCGTTCTTTTTGTTTGTATTGTCAATGCCTACGATGGATCGTCAAATTTGGATTCAGGATTGGCTTGAATTTTCTGCTTATGAAAGAGAAACTTAGCCCATTTCAAACCACGAAATCATTCGCTGTTTGATCCATTTGAATCAAAAAAAGAAAACTCACTTGATCACTTATTTTTGACAACAAGTCGTTATCTTTCGCCTCGTTAGACAACCAAAGGTTGTGAGAATGGATGAACAAACCAACTAAACCAAATACTCATGAACGATAAAATGCAAGTATCGAAAGTCCTGCCAGTGTTGTTTGGATTTTTTGTGATGGGATTTTGCGATGTGGTCGGAATCACTTCAGCACACGTTAAAGAAGATTTACTGGGGGCATACAGCCCGGAGTTTCGCGACACGCTCTCGAACATGATTCCGGTGGCCCTTTTCTCCATGTTTTTGCTGTTTTCAATTCCTACGGGAATATTAATGAACCGGATTGGCCGGAAGAAAACGGTGATTCTGAGTAATGTTATCACCATCGTGGCCATGTTTATTCCGTTGATTGAATATACCTTTTTTATGTCGTTGGTGGCTTTTGCCTTGTTGGGTGTTGCCAACACCATTTTACAGGTGTCGCTTAACCCTCTACTGACCAATGTTGTGAAGGGCGACCGCCTGACCAGCAGTCTCACGGCCGGGCAGTTTGTCAAAGCCATTTCTTCGTTCAGCGCCCCGTTTATTGCCGCTTTTGCCGCCATGCAGTTCGGAAACTGGCAATACATTTTCCCCATTTATGCTGTCATCACACTGCTGTCAACCATCTGGCTGATGGCCACGACAATTGAGGAAGAGCCGGTGGCCATTAGCGCGACCTCGTTTGGCAGCGTGTTTGCCATTCTGAAAGATCGAACCATCCTGCTGCTTTTCCTGGGCATTTTGTTCGTCGTTGGCGTTGATGTTGGTGTGAATACTGCCGCTACCAAAATATTGATGGAACGAGCCGGGCTGGATTCCATTCAGGCAGGCTACGGGCCGAGCGTTTATTTTGCCTTGCGCACCTTAGGAGCTTTTTTAGGTGCTTTTCTGCTGGCCAAATTTTCGTCGTCCAGGTTCTACCAAGTCAATATTGTCATTGCCGTTGCCGCTTTGGGTGTCTTGATTTTTGCCGGAGACAAGTTCCTGATCTTCGGCTTGTATGGTGTCATTGGCTTTACCATTGCCAATGTGTTTCCCATCATTTTCGGCATGGCGATTCAGAAACGCCCCGATAAGGCCAATGAAATTTCGGGGCTGATGATCACCGGCGTATTTGGAGGGGCGGTGCTTCCGTTTTTTATGGGAATCACATCCGACCTGATTGGTTCGCAAGTGGGCTCGGTGCTGGTTATTTTGGCTGGTGCCCTTTACTTGTTATATGCGGCTTTTGCGATCAAGGTCGGTTAAATAACAGGACCACGAGATAACAAGGAATAAGTAGGACAATCCCTGTCCGCTTGGATAGCTTCCCGTGGATGCAATTGACAAGCCCGCTACGGATGCGTGGATTCATTCAGTGTAGCCTCCTTGTTGTCAACGTTTTCCTTCTTGATGTGAGCCCGGGAAGTGCGTCAGACGATCGGCACAGGTGACCTGCTTTTTATCCGATTCCATCATCCATGAATGATTCAACCGAAACAATCCACCACATCCAGCCTGACAAAACAAGTCCTTCAATTACTGGTTCTCCTTAATGTCAGACAAAATAAATTGAAGCGCCACATTTTTCTGGACGTTAAATAGTTACGCGTAATTTTGCAATCTCATCGTTTCAATTTGATTGCGCTTTTTAGCTATGGTCTTTTTTCTTTTACCCAAAAATAGGAAATCTAAGGTCTCATTTAACTCAATAAGTTTTGAAATGCCAATGGCGATGTAACATATCGGTATAGCGATAGCTGTGCATACGACGAACAGGAGAATGGGATTTAAGTTGTTAAACAATAACATTGGAGAATCCACTGTCAACTTTGTAAGGTAGAACTGAATTACATAGATCCCTAAAGAGTATTTCCCGAAGGTCATGATTTGTTTTGAAATGAAAGGATTCCATTGTGTTCGAATTGTTACATTTAAAAACACAATAAATGAAAAGCTTGATATTAGTACTTTTAAGATGTCATCATATATTGTCCCACGGATATCCCAAAAGCCACACAATGTAACAAACAGAATAAAGCTGAAGGCAAAAACCAGAGGATTCATAATCGTTGCTTCCAAAAAAGGATATTTAGAAACAAAAACAGCCATATAAAAAAATAGGGAATAAAGTAATAATGACGATAAAACTTTGTTTCCCAAAAGGATACTGTACCCACTTGTTAAGATTACAATTACAGCAAATAGAAGAAGATCGATCCAAAAATTGTTCTTTTTAATTGAAGATACCCAAGCAAAAATTCCGTAAAAAGCAAAGATTTCAAAAAGTGTTTTAAAAAACCAAAGATTAGGACGTAAGATGGTATTCGTGATATCTTCAATTGTAATTGAAATTCCTTGATGCTTGAAAAAGATCTCATTTGCTATCAGACTCCAAGTTAACAGCGGAATACATAAGCCTATAAATTTTTTTTGTAAATGCTGCAAAAACGAATTTATATCGGAAACTTTAATTGTTTTATACCCGATGTAGCCACTAATGAAGAAAAATAGAGGCATATTAAAAGAATAAATAATGTTAAGAACACGATTGTCCAGTCCTCCTTGGATATTATTGAATTGTATGATATGCCCGATAACAACGGACAATATTGCTAATCCTCTAATTTGATCGACATACTCCAGTCTTTTTTTCATGGTTTTTTATCTAAATGGGTTTGATTAGTAGTTTGCTTTAAGAAATAGCTATCCGGTCGGAATTAAAATTTGAGCCAATTTACTTTGATTAAAATAAATAACTCTATCTCCAGAACTCAGCATACTGAGGGGTTTCATTTAGTCATTTTAGATGACTTGTATCCTGACCATCCCGTAGCCCAATATGTTGGATACTTACTCAATCGCGTGGGGTTGATAAGGGACTGTAAATCGAGCGGCTAACCTGTTTTGGGGGAGCCTCTTGACGCGATAAGCATGGCAGTACAAAAATACAGAGGTACTGCTTGAAAGGGGTTGATCGTTTTTTGTGATTCCACAGATCCTGGTTTTTTTCCAATCCACAAGTTAATTAATCATACAGAATAAATTATTTAGCCAGCACTAATTTAGTTTCATTCAAAATAAGAAGAAGGAAATCCCAAACTCCATGATTCAAATTCCAAAAACGGCGGAGGTACGCTCGCTGACCAATCAATAAAGGCGTCTTTGCGTGGAGAAGTGCACGCTGCAAGACGCCAGCATCCAGCAGCCCCCCGGCCCTCCCTGAAAATCAGGGAGGGGAAGGCGCGAAAAGGAAGTTGCAGGTTGCCTGCCAGTCGGGAATACTCGCCGTCTTTTGCCCGCTGCCATCTTCGTAATGAGTGCCGTAATCCAGGATCATCCGGGCACTTTCGTAGGCGGCATAAAAAGCGGGGTCCTCGGTTTCGTATCGGCCCGTCATCCGGTCCAGGCCGTTCTTCAGCAGCTTGTCTGCTCGTTTAAACAGGACTTTAAGGCGTGCGTTGGCCGCTTTGCGCTCTGCGACCGAAACCCGGTTTATAGGCAGGAGTGCTTCAAACTGGTCGGCTTGCTCCTGTAGTGCGGTTATCAGATCAATCGTAATTCCACTGGAAATCAATCCCTCCAGGTTCCCTTTAGCCAGGTTGGCTACTTGACGCCCGGTAGCCACTTGTTGCTGGTCTGGCTGGCCCCTCAGTGTCGATTCAGAAAAATTAACCTGAGCCGCCAGTACCTCGTTGCTGATTCGGTCCGCCCTGGCCATCAAAGCCGAGGATATCGAGAGGATCATCCGAATTAATGTTTCCTGCATCGTTTCTTTTTCATCCGATTGGCCCATAATCTCAGTACTGATCAAAAGTTGCGTGGCTTCAATTTCGTCGACCGTCAGTTTTAACTCGTTCACGTCATTCACAACATCAGGAATCATTTTCCACACGTTCAGGTTCGACATCAACAAAGCGAGAACCGCTTTAATCATTCTCAATTTGTTCCAAAGCTTTTTAGTCATTTTTTAATTTTTATTGGTTTGTACTCATGGGCCGAAAGAAGTTAGCGCATCCAGGTTTCGACGGGTTTGGTCTACGATTGGTGCAACTGAATAAAGCCCGTTGATCGGCGAAGCTGGCTTGTTTTTATGTCTTTTGGCAGCCCTGTCTATTGATCTATTTTATTAACTTATCTTAATCATTTGACTTACAATTCATTTACGATCATCTTCATGCATCTTCGAATAGTCTGCCGACACTCAATAATCGGCCTGTGAGGCCAAATAATATGATGCTGTCGGAAAATAATCGTGGAGTGACACTGAAGAATTGAATTCGTTCGAAAAGAAAATGGCTGTTGTGTTCAAAATGTCCGATTCAAATAGGCACGATTTGGTGTCTGATTATTCCCATTCTGTTGGATACCGCGAATAATTGAAAGGCAGAACTTAAGGTTAATTCAAAGAACGTTGATTTTTTTCTTTTCAATTTATAGAAATCACTTCTTTGAATGAAGAAAAAGTTGATTCATTTCATGAATGAGCACTTTTGGGGCCTAAAACAGCTCGAAACTCAGACGAACGAACATTTCCGCCTAAAAAAAGGGGGTGAAAAAGGTCCAATTTTCAGCAAAATTTACCCTTATTTTTCATCAAAACATCAGAAAATTGATTCAGCCGGAGTTTTTTTGTTGGTTTTTCAGGCACTCGAAGTTGACCACGGGCGTATCATTTTTCGGAATTACAAATAAATCATCAGCAAAGTAGCGTGTCACTACTGTTTGTCGAATTGTCTCCCAATTCCTATGAAGAGCAGGAAAAGACACAACGACAATTCTGAAACCACAGCAACGGTCATCACCAAAATTTCACTGGTTGCGGCCAACTCCGGCAACAGGAAGTTGACAACACAATCGATGAGATAGCTAAATCCTGCAGCAACAACCAGCACGCCCAGCCATTGCGGCAAATACCACGATCGGATAATCAGCCATCCAAGAAGAACACAGCTGATTCCAAAAAACACCCCACTGAGCAGGTAGCCATACGCATGAGCATTTAAGAAGAGTAAAACCATGGCGTTGATTTGTTCGGCGGAGAAGCTACTCAAATATCCTGATTGGTCCAACAGCAAAACCGGCATAAAATAATTCAAGAGATTGATGCCCAGCACGGTGGCCTGTGCCAACCTGAAGGATGCTGCAAGCATCGACATCCCTTTGTTTACCGGTTTTAATACCAGATAGAGCAAAAGAGCAACACCCACGTCGCTCATGACCATGATCAAATCGCTGATTAAACCAATTCGAAATAAAAAAAAATTGTCTGAAATATTTTCGACAGTTGTTGTAGCGTCGCCAGGTACGATGATGCCGGAGCGGACAAACAGTTCGCTGAATAGTCCGCCAACAATAATGAGCAGGTATAAAAATCCGGCCATCCTCGCAGTTGTTCTCATTTGGCCAAAAGTCTGACTTGTTCCCATTCGATAAAAATTATTTGTTATCAGTAGATCCGATATGGTCACGACCTCAAAAAAATACAGTCGTTCTAAAAGGCTTCTAAAGATAAAGAATTACCAACAAAAAAGTCTTATTGGGTTTAGCACTGTGAAGCACCTTTTTGATATTCTTTCTCAAAATCGTCAATCTGATTCAACAAGTTAAGCGCGTTATCAACCGGACTTTCGCTTCGTTTCAGAAGCCAATTCAGCTTTTCTGCTGTTTTGATTGCTGCAAAAAAGGAGGCCGAATGTACATCGAATGGATTCGAAGCATTGTTTTTTGGAGATGAGTAAAAACGGGCTGAAAAGTGTATTAAGATTAGTCATATGAAATCAAATCTAAACCCGTTTCGATGAAGAATCTTCCTCTTTCTACCATTGTCCTTTTACTGTTCTTTCAGTTTTCCAATGCACAACAGCAAACTGCGGTTGAATATTATCAGAATCCGGTAATTGCGGGCGATTTTCCCGATCCGACGGTGATTCGTGTTGGAGACACCTATTATGCCGCGGGCACCAGCTCCGACTTTGCTCCCAACTACCCGCTATATGAATCGACCGATTTGATCAATTGGAAACACATTGGTCATATTTTCAACGAACCTCCGGATTGGACTTCTAAGAATTTCTGGGCTCCCGAACTGTATTACATGAACGGAACATTCTATGTGTACTATACCGCCAAGCGTAAAGGCGACCACGTTTCGTGCATTGGAGTGGCCACAACCACCGATATTCGTAAGGGCTTCACCGATCATGGAATTATCATTGAATGGGGCAAAGAGGCCATCGACGCCTTTGTTTTTCGCGATGATGATGACAAGCTTTATATTTCGTGGAAGGCGTATGGCTTGACCGAAGGACGGCCAATTGAGCTGCTGTGCTCCGAGTTAAGTCAGGACGGCTTGGAGCTGGTTGGCGAACATTTTACCTTGACCGACCACTCAAAAGGTTGGCAGGGCGCAGGCGACGAAGGACAGTGCCTGGTGAAGCACGGTGACTACTATTATCATTTATATTCTGTTGGTGGCTGTTGCGACAACCGTTGCGATTACCAGGTCATGGTTGCCCGATCTACCGAACTGCGCGGAGACTGGGAGCAATACCCCGAACCCATTCTACAGGGAGGAGAAAACTGGAAATGTACGGGCCATGGCACTTTGGTGTCAACTCCGGATAACCGCTATTTCTATTTGTATCATTCTTACCACGCCACCGACTTTGAATATATTGGTCGGCAGGGTTTGTTGGATGAATTGGTTTGGGACGAGCAAACCGACTGGCCTAAGCTTAGGCAGGGAACAACCGCATCCGTCAAGGCGCCGGTTCCGTTTGCGGGCACCAGCCAAAAGCGCGAGACAACGATTATTGATAACTTTTCTTCGGATATAAGCGTCAAACTTTGGCAATGGGATTTGAACCTGCCCAAGCCTGCTTTCAAAATTGCCAAGGGCGAGCTAGTACTTTCAGGAACTGCAAAGGGGCTTGGCTTCCTGGGCATGCGTCCCCGCGTTGGAAACTACGCAATGACCACCGAAGTTTCGAACAGGTCAGATGCAGCAAAGGGTATTTGCATCTATGGCAATCACCAAAACTACCTGGCTTTCGGTTGTCATTCAACTGGACTTGTCATATTTCAGGTCGCATCAGGCAAAAGAACAGAACTGGCCACCATCGCCACGGCTGAGAATAAGCCTTTCTATTTAAAGGTGGAAGTTCAGAATGGCCGTTACTACCGGTTCTTCTGGTCCGAAGATCAAACGGTTTGGGTGCCATTTGGGTCTGCCGATGACTTCACGGTTGATGGAAAATTTCTGCCGCAGTGGGGAGTTGCCCAACGGGCCGGTTTATTTGTTGAGGGCGACGACTCGGCCACTGGCCGGTTTTTGGAATTGAAGTTTGAGTACCAGTTTTAATCTGAAGTTTGCCCCCCCGCCTTCGAATCGGGCTGCATAATAATTGGTCGGTCAGTTCACAAGCTTTTGTATCTTTACGGGTATTGAATGGAAGAATAATGAATGAACTAAAAGCTTGAATCGAATGAATCAACGATGGAACAAGACTTTGCTTGTCATAGTTACAGTGCTCTTCTCGCTGAGCATCCGTGCGCAAGAACCTCTTAAATTGGCGGTTGCCGGCGTAACACACGGTCATATTTCATTTATTTTGGGTCGACCCGACAAAGGAGATTTTAAGCTCGTTGGTGTTTGTGATTCGAACCGCGAATTGGCTGAGAAACTAGCCACGCAATATGATTTTTCAAATGATCTGATTTATACCGACCTGGAAAAAATGTTGGATGAAGCAAAACCCCACGCAGTCGTTGCTTTTGGTTCAATCTACGACCACATGGCTGTTGTTGAAGCCTGTGCTCCGCGTGGAATACATGTGATGGTTGAGAAACCGTTGGCAGTCACCAAAGAACATGCCTGGCGAATGGCAGACCTGGCTAAAAAACACCAGATTCATTTGCTAACCAATTACGAAACGTCGTGGTACCCCACCATCGCTTATTCATTCAACCTGGTTCATCAGGAGGATTTTGTTGGCCCCATACGCAAGGTTGTTGTTCACGACGGGCATCAGGGACCAAAGGAAATTGGATGCGATGCTTATTTTTTGGAATGGCTGACTGACCCTGTTTTAAATGGCGGTGGGGCGTTAATCGATTTTGGTTGCTATGGAGCTAATTTAATGACGGCGTTAACGAAAGGTGAAAAACCGCTTTCTGTAACCGCCGTCACCCGACAGTTTAAACCGGAGCTTTACCCCGAAGTAGATGACGATGCAACCATTGTCGTTTCTTACCCCGAGTCGCAGTGCATCATTCAGGCATCGTGGAACTGGCCATTTACCCGAAAAGATATGGAGATTTATGGCGTGTCGGGCTATATTAAAGCCGACAATAGCCAGAATATGCGTATCCGGGGAAAGGACATCCAAAATGAAAAAAAGCTGAAGGTCCTGGCCGAAGATGTTGAGGTTTACACGGACCCGTTCGATTACTTTGCCGGTGTGATTCACGGCACCATTAAAGTTGAACCATTCAGCGTCTATTCGTTGGAAAACAATGTACGGGTGGTTGAGATTCTTGATGCCGCCAGACAATCAGCAAGAAAAGGAAAAGCCATCTATTTTGATTGAACGGCTTCTTTTGCCGTCTTGCAGCCGAATGGAGATTAATTGAGATGGGACCAAGAAGCCAAATCATCTGTTGAATAAGATCCCGCGAATTCTCCGCAAGAATTTGAATTAATCGGCGGCTTTGGAATCTGAAGAGTTTAAAACAAAAAAAAAGAGTAGATCTCTATCTACCCTTTTCTAACCTAACTAAACCAATAAAACTAATCAAACCTAAACTTATGAAATAAAATCTACGACAAAGATATGCTGAAAAACACATCCAGGTGTTAAGTGAATCTTAAAATTGTGTTAGAAAACATGTTTTTCTAAAAACGTGTCGTTGGCGTGAGAATAAAAAAAAAGAGTAGATCTCTATCTACCCTTTTCTAACCTAACTAAACCAATAAAACTAATCAAACCTAAACTTATGAAATAAAATCTACGACAAAGATATGCTGAAAAACACAATTCTGTGTTAAGCGAATATTAAAAAAAGTGCTGTAGAACATTTTTTAACAATTGGAATATTTGTATAGCAATAAAAAAGCTGGTCTCTGTTGAGCCAGCCTTTTTATTGGTTTGTTTACTGCTTTGGTCTATTTCTTTCTGCCTTTGCTTTTCTCGTCTTCGGCAATGGAGTCACGCATGGATGTATCTGCCATGATGTTTTTGTATTTCATGTAGTCCATGATTCCGAGGTTTCCGGAGCGGAAGGCTTCTGAAATCGCCAGTGGCACTTGAGCTTCGGCTTCAATGACCTTAGCACGCATTTCCTGGGCTTTGGCGATCATTTCCTGTTCGAGGGCGACAGCCATAGCCCGTCGTTCTTCTGCTTTTGCCTGGGCAATATTTTTGTCGGCATCAGCCTGGTCAATTTGTAGTCCGGCACCAATGTTTTTACCGATGTCAATATCAGCAATATCGATTGACAGGATTTCAAAGGCGGTTCCGGCATCGAGACCTTTGTTTAACACTACTTTCGAAATGGAATCGGGGTTTTCCAATACGGCCTTATGCGTATGCGACGAACCGATTGACGAAACAATCCCTTCACCTACACGGGCCAGGATCGTATCTTCGCCGGCTCCACCCACTAATTGTTTGATGTTGGCACGAACCGTTACACGGGCTTTAGCAATGAGCTGGATCCCGTCTTTGGCAACTGCAGCAACAGGTGGAGTGTCAATTACTTTGGGGTTAACCGACATTTGAACGGCTTCGAATACATCACGCCCAGCCAGATCAATTGCCGTAGCCATGTTGAAGGTCAGGTCGATGTTTGCTTTTTCTGCCGACACCAAGGCATGCACCACCATGTCCACCTTTCCGCCCGCAAGGTAGTGGGCTTCCAGTTTGTCTCGGTCCAGCTTGATTCCTGCTTTGGTTCCCTCAATCAGTGCCCGAACGATTACCGAAGGGGGCACTTTCCTGAAACGCATCAGGAACAATTGCATGAGAGAGATACGGACACCCGATACCAAGGCTGAAAACCATAATCCGATCGGGATAAAATAGAGGATGATAATGAGCAGGACAAAAATCCCGACAACTAAACCTAAAGTTCCAAAATATTCCATTATTCTTGATTTATTGGTTCAACAAGTACTTGTGTTCTATAAACTTCAATAACCTTGATTTTGACATTCTGATCAACAAAGCCGGTTGCTGATTTGGCTTCCATACTTAAATTATTGATTTTCACCCGACCGGTAGGTGCCAGACGCCCCAAGGTAATTCCTTCATCACCAACCCGGATGAGCTGATCGTCAATTTTATCCACATGTCCGTCGATTTCTGAGTTTAAGAGCATCTTTTTGCCCCCACGGCTTTCAAAGAGGCGGTAGACAACGATCGGGACAGCTATAATAACGAAAGCCAGCGTGATGATTCCGGCCAACACTCCGTAGGTGTCGAATGCTAAATAAACACTGCCTCCAAGCAAAATCACCCCACCAATTCCAGCGATGGTTATTCCGGGAATAACGACAAATTCCAAAAGCAGGAGCAAAATTCCCAGGAAGATCAGGAATAGAATGATTAGTATGGTCATTTATCTTTAGGTTAATCGATGGTAGCTGTCAATTCACGTGCTGCCAAGGCTTTCTTCATCGGACTAAGATAAGTAAAACTTCCCTTTTTGACATCACATTTCCCTTTATAATGTGTAATTAAAGTGCATTGCGTAGCTTGTTCCGGTTCATGCTCACATACATTGATCAAAGCCTCAATTACATAGTCGAAACTGTGGTGGTCATCGTTGTGAAGAATGAGGAATCGTTCGTTCTTTGGTTTCACTTGCTCATCCTTTTCCGGTTGCTTTTTGGTTTGCTCTCCTGGTTTCATATCGTCTCATGCTTTATTTTATAATGGCAATACGCATCGGTATTGTTGTCCGTATGTTGTTCTGCTTTATTCTCCCGTTATTTGCCTGGCTTGTTTTAACGGAATCCGTTCGCCATCCTTGTAGGCGGCAATAAACGCATCACTAACTCCTTCGGTTCGCACTTGCGACTGCATCTGCAAGGCATCTTGGTACGATTTCAGTTCACCAACCGTGTAAACCGTCACCCCGTTGTCGTCGGTATACTGATCGATACGGCGAATGACCGATAGCTTTTTAAAGAGCCGTTGTACCCAATCGGGCGGCGTTCTGCTATAGGCGCCAATCTGAATCCTATAGGTGATGCCCGTGCTGGCAGCAACTGGTTCTTCGGGAATTAAGTTTTCCACCAAACTGTCGGGTAATACAATTGGCCTGCTGGCCTCAAGTACCTTTCGTCTTTCGAGCTCCCTGGCTTGACTGATGCTGTCTTCCATTGTACGGATTTCTTCGACGAAAGCCCGGATTGACGCCGGATCTGCCTGATCCCAGAAATCCATTTCGCTCCGGCGCGCTTCTGTGTAGTTCCGGCTGACCTCCTGACTTTTGGCATAAGTTTCGCGCTCAAGAACAAGAATGGCGTTGGCAATATCTTCTTTTTCGGTCGCAAAGGCATCGTTGTATTCCTCGCGCAACCTGCTGGTCTCATTGACCATTCCCTGAAGTTCTTGTTCAGCCTTCCACGCACGTATAAAAGCTTGCAATGCCGAGGCATGCTTAAACTGATCAATCTTCAAGTATTTGATTCTTGAGTTAACCTGAAACTGAATCAGGCTGTCTTCGAGTCCCGCCGGTATTTCCACATCTTCGGACTGAACTTCAGGAACTGCTTCCGGCTCTTCTTTCGTTTTTTCTTCTGCGATTTCAACCACAGGTTCTGGAAACGGGTTGATTTGCCGTTCGCATAAGCCGACCAGTTCGTCCAGTTTTGTGCGTCGCTTTTCGCGCGCCCGGGCCTCGTCATCATACTGCCGATAATAGTTGAGGGCTTCTGAAAAGTTATTTTCGGAATGAAAACACTGCGCAAGGTAATAAAGACTCTTGTCTGGAGTCTCTTTCCCGAGCGATGTTTGCAGAGCTGTTCTAGCCTGCTGTGTGAATTGTTCGTTTTCAACCAAGCACATGCCCAGGTAGTAGTTTAATTCCTTGTCGGCCGGATATAGATGCACCAAGTCTTCGAAATACGGAATGGCTTCGGCATACTGTCCTTTTTCTGCAAGGTCTTTCGCAAGCTGTTCCGGATCGCTTTGTGCCTGAACCGTTTTCCCGAAGAAAACCGGATTCAACACAAACAATAAGAGAAAGGAAGTTGTTTTCAGAAAAGTTGTCTTGTTTCCGCACATAATAGCTAAATCGTTTTCGATATAAAATTACAAAAAATGTTGAAAGCTAATTTTTCTTTAACTGTTTAGTTTTTGTTAGTTTTTCACCCGCAATTAATCTGATATTTATCATTAATTCAAGTATATTTGTCTAATTAAACAAAAAAAATCATGGCACTGCTAAAAAAAGGTGATACTGCACCTGACTTTAAAGGATTTAATCAAAATAACGAACCCATTGCTTTAGCTGATTTTAAAGGCAAGAAGTTAATTTTGTACTTCTATCCAAAAGATGACACCCCTGGATGCACGGCTGAATCCTGCAACTTGAGTGACAACTATGATGCCTGGATTGAAAAAGGCTATGAAGTCGTCGGCGTTAGTCCTGACAGCGTGGCGTCACACAAAAAATTCGCCGAAAAATATGGGTTGAAATTTAACCTGATCGCCGATACCGAAAAGGAGATTTTACAAGGCTATGGCGTGTGGGGTGAGAAAAACATGTATGGAAAAACATATATGGGAGTCATTCGCACAACCTATGTCATCAATGAGGCCGGCGTGATTGATGAAGTTTTCGAAAAAGTTCAGACAAAAGATCATACAAACCAAATAATCAAATCTTTAGACTTAGGATAACTATGGCAAAAGAAGATTCAAATGTGAATAAAGAAAAGCTGAAAGCCCTTCAGCTTACGATGGATAAAATTGAAAAGAGTTATGGCAAAGGTGCCATTATGAAAATGGGCGACCGCCCGGTTGAAGACGTACCTGCGATCTCATCGGGCTCCATTGGCTTGGATATTGCTTTGGGAATTGGTGGATTTCCGAAAGGGCGTGTGATTGAGATCTATGGGCCGGAGTCATCAGGTAAAACCACCCTAGCCATTCACGCCATCGCCGAAGCTCAAAAGGCTGGCGGTATCGCGGCCATTATTGACGCGGAGCATGCATTTGACCCATATTACGCCAAAAAGCTGGGAGTTGACATCGATGAACTGTTAATTTCGCAACCAGACAATGGAGAACAAGCCCTGGAGATTGCCGACAACCTGATTCGCTCCGGAGCGATTGATATTGTGGTTATTGACTCGGTAGCTGCCTTAACTCCGAAAGCAGAAATCGAAGGTGAAATGGGTGATTCGAAAATGGGATTGCAAGCCCGTTTGATGTCGCAGGCCCTACGGAAGCTGACGGCCAACATCAACCGCACCAAAACCTGCTGTATTTTCATTAACCAGTTGCGCGAAAAAATCGGTGTGATGTTCGGTAACCCCGAAACTACAACCGGTGGAAATGCCTTGAAGTTTTACGCCTCGGTTCGTCTGGATATTCGTCGGATTGGACAAATTAAGGATGGCGAAGAAATCATGGGTAACCATACCCGGGTGAAAGTGGTAAAAAACAAAGTGGCGCCACCGTTTCGCAAGGCGGAGTTTGATATCATGTATGGAGAGGGAATCTCTAAAACAGGCGAAATTATTGACCTTGGTGTGAATTATAACATCATCAAGAAAAGTGGTTCGTGGTTCAGCTATGGAGAAACCAAGTTGGGCCAAGGTCGTGAGGCAGTAAAAAATATCCTGCGTGACAACCACGAGCTGGCACACGAACTGGAAACGAAAATTATTGAAGCAGTTGCAACCACTGCTATGCCCGTCGAATAAAAAACATTGTTTTGCAGTTAAGTCTGGATGAGGCCGCAAACTGCTTCATCCGGATTTTTTTTTATAAATCATACACCAAAGTATCAGGTATGAAACGAGCCATGGAAACTAAGGCTTATACGTTCGCCGATGATTATTTCAGCGAGCTCCATACCGCTGGGCAGTGTCTAAAGTGACGACCTGCAATACGCAATTGTAGTTCCGTAAATTGAAAAAATAAACGTATGAAAGTGTTGAAATTTGGAGGCACTTCTGTCGGAAGTGCTGAAAACATCCGAAAGGTAAGAGAGATTGTGAAAAGTCAGCAGGACGATGTGGTCATCGTGGTTTCTGCTTTGGGCGGAATAACTGACAAGATATTAAACGCAGCGAAAATGGCTGTTTTGGGAACGGAATATTTCAACACGGAGATCACAGAAATAAGAACGCGCCACGAAGATGTGGTTGATCATTTGTTTGAAGGCGAACAAAAATTGGAAGTTTGGGAGGAAGTGAGCTTATTACTCGACGAATTGGCCCGGATTATCCGCGGTGTTTCAATGATTGGAGAACTGACCCCAAAAACCATGGACAAAATTGGTGGTTTCGGCGAACGTTTGTCATCATACATCATCGCTCAATTTATTGAAGGGGCCAAATGGATTGATGCTTCACAAATGATAAAAACGGATAGCGCCTTTGGGCGGGCCCTGGTAGATTTTAAACTGACGAATCAACTGATTAAGGATGCCTTTGGCGGTTTTTCAGGCATTTGCGTGGCGCCAGGTTTTGTTTCATCCAACACTGCCGGCGAGTACACCACTTTAGGTCGTGGGGGGTCCGACTATACTGCCTCGATCTTTGCTGCGGCACTCGATGTTCGTGTTTTGGAAATCTGGACCGATGTTGATGGTTTCATGACCGCCGATCCACGAATCATTCGCAAGGCCTATACCATCGAGTCGCTAAGTTATTCCGAAGCGATGGAGCTGTCGCACTTTGGAGCCAAGGTTATTTATCCACCCACTATTTTGCCGGTTTATCAGAAAGGCATTCCAGTGCAAATCAAAAACACCCTGCGCCCCGAAGGTGATGGGTCACTCATCCGAAGTAGTCAACAGAATGGAAAAGATCGTCCAATTAAGGGAATTTCGTCAATTTCAAATATCAGCCTGATTACCGTGCAGGGCTTGGGAATGGTTGGTGTGACTGGAATTTCCATGCGATTGTTTGGCGCCCTGGCCCGCGAAAACATCAATGTGATTTTGATCTCGCAGGCTTCATCCGAAAACTCGATTTCCTTCGCAGTTGACACCTTGAAAGCGGAAACGGCAGAGGAAGCCATCCGAATTGAGTTCGACAGGGAAATCACCGGTCAGCAGATCAATAAAATTGAAGTGGAAAACGAGCTTTCGATTGTAGCCATCGTTGGAGAAAACATGAAGCACACCACCGGCATTGCCGGAAAATTGTTCAACACGATTGGAAAGAACGGGATCAACATCATTGCTATTGCACAGGGTGCATCGGAGCTCAACATTTCGTGGGTGGTGAAGGATTCAGACTTACGGAAAACGCTGAACGTGGTGCATGAATCATTCTTCCTGTCCGAGAACGTTGAGGTGAATGTCTTCTTGCTGGGCATTGGCTTGGTGGGCGGCAATCTGCTAAAACAAATTATGCAGCAGCAGGAAAAATTATTAAAAGAAAAACACCTCCGGCTGAAGTTGGTTGGGGTGGCCAATTCCAAGAAAATGTTACTTGACCGAGATGGGATTTCCATCGAAGGATTCAAGGAGCGACTTGACGCCGAAGGACAGGCATCCGATTTGAAAATGTACAAAGATGCTGTTGTTGCGATGAATATTTACAATTCAGTTTTTGTTGATTGTACGGCCTCTGATTTTTCGGCTGATTTGTATGCGGATTTGCTGAATTCCAACGTGTCGATTGTTACGGCCAATAAGGTAGCCGCTTCGTCGGACTATGAAAACTACCTGAAACTGAAAAAGATTGCCAAGCAAAAAGGCATTAAGTTTTTGTTTGAAACCAACGTTGGCGCTGGTTTGCCAATCATTAATACCTTGAACGACTTAGTGAACGCGGGCGATCAGATCCTGAAAATTGAAGCCGTTCTTTCCGGAACACTCAACTTCATTTTCAACACCATTTCGGCACAGGTTCCGATGAGCCAGACTATTAAAATGGCGAAGGACGAGGGCTATTCAGAGCCGGATCCGCGAGTGGATTTGAGTGGTATTGATGTCGTGCGCAAGCTGTTGATCCTTGTTCGCGAGTCGGGTTACAAAATCGACAAGGACGATGTCGCCATCAATAAATTTATTCCAGATGAGTTTTTCGATGGAAGTATGGACGACTTTTGGAACGGAATCAGTGGGCTGGATGCCGACTTTGAAGCCCGCCGACAAGTGCTGGAAGCGGAAAATAAATGCTGGCGTTTTGTGGCCAAGTACGAAAATGGCCAAGCCGAAGTGGGCTTGCAGGAAATCGAACAGGGACACCCCTTCTTTGATTTACAAGGCAGCAACAACCTTGTGATGTTCACCACTGAGCGCTACCACGAATTCCCGATGATCATTAAAGGCTACGGCGCCGGTGCTGAAGTAACCGCTGCTGGTGTTTTTGCTGATATTATTCGGGTGTCAAATCTGTAACTGGAAATATAAAACCTGAAGAAAAAGATCCTTGGTTCATCAGAGAACTTGAAACTAGAAACTCAAAACTCTTTATGAAGTACATAATCGTTTTAGGGGACGGCATGGCTGACGAGCCATTGGAAAACTACGGAGGAAAGACCCCATTACAAATGGCTAAAACGCCGGAAATAGACCGACTGGCAAAACTCGGATGCTGCGGGCAGTTGTTAACGGTTCCGGAGAATATGCACCCGGGAAGTGAAATCGCAAACCTTTCGGTGTTGGGCTACGATGTACCTGCTGTGTTTGAAGGCCGTGGTACGCTTGAAGCGGCCAGTATAGGCGTAAAACTGGAGGCTGGTGATTTGGCGCTTCGCTGCAATTTGCTGACCATCGATGGTGGTAATTTTAAGAACCATTCAGCAGGGCACATCTCCAGTGAGGAAGCCCACGTGTTAATCGATTTTCTGAATGAAAAATTGGGCTCCGATAAAATCATCTTTCACAAAGGCGTTTCGTACCGCCATTTGCTGGTGATTAAAGGTGGCAACAAACTGTTGGCTTGCACACCACCGCATGATGTTCCGGGACAAGCCTACCAAAAATACCTGGCAAAAGCGAAAGTGGAAGAAGCCCAGGAAACAGCTGACTTGATGAATGATCTGATTGTAAAATCAATGGAACTACTTCCAGAGCATCCAGTCAATCAGAAAAGGAAAGCAGTAGGTAAAGATGTTGCCAACAGCATTTGGCCGTGGTCGCCGGGCTACAAACCACAAATGCCGACCCTGAAAGAACTGTTTGGCGTGGAAAAATCGGCCGTTATTTCTGCGGTTGACCTCATCCAGGGGATTGGTGTGTACGCCGGCATGGATGTGATTAAAGTGAAAGGGGCAACCGGACTTTATGACACAAATTACGAAGGCAAAGCACAGGCTACCATTGATGCGCTGACAGATTATGATTTGGTCTACCTCCACATTGAAGCCAGCGACGAAGCCGGACATGAAGGCAATGTAGAACTGAAAACCAAAACCATTGAATATCTGGATCAGCGGGTGGTAAAATATTTGGTGGAAGAAACCGCCAAAATGGGCGAACCGGTGGCAATTGCCGTTTTGCCTGATCATCCAACCCCTTGTGCAACCACCGTACACACCAAAGACCCGGTGCCCTTTATCATTTATAAGCCAGGTATTGAAGGAGACAGCGTAGAAACCTACGATGAATTCACCGTGCGAAAAGGAAGCTACGGCTTGCTTAAAGGCAATGAATTTATGAAGGCCTTATTATCAGATTAACTCGAACTCGAAACTGAAAACTCACAATGAACTATTACAGCACCAATAAATCAGTTCCGGAGGTGTCGCTGAAAGAAGCGGTGATCAAGGGGCTGGCCGACGACAAAGGCTTGTTTATGCCCGAGCGCATTGAAGCCTTTCCAAAATCATTTTTCGAAACCATTCACCAGCTTTCGTTTCAAGAAATCTCTTTTGAAGTAGCCAAAAAGTTTTTTGGTGAAGATGTGCCGGAAGCCGACCTGAAAAAACTGGTTGACGACACCTTGAATTTCGATTGTCCGGTTGTCCATGTCAATGACAATATTTTTTCGCTGGAGCTGTTTCATGGACCAACACTTGCATTTAAAGATGTAGGCGGTCGGTTTATGGCCCGGTTGCTGGCTTATTTTCTGGAAGGAAATGACCAACAGGTGAATGTATTGGTGGCTACTTCGGGCGATACTGGCAGTGCGGTAGCCAATGGCTTTTTGGGTGTTCCCAGAATTCATGTGTATGTGCTGTACCCCAAAGGTTTGGTAAGCGAAATTCAGGAGAAACAGTTCACTACGCTTGGGCAAAATATTACCGCAATCGAAGTGGAAGGAACCTTTGATGATTGCCAGCGACTGGTGAAAGCTGCTTTTTTGGACAAACAATTAAAAACCGGACTGACACTGACTTCGGCCAACTCAATCAATGTGGCACGTTTTCTTCCGCAGGCTTTTTATTATTTCAACGCTTACGCCCGGCTGCGCGAGCGGGGCGTAAATGAAGACATTGTGATTTCGGTGCCCAGTGGTAATTTCGGCAATCTCACGGCAGGTTTGTTTGCCAAGAAAATGGGGCTTCCCATTAAGCGGTTTATTGCGGCCAACAATGAAAACGACATCGTTTACAACTACCTGAAAACCGGAAAATACGAGCCCCGGGCTTCTGTAGCTACCATTGCCAACGCGATGGATGTGGGCGACCCCAGTAACTTTGCGCGAATCCTGGATTTGTATGATCATTCGCACGCTGCCATTCAGGCTGAAATAACCGGATATCGCTATTCGAATTCGGAGATTAAAGACGTGCTGAATGAAGTGTATCACAAATATGGCTACCTGACTGATCCGCACGGAGCAACCGGTTATAAAGCGCTGGACGAAAGCTTGCTTGACGGCGAAACCGGTGTATTTTTGGAAACGGCACATCCGGCCAAATTTACGGAAACGGTCGAAAAAATTATCGGTGTGGGGAAAGTTCCGCTGCCCGAAAAGCTAGCTGAATTTATGAAAGGTGAAAAACTCTCCATTCCGCTAAGCAAGGAGTTTGACGACTTTCGGGCTTTCTTATTGCAACAATAAGAGCAAACGAAATGAGGCTGTCGCTGATTCAGAGGCAGCCTCATTTTTTTGTTCATTCTTGCGACTTCAAAATAATGGTTTGATGGTTAGCCGGTATGTTTTTGCCTGCGGTTTAACCCGGTACTTTTCCAACTGCCTTATTGCTGTTCCGCCAACACCCGAAACTTCGTAATCAACGGTTAACGTATTGAAAGGGGCCTCTTTCAGCTGGTAGGTATACATTGCCCGTGAGAGGTTGTCTGTGCTGTATTTTTTCAAACTAAAATTCAGCAATTCGTCACTTTTAATGAGCAAAGCTCGGTCGTTTGGTGTACTCACTTTTAGCCAACGCACGTCGGTGTGGTTTCCGTAATCCTGCGGAATGATGTATGGAACGTACTCCCGATCTGTATTGGATTGATAAAGGCCAATTTTAGCTCCGGTTTTTCGGTCAGGGTAGGTTTCAAACGGGCCACGGCCATACCAATCAACGATGTTGAATGCTTTGTCCAATTGAAATTGCAGGCCAAGCCGGGGAAGTAAATCGGGGGTGGTCCCATGCGGTATGATTTCCTGCTCCAGTTCGATCGTTCCATCCGGATAAACCCGGTAGGTTTCCTTGCGTTCGAAGCTTGCGCGCTGGTTGGTGGAGTTTGACCAGGCATGAACTGTTACGTCAACCGAAGAGTCGCTTCGGTTGCGGGCGGTGATTTCGTCAACTTGGTTCACGAGGTCTTTCAAACCCAGCGTACGAATCTGGTTGTCAATGCTTCGTCCTAGCCCTGTTGTGAAATTGGTCTTGGTAAACTGATAACTTCCCCAAGGATCAATATCATTTGCCAGCGGAGCACGCCAAATGCCGAAAACCGGCCCCTCTTCCAAATAATTAAACCCCTCGAAGTTCAGCTTCGAAAATTGGCCTGTTTCGCGATTAAACGAATAGTCAAACTGTTCGCCTTTCAGCGTGATTTCGTTTTCACTTTCAATAATTTCAATGGCGCTATTTTGTTCTTCTTCAGCCCTTGAAAATTCCTTTTCTGAAGAAAATACAAACTGGCTCCAGGCAACTTCGTATCCGGGTTCAGCCCAGGCGGTGGCTTCTTTCAGGGCAAAGGAAATGGTCAGTATAAGTTCTGCGCCGTTTTCAACCTGTGGAATGTCTAGCGGAATAGAAATCTCCCGTTCGGTTTGCGCGGCAAGTTCCAACTGCAACTCTCCGTTGTGAATCATTTCACCATCTTTCAGCAATTCCCAATAGGTGCTGAATTCATTCAGATTTTTAAAATGGTGTCGGTTTTTGACAAGAAACTGTCCGTTATTCAGGTCAATGGCTTTAACCTGGATGGGTTGCGCCGATTTTTTGATTTGGTGAATTTCCGGCTGTATTTTTCTGTCCGGCCAGATGATGCCGTAGGTTCTGCCTCCCAGTCCAACCGCAAAGAAATCACCTTTGCGGGTATCCTCTTCAAAATCAAGAGCCAATGCGGCTGTGGCTTGAGCTGATTTTGATTGTAATTCCTTCAGCGAAATAGCCTGATTAAATATCATCACATCATCAAGAATCATGTTCGACATGCGGCCTGAATATTCGCCTTGATCCTGGGTTTCGGCCTCGCGACCAATACACAAGGGAAAGGGGCTGTGGCTGATGTTTCCTGAGAAAGCGGTTTCGGCAACCAGCTTGCTGTCCACAAACAGTTGTAAGGATGCACCATTGTATATTCCGGCAACATGGTGCCAATTACCGTACCAATCGGGTTGCACCTTCGCTTTGGCTGAAATCCGACGGGAGTTATTGCTGTAATAAGGCGAATGCAAGGTGTCTTGCAAGTTGTTGGTTTGAAGGTAAAACTCCAGGCTGTCGGTCGAACTCATGATCAGCCCGTATTGGTGCTTTCCTTTGGTGAGAAAGGTGTTGGGTTGCGGAATCTCCATTGGATTCACCCAAAAGCTTATCGTCAACTGGTTACTTGTAATGTCCAGGCTTGGGTCCCGGTAAAACTCAATCCAGTCGTCGTGCCCCGAGAATTTCAATGCCCGGCCATTTCTCCCTTCCACAAATGTTGGCCTACCCATGATTGCTCCATCGTTGCCATGAGCCGATGCGTCGGGCGTAAGCCAAAGCGGGGTGTTTACGCCCGGGCTAATCCAATCCCAAATGGCGCCACCTGAAAGCCGCGGGTAGTTGTAAATCAACTCCCAGTATTCATCCATTCCGCCGAGCCCATTTCCGGTTGCTGCCAGGTATTCGTCCATAAATGAAGGGCGAAGATCGGTCTCGCCCAATATTTTTCGTTCGGCCAGATTCTTGAGTTGATATGGAATCCAGTAGCGCGGGCCGGTGATGTCTTCAAACGGAATATAAAACGTGTTACCTCCATACATCCATGCCGGACGACTGGGATCGATAACTTTGCCCGTTTCAATCACAGCTTTGATGTTTTCGCCAGAGCCGGACTCATTGCCCGCACTCCAAACCACAACCGATGGATGATTTCGGTCGCGATGTACCAGTTTGCGCGAGCGGTCTTTGTACATTTCTGTGTAGCTTGGATCAGATGACAGTTCGATATTATCGTGAGCTTCATCGCCCACTTCATCAAAGATGTAAAGACCCAGCTCATCGGCCATTTCAAGGTATTCGGAAGTGGGTGGGTAGTGAGAAGTGCGCACACAGTTGATGTTGAACTGTTTCATAATGAGCAGATCCTGTCGAAGTATTTCCAGCGGAACAGCCTGTCCGTGCTGTGGGTGATGCATGTGGCTGTTTACTCCGTTGAACTTGACCGGCACTCCATTGACCAAGATCACCTCCCCGTTGACTTCCACTTCGCGGAAACCAATTTTTTGGGTAAAAGCTTCGGTTGTTTTGTCGCGCTCATCTTTCAACTCAACAAGCAGGGTGTATAAATTGGGATGTTCGGCTGACCATTTGTCCGGGTTTTCAACCTGAGTCGAAAGAAGTATTTTTTCTGTTGATCGTCCTTCAATTTCAAAATCTCTCAAGAGACTTGAACGAAGGATGGACTGGCTATTTTCGTCCAACACATCGATCACCAATGAGCCACTTTGAACGTTTTTCATTGCGTTTAGCGCGCTAACTTCAATTCGCAGTTGCGCATCTGTGTAATCTTCATCCAAATCGGTAACCACAAAAATATCCTGAATATACGTTTTGGGTTGAGCGTATAATTTCACATCCCTGTAAATTCCCGAGAGGCGCCACATATCTTGGTTTTCGAGAAAGGATCCGTCGCAAAATCGCATCACCTGAACCGACAGATCATTTTTTCCTTTTTTCAAAAACGACGTGATGTTATATTCGGCTGGCTCAAAACCGCCTTGGTTGTATCCAACGCGCTGTCCGTTCACCCAAACATAGGAGGCTGATTTAATGCCTTCAAAGCGAAGCATCACTTCTTTTTCGCTCCAATTGGATGGAATGGTAAACTCTCGCTTGTAGCAACCGGTGGGATTGTAGTAGGCTGGAATATACGGAGGTTTTGTTTCGATGGTCATGGCAATATTTCGAAACTTGGCATGTCCGTATCCCTTCATTTGCCAGTTGGAAGGAACGTCGATTTTGTCCCAGTCTCGGGTGTCAAAATCGGATTTGTAAAAATCTTCCGGCACCAAATCCGGACGTTCCACCCATTTGAATTTCCACGGGCCGTTCAGCAACTGAAAGTTCGGGGCCTCAGCCGGATTGTTGCGCAGCGCTTCTTCGGCCGAAGCATAAGGAATATGAAAGGCATGCGGTAAATTTTGGCCCTTTTCGAATACGGCCGGGTTTTGCCAGTCTGCTGGTTCAAAAACAATTTGTTGCGAAAAGGAGCTGAGGGTGATCAGAAGAAAAATGGTGATTGTTGAAAGTACTCTTTTCATGATCGGGAAGCTTAGTTATTTAGTTTGCTACCAAAGTTATAAAAAGAAAAAAGTGTCGAGTACAATGGAGCTGATTCTTTTCAGTTTCTTCACCTACAAATAGCGAGAAGTATTTTTCTTATAGTCAGCATATGCGTTTCCAAACGCTTTCAGTAAAAACTTTTCTTCATTCAAAATAATAAAATGATGGGTGACCAGGCAAAAAAGGATAACTACGGCCATAAAAACACTGGGCACCAGCAAAAAACAAGCTGCAAAATAGAACAAAAAGCTGGTGTACATGGGATTCCTGCTGATTCGGTAAATCCCCTTTGTTTGCAGGGCGTGATCTTTTGTAGGTAATCCAACACGCGTAAAAATGCTCATGGAGTAGTAAGCTGGTATGAGCAAAAGATTACCGGCAAAAATGAAAGCCAGGCTCAGAAGCTTTTGCATTTCAGGCATTTGCAATTGAATGGGTCTCGGAAAATGCACAAAAAAGTCTGGTTGAAGACTGGCCCAAAAAAGGGCAACCATCAGAAAACCTGTCAGTAACTTGGCGGGGTAAAAAAGCCAAGGCGAGATCGTGGGCGTCCCAAAAGCGCCCTGCCCGTTACGCAAAAGCTGGTAGGCCAGTGCAGCAGTGGACAGGATGGGTAAACCACTGAGCAATATCAAGCCAACTTGCAGGGGTGTCATAACACTTCGCCTTTGTATTGATAGCCGATTTCCGTGACTACTTTTTCAATTTGACCAAGATCGATCTTTGGGCCTTTTATCTTGACTTCCGAGGTGTTTCGATCGGCAAAAACTTCATCAATTCCTTCCAGCTTCGATAGGTTGCGGGTTATGCTGGCCTCGCAATGCGAACAGGTCATCCCTTCAACCTTCAGTGTTTTTGAATTCATGGTGCTTGTCATTTTCGATTTTTCAAAACGTTCATAAAAGTAGCCAAAAATCAGCGAACCTATTAACAGCACGGTTGACGAAATTTGCAGCCATTTGGGTAGCATTTCGTGTTCCCCATCGCCATGAATATGGGCCATCTGACTCATGATTAAATCGGTTGGAATCAACCAGTTGGTCAGCATTCCAAAAAGTACCGCACCTCCGATAATGGTGCCCAGGTACACGTACAACGCTTTGCGTCCCATGGTATTCCCAAGCACCGTCATAGTGGCCACGTTGGTTGCCGGTCCGGCCATCAGAAAAACCAGCGCTGCGCCTGGCGATACACCTTTCATAAGCAGCACGGCGGCAATGGGGATGGACCCGGTAGCACACACGTAAAGCGGAATTGAAGCAGCCAGAACAATGAGAATCTCGAGGATGCCCCAACCCTGAAAGCGGCTGAAGAAATCGGCTGGCAGCGCCACTGAAATCAGGGCTGCAATTAAAAAGCCTATGACAAGCCACTTGGCAATATCCTGCAGGAGTTCGATAAAAGCGTAATGCGCGGCACGAACAAAGGTATTTCCTTTCGGTGCTGGATTATCTTGACAACCGCAGGAGTCATCGTCACAACTTGCGGCCTGCTCCTTTTTACCAAGTGCAGCCGTATCCAGTTTGAAATTGGCAAACGGATTGTTTGGTACCGGTTTGTCTTTGACCAGCCAGTTCGTCAGAATTCCGCCCACTATACCTGTTACAAAAGCTACAATGGGACGAAGAATGGCAAATGGCCAGCCCAGCATCGAATAGGTAGCAAAGATCGAATCAACACCCGTTTGTGGCGTTGAGATCAAGAAGGAGTTGGTGGCCCCTTTGGATGCGCCGTTGCGAAAAAAAGAGACTCCGGTAGGAATCACGCCGCACGAGCACAGGGGCATGGGAATGCCCAGCAACGAAGCATTAACCGCTGATTTGGTGGTTGACTTGCCCATGTATTTTTGCACTTTACCTTCCGGGAAAAACACTTTCAGCAAACCGGCAAACACCAATCCCAAAATCAGCCACGGCGCCATCTCGTTCAGTAAATAAACTAACTCAGAAATATAATCGACAAAAAACTCTTTCATCTGGAATCCCTTTCTTTTATCATGGTGCCCATGAGCGTTGCCTGCCTCTTCTGTCCCCGGAGAAACTAGTCGTCACTTCGAACTCAAAACACCACATGTATCTTCTTCTAAAAGCAATGCAAAATTAGAATTGTTTTTAGTTCTAAAGAAAAAAAGGATAAATACTTCCAGATATCTACATATTTGTTGTTGTACGGGAATACTGTTTTGTCTTTGCTTTCTGATGTTTCCAATGTTGCGTGGCTATTGCCCATCAGGCTTTTTCTCGACGTAAAGTTGAGCCGACTCGGTTCGGATTACGATGATCTCGTCGCCGCGGTCAATCATGCCCAAGCCCGAGACAGCATCGTATAGTTTTCCATCAATTTTCACCTTGCCCGAAGGACGAAGTGTGGTGTAAGCCACGCCCTCTTTACCAACCAAGCTTCGAGAGCTGGTATCAACGCCCACAAAACCTTCATTCTTATCCTGAATTGAATGAAGCGACAGATTTTTGAATGCGCCCGAATTGGCCGTGAACAGCCTTTTACCGAGGACAAGACTAAGAATAAAACCACCAAACAAGGCAACAATTACTGTGGTCAACGCACTTAATATTTTGTCAGGATGAACACCCTCAAAGTCAAAAACAACGTTGTTGATCAAGCTTAACACCAACGCAGTGAAACTAAATAATATGCCCAACAATCCTGCCACACCAAATCCCGGAATGACAAAGATCTCCAAGGCGATTAAGATCAGGCCCACCACAAACAGCAGGATTTCCCAGTTGGCTGCCAAACCTTCGAGGTATAGCGGAGCAAAATAAGCGACGGCAGCCGTAATGGCAATGATGAGTGGAAAACCAATGCCCGGAGTTTGCATTTCGAAATAAATACCGCCCAAAATGGCCATAATCAGCAAGCCCGAAACCATGGGATTAACCAGAAAGCCAATAATTTTTTCGAGTGTAGTGGGTTTATACTCCACAATTTCGTATTCTGAAACGCCAATTAGCTCCAGCACTTCCGGAACGTTATCGGCAATGCCTTCGCAAAAACCATATTTCATGGCTTCGGAAGGGGTGAAGGTGAGTACTTTTCCCGTATCAATAATGCCGGGAATATAGACCCTTTCGTCAACCATGGCCTCGGCAATCTGAGGATCTCGAAACCACCGGAACGTGGTGTCCTGTCCGCTGATTATGGTGTCGCCGCCATGGGCTTCGGCTGTTGCCCGCATGGTCGAGCGCATGTACGATTGGTATTTATCGGGCATTTGCTGCCCGGTTTGGTTCACCACCGTTGCCGCGCCAATGGAGCCTCCCGGCCGCATGTAGATGCTGTCGCAGGCTACCGAAATCAATGCGCCGGCACTAGCCGCATTATTATCGATAAACACATATACAGGTATGGGGCTGTTCAGAATTTTGGTACGAATGGAGTCGGCATCCAGCACAGTGCCACCGTAGGTATTCATGTGAATCAGCATCAGGTCGGCGTTTAAGCTGTCGGCGGCTTCAAAAGCCTGCTTGGTTTGCCGCCAAATTGCTGGTGCAATATTTTCTTTGATATTGAACTTGTACACCAGAGTGTTCCGGGTTTCTTTGGGAACATCGGGTTCCTGTGCCCAGCTCGGAGTCGCGAGTATTAAAAGAAAAAGGATAACATACAGCAAGCCTGATCTCATGATTTTAGTTTTTTAGAGCGTTGTCCCAAAGTTAGGGAATTTTCGTTTGCGTTTGACAGCGATCTTGTATTGGTTGTGCCCAGAAACCGCCCGGAGAACAAACCTTATTTTTGTGGTACTTTAAACAATTTGCTGGTATCGTATCCCCGGCGTTTGGCTTCATCAACCAACTGCTGGTAAGTGGTCTCATCCAATTGTGGCGTGCGGCTTAAAATCCACAGGTAGTCGGGTGTGGAGCTGCCAATCAACACATGCTGGTAATCATCGCCCAGCTCCATAATGTTATAGTCGGCATAAAAAAACAAGAAGAAGGCTACCTTCAATTTTCCGGGTTCTTCGCGATTGGGAATTTTGGCTTTCCCTTTGGCTTCTTTATATTCTCCGTCCAGCGTATGCTTGTAACCGGCATTAATGACATCAATTTTGCCATCATCGCGCAACGAATAGGTAGCCGTAACGCCCACCAAATCTTTTTCAAACGAATGCTGAAACCGCGCAATTTCGTACCAGGTTCCCATGTAGCGTTCCACATTCAATTCCGAAACGGTTGTGGTATCAATCATTGGCTTGTTCGACCGGCAACTAAAAATCATAAACGATAAACTTAAAAAGATGAGCGTTTGGGTTTTCATTTGTTTGCTTGTTTGCTTTTTTATGACATTCAAAGGACCAGATAAAAGTACGTATTTTTTGACGACTGGGTGCATGGTCAAATAGGCCCCTCAAATTGTCAAAACTTAAAAGTCATCTCCCGAAAGAGTATCTTCTGCTGTCGATAGCCATTTATTTCTCTCCGATAGCTACTCGCTTCCCTTCAATAGCCAATCATTTCCCGTCGATAGCCAAACCAATCCGCCCGATAGCTGGCCAGGCAAGCACGCCCGAGGTTCGTTCCCGGGTCTCATCTGCCATGGATTGTCGGTTCATTATTCCTTTCCCATCTCCAATATTTCCCTTACTTTTACACGAAAATTGACCAACAATCATGAGTGACTCAAGCCCGGACCGCCCCCGTTTGCCCCGTTGGATGAAAATGAATCTGCCGAAAGGAGAAACGTATTCCAAAGTAAAAAACCTGGTCAGTCAGCACCATTTGAACACCATCTGTACCAGCGGCAACTGTCCAAACATAGGCGAATGCTGGAACCGCGGCACAGCTACCTTTATGATTTTAGGAGACATTTGCACCCGCAACTGCAAGTTTTGTGGGGTGACGACCGGAAAACCCTTGCCCGTTGATGGGGACGAACCTCAACGTGTCGCGAAATCCATTCAGCTCATGCAACTGAAGCATGCCGTCATTACCTCGGTTGACCGCGACGACTTAGCTGATTTGGGTGTCGGAGTTTGGGTTGAAACCATCCGGGCCGTCAAGCAGCTTAACCCCGTCACCAAACTGGAAGTGTTGATTCCCGACTTTCAGGGGAGAAAAGAATTAATCATCCAAGTGGCCAAGGCCCAGCCTGAGGTGATTTCACACAACCTGGAAACCGTGGAGCGATTGACACCCAAAATCCGCAGTGCAGCTAAGTACCGTCGTAGCCTGGAGGTCATCGCAACCATTGCCGAAAAGGGAGCCGTGCCCAAATCAGGCATTATGTTGGGCCTTGGCGAAACAGAACCGGAAGTGCTGCAAACCATGGACGACCTGCTGCAAGCCGGCTGCAAGGTAATGACCATTGGGCAGTACCTGGCGCCAAGCAAGGAACATCTGCCGGTGGTGGCCTACATTCACCCTGAACAGTTTGAAAAATACCGAACAATCGGGCTCGAAAAGGGTTTTTCTTTTGTTGAAAGCAGCCCGCTGGTTCGCTCCAGCTATCGCGCAGAACAACACGCAAGTGCCTGAACAACTCGAAACCCAAAACTGGAAACTTGGAACATGGAAAATGGAATTTGAAACTTGGAACTTGGAATTTAAACACGATGGCAAATTTTAGTTACGAAGATATTGGTCTGAAAGACTATAAAGCCTGCTGGGATTACCAGGAGGAAATTCTGGCAGCGGTGCAAGCCGATAAAAAAGCGAAAGATGCTCCCAGCGAAATCAACCGCTTTCTACTTGTCGAACATCCCCACGTTTATACCTTGGGAAAGAGTGGTGACGAGCACAATCTGTTGATCCATGATGATTTCATGAAGAAGATTGAAGCGACCTACTACAAGATCAACCGGGGTGGCGATATCACCTATCACGGTCCCGGGCAGTTGGTGGGTTACCCAATCATCGATCTGGAGTACTATAGAATTGGCGTTCGCGAATACATCGAAAAAATGGAAGATGCCATCATTGCCACCGTCGCCCATTACGGATTGACCGGCAGCCGAAAGGAAGGCGCCACGGGCGTTTGGCTCGATGCTGAAATTCCGGCAAAATCAAGAAAGATTTGTGCCATCGGCGTGCGGGTAAGCCGCTATGTTACCATGCACGGCTTTGCGCTGAATGTGAACACCGACATGCGTTATTTCAGCTACATCAATCCCTGTGGATTCATCTCCTACGGTGTCACTTCGCTCGAGCGCGAGCTGGGCAAGACGATGGACATGCAGGAAGTAAAAGAAGTGGTGAAGGAAAAGTTTAACGCGATTTATTGATGGGGCGTTAGATGATTGGTCATTGGTCATTGGATGACTGGGAGAAATTGAAAACAAAAAAATGAAAAGCATGATTGATATTGATTTACTGGATGAAAAATACAGCATCGAAGGCGAGATCGGGTTTATGGAAATGGAAGGCGAACTGCCGTTCATCAGCGTATCCAACAAATACGCCCAAGCCGATATTTGCCTGTATGGCGCCCATGTGATGAGTTTTACGCCACACAAAACCATGGAACTATTGTGGATGAGCCCAACCAGCTTTTCGGAAGAAGGCAAAGCGATCCGCGGCGGAATACCGGTTTGTTTTCCATGGTTCGGACCACATCCCACCGATCCGAAAAAGCCACAGCATGGCTTCGGACGGCTGATTTACTGGGATGTTGTTGAAACCAAATCCGAAGCTAACGGCGAAACCCTGATCCGCTTCCAACTCAACGCTTCCGAAGAAACCAAAGCCTATTGGCCCCACAACTTCACAGCCGAATTGGCCATTACCGTGGGAACCAAATTGCAGCTTGCCCTAAAGGTGACCAACAGCTCACAGGAAGCTTTTGAATACAGCGCGGCCCTGCATTCCTACTTCAACGTGTCGGGCATTGAAAACTGTACAATCGAAGGTTTACAGGGAACCAAGTACTTTAACCAGCTCACTGGAGATCACGAGGTTCAGGAAGAGCCAGTGCTGAAAATAAACGAGCCGGTAACCCGCCATTATTTGGATACGGAAACGCCGGTCGTCATCGCTGATCCTGTTTTCCGCCGCCGAATCCTGGTTGAAAAAGCAGGCAGCCGCGTAACCACGGTTTGGAACCCCGGGGAAGAAGCTACTGCTGGCATTCCCGACATTCCGGACGATGGTTACCACGCCTTTATTTGTGTTGAGGCAACCAATGCCTTCAACAATTGCATCACGCTGGCTCCCGGCAAATCGCACGAGACAACCGCGATTATTGGGTTAGAAGAATAAGAAGCCTGTTGCATGCCATTCAGTATCAACATCAGAATGTCAGCCCCGTTACAAGACAAAAAAATCGAAGACGGTAGAAGACCATTGAATACGATTGTATTCCAGGTCTTCTACCGCCTTCGACTGTCTTCAATTTTCTATAAACAAATTGATGTCCTGGGCTTGACATCAAGAGACTAAACCAAACTGGGAGAATCGCTTACTTCTTCGCCATTTCCAAAGCCTGGGTGGTGGTATAATACTTGGTTATCATATTGGGTACTTCCCATTCCGGCAATTTTCCCAAAGTCAGGTAATGCAAGTATTTTTCCGTTACCTGAGCAAAGTGCGCTTCATGTCCCACTTTATATTTATCTGGAATTTCAACGGTCCATAGTTTGTCTTCCAGTTTCACCAGCTTCAAGCCCGGGTACATGGTCGCAATATCCTGGTTGATGGCTTTCAGCAAACCACCTTCAAAAGTTTCCAATCCTTCGTCAATTGTTGCGCGAACATAAACGGTTGGCTTATAATTCTCCTCTTCACCCTGCTTGATAATGACATCGCACAGCGATCCCCGCATGATACTGTAGTGGGTGTCGCCTGCACCTTCAGGTGCCTGAAAGTTCCAGATAACCGACACTTTGGCATATTTTCCTTTCAACTTGTAAGTAAATTCGCCGTTGGTGTAAATCTGCAGTTTACCATCCACCACATCTTTTTGAAGAAATTCAGGAAATGCTTCCTTTTGGGTTACTTCCTGAAACTGCTCCAGGCTCAGGTCTGTCGTCCAGCGGCTGGCACTCACCATTTCCACATCCGATTTTTGAAGCGCTTGGTCCGGGAAAGCCTCCCACTGAATCATATCGACCAAGTGGGTTGTCACATCAACCATGCCTTCGCCCTGCTGCTCGGTATCAAAAAACCAATCCGGGCGTTTTAGCGGACTGCCGGCAACGTACTTGAAAATATGGTGCACACTTTCCTTGGTAATGGAAGGTTCTTCGGCCGTTCCATCTTTCAGCTGTCCAAAAACTTCAGGGATTTTGGATAACTCGCGTTGAATGATCGTCGTAATTTCATGCCGTTCAGTCATAATATCGTACAACAGCACATCATGGGCTTCAGCCACTTGAAACGCTTCTTCCAGCAAAGCAAAGTCAGCTGTATTGATAGCCATCGGTTTATCTGCAAAAATATTGATCCCGGCGTCAGCGGCAGCTTTTATGTACTCCGTCTTCTTCGCGTTGTTCCCCGAAACCACCATCACATTGCCCGGCTTTTCGGCAAGCATTTTCTCCAGGTAATCGTCGCCGGTATAGACTTCACTCACCCAACTGGTTGGATTATCGGCACGGGTGTTAAAACCTTCAATGCGGTTCAAATGATCCTGCAAATCTTCACCTTCAGGCGCATAAATATACACTGTAGGATCAACCTGATCGTACATGGTTTTTTGCACCAGTGCTGCATGAAAGTGTCCCGGATCGAGCGTCATTAATTTGACTTCGCCTTGGGCCCCGGTGAATTGAGATTGTGAAACTTCGGGCTGAGCTTGTTGGGAACCGCCTGTACAAGCCGAAACTAAAACCGCGACTGCCAGCAAGTTGATAGAAATTGGTCGTGTCATTTTTTTAAGTTTATTTAGAATTTAATCGATTTCCGTTAACGTTAACAAAAATACGATTTTTACCACATCTCATGCAGAATGAACCGATAAATTCAAAGACTCATGGTTCTTAACAGGTCCGTTTCCCATCCATATCTTTAAAATCGATCTCGTAGCTTTCGTCGTTTGACAAGGTGATCATCGCTCCCAAAGGCGAAAGCCCCCTCATGATGTCCATGATCTGAATATCCTTAATGGGCGACAATTCTGCTTCGGTCCACTCGCTGTCATCCATTTTATGAAGCATCACGGTAATCATCAGCTCCATCGGTGGATTTTTGGCCATACGCTTCTTATGGGCATAAATAACCGTGCTTTCGTCTGCCTCAGCATTCCTATTTTGATGCACCAAGCTTTCCAGCTTGTCCCAGCCACTGTAGGTGATCAGCGCCACCTGACGGCCGGGTATGGCTGCAGTGATGACGTTTTTGTCGCCATCGTCAAACTGCTTGACCACGGCCTTTTCACCATTCAGGTGCGGCAAGCCAAAGTGGCCAAGTGTCAACTCATATTCGAATGCCAATCGCGAACGATCGACACGAATAACACCACCGGGGATAGTAATCTCTGCCAAATCAATAATATACCCTACCCCATTGTTTGGGGGTTTGCGCATGATCGCCTGCCGGTACAAGACGCCATTCCGTACACCATTGAACAGCATGCTTTGCGAAATGGTGTAAGCCCTGTTTTTTTCCGAATCATTGGCTACAGCCAGTCCAGTGAGATAAAAGTTGACATCGTCGCCGCGCACATCTCTCGGATCCTGGCTGCGATAGCTGTATTCCATCGATGTTCCACCCTGCGGATTGTGGTCTTCCCACGGGAAATGGGTATTGTAAACCAGCTTCGAATAATTCGAATCGTCGTAATAAACCTTTCCGGGAATGATTTCTGATGTGCCTGTCTTTCCATGATTGACCAACACAAGCCCCGGACTCTCAAGGATAGTTCTTTGGGATTGATCACCCAGCGTTTCCCACATACCCTCGTTTTCTTTGACTGTCCAGAAGGGCGAATCATCAGGCAAAGCCAGGCATATAAACGGTAAAAACATCAGGAATGGGCTACCTGCACAACTGTAGTTTTGGACCATATACTCTTTCTGTCCGTAGAAGCCGAGGCTCGGAATATCATTGCAGAAAAACTCTTCGCGAGTAACAAACTGCAACAAAGAACCTGAGCAAAGCCGCCGGGCCCAGCCGCCATCCAACGATGTTTTATCCTTCAACATAAAAGCAACCGGGAAAGCACCCGAAACCCAGGTACGGTAGCAAATGCTCCGCGACCACATGTTAATATAGCCGTCGCGCCCAAAAAAGCTAGTAAGCGACTCCATCAGCTTTTGAGCGGACTTCTCAATAATTTCAGCAATCTCCGGATAATATTGGTCGCCGAACGTCCGGTTCCAGATGGTGGTATAAACAATAAACAGACTGATGGAGTAATAATTATACGTTTGTTCCAGATACCAGCCATCGCCCGAATGGTAGGAAGCCACCCACAGCAAGTGACTTTTCAACAGCTCATCATCAATCTCGTAGCCGTATTTTTTCAAAAATGAAAGGGTGACAATATTGAAGATTCGCCAGTTGTTTTGGGTGGTTCGGTGGTGTGCCCATTTCGAAATAGTTACCACCATCTCCTCTTTTTGCCTTTCGGTGAAATTCGACCAGATGGTGTCCGGCATCAACAGCAGTGTTTTAAACAAACCACCAAACTCGCAGGTAAACTGGTAGTTTGAGTCGGGCAGCTCTTCTGGCAGGGGCAATGAATTGGCGTGCCCTGGTGTAAAGGCATTGTAGAGCTGCAAGCTGTAGTAGTCGCGCAAATTGATCCCGTTGATTGTTGTTTCCGGATCAATATGGATGAGTGGCCCGGCGAGTGTGAAGGTTCGTTCCAGCGCCTCAAATTCGGCCGACCGGTACCGCCAGTCGGGCGCATTGGGCTGCGGATAAGTTTTGCCAGGAATGATCGGGAAATTCAGAGGGGTGTCCATTGAATCAACATGCTTAAAGGCCCGTCCCAGCAAATATTTGGCCAGTTCGATGTAATGTTTTTTAGTCATTCCCGTATATGGACTGAGTTCAAAATCGGGATTTTTTACTTCAAAAGCGTTTTTCATTTGCTAATTAAATATTGAATAAAAAACAAGAAATAAGAAAGGCAAAAATTCGACACTTCTTATTTCTTGTTCTGTGTTTCTATTTTTTATTCCGATAGATCTTGCTCCTATTTCAACACATAATTCGTCCCGTAAGGAAAGCGTTGCGGACGGCTGAGGTATGAATTGGCCTCATCATCATTTTTGAAACGCTCTGCAGCTGGATCCCATTCCAGTTTTCGTGGAAGTTTCATGGCGATGTGGCTGACCAAACAAACGGTACAGGCGCGGTGCCCAATTTCAACAGGCGAAATTGGCTCTTTCCGGCTTTGGATGCAATCCAGCCAGTTGCCGTGCTGGTTATCGCTCACATACAAATGAATCTCATCCTCTCCAATCTTCGAGTTCAAAATTTCCGGATCACTGGCATCAAGCGCCTTGGAGCTCTTCTCTTTATCAACCGGATCACTGGCCGAAGCCACATAACTGCCCCGCGAAACAAAGATCCAGCCATCGGTTCCTTCATAGCGAATGCCGTTTGTGAAACCTCCCGAGGTGTACATGGTGATGCCGTTTTCGTATTCGGCCTTCACCATAAAATCGCCATGCACATCCCAAAATCCAAACTTCGGGAATTGAGCGACCGCTTCCACAGAAACAGGACCGGTGTATTCGGTGTCCATTCCCCAAGCTGCCGAATCAAAATGATGTTGTCCCCAGCCGGTGATCATGCCCGCGCCAAACTGTTCGCGACGCAGCCAACCCGGACGACCGTAACCTTTTTGCGGATGAACCCCAATCTCGGTATAGGGCACTTCAGGAGTGGAACCCAGCCACATATGGTAATTCAAAGCGACGGGAACGGGCATCTCCGGTGCTTCAGGTCCTGACGGATCACCCGGCAAACCGACCTTTACGGTATGCAACTTCCCAATTCGGCCGTTACGAACCAGCTCGGCAGCGGTGCGGAATTGTGGTGAAGAGCGTTGCTGGGTACCTACCTGCAAAATCACACCCTGCCGGTGAACGATGTCACTCAACTGGCGGCCTTCCTCAACGGTAAGCGAAGTGGGCTTCTGCAGGTAGATATCTTTACCGGCCAGCGCGGCTTCAATGGCCGGCTGTGCGTGCCAGTGGTCAGGCGTGCTGATCATCACCGCATCAATGTCTTTATTCAGCAGCATTTCGCGGTAATCTTCATACATCTTAACATCCATGTAATTATCACCCAGCTTCTTGCCATAAAAATCCTCCACCAGCGTTTTACCATCGGCCATGCGGTTTTTGTCCACATCGCACACGGCAATCACCCGGGCTACATCATACTCCATCGTCTCCGCCAAGTCGTGACCACGCGCTATCCGCCCACAGCCAATTTGGGCGATGTTGATTTTATTACTAGGGGCATTCTTTCCAAAAACCGAAGATGGAACAATCGTTGGGAGGATCATTGTCCCGGCGGCTCCGGCTACTGTATTTCTTAAAAAATGACGTCGTTTCATAATTCTATCGTTTTATCGGTTAATTATTCATATTCAAGCTTGGTGGGCGAATCATCGCATTTCAGATCACCCAATACATATTGTGCTCCGTCCAGGTAAAACTTCAGGAGTCGGCTGTCTTCAAAACTTTGGGCGTTGTGCGACGGCGAAACATAGAACACCCGGCCTTTGCCATACTTTTTTATCCAGGATACATATTTGATTTGCTCATCAATCTCCTTTTTCTTGTTGGTGAGCTTCGACGTATCCATATACAGCAGCGGACGAAAATTCTTCTGCGCGTAGGCCTTGCTGAAAAGGTAAGGTTCATCAATATGAACGAAAGCCTCGCCCCGGAATGCTTTCAACAAGGGATGGTTCGGCTCGGCAAGCTCAAGGGTGATTTCCTGCTGTGGCGGATGATAATCGAAGCTGCCGCCAACCATTTCACTAAAGGGCATCGAGTTGTTCTGCATGACAATGGCGCCATGCACCACCATGAGGCCACCTCCTTTTTTGACGTACCGAATCAGGTTGGCCTCAAGCTCGGCTGCTTTCTTGGCTCTTTGCTCCGCTGTCAGGCTTTCGTCCTGGTCCAAGACATCCTGAAACAGGTCTCTTCTGGGTCCCACAGAACAGTTGTTGTTCAAAACCACCGCATCATACTCAGCCAGATTTTTCTTTTCAAACTTGAAAATATCGGTACTGATTTCAACTTCAAAAGCACCGGTTTTTTCTCCCAGGACTTTCAACACGGCGTTGGCGTGCGGAATGACCCAGTGATCAAAACCTGTAAACAGGCTAAAAACAAGTACTTTTCGCGCCTTCAGGGGCTGAACTTCTGCTTTTGCAGGAGCTATCTTTTCTATTTTTTGAACCCACGCTTCGTCGCATTCAAAGGCCTTTTTTTGCCCCTTTGCCACTGTAACTGAAAAGGCAATTAAAATACCAAGCAAGATTTGTCTATACATAATTTGATTTGTTAGATTGTTAATAATCAGAAGCCACATCTTCCAGCCTGCTACTCAAAGCTTACTCCTGGAGGATAGGCAAATGCCTGCCAATATTGCTCAGCTTCTGCTTCGGTGAGCTGCCCGTCAAAAATTAGCATCCGGTACTTTTGCGAATACGTTTTGCCCCGTTCAATCACCCAGTCGTTATGGCGGATGGGGCAAAACTGAAAATACATATCCCCTCTTCCACCGTTTGCATCGACTGGCCAAACCCGCATCGGCTCCGGGTATTCCCGGTTCGAAGGATGACTCATAAACAAAATGCCGCTGCGCCCGGGAACTGATTCGCCCTCAACGATGCACCAACGGGCTTTGGTTCCATCGGCTGTTAGCCTGTCGTTTCCTTCGGAAGTGAGCACCGAGCTGTTGTCTTTGGTCCATTTTTCTGTAGCGCGAAAACCTATTCCGCCACCATAGCGGTAGGCATCGAGCAAAATACCCGAATCCAGGGGACTGTTCAAGCTACTTGTATAGTCCACCAGCCAAGCCTTTCGCTGGTTGTCAATGTTCCAGGCGCACACGTCCAGCACTTCGCTCAGGGCTAGCTGGTCGGCGCCTTTTGCTCCAAAGTCGATGTGCTCCTGCAGCGCGCTAAATCCAGTAAAAACCGGCCCTTCCACTTCGGACAGAAAATTGGCAAATCGGACCGTTCCCTGCCCTTTCAGCAGGTTCCAGAAATCCACTTCACGTCCCTTGATATGGGTTTTGGTCCAAGGTCCCCAAACGCCATAATGATGATAATGGTCGGGCGCCTGAATACGGGTCAGTTCCTCGCCTCCGGGCGACCACAACGGATGAATGAACCCAGAGCGCTTAAAAAGCGGATCGACGCCTTCAGGCGGATAAACTTCGTCCGATTGGTAATGCAGTATAGGACTCTCATTCAATACCAGCTTTAATCCCCCATGGGTTCTCTCAACGACTATTTTTGATTCTGAAACGACAGTCTCCGATGCTTTATATACATACTGACGAGTTTCACCCTTGGGCAATTCGCCGTTCAGAATAAAACACAAGCGGTGATTCTTGCCCGATTCCAACTGGCTGGCTACAGGGATTTCCTTTTCTCCATCGACCTGATAAAGCTCAAAATGGTGGTTGTTAAGCTCCAAAACTGCCGATGAAAGGTCTACACTCACCGGACAATCGAGCCGATCATACTCGCCGGCAGATACCTGAAAC
>NZ_CAXBDD010000015.1:0-58142 GCF_963974515.1 uncultured Sunxiuqinia sp. | reverse complement strand
AACCCACCGGCACCAGTTTCAATACCTGCGTATTTAGCTGTCGCAAACCTTGTCTGTTTCCCAATCTCATCCTGCCGGAATGGGATTACAATTTAAAAAATAAGATCGCCTATGGCATTTAAGTAAATCTTTCAATATCTTTGATTGGCTAACAGAAGATTAATCTAAAAGAAATGACAATAGTTGACAACCCCAGAATTCTTATTGCAGAAGACGTTGAGTCAAATTACTTATATCTCAGTGCTGTACTGAGCAAGATTAAGGCAAAAATCTATTGGGCAAAAAACGGCAAGGAGGCGGTCGAAATTTTCAAGAAGGAAGATATTGATTTAATTTTGATGGATTTGCAGATGCCTGAAATGAATGGTTACGAGGCCACCCGAATCATAAAAGCCATTAACCCCGATATGCCCATTGTAGCACAAACAGCCTTCGCCATGTCCGATGATCGTGAAAAGGCTTTGGAAGCGGGTTGCGACGATTACCTGGCCAAGCCCATCAAATCCAAAGACCTTCTGAATACGGTCGAAAAATATATTCACGTTTAGTTATTGGGTGATTCACAAGTTTGTTGGCGTTCTTTCTTTTTTAAGGAGAGAACGCTTTTTTGTAATGTATCCAGCCAATTAAGACTGATGATTTATTACTTTTGGACAGTTTAAACCGAAAGTCTGGTTTTTAATTTCCTGAATGCTTTTTGTTCAGACGGAAGGAATCAGACAGACGATCATCATTCGATTGATGGTATAATAAAAATTCATCCGATGGAAAAAAAACAGTTTTTGCTCGATCAGCGTTATTTGAAGATGGCTAATATCTGGGCCCAGAATTCCTACTGCAAACGCCGTCAGGTTGGAGCTTTGTTGGTAAAGGACCAGATGATCATCTCGGATGGATACAATGGAACGCCTTCGGGCTTTGAGAATATTTGTGAGGACGAAAACAATCTGACAAAACCATATGTTCTTCATGCCGAAGCCAACGCTATAACCAAGGTAGCCAAGTCGAACAACAGCAGCGAAGGAGCGACCCTGTATGTTACCTCGTCACCTTGCATGGAATGTTCGAAACTGATCATCCAGGCCGGAATTATCCGGGTTGTTTTTACTGATAATTACCGGTTGGAGGATGGGATTAATTTGTTGAGAAAGGCCAATATTGAAGTGGTTCAGGTTGAAACCGATGAATAAGCAAAATCATGAACAGAAAACAGATAAGCATTTACCTGCCCATATTAATTGCCGTTTCGGTGGTTACTGGAATATTGCTGGGCAATAATTTGAGTAGAAATCAGGGTGCATCGTTACAAAATCTGGCGCCCACCAAAAACAATAAATTAAGCACCATCATTGAATTGATCAGTCAGGCCTACGTCGATTCGGTGTCTGTCGATGAGCTGGTCGAAAATACCATTCCCGAGCTATTGAAAAACCTTGATCCGCACACGGCTTATATTCCGGCGCGCGACATGCAGGAGGTGCATGAAGAAATGCAAGGTAATTTTGGTGGAATTGGGGTGCAGTTTTCCATTCATAACGATACGGTTCAGGTCATTGATGTGGTTTCGGGTGGGCCGTCGTCCCGTTTGGGGATTTTGCCCGGCGATCGCATAGTCACAGTCAATGATTCCGTGATTGCCGGCGTGGATATTAAGAATCAGGATGTACTCACCGTCCTTCGTGGAGAGAAAGGAACTAAAGTCAGGATTGGAGTCAAGAGAAAGTCAATTAAAGATCTTATTGAATTTGAAATCACAAGGGGTGACATACCGATTTACAGCGTCGATGTGAGTTATATGATTGATGAAACTACCGGCTTTGTCAAGGTCAATCGTTTTGCTGAAAAAACCTATGACGAATTTATTCAGGCTATTGCCAAACTGAAATCGTCGGGAGCCCAAAAAATCATTGTTGATTTGCGCGGAAATCCCGGTGGCTACTTGATGGCAGTGGTCAACATGGTTAATGAGTTTTTACCCGAAGGAGATCAGATTGTTTATACCGAAGGAAACTCGCAAGCCCGCAAAACTTATACAGCTACCAAAGGCGGCATCGCACTGGATAATGAGGTGATTGTGCTGATTGATGAGTATTCTGCGTCAGCCAGCGAGATTTTTGCCGGTGCCATTCAGGATAATGATCGTGGTATTGTGGTTGGCCGCCGTTCGTTTGGAAAAGGATTGGTGCAGGAGCAAATTCCGTTTCGCGATGGGTCAGCTTTGCGGCTCACTGTTGCCCGCTACTATACTCCGAGTGGACGAAGCATTCAAAAGCCTTACGAAGAGGGAAACATGGATTATTACCACGATATTATGAAACGGGCCGAACATGGGGAGTTTCAGGTGGCCGACAGCATCCAGTTTGCCGATTCACTCAAATACGAAACTTCCAGTGGCCGAACGGTGTATGGTGGAGGGGGCATTATGCCTGACTACTTTGTGGCTGCCGACACCAGCGGTTATTCCGACTATTATTCCAAGATCACGCAAAAAGCATTGGTTTATCATTTTGCTTTTCAATATTCCGATATCAACCGCGAAAAGCTGAAGGAGATGAAAACAGCCGCCGAATTTGTTGATTATCTCAATCGTGACCAGATCATGGATCAATTTATTGTCTATGCCGAGAAGGAGGGGGTGAAAAATGATCCAAATGGACTGGCCGCAAGTGGGAAAATAATTGATACCCAAATCAAAGCCTACATCGCCCGAAATATCATTGGCGAGGAAGGTTTCTTCCCAATTATTAAGGAAATTGATGAAACGCTAAAAGAGGCGATCCGCCTTTCCCATTCAAAAAAACAATTGAGTCAGTTGTTGGCTGTAACAAATTAGGTCTTCGGTCGTCATACAAGGTGTAATGACCTTTTTAGACGATGACCGTAGAGGACTATAACGAAGCTGTAACCCAGCATGCCGATGCTGTTTTTCGATTTGTTTTGAAGAATATCAGGGATGAAGAAAAGGCCCGCGATATTGTTCAGGACAGTTTTGAGAAACTGTGGACGCATGTGCACTCAGTTGACGCAGCTAAAGTGAAGTCGTATTTGTTCTCAACGGCCTATCATCGGACTATTGACGTGATTCGGAAGGATCAGCGCCAGCAATTATTCGACGACCGACAGTTGCCCGAGGAAGGATACTCCGACCATTACTCAGATGTTGGCGAAGTGTTGAATCAGGCCATTAAGCTGTTAACCGATGATCAACGCTCGGTGCTAATGTTGCGGGACTATGAAGGTTATTCGTACAAGGAGATTAGCGAAATAACAGCGCTTAGCGAAGCCCAGGTGAAGGTGTATATTTATCGTGCCCGGGTGTTTTTGAAGAATTATATTGGGAAATTAGATGTGCTCGTTTAAATCATGAATATAAACCGGTCAAATTACGAAGTCTATTTTTTGGATTACCTTGATGGTAATCTTCCGGAGGATGGGATTGATGATTTCCTGGATTTTTTGAGCAATAATCCTGATTTGTGCGAAGAGCTGGAGGAGATATCTGCGATTCAGATTAAGGCAGGTAGCCACACGTTCCGGAATAAGCAAGTACTGCTGAAAGATGAACTGACCGGATTGACCACTTTCGATTCGCGGGCGGTCGCTTTTTTAGAAAGGGATTTGCCGGAAGAAGATCAAGCCGCTTTCTTAAACGAACTGAGCAGCAACCCGGAAAAGGAAAAACAGTTTGGCTGGTTTCTGAAAACCAAGCTGCAAGCCGATACCACAATTGTGTTTCCCGATAAAGCTTCTTTGCGGAAGAAGCCAGCCCGGAAAATCATTTTATTTTGGGGAAGTCGCGTAGCAGCAGCGCTTCTGCTGTTGGTTGCTGTTTGGGGTGTTTGGGATTTTTCACCGGAGCCCGATTCTGCACCCCGGCTGGCACATGAGCAGGCCGTGATTTCCAGCCAAGAGGAATCTCCGGAAGATAGCCAGCCGGCTCATCCCACTTCAGAAAAGCAGAATGAGCAACAGTTGGTAGCACAGCAACAGCAAGGACCTGTAAATAAATCTGTCGAGGCTATTCAGCCCTTCATCCCTGTTCGGTCAAAGTTTCAAACCAACGAATTAGTAGTCCAGCGTGAAGAGGCGCCAGAAAAGTTGGAGTCAATTGCTTCTCAACTTCAACATACCCCGGTGGCGGAGCCGCTTGCATTGGTGGAAATGAAGGCACATCAAGCCAAGTCACACACAGAATACCTGACCGTGGACGAGTACCTGGCTCAAAAAGTATTGAATAAACCGAAGGATGAGCCGTTGACATTTGGCAGCTTGCTTAGTGCCGGACTGGATGCGGTTGCTTCGGTGAGCAACGATCGGCTGGAGTATGAAACCAATGGCCGGGGGAAAGTCTCTGAAATTAGTTTGAACACCCGAATCCTGGCTTTTTCGATTCCGCTGAAAAAAGATCAGTAGGCCTGTAACTTTTCAAAACAGCTGGCCGTCCTACAGCTGAAAACAATTAAACAATGATCAGATTTGTCTGCTGAAAGCCGGGCAGGCAAAGCACCATGTAAAACTCTAAATCGAAAAAAAAATGAAAACAACAGTTTTAACGAGCCTCTTAATTTTTTGTCTTACGCTGGCCTATGCGCAGGATTCAACCAAAATCGGAAAACTGGTAGAGGTAAAGGAAAGTGGAAACCGAACCGAGGTGGGCCTTCTGAACAACAGGATTTATATTGACGACAATTACAGCAGCGACACCACGCACATCCGCATAGGAAAACGCAATCTTGAGATTATCGAGCGCAATGGGCGGACAAACGTTGATCTGCATCGCGACCGCTCGTGGGATGACGATGATGACAGTTGGAAACGGAAGAAATTTAATGGACACTGGGCCGGTTTCGAGTTGGGAATCAATTCGTTTTATAATGATGGTGATTTTGGAGGTTCGGATTTCATGGAATTGCACCAGATCAAGTCGCTGGAAGTGAATATTAACTTTCTGGAATACAACATTGTTTTGGCCGAACACCGTGCAGGCCTGGTTACGGGAATGGGCTGGTCGATGAACAACTATCGTTTTGACAACCCAATTACCTTGCAGAAAGTGGAGGGCTTGATTGTGCCGGACCCGATTGACCCGGATGGCTTTAAAAAGTCAAAGTTGACGGTGTCCTACCTCACCATTCCGCTCTTGCTAGAGTTCCAGATTCCGGTGAATGAAGCGTCCAATCAGGTATTTCTTTCCGGAGGGGTAATCGGGGGCTTAAACCTGGGTTCGCACACGAAAGTGAAAACCGATGACACCAAAAGTAAAGATCACGGAAATTTCAATATCAACCCATTCAAATATTCACTGGCGGGTCGAGTCGGGCTGAAAGATATCAGTATTTATGCGACTTACAGTTTGTCAAAGCTCTTTGAAGATGGAGTCGGCCCCGAATTATATCCATTTACAATTGGCATCAGTTTGATTAATTTTTAATCGAACCCTTCAGAATATTGAGAGGCCTGTCCACAGCAGGCTTCTTTTTTTGATTTTCATGCGTAACTTTGTTGGAAGAATTAAGTTATGAAACAACTGCTTTTAATACTTCCGCTCGTGCTTTTTACTGTGACATCAAAAGCGCAACTGAATGATTCCATTGAGGTTCGCCAGCCTGCTTGGGGCAACCAGCCCATTATTATCCAACCTCACGGTGTTGTGACCGATGGCTTCAATTATTGGGAAGATGATTTTACCGGCCACTGGTCGGGCATCTATCTCGGGGTGAATGGCTTAGCAGATCAGGATTATTCCATGTATTCGGACGAGGAAGCTGGTTTTCTGGATGTTGATTTGTGGCGTTCGACCGTGCTGAACGTTAATCTGATTCAATTTTCAAAGAGTTTGCAGCGCACCCGCAACACCATTGGTTTGGTCACCGGACTTGGTATGGAAATTCAAACCTATTTTCTGGATAAGAAAACGAGTATTGAGCAAGGACCCAGCCGTATTGAGCCGGTGGAGCGTTTTTATGATTCAAAACAAAAGTCGAAGCTTTCCTCCATTTATTTAAGCGTGCCTTTGCTGGTCGAGTTTCAGGTACCGGTAAAAAATTACGGCAACAGAATTTATTTGGCCGGTGGCATCGTGGCCAGTAAAAGACTGAATACACACACCAAAGTAAAATACCGCGAAAATGGGAAAAAGGAAAAGCTGAAGATGCCGGACGACTTTTACATGCACGAATTCCGTTTTTCGGGCATGCTACGTGTGGGTTACCGATGGATCAACCTGTATGCTAGCTATGATCTTCAGCCTCTTTTTCAGGAAGGTAAAGGTCCTGAGCTTTACCCGTTTTCTTTTGGCTTGGCCCTGATTTCCTTCTAAAAATGCTGGCTCCTGTTGAATTTCCTTTTTTTATGGCTTGGCTTTGCTTATTTTAGAGGTCATTCAGTTCAATGCAGTTAAACCAATAGACATGACAACGATGCGATTATTACTTCTAAGTAATTCAACCATGCCAGGGGAAGCATATTTGCTTTATCCAAAGCAAGAGATTCAGCAGTTTTTAGGTGCAAAAAAAGTGAAAGCTCTGTTTGTGCCGTTTGCTGCCGTTACTTTTTCGTTTGATGAATACGAGCAAAAAGTGAATGAAAGTTTGCAGGGAATAGGGCACGAAGTAATAGGCATTCATCGATTTAAGAATCCGGTTCAGGCGGTTGAAGAAGCCGAAGCCATTGTGGTCGGCGGAGGAAATACCTGGCAGTTGGTTCGTATGTTGCACGATCAGGATTTAATGCGGGCTATTCACCGGAAAGTACAGCAAGGAACGCCCTACATTGGCTGGAGCGCCGGATCAAACGTGGCTTGCCCAACGTTGCGTACCACCAACGATATGCCTATTATTGATCCAAGAAGCTTCAACACGCTTAATTTGGTGCCTTTTCAAATTAACCCGCACTACCTTGATGCCAACCCCGAAGGACATGGCGGTGAAACCCGTGAACAACGAATCTCGGAATTTCTGGAAATAAACCCAAAAACATACGTGGTTGGCTTGCGAGAGGGCACCATGTTTAAACTTGAAAACGGCAAACTCGACTTAATTGGCAAGCGTTCGGCCCGGATCTTTCGGAAAGGAGCGACCCCGTATCAGTTGAATGCAGGCGACGACTTTTCCTTTCTGTTAAGAGAATAGTCCGTTTCGTACAAATCTGCCGGCTGTTGAATCGATTCCAGCTTTTAGTTTATACTTTTGTCCAACGAAATACGACAACAATTGCGTGTCGTGTTCCGAATTCAACCGCTGTTCCTATTGGGAAACGGGAATTGGTTCAATCGGTTTTACTTTAAAAGCATTGCCATGGAATTGTTTAGCAACAGCTATTTTGCCCTGTTTTTAATCATCTTAGTGGGATTTATCATTGGCCGGATTAAGGTGAAAGGCATTTCACTCGATGTGTCGGCTGTTATTTTTGTCGCCTTGGTATTCGGTCATTTTGGCGTCATCATTCCGGTCGACTTTCAATACCTCGGGCTGGTTCTATTTATTTTTACCATTGGAATTCAGGCCGGCCCAGGATTTTTTGGTTCCTTTAAAAAGAATGGGCGCGAACTGGCAATTCTGGCCAGCTTGCTCATTTTGAGTTCGAGCGTCATCACTTACCTGATATACTATTTTGCCGAAATCGATAAAAGCTTGTGTATTGGTTTGCTTACCGGCGCGCTGACCAGTACGCCCGGTTTGGCCGCGGCGATTGATACCACCGGTTCGCCTCTGGCCTCTATTGGCTATGGTATCGGTTACCCGTTTGGGGTGATCGGTGTGATTTTGTTTGTAAGCTTTCTCCCGCGCTTTTTGCGCGTCAATGTGAAAGACGCCGAAGCACATTATAAAAAGGAAGTGTCGGCTGGTTTTCCTGAGATTCTGAAAAAGAACTTTATCGTTGAAAATGAAAATGTGGTGGGTAAAACCATCGGCGAACTCCGTATTCGCTACATGACCAAAGCTGTCGTGTCTCGGGTAATGCATGGGGAAGTGGCCATTACCCCTTCTCGTGAAACGGTGCTATACAAAGGCGACATCATTAAGGCGGTGGGAACGGCTGAGGCCTTGTCGCGCGTGAGATTACTGATTGGCCCCGAAACGGAAACAGAAATTCCGCTCAGCACGCAATACGATGTGCGTTCGGTATTGGTCACCAATAAGGAAGTGGTGAACAAAACCCTTGGGCAGCTCAATATTTTGAATACCTATAACGCTACCATCACCCGTATCCGGCGGTCGGGGATCGATTTGTCGCCTAGCCCTTCATCCAAGTTACAGTTTGGCGATAAACTGATTGTAGCTTGCAACAAGGAAAGTGTGGAGCAGGTCAACCGTATTTTTGGCGATGACGACCGTCGACTGTCTGATACCGACTTTTTGCCGATCGCCACGGGCATTATTCTCGGTATTCTGGTTGGAAAACTCAGTCTTAACTTTGGATCCTTTTCCTTCAGCCTGGGATTGACTGGCGGGATTTTGCTCACAGCACTAATTTTGGGGCGAACCGGAAAAACAGGCCCCGTTATGTGGACCATGACCGGTGCGGCCAACCAGTTGTTAAGGCAGTTTGGGTTGCTCTTTTTCCTGGCAGCTGTAGGTTCGAGCGCGGGATCCAGCCTGGTTTCAACCTTCAGCCAGTATGGCGTCGAGCTGTTTGTGTATGGCATCATCATCACCCTTGTCCCGATGATTATTACCACCGTGGTCGCCCGTTACTTTTTGAAAATGAATTTACTCACCTTGTTGGGAACACTCACCGGAAGCATGACCAGTACGCCTGGGCTAGCTGCCATTGACGGCATGACTGACACGGATGCTCCCTCGGTTGCTTATGCCACGGTTTATCCAATTGCTATGGTACTGCTGATTGTGTTTGTCCAGATTTTAAGCCTGATCTAAACTGCCCGTATTCGAAATGAGTATAAAAGAGATTGAAATTATTGCATTTGATGCTGATGACACACTTTGGGAAAACGAAAACTTTTTTCGTGATGCCGAACGTCAGTTTTGTGAAATTCTGAAAGAATATCAGCCCTTCGAAATAATGATGGAAGAACTTTACCGCGTGGAAGTGCAGAACATGGAAATTTACGGGTACGGAATCAAAGCCTTCATCCTTTCGTTGGTGGAAACGGCTTTGCTGGTATCAGACAAAAAAGTTAGCCCAGAGCAGGTTGAGGCGATTATCAGGATAGGCAAAAGCATGCTGAACAAAGATGTAATTTTGCTCGACGGCATTCGCGATTTGCTTGAAAAGCTGGCGCCCAACTATCGCCTGGTGCTGGCAACCAAGGGGGATTTGCTTGATCAGGAGCGAAAACTGAAAAAATCGGGCCTGCTGAAATACTTTCATCACATTGAAGTGATGACCCACAAGCGCGAGGAAAACTACCGGGAATTGCTGAAACATTTGGATATCGCTGCCGATAAATTCATGATGATTGGCAATTCGCTCAAATCGGACGTGCTTCCGGTAATTTCATTGGGTGGTTACGCGGTACATGTGCCCTATTACACCACTTGGGTGTTTGAGCAGATGAATCCAGCAGACATCAAAAGTGACCGTTTTTTTGAACTAAAGGAAATACATGATGTTTTGACTTTATTTGAAGGTGCTTAACTTTACCGCAAAAACGAATGGAATACCAGGGAAACATCCTAAAAATGAAGACCGAATTGGCCGATCCAATTCAATACGGCCTGCCCATTGGCGATCAGCAGGTAAACATGAACGAGTTGATTGGGCAGCAGATCCAGTTTCGATTCGATGGACAAATTAACTGCATTTCGTGCGGAAAGAAGACCAAAACATCATTTGGACAGGGGTTTTGTTATTCCTGTTTTCAGACTGTTCCCGAAGCCGACGAATCGGTGATGCGCCCCGAATTATCGAAAGCGCAGTTTGGCGTGGCTCGCGACTTGGCTTGGGCCGAAGAACATGACTTAATTGAGCATTACGTCTATTTTGCGGTATCGAGTGAGCTGAAAATCGGTGTGACCAGGTATCATCAGATTCCAACCCGTTGGATTGACCAGGGAGCAAGCCGGGCCATTAAGCTGGCAAAAACCCCCAATCGGCACATTGCCGGTATTATCGAGGTGTTGCTGAAAAAGCATTTCACCGATAAAACCAACTGGCGGGCCATGCTTCAGAATCAGGTGGATGATTCCATTCAACTGGACGAAGAAAAACAGAAAGCCCGCGATTTGATGCCAAGAGAGTTACAACAATATTTTTCTGAAGAAAACGAGGTCGTTGAGTTGCATTATCCGGTGATCAGCTACCCGGGCAAAGTGAGTAGTGTTAGCTTCGATAAAAAATCGGTGATTGAAGGAAAACTAACTGGAATTAAAGGGCAATACCTACTCTTCGAACAAAACCAGGCTCTCAACATTCGGAAACACAACGGCTACTTTTTAAGTCTTTCTGTTCATTCGTAAGTAGCCTGGATGTCCATTTAAAAAATCGTAGACGAGTGGGCGGAATGGCTTTGTAATTGCTAATTCGCTGTTTTTGAATCTATTTTTTATAACATGAATTTAAAGGAACAATTGGGAGAAAGCGCATTCTCTACTGAGCTTTTTTTCATTATTTTAGGCTTTTGAAAAAAACCTGATGGCAAATAAGATAACTATGGAGAATCAAGACTGGAAAACGATTGGCTTCGGCTATCGCAAAACAAACTACAACGTTCGCTGCTATTACAAAAACGGAGCGTGGGGACCGCTCGAATTGAGCGACTCAGAATACATCAATATCCACATGTCGGCTACGGCACTTCATTACGGGCAGGAAGCTTTTGAGGGGCTGAAAGCCTTTATGGGCAAAGATGGCAAAGTCCGTATTTTTCGGATGGACGAAAACGCCAAACGCATGCAAAATTCAAGCGATGGTATTTTAATGGAACGTATGCCGGTTGACAAGTTTCAGGAGGCGGTGAAGTTGGCCGTGGAAAAAAACCTGGATTTTGTGCCGCCTTACGGATGCGGCGCCTCGTTGTACATCCGTCCTTTGCTGATTGGCAGCGGACCTCAAATTGGTGTAAAACCCGCCGAAGAGTACCTGTTTATTGTTTTTGTAATGCCGGTTGGGCCGTATTTCCCTGAGGGGTTTAAACCTACTGATTTGCTGATTATGCGCAAGTTTGACCGTGCCGCGCCACAGGGGACCGGAAAATACAAGGTTGGTGGCAACTATGCAGCGAGCCTAACGGCCGGTAAAAAGGCTAAGGCCGAAGGCTATTCAGCGGTGCTTTATTTGGATTCGCGGGAAAAAAAGTACATCGATGAATGTGGTCCGGCCAACTTCTTCGGAATTAAAAACGACACATACATTACGCCCGAGTCTGATTCGATTTTGCCATCGATTACCAACAAAAGCCTGATGCAAATTGCACAGGATATTGGCCTGAAAGTAGAGCGCCGCAAAGTGCCGGTTGAAGAACTGGAATCCTTTGAGGAAGTGGGAGCTTGCGGAACAGCGGCTGTCATTTCGCCGATCAAAAGGATTTACGATGACGACCTGGACAAAGAATACAACTACGGAACCGACCCCGGGCCCTGGAGTACCAAGCTTTACGAAAAGCTGCGGGCCATTCAGGATGGCGATGCGCCAGACCCTTACGGATGGGTAACCGTGATTGATTGATTGATTTTGAAAACAATGAAGCATAAAACCTCATTCCTACTTTTGAATGAGGTTTTATGCTTCAGACACTATGTTTCCTATTACAGGTTTGATCTGGTTAAAATTATTTCTGACTGGAACGAAATGGGATTAGGTTGTATATTGAATAAAAAAATCAACTTCTATGAAAATCGCAAAAATCATATTCGCGTGTTGTGTCCTTTTTCCCTTAGCTTCGTGTCATTTGGATTTTTCAGTAGAGAAGGACTCGAAAGAAAAGAAGGATACCATTGATGGAGTAGAATATACTTTTCTAAGCAACTCCAGCAAGCGAGAAGTAAAACTCTTATGTTTTGAAGCCCGACAATTCGAGTTCCAAGTTTATTTTATCGGTCTCGATCAACCCATTCAGCAATCGTTGAGCTGGGGAGATTTTGAAGAAAAGTTGGATGAACCCGATTATGATTTCGTGTCGGTTGACAGCCTTTCATTTTTGGTGAGTGAGGCCAAAGACCAGATTGATTTAAACTATCACCTCAGGTTTATGGGGGAGCAGCAAACGCTTGCCAGTGTTACCTTTCAGATGAGTAAAACGGATGACTCCTGGGTGATTCACTAATTCTGCAACGGTAGATGAATGCAAAATGAAGTTGGTTACTTCTGAAAAATGCTCGCATCTTTATGGGCAATTAAAGTCTCAGGTATAATTTCGGATAAACCAGCTGAAGAGTAAGATGAAAAGGCCGATGAACACCATCAAATACAATCGGTCAGCCGTAAGTTGACGCGTTTTTTCACGCTTGATTTTTTCAAGAAAAGATTTTTTCCTGGATTCTGACACTTCTTTGAACCTCAGCGGAATAACTTTACCCTCATAAATTCCGGGATCACTCTTTTGAAACGGATTGCTTTTTTTTCGAAGTTCCCGGTTGGCTTTCATCCGGGCAATCATATCGGCAACATGACCAGCACTGCTAAGAAACATGGGCGTGAGTTTTGATAAACAATTTACGCCAAATTATTCACTCGACCAATCGAGCAAACGTTTTTCCCCGTTCAGGTTCTGAAGGTCCCCAATTTCCTGCGTTACTTCAATCACCCCTTGGTAGGCTCCCTGCTCATTGCGCATTGCAAAATACTGAATCAGAATTTTCTCAGACTTAAAATTAATCCAAAAGCTGGCTTGGTCTTTTTCTCCTTTTCGGAAAGCTGACACGATTTCTTCGACGATATGTACACTTTCAGGCGGATGGCAGTTGTGCACCTGGCGCCCTAAAATGGCCTTGGTGCGCGGAAAAATCCGCTTTTTTGGCGTTGAAAAAAAGCGCACGGTATCGTACTCATCGACATAAGTAATATCGACCGGAAGGTGATTAAAAATCCCGATAATTTGTTCGGCCCGGAGTTGGCCTGTTCCCAGGTTGACGGTGGTTCCATCTGTAAAAACAGGAGTGGAAACCGATTCCGGCTTTTCCGGCGAAACATAGGGAAAGCCAATTTCCTGGCTGTCGATCAGCATTTGGTGAATGGCTTCCTGCGGAATGGTTTCCAGAATATGTGGAAATAGAATGTGTTCTTCGCGAAAGCGGATGGCAAAAAGGTTAAAAAACAGATCGCCCAACAGCTTGTTTGTTTTTTTCAGGTCGAATTCCGGTTCGTTCAAAGCCGCGTCCAGGTCTTTCATTTGGCGGCGAATATCATCGTGGTATGACCACATCAACTGCACACAGTGAAAGTCGGTCCAGTGTGTTTCCAAGGCGGGAAAGAGTACATTTTCTTTGATTTGATAGTGTTGATCAAACAAACGGAGCCGGCCAAGTTTCACTTTCAACTGTTGGCGTGTTTCTTGGTCATCCGGATTTTGATTCATGTTTTTTACCGCTTTTTTCATGGATTTCAGCAGGTTTTCCATGGCCGTATTGTTTCGGATCAGCAAATCCAAAAAACTATCTTCCGCAGGTTTGATGGCTGGATAAGCCATCAAAGGTGCATGAAACAGGTGCAGAATTTTGTTGGTAGCGGTTTTCAGCTCCGGATAATTCTGGTTTTGATGCTCATTGACCAGCACATCAAAAAGGGTAATCACTTCGGATGGAATTACCTGGCTGATCAGTTTCTCATTTTCGCGCACCAGCTTTCCCTTGTCGGTAGTGACCATCATTTCGTGTGCAAAGCGGGCCAGCGCGTTTACCCGATTCTGTTTCTTATTGGTAAATTCAGACATGGTATTTCCTAATTTGGTGGCCAAAATAAGAAAAATCTGCGAAGCGCGCCTTCTGGTATGTAACAACTGAGGATTGGAGCAATTTATTTTTCGCTGTTTTGCATCGAGTTAATTTGCCTGAGAATATCTTCTGCTTCAACGTAGCGCTTTTCGGCTTCGCGGCGGTTAATTTTTGAAAGCTCGTGGTAGGCTTTCATCAGCTGGCTATATTTTGCCTGAAGTTTTTCAACTTCTGATTTACGTTTGAAAAATCGAAACATGGTGCTTACGAATTAAATTGTTTGTCGAGCCAATGGTACCGGTAATTGAAAATTGATTGAAGTTGCCTGCGCACAAAAACACGATGCGCAACCTGTCCGAGCCAGCCCAAAGGCAGTTTGTAACTCACCCTATCGGTGATTAGAACGCCGGATGCCGTTTCCGAGAAATGATGCTCGTGATGCCACATGGTGTAGGGGCCGAATCGTTGCTCGTCAACAAAGAATTGTTTCTCCTGAACTTGGGTAATTTCAGTCACCCAATGGGTTGTAAATCCTTTAAAGGGAGAGACCCGATAAGTGATAATTTGACCGGCATACATCGGCTTCGGGTCATCCGAGGTAATCTGAAACTGCATATGCTGAGGAGTAATCCGCCCCAAATTGGCCGGGTTGGAAAAAAACTCCCAAGCTTCGTCGAGCGAAACCGGAAGCTTTTGTTCTACATGTAAAGTATAAATTCCAGCATGTTTTTTAATGGTCATCATGGCGTTGAGGCAATGTGGATAGGCATTGCTTCAACTGAAACAACAATAAGGCGACTTTGTTTAGAGATTGCGATTTATCATTAAACAAGGTTGTAGTTGCTTTTTTTCCTGTTTTCTTCAGTTGTCTTGGTTACGGGTATTTTCCCAACGCGCAAAATTCAGCGACGAGAAAAAGCCCATCAACATGCCATCAAATATTCGTACGGCTTGCAGGCGAGTGAGTGCATAGTTTATTTTTTGCTTTTCAGCTTCAATATTTTCCTGTCGATTTTCCAAAAAGCGATGGAAATCAGTCTGGCTTTGTTCGAGGTTGTTGATACGTTCTTCTTTTGGATCGAAGGCTAAGAACGAACGGATACTGGTGTTTTCCCAGTTGAAATCCTTGGCATAGTCCTGAAGCAGAGATTCGGCCTGGTTTGGCAGCTCATCTTCCCAGTTGGTAAAGGGTCTGATCAGTTCCAAAAGATCCCGGCGCTTGACTTTTTCTGCTGATTCTTCAAGCTGATCGAGCCTGGTGTGTTGGTCATTAACCAATTGTTCCAGTTCATCCCAGGCGGTTGCCAGGGTTCTGAAATCGCCCACATCACTGACAGCCTGGTCGCTGGGCAGTCCAATGAAAAAAATATCGGAATGTTTGGTTGGTTCGTTAGCCACAATGTATTCCACTCGGTCTTCCAGCTGCCCCACGATGGTTCGCAGGTTGTGAATTTCAGGCTGGATTGAGGTAAATTCAAAGTTATTGAGCAGGCTTTCAATTTTGTTGTACGAATCCTGGATGGCATGCAGCTTTTCCTCCACAACTTGGTCCCGGTTTCCGGCAGCTTTTACATTGGGCGTGGCAAACCATTCGTTGGTGTTGCCCTGAATATGCAAATAGATGGTGGCTTCAGCTACGTCAGTTTCTGTCGTGGTCGTGGTTCCGTTATCGTACTTCCAATAGGTTGAGACTTTTACCTTGATGTAGGTTTTCTCCACTTTGTCAACCGGGATAAATACCTCGGTTTGATGTTTGTTGATCAACTCACTGTTAACCGAGAGCTTGATCTTGGTATCCGACTCCAGATCAATTTTTTCATCCAGCATTTCCCATTTGTGTACGACACCGTTTTTCTCGTAAATCAACTTGTTATACCCCCGGGAAATGATTTTGGCGTCGGCGCCCAAATCAGCATAGGTATCCGGAAAGTGAACGAAATCGGCACGACCACCTTTCGCTTGGGTAACCAAGTTGAATTGTTGCCCTTTGTTTACGTCGATTTCAGACCCATCCGGAACATATCTTCCCTCAATGAACAATTCCACAAAAGGTTTTCTCAGCGGTTCTGCGCTAAAAACCGATCCGAATGAAACAAGCAGAATGAATGATAAAACAGCAATTTTCTTCATAACATTTCAAACTTGAGGTATGCTTAGGACTTAAAATTAGTGAATTCGGAATGGCGTGCAAATATTTTAAAGCATCTGCCTTTCGTGTTCCTGCTTAGCGTTTGACAATTTTAACTGTTTTACTGAAAGATTGGTTGTTAAGTTTCAAAATGTAAGTGCCGGTCATTAAGTTTGTTAAGTCGATTGTCGCTGATTTTCCCGGGGCTGGAACTTGTTTGATAAGGCTTCCGTGGATTGAGTATAAATAAGCCTGATCGATGGTGTTGGATGATTCAATCCGAATAAAATCGCTGGCCGGATTGGGATAAACACGGATTTCATCGGTTCGTTCAATGATCGTATTTTCGGTTACAATGTGGGGTTGCTCAAACTGGCGGGTCGAAAATAAATGGTATTCGCCGGGAGCCAGTGTGAATTGTACGTTGGCGGAAGTGATATCGCGCGTGGTTTCTGCAAAATAATTGTACCACGTGCCTGTCTTTGGAAAGGTAACCGTGATTGAGTTTTGCGTGACTCCGAAATTCCCGACGGCAACCACATAGTTTTCCCCACTTTTGAGCTGGTAAGTTTTGGTTTCACCGGTTAACGAATAGGAAAAATCGGTACTCTGAAATTCTTCATAGGTTTGTTTCAGGTAGTTCAGTTTGGCAATTACCTGGAACAGATCTGTCCGGTTTTCATCCTCGGTGTATTCCCATTTAATTGGTTTTTCACCTAAACGTCCGTCGTAATCAATTGAATAGTCGTAGGCCAGTTCTCCAAATTGCCAGATCATTTTTGGGCCGGGAAGTGGAATAAAAAATACGTTGCCGAGTTCCAATCGGTCGGTGGCTGTTGAAAATGTTTTGGTATTATAAGTGCCTGCTGAGTTTCCGTATTGAAGCAGTTTATAAGTCAGGCGCTCTTCGTCGTGGCTTTCCATGTAAGTGACCAAATTAGCCTCGTTCCAGTTACGCTGTTTGTAAACGCCCCAGCTCAAATCGGAGTTGGTGTTTTCAACATATCCCATGGCTGCTTCGCCATAGTTGTGGTTGATGTTTCCCCAAAGCATAATGCCATAGTCGGCCAGTTCTTTTTCTTCGGAATTATCAGCGAGGTGTTCAAAAATGATGATCGCATCGTCGTTTCGTTCCCAAATCTCATCGGCCATGCGTTTCAGGTTGCTAATGCGACTGGCATCGTAGGCGCTGCCCCAGTCGGATGGGCCGTAAGTGGTGTTTGAAAAGCCTTTGGTAAAATCGAAACGGAATCCGTCAATTTGATATTCGCTCATCCAGTAGCTGTTGACACTGTCCACCAATTCGCGGGTGTACTCACTGTCGTGGTTAAAATCGTATCCCCACTGCGCATCGGGATTCTGGAAATTGCTGGTTTCATTGTACCACGGATTGTTGGCTGCCGGGCGGCTCAGCTGATCGTTCCAGTACAGGCGGGCAAGCGGACTTAAGCTGTAGCTGTGGTTCAAGACCATGTCAATGACTACTGCAATCCCACGTTTGTGACACTCATCCACCAGCTTTTTCAGGTTATTTTTGGTGCCGTAGTATTTGTCGGGGGCGAAGTAAAACGAAGGATTGTAACCCCAGCTTGAGTTTCCTTCAAACTCGTTTACCGGCATCAGTTCCAGTACGTTGATGTTAAGGTCTTCGAGATAGTCAAGCCGATCGATGACGTTTTGGTAGCTGTGGTCGGTGTCAAAATCGCGGATCAGCAATTCGTAAATCACCATCTCGTTTTTGTCGGGTGCCTGAAAGTCGGTGATCTCCCATTGGTATTGTTCCTGTCCGGTTTGAAGGACCGACGCGATTCCAGTTGTCTTGTCAGTCGGGTAGGGTGGCAGATTTGGGTAAACAACGCTTTCAATGTATTGATCGTTCCATGGGTCAGCGATTTGGTCAGTGTAGGGGTCTGCAATTCTGAGTTTTCCATCAACGAAATATTGAAAAAGATAAGGTTGCCCGCTGGTCAATCCATGAATGTCAATCCAGAAGTAATCGCCATCTTTTTTCATTTGGTAGGTTTCGCTGATCTGCCAATCGTTAAAATCACCGATCAGATACACAAATTCTTTTTCGGGTGCCCACAAAACCATGCCGGCTGATGTGTCGCCGGGGTAGTTAATTCCTTTCCGGTAAGTGGCGGGTCTTGGTTCGAGGGTAGGATCTTCCTTGACATACACGGCGATGGAGTCGTATACCGTTTCTTCACCGACAGTCAAGTGCGCGATTAACCATTGGTTGCCTGATGCGATGAATTGATGGGTCGTTGAGATCTCGCTTCCGGTAGTCTGAGCCAGTTGGGTATCATCGGCATAAAGCGACAAGCTGCCTTCGGCAGAAGAACTGGCAGAAATGACGATGTCTTCATTCTTTGTCAGAATAACCTGTTCGGTTGGACTGGTGAGCGAAACATTCAAGCCTGCTTCATAAACATCCACAAACAGGTCGCTGGTTTGCTGGGAGCCATCGGCTGAGCGAAAAACAAAAGCCAACTGAACGACTTTCTCAGAAGAAGGAACTTCGTAGAACGTGTTGATATCAGGTGAGATGACTAGCTCATAAATGCCCTCTCCTTTATTGGTGAGCGTGGGTTGGGTGGTATTGTTTCCCCAGGAACCAATCACATGTTGCCATTCTGTGTTTCCTTCAATTTTCACCCCGGTATGAGCATACAAATCGCCAGTAAATTGGCCGAGCCTGCTTTCTTTGGAGGAATCAAAGGTGATGGTCACCTTTTGGGAAGCTACCGGGAAAACCGGCTCAGTAATGATCTGCGCCCGAGCTTGAAAAAGTAAGAAAAACGATATTGACAGGAGGAAAATCCGGATTCCCATAGCACTTATTTTAAAAATTTGTACTGACGTTGAAATAAAAGGTTGCCCGGAACTTCCGGGCAACCTTAAGAAAAGAGATTTTTACAGCTTAGTTTTTTGTAAATGTTAAGGTCCGTTCAGCCAGGCTAAACCGGATGGTGTAGTTTCCGTCACCATCGGGGGTTGACAGGTTTGGGTCGCCACCTTCGAAATTGAGCATTTCGTATTTGAATTTGAACCCACTATCCCAATTGCCAGCCTCAGCAAAAATTTTGAAAGCATCGCCAGCCAACAAATCTGTGGTCAGGATCCATTCCTTGTTGGTATCATCCCAAGTCATTTCAATACCTGCATTGATATCCCATCCGTTGGGAGAACCAACCAAATACATCTTTCTGGTTGCCATGAGTTCTTTGGTGTAGATCATATTATAGGTGTCGATGGTCAACTTGTAATATCCTTCACCCGGAGTTGAAATGTTTGGGTCTCCACCTTCAAGAGATAATTCGCCAGGTTTGCCTGTTGCATCAAACTCTTTGTAGCCGGAGTTCCAGTTTCCGCTTTCATAGAAGAACTTATAGCCTCCGGAAGCATTCATGTCAACATAAGTAACCCATTTCCCTTCGCCTGCATAAACCATATTGAATCCATTGTCGATAGACCAGCCCGCAGGAGTCGCATCTCCGACAAGGACCATTTCGGCATCCAAAACCGAGTATTTATAGGACTCGGCGTCCGTGTCGTACCAAACAGCCATTCGGTATAACTTATATTCCGAAGAAGTGTTCGTGCTTGGAATGTCTTTGTTTTCTCCTCCCAGCAGACCTCCTTTAGGATCTTCGGAATCGTTAATCCTGCCCATTCCATTGTCCCAACTGCCTTTTACCGGGAAGAATTTAAAGTATCCGTTTTTTAATGGAACATATCCCATGTAGGCATTGTGCCCCGGACGCCATTTCAGCTCAATCGCATTGTCGATGGTCCAACCAGCTTCCGTGGCGTCTCCCACCAGGTATATTGCGGCCTCTTCGATTTTGTAGGTGCCTTGATTCAGGTCAAGTGTTACGAAGTATGTTTTGTCTCCGCCGTCAAAGGTGATGTTGCCGTTTTTTCCTTTTGGACCGATGATGCCTTCGTAACCATCGCCTCCAAGGTTACCCCAATCCAGGTCGCCCCAGCTTGGCTGGCCGACAAATTTAAGCATGGCACCATCTTTAATCATCGTTTCAAGTGTGTACACGCCTTCGGATTTTTTGATCATCGCCGGCGAGTTGTCGGGTGCCCAGTTGGCTACGGTGTCGGCATAGTCGCCCACCAAGTATACCTCGGTTGGATCGAATGTATAGGTGGTGGATCCGTGCACAAACGGAGAAATGGTCAGTTCGCTATTGGTAAAGTCGGCTTTTACTTCGTACCAACCGGTTTCGCCGGTAAATTTGAAGTTGCCGTCGTCATCGCCTGCTGCTTCGATATTGGATGAAACGGTGGCAAATTTTCCATAATTGTAATTAAAGCCATCATCAGCCTGTTTGTCAGAAAAGCGGAATGATCCGTCAGCGGTCAACTTCAGGTATTTATAGAATACATCGCCGTCTTTGTATGAGGCCAGCGCATCGGCACTGCTAAACCCAACCGGAGTGGCTGTTCCCATCATGTAGAGCGCTTCTGGTACAGGAACATCCAGGTACGGGGCCACTTTCATTGAGAAGGCGGAAGTGTATAAATTGGCCAGATCTTCGTTGGCAAAAGCCCTGATGCGCAGTTCAATTTCCACCTCTTCGGCAGGACTGTATCGCTGCATAAGCAGGGCGTTTAACCCACCAATGGTTACATCCATTTGAGTGGCTGCCGTCCGGTCAAATTCAAGGGGATCAGCAAATTCATTTCCTTTTGTATCAACCTGAAGGAAATATCGAACACCAATCTTGTCAGCATAAGTCGCTGCCGACCAGCTTAATGAGACCAACGTTTCGCTTTCAAGTCGTTTAAATAAAACTGTGTCAATATCCGTTGGAGGCTGGCTTGCCCATGCGGGTGCAGTTCCTTCAACAATCGAGGTGACCGGCGGAGTCATGAAGTCGTCCTCACAAGACCATGCAAAAACCGCCAGAATAAGAATTAGAAAAGAGCTTATATTTTTCATTTCTATTGAATTTTACCAGTTTGATTAATAAAGTCCAGCTCGATGGTTCTTTCTCCTCCATCAATATTGACCCGGTCCTGGTCCCCGCCATCTGCCCGGTATTCAATTTTGCCATCCAGGATTATGAACTCGGCATGCCACCAGTCAGAAGCGGAAATGTATGGGTGCGTTACATGAAGTCTCAGTTCGCCACCTAAAAGGCTTTTGGTCAAAACCAACGTTTTATTTTCTGTATCTTGTTGAAACCTGTTCTCGTCGGTTACTGAACTCACCGGCCAGGCATCCACATTGGGGCCGGTAATGTATACGTTGGCGGGTTCAATCAGTAACTTATTCGTTGCCAGGTTGACACCAACGGTATAATAGCCGGCTGTTCCGGGTACAGGGATATCTTCACCTCGGTTAGTAGCGTCTCCCAAAGTGTATTCGCCATTAACCGGATCTCCGACCTTTCCAATTACGCCTTTGTAGTCTACATCAGAACACAGCTTAAAGGTTCCGGTAGCTTCCATCCAGACAATAATCCACGAATCATCGGGCTCGCTATGCACTTTATTTAGTTTGAGCTTATTGTTTTGGGCAATGCGTCCCACGCCATCACCAAACAGGTAGAAGGTGTTGGGAGCAAAAAGGATGTCCAGGTAAGGAGTTGTCGTAAAATTGACTACAGAAGAGTACAGGGTGTCGACGCCAGAAAGCGAGTAGGTCATAATTCTGGCGGACAACGCCGCTTCCTGGTCAACAGGCAATTCCAACTCCTCGGTTAGGAATTCATTAAAAGCACCCACGGTGAATGAGAACGAATTGTCAGACGCGTTCACATCAAAAGTGGCCGGATTGGTAAAATCGGCAGTGGTGGCAAACTGAAGTTTGTGTGTTTTTACAATGTCCACTCCGTACGAAGCAGGCGTGTATGAAACTTCGATCGTTTCGGCTTTTTTGTCCTTTGATATGGCCAAGCTTGTGCCAAAGCCTAGAATATTCGTCGCAGGGGCATATTCCGAGTCGTTCAATTTGGTCATATCATCGTCTTCGCAGGAAACGATCGTCACTGCGAGGAGCATCATGAATATATATCTTAGTTTTTTCATTGCGTTCAAATTAGTTTGATTAATAACCTGACGTTGGCGTTAAATTCGGGTTGGCGCTCAAATCTGAATTGGGGATTGGGAATACATCAAATTTCGAATTAACGGCCATACCGTCTTTCACGGCGCCTTTCCATGGCCAGATGTAATCTCCGCCGGATAGTTTTCCAAAGCGTCGCAGATCGGTTCTCCGGTGGCATTCCCAGTAAAGTTCGCGTCCGCGTTCATCCAGAATAAAATCCAGATCGAGGTCTGCTTCAGCAATATTTCCGGAATCATCGCCATAGGCCCGTTCTCTGATATCATTGATATAACCAACGGCTGTGGCCATATCACCACCACTTCCTCCGCGAACAACTGCTTCTGCATACATCAGCAGGGCGTCGGCGTAACGGAACAGCGGGAAGTCGGTGTCCGGGTGTGAAAGGTTGCTGCCAACCACGCCGTCGGAAGTGATATTTTTGAATTTCCGGGAGGCATAGCCGTGTCTGAAATTGAAGATATCGTCAATTTCCTCGTTTTGTCCTTCGGTCCAAATAATGGCGCGACGATCTGTTTCGCCTGAAAGGTCGCTAAAGAGGTTCGTGAATGCTTTGGTCATCCGGTTACCACCCCATCCGCCATCAACGCCCGATTGAGAAGCTGGCATGTCGCCGCCAATGGTGGAGTGAATAAGGAAGGTCATACCACCCCAGGTTTGCGTATGTTCGCCATCGCTGGCCAATGAGAAGATAATCTCGTTGGTCCGCAAATGATTGTCTGCCAGGAACAGGTTTTCATATTCGCCTTCCAGGCTATATCCGGCATTAATAATCTTGTTGGTGTAAGTGATACACTCGGTGTATTTGGCTGTTCCGGTGTAGGTTTCGGCATTCAGATAAAGTTTGGATAAAATCATCCAGGCCACTGCTTTGTCGGCCCGTCCATATTCATTGGTCCGCGGAGCAGCCAAATCATCTTCAATCGCGGTCAGCTCACTTTCGATATAATCGAAAAGTTGCTGTGAGTTGGCTTGCTCGGGGAAGAAGAATGAGCCCACCGGGTCCTCATCGGTCACAAATGGACCGGTGCCAAACATATCCAGCAAGTGCCAGTAAGCCAACCCTCTTAGCAAGCGGGCTTCCGTGTTGTATGCTTTGAACTCGTCTTGCCCGTTGGTGAGAGAGATGAGGTTATTGCAGTACGCGATTTCCAGCGTTATCCGGTAGTACATGGCTGTTATAAACTCATTTGATGCCGTCCAGTCCATGTCATGAAGGTCGCGTAAGTTCCCATCGTTCCAGGCACAAATGGCTTCGTCTGTGGTTAATTCCTGATGGTTCCACAATTGGCGGAGGTAGGACGAAAAGCCACCATCGATACTGCTGATATCCGGGTTTCCATCAACGCCGGTTTGCCCGCCAACAACAAAAGCGCCATAGCATTTGGCCAACATTCCTTTGTAGGATTCATCATCTGTCAACTTGTCGGCCGTTAAAAGGTCTTCATCCAGCGGAAGCGTATCCAAATCGTTTACACAGGATATGGTGCTTGCCAATAATAGGATGAGTACCCAGATTGTATAGTTAAATTTTGTCTTCATAATTATGCTCTTTTAAAGATTAAAAACCTACGCTCAGTCCAAATTGATAAATTCTCGGACGAGGATACACATCGTTGTCAATTCCATTGTCAACTTCCGGATCCAATCCGTCATACTTGGTAATGACAAACACATTTTGCACGGAGGTATATAATCTGAGATTCAAATCTGTGCCTGTTGTCCTTTTCAATAAATCCTTGAAATTGTACCCCAGCGTTACATTATCCAACCGGAAGAAAGAAGCATCTTCAAGGAAATAGTCGGAATATTGCTGAGCGGTTTCAAATTTCGAATTGTTAATCTCGGTAGGCAGGTTGGTCAGGTATTCGTTTACTGTCAATTCCTGGTAGCGTGCACCAACAATCACGTTGTTATAAATCTGTCCGCCGATAGCAGCCCGCGCGTTAAATCCAAAATCAAAGTTTTTATAGTTGACCATCGATGAGAATCCCATAAATACGTCAGGAACAGGAGAATCTGCATAGTATTTATCATCAATGGTAATCTGTCCATCTCCATTCTGATCGACATACAAGCCTTCAATCGGTTTTCCATTGGTGTCATACACCTGCTCATACACGTAGAAGGTGTTTAGCGGATGTCCAACGGCATGGATCTGGATATTGTTTCCGACGCCAACACCGCTGATTCCACCGGTTTCAACACCTCTGTATGAGGCATCGTCGTAGTTGGTGAGTCGGGTAACCTTATTTTGGTTGTGAGTCAGGTTGAAGCTCAGCTCCCAACTAAAGTCCTGCCTGCTGATTGGGATGGCGTTGACTGAGAATTCAATCCCGTTATTTTCCAAATCTCCAACGTTGGTTAGCAAGCGGTCGGTAAAGTTCGTTCCGGCTGGCACCGGAATGGTATTTAACAGGTCTTTTGTATCCCGTCTGTATAGGTCAATTGCTCCGGTTAGGCGATTGTCGAAGAATCCGAAATCCAGACCGATGTTGTAGGTTGTTGTTTTTTCCCATTCCAAACTTTTGTCATATCCATTCGGACGAATGAGCGTGTAGAATTGGTTTCCGAGCTGGTATTGGGTTCTGGAATCGCTTAATTGGTAAATTCCCAGATAAGGATAGTCTCCACTGTTTAATTCCTGCTGCCCGGTAATCCCGTAGCCAAGTCTCAATTTAAGATTACTAACTGCAGAAACTAGATCCATAAATGGTTCTTCAATAATTCGCCATCCCAATGCGGTTGACGGATATAGTCCCCAGCGGTTATCTTCATGAAAGCGCGAAGATCCATCATTTCTCAAAGTGGCTGTAACCAGGTATTTGTCTTTGTATGAATAGTTTGCTCTTCCGAAAAAGGACACCAAAACATTTTCTGTTTCGTCTTTCGAGTTTTCAATCACCGTATTAAAACGATCCACTTCATAGGCTGAAGCGTTTGACCAAAACCGTTGCCACTCGTAACCGGCCATCGCGTCAATTCGACTGTCAATTCCGGGTAGTTCTTTTTGATAGTTCACGTAGAAATCAAACAGTTTGTTTTCCCGCTCCTGCGTGTAATTCCGGGCTACTCCTGATGATGCAGTTCTTACCCAAGATGCTTCAGGATCGGTATTGACAGTTCCTTCACTGTCCGATTTATCCATACCAACTTTTACCGTAGCTGTAATCTCCGGGAAAAAGTGCAGTCTATAGCTCACTTGAGCATCAGCAATGTATCGTTCAACTTCCGACTCGTCTCTTCTTTGTTGAAGCTGAGCAACCGGGTTGCGAGTTCCGTTTACGTTACGGGAGCCATCGCTTGTTAACCAGGTGGTGTAACCACCATAGATCCCCGTGTTGTTAAAGACCGGTTTCGTTGGATCAAATCGAAGTGCATTACCAATAGCGCCTCGCTCGGCAAACCGATTGTCAATGGTCATGTATTTGATTCCGGCATTTAGCTTGAGATGATTGTCAAAAAAGCTCGGGGTTACTTTAAACGTTCCGGTTTTTCGTTCCATGGAAGAGGTTCGTAAGATCCCGTATTGATCCGTGTAGCCAACCGATGCGCGAATTGGAATAGTGGCAAGCACGCCCGAAGCACTCAGGTTATGGTCGTGGCTGACCGTATTCTGTAAAATTTCTTTTTGCCAATCGGTGCTGGCATTACCCATTAAATTGGGATTGACAGAAGAATGTGTTGCGGCCCTTTCATTGACCAAGGTACGGAACTCATCAGCCGATAATACATCGATGTAATCGACGATTTCATTGACCATGACTTTTGAATCCAACTGTACGCGTAAATCCTGGTTGGCTTTACCTTCTTTTGTAGTAATCAGAATTACCCCGTTTGAAGCCCGTGAACCATAGATGGCGGTCGAGGAGGCATCTTTTAGAACGGTAAAGGACTCAATATCGTTTGGGTTGATGGTAGTCAGTACGTTGCTCATCCCGTCGATTGTTCGATTATCAATCGGCATTCCATCCACAACAATCAACGGATCATTACTCGCTGACATGGACGAACCTCCACGAATACGGATTTTGGCAGCTGAACCAGGGGCTCCGCCTTCGGTTTGAATTCTCACACCAGAAACTTTTCCCATAATAAGGTCCTGTGGCGAACTGGTAGATCCCTGGTTGAATTCGGAAGATGTTACCGACGAAACAGCACCGGTGGCATCATCCTTCCTGATTTGCCCGTAACCAATCACAACCACCTCGTCCAGTTGTTCTGTATCAAGGCGTAAGGCGACATTCAGTGTTGAAGCGTCGCCAACAACATGTTCTGCAGTTTCGTATCCAATGTACGAAAACTGAAGGGTTGCCCCTTTTTCGACATTCAGGTTATAGTTTCCTTCAAAATTACTGATCGTCCCGGTGGTTGTTCCTTTCACAACAATAGTAACACCAGGTAATCCTTCGCCGGTTTCCTGATCGGTGACCTTACCGGACAGACTGACAAGCTGGGCAAAAGAAATCTGTGAAATGATCAATCCCAGGATCATCAGTAAGATTTTTAAGTTTTTGCGAATAATCTTCATAATCGTTAATAATTAGTTTTTTTAATTCAATTAGAGCGTCATGTTCTTTTTTCAGTTTTCAACTTTTTTTAATGTTTGATTAACTCTTTTTTACTTCATTTTTTGTATTCCGAGCCGCAATGTTAATTTTTTTAACATTTACCTGAGTTGTTCTTTAGCAGACTTTTTTCTGCAAACGTTTGCGGTGACGTTTGCGGCGGTTATGTTCTATAACAGGTTGTTACTGGTGGGGTAGTTTGAAACTTATGTGCCAATCGTGATTTTTTGAAGGAAGAAGAAGAAATAAAATACTTATTTTTAAAGCGGGATAAACCAAACGCCAATTCCAGCTATGAGTAGCACTCAGGTAACAATCAAAGATATTGCCCGCATTTTGGGCGTTTCCGCTTCTACAGTCTCTCGGGCATTGAAAAATCATCCGGACATTAGTGAGGCAACCAAGCTGGCGGTGAATGAGTTGGCTGAGAAGCTAAAATACGAGCCTAATGCCATTGCCCTGAGTTTGAAGCACAGCCGAAGCAATACCATTGGGGTCATTATTCCTGAGATTGTCCATTACTTCTTTTCTTCTGTCATTAGCGGCATTGAAGACGTGGCCTATGATGCTGGCTTCACCGTCATTATTTGCCAGTCGAATGAGAAGTACGACCGCGAGGTGGCCAATGTCAAAGCCTTGCTGTCTCACCGGGTGGATGGCGTTTTGGTGTCTGTGTCGAAAGAGACAATCAAATTGGATCATTTGTATGCCATCCAGGAGCGCGGCGTTCCAATAGTTTTTTTCGATCGGATTCTCTCTGAAATTCATACCGATCACGTGATTATTGACGATCGGAAGGCTTCGTACGATGCTACCAGACATTTGATCGACAGCGGACGCAAGCGCATCGCTCATTTTGCCGGACCTCAAAATCTGCTGCTCGGTCGCGAGCGCAAAGAAGGTTACCTGCAAGCCCTAAGAGAGGCTAACTTGCCTGTTGTACCTGAATTGATTATTGAAGCCGACAGTTTTGAAAAAGCGATTCTTGCCACTAATCGCTTGCTGGATATGGACACTGTGCCCGATGGCCTGTTCGCAGTGAACGACCTGACTGCCATTGGAGCCATGCAAACCCTTCAACGAAGAGGAATGAGAATTCCAAAGGACATTGCTGTCGTTGGTTTTAGCGACGGGCGGTTTTCTGGAATCACTGAACCCAACCTCACTTCGGTTGATCAACATGGCTATGAAATGGGCACGGTGGCAGCTGAAATGCTGCTGAGGCGCCTGTTGCATCCAACGGAAGACGAACCTGCCCAAAGCCGCGTTTTAAATGCCAATTTGATTATCAGGGGATCCTCAATGTAAGCTTTACGATTCAAGCCGGGGAATGAATAGTTCCATGCGCTCGCCAGCTATTGGTTGGACAAGCCGAAACGTTCTAAAGGATTACTGATCACTTCTGCGTGTTCTTACGTCTTGCGTTTTTCCCTGGGATTTTGCACCCTTTCTTTGGAGTTTTACATGTTTTCTCCGGACGTTTGCAGCTTTTTTGCTTATTGCCTTTTTTCGAGGGTTTAAGCCGGATTTTCTCTGAGGGTTGGCTGTTTTTCGAGTTTTTTTGTGTTTTTGCACTGCTTTTTGGCTTTGAACAAGCCCGGAGTGCTTTAGCGGCGTTTTCTTCTGCCTATCGCCTGTCTTTCTGCTGCGGCTTTCGATACCAAATGACTGGTTTTGGTCTAATAAGTTGGTCAAATGCCCCGGTGATCAGAAAATGATTTCAAAAATTCGAATTTTTTTTTCTGTCCCTGCAAACGTTTGCAATGCGGGTATCAATCGCTTTTTAGCTTTCATTTTTGGCAGGCATGCATCTAAAACAGGCCGAAAGACTTGATTAATTCAGAAATCCATGTTTATATTTGTAGCAGTTATTCCGAAAATAACCAACTCTATTTTACTTCCTTACTGGTGACCGGCAACGGCTCACCCCCTTTTTTATAGCAAGTCATGTTAATGAATGAAGATGATGCTGCCTGTTTGTTGATGAAAAACCGGGTTTAACAGTCATCGTTCTTTCGGATCGACTTTTAAAATTTATTGAACCAATTCTTTCAATTATGAAGCGAAAACCTGTGCTTAGTTTTTGGCAAGTGTGGAATATGAGTTTTGGCTTTCTGGGCATCCAGTTTGGTTTTGCTTTGCAAAATGCCAATGTCTCCCGAATTTTTCAGAGTCTTGGCGGTGATGTGGACCGGCTGGCCGTGTATTGGCTGGCTGCTCCGGTAACCGGACTGATCGTTCAGCCGATTATTGGTTACTACAGTGACAAGACTTGGGGAAAGCTGGGACGCCGCCGGCCGTATTTTCTGATTGGGGCCATCCTGGCTTCGCTGGCTTTGTTTATCATGCCCAACTCGCCCATGCTTTGGGTGGCTGTTGGTACGCTTTGGATCATGGATGCCTCAATCAACATTTCGATGGAGCCTTTTCGTGCGTTTGTGGGCGACATGCTACCAAGTGAACAACGAACCCAGGGGTTTGCCATGCAAAGCTTTTTTATTGGAACCGGTGCTGTTGTGGCTTCGCTGTTACCCTACGCCTTAACCAACTGGTTTGGGGTGAGCAACATCGCTGTTGGCGACCAGTTGATTCCTCTTTCAGTGAAACTGTCGTTTTACATTGGCGGACTGGTTTTCTTCCTGGCGGTGCTTTGGACCGTGATGCGGACCAAGGAGTATTCACCGGAGGAAATGAAGTCGTTTGAAAAGCAAAAGATTTCGGCCAATCCGTCCATTAAGATCGAACTAAAGTCTCCTTTCGAATTAATGGGCGCTTTTATGCGAAATGGCGTTATCTTTTTAGTCATTGGGCTGGTGATGAGTTTCCTCTTCTTGCATTTCGAACTCGAAAAGGAGCTTTACATTTTAAGCGGAGGTTTGGCAATTTTTGGACTGATTCAATTGTTGACCGCCTACTTCACCAAAATCAATAAAACGGATAACGGACTGGTTGGTATTATCACCGACATGCTGAACATGCCCAAAACCATGGGGCAACTGGCCATTGTGCAGTTCTTCTCGTGGTTCGCATTGTTTGCCATGTGGATTTATACTACCGCAGCGGTTACCGGACATGTGTATGGCTCGTCCGACACCACATCGGCCCTGTACAACGATGGCGCTGACTGGGTGGGTGTTCTGTTTGGGGTTTACAATGGTTTTGCTGCGCTGATGGCCTTCCTGTTGCCGGTGCTTGCCAAATACACCAGCCGTAAAATGACACACGCCATCGCCTTGGTTTTGGGAGGAGTCGGACTGGCTTCATTCTATGTGGTTAACGATCCGAACTTGCTTATCCTTTCCATGCTTGGCGTAGGTCTGGCCTGGGCCAGCATTTTGTCCATGCCTTATGCGATACTCACCGGGTCATTGCCCGCCGAGAAGATGGGAACCTATATGGGGATCTTCAACTTTTTCATCGTCATTCCGCAGATTCTGGCTGCCAGTATTTTGGGTTTTTTCATGAAACACCTGTTTGGTGGCGAAGCCATTATGGCCCTGCTCGTCGGAGGCGGTTCCATGATTCTTGCCGCAGTTTCCGTCATGTTTGTCGATGATGTGGATAGTCCGGATAAACTAAAAAAACAACCTGCAACGAATTCATAGATGATGAAAATAAAAGCATGTCTTTTTGATTTGGATGGGGTGATTGTAGACACGGCGAAATACCATTTCCTGGCTTGGAAAACGCTGGCGGACGAACTGGGCATTTCCTTCACCGAAGAAAACAACGAATTGCTAAAAGGGGTTAGCCGCATGCAGTCGCTCGAGATTATTCTGAATCTTGGAAAAAGGACACTAACAGACCAGGAGAAGCTTCGGTTCGCCGATAAAAAGAACCAAGTGTACCTCGATTATATATACAGGATGCAGGCCGACGAACTACTTCCGGGCGCTAAAGAATTTATTGAAGAAATTAAGCAAAACGGAATGTCGGTGGCTTTGGGATCGGCCAGCAAAAATGCGCCATTGATTCTGCAGCAACTCAAGATTGAAGATCTGTTTGATGCAGTTGTGGATGGGAACGAAGTGACGGAAGCCAAACCGGATCCCGAAGTCTTTTTGAAAGGAGCAAAAGCCTTGAAGGTAGACCCCCGGAACTGTGTGGTTTTCGAAGATGCCATGGCAGGCGTCGAGGCGGCCAGGAATGCCGGCATGTTTTGTATCGGAATCGGTGATCCTACTACGCTATCGCAGGCCGATCATGTGATTCCGGGCTTTGAGGGTTTCGGGCTCCGTAGCTTGACAAACCTTTTTGAAGAGTAAAATGAATAGAAATTAAAAGCTTAACCAGTGAAAGATTACATCATACATAGCGAGTGGAAAGTTATTGAAGAGGGGTTTAATCCTACCAATAACCGCGTTTCCGAGAGCATTTTCAGCATTGGTAACGGGCACACCGGTCAGCGGGCGAATTTCGAAGAGAAATACAGCGGCGATAGCTTGCAGGGGAACTACCTGGCTGGGGTTTACTATCCTGACAAAACCCGTGTGGGGTGGTGGAAAAACGGGTATCCCGAATACTTCGCCAAGATATTAAATGCAGCCAACTGGATTGGAATTCATATGGAAATTGAAGGAGAAGAACTCGATTTGGCGACTGCTGCCGTCCGGGATTTCCGAAGGGAACTGGATATGCGTACCGCATTGCTTACCCGTTCGTTTGTGGCAACGATGGCGTCGGGCAAGCAGGTGGAGGTAGTTGCCAAACGTTTTCTTAGCATGAAGCAGCAGGAGTTGGGCGCGATTCAATACCAATTACGAAGCTTGAATTTTTCGGCGGCGGTTCAGGTCACTTCTTTCATGGACGGCGATGTGATGAACGAAGACTCGAACTACGACGAAAAGTTTTGGGATGAGGTGGAGAAGGAAGCTCAAGGGCAGGAAGCGTTCCTGTGCATGAGAACCAAAAAGACGGGGTTTTACGCCTGTAACGGACAACACACGCGCTTGCGGGTCGATGGGAAAGCCTTGGATGCCAATCCAGAAGTCCTTCAGAAAGAAAAACAGGTGGCTACCGTCTTTAAACTTCATTTGAAAGAAGGGGAGGAGCTGCTTGTGGAAAAATTCGCGTCCATGACCTCATCGCTACATTACAAAAAAGACGTGATGATGGCACATAGCAAGCAAGCGGTTCAGCACGCACAGCAAAAAGGTTTCGACCAGTTGTTTGCCGAGCACTGCCAGGTGTGGGAGAAAAAGTGGGAAACTGCTGATGTCGAAATCAAGGGCGATGTTGCTGCACAGCAAGGCATTCGTTTCAATATTTTCCAGTTGATGCAAACTTACACGGGCGATGACGAACGGCTGAATATTGGTCCGAAAGGCTTTACTGGTGAGAAATATGGAGGCGTTACCTATTGGGACACCGAAGCGTATTGTCTGCCTTTCTTCCTTGGGACAGCACCTGAAAAAGTAGCCAAAAACCTGTTGATGTACCGATACAAGCACCTGGACAAAGCGATTGAGAATGCCGAGAAATTGGGTTTTTACCACGGCGCGGCCTTGTATCCCATGGTAACCATCAATGGAGAAGAATGCCACAACGAGTGGGAGATTACCTTTGAGGAAATTCATCGCAATGGTGCCATTGCCTATGCCATTTACCATTACATCAACTATACCGGCGACCGGCAATATCTGGCACCCTACGGTTTTGAGGTTCTGCTGGGGATTTCGCGATTTTGGGCACAGCGGGTTAACTGGTCCGAAGCCAAACAAGCCTATGTGATGCTTGGCGTAACCGGTCCCAATGAGTATGAGAACAACGTCAACAATAACTTCCATACCAATAAAATGGCGGTGTGGACCTTAAGTTACACACTGGAAGTGATTGAATACATCAAGCGCGACCATCCTTATTTATTTGAGGAGATGATTCAGAAATGGAAATTTAACGAGTTGCAGGAAACGGCCGTCTGGCGCGAGATCATCGACAAAATGTATTTCCCGTACGACGAGCAATCCGGGCTTTACCTCCAGCAGGACGGTTTTTTGGATAAGGAAATCCTTCCCGTGCAGCAGATGAATCAGGAGGAACGGCCGATCAATCAAAACTGGTCGTGGGACCGGATTCTGCGTTCGTGCTATATCAAACAAGCTGATACTTTGCAGAGTTTCTATTGGTTTCAGGATGAATTTGACCGGGAAACCCTTACCCGGCACTTCGACTTTTACGAGTCGCTTACGGTCCACGAGTCATCGCTTTCACCTTGTGTTCATGGTATTTTGGCTGCCCGCATTGGTCGCCCGGAGAAGTCCTATGAATTGTACCTGCGCACGGCCCGCCTCGATTTGGATGATTACAACAACGATACCGAAGATGGCCTTCACATTACGAGCATGGCCGGAACCTGGATGGCTTTCGTGGAATCGTTTGGCGGTATGCGGGTCAAGAACGGGCAATTGCTGCTCGATCCCTTCATTCCGGAATCGTGGGAATCGTATTCGTTTAAGCTAAACTACCGTGGCTCACATTTGGAAATACAAATGAGTGATGAGCTGAAGATTACCAATCACAATCCCGGTTCTGTTTCGGTAACGATTTGGGGTAAAGAATATGAATTAGTTGAAAATCAAGAAGTGGTATTGAATAAAGGAATCAAGATATGAAGGGAAATATTATGGATCGAAAACTACTTGTGCTAATAATTTTCACAATTAGTTTTTTAAATCTGTATTCTCAGAATCAAAACTACAATGAAGTAGTTGATTATCTAAAGGAGAATGGAAGATCTCCGGATGAGTATCTCATTGGAAAGTTCAAGCAATATGACGTCATCTTACTTGCGGAGGATCATGCGATCAGAGATAACCTGCTCTTTGTGAAAGAAATGATTCCAAAGCTGTATCAAAACGGAGTTTTTACGATAGGCATGGAGTTCGGGGCCAGGGAACAGCAGCATCAGCTCGATTCGCTGTTATCAGCTGACGAGTATGATTTTCAAATGGCCCGTGATATCATGTTTGCATACAACGTGGGTTGGGCATATCAGGAGTATATGGATTTATATCATGCTGCTTGGAAATTAAATCGTTCGCTACCAGGAGAAGCGCAAAAATTTCGAATCCTGAATTTGAGTTACCAATATGATTGGAGTCATTTCCAAGGAGTAAGAACACCGGAAAATATGAATCAGGTATTTCATAAAGGAACACCGGACATGTACCGAGCAAAAGTTGTTGAAAAGGAGATTATTCAGGAAGAGGAAAAGATTCTTATTTTGACAGGTACATACCATGCCTTTTCAAAATATCAGATGCCTGTTTATTCTGAATACAGTGATTATTTCTGTGATTTCAATAACCGGATGCTGGGTAACCGACTATATAAAAAGTATCAGGGAAAAGTGACTAGTATTGCCCTTCACCAGCCTTTCCCAGGAAAACCAAACGATAAAGAGGGTCGGCAAAGTCCAGCTAACGGCGCAGTTGAAAACATCATGGGTGAGTTGGATCATCAACCAATGGGCTTCGATTTAGATTCGGTGGTCGGCGATTTACCGGACAATAGTTATTATTCAATGGGCTATCCTAGTTTTAAGGTGGGTCAACTATTTGATGGATACATCTTTCTAAAACCCTTCAGCCAATTGCAGGGATGCGAGGTGGATTCCCAGTTTTTTTTAGGCAGAGATTGGGAGCAAATTCATTCGCAAATTCCAGATCCTGATTGGCGGGGTGATCTGAAAAGCCTCAGTGAATTTAGACGTCAGATTGAAAGTTATGTTGATCTATCAAAACGCTATGTAGAACTAATAAAATGAACAAAATGAAATCAATATTGAGCAGTCTGGGAATTTTCCTGGTGCTAAGTATAAATCTATTGGGACTGGAACCAAAAACGGAGATCGGGAAAGTGATTTCTTTTCCTGATTTTCAATCTAACTATGTAGATGCCAGGAACGTGGATGTTTGGGTGCCAGAAGATTACCAGGACACAAAACAATATGCCGTGATTTATATGCATGACGGGCAGATGCTGTTTGATTCAACAAATACCTGGAATAAGCAAGAATGGCAAGTCGATGAAGTCCTTAGCAAACTAATGAAGGAAAATAAAATTCAGGATTGCCTTGTCGTTGGAATCTGGAATAACGGGGAATACCGTCGTGCGGAATATTTTCCAGAAAAAGCGCTTGCCTATTTATCGGATGAGAGCAGGGACACCTTGATTGCTGAATGGTTAATGGGAGAACCGCTGGCGGATGAATACTTGCGTTTTTTGACCGAAGAACTCAAGCCTTTTATTGACAAGCGGTTTAAGGTGCATACCGACAGGGAGCATACCTTTATTGCCGGCTCAAGCATGGGGGGACTAATTTCGGCGTATGCGATATGCGAATATCCTCAAATATTTGGAGGAGCTGCTTGTTTATCAACCCACTGGATAGGAACCCACCAGGACAATGTTCTCATTCCGGAAGCTTTCGCCAACTATTTGACCGAGTTTCTTCCCGAACCGGCCAATCATAGAATTTACTTCGATTATGGAACGGAGGGGATTGATCGCTTTTATGAGCGTTACCAACAGCAAGTTGACGAAACGATGCGAATCAAAGGTTTTGATGAAAAGAATTGGCTTACAAAAAAATATCCCGGAGAGGATCACTCCGAAATCTCTTGGGCTAAACGACTTTCAGTTCCTTTTACATTCATATTAAAATAACGATATACGATTAAAGATGAAAAAACTAATTATTACGTCATTGCTGATAGTTTTCGCAGCAATCACATTTGGAATGCGTGTTGATCGTGTCGAACCCCGGTTTTGGTGGGTAGGCATGAAAAATCCCAACCTGCAGCTCATGATCCATGGTGAAGGCCTGGCCGGCAGCCATGTGCTGGTGGATTATCCGGGTGTGTCGTTGAAAAGTGTGACTCAAGTCGAAAATCCGAACTACCTGTTTATCGATCTGAAAATTTCAGACGAAGCAAAACCCGGAACGTTTCAAATTACATTCACTCAAAGCAAAAGAGATCGAGTGGCTTATACCTATGAATTAAAGGCACGGGCTAAAGGTTCAGAAAACAGGATGGGCTTTAACAGTTCGGACGTAATCTACTTGGTTACCCCCGACCGCTTTGTGAATGGAGATCCGGGCAATGATGCATTACCCGGTATGAAGGAAAAACCAAACCGGCAAGATAAGGATGGGCGCCACGGTGGTGATATACGTGGGATTATCAACAGCTTGGATTATTTGCAGGATTTGGGATTTACAGCTGTCTGGCTCAATCCGGTGCTCGAAAACAACATGACGCAGGTTTCCTATCATGGATATTCCACTACTGACTTCTACAAAGTGGATCCGCGTTACGGTTCCAACGAAGAATACCAGGAATTGTCGGAAGAGTTGAAAAAGCGTGATATGAAACTGATCATGGATATGATTTTCAACCACTGCGGCTCGGAACACTGGTGGATGGATGATATTCCCATGAGCGACTGGATCAATCATTACCCGGATTACAAAATCACCAGCCACCGGCGTACGGTCAACCAAGATCCGAATGCTTCGGAAGCTGACCGGAAAGCGATGGTTGACGGTTGGTTTGTTCCGACCATGCCCGATTTGAACCAGGAAAACCCGTTTATGGCCACCTACCTCATCCAAAACAGTATCTGGTGGATTGAGTATGTTGGTTTGGAGGGCATCCGGCAAGACACCTGGCCCTATCCCGACAAACACATGATGGCGGATTGGACTGCCCGGGTGCTGGAGGAATATCCCAATTTCAACATTGTGGGTGAGGAGTGGAGCATGAATCCGGCCATTGTTTCGTATTGGCAAAAAGGCAAGCAAAACGCCGATGGTTACCACTGTAGCTTGCCGAGCCTAATGGATTTTCCGTTGCAAAATGCGGCCAGCCGGGCGATGAATCACCAAGAGAGTTGGGACAAAGGGTTGATCGAATTGTATGAAGCCATTTCCAACGATTTTTTGTATCCGGATGCCCATAACCTGGTTGTTTTTCCGGATAACCACGACATGTCGCGTTTTTTGACCCAGGTTGGCGAGGATGTTGACATGTTGAAAATGGCCCTCGCTTATTTCTTGACCATCCGTGGAATTCCACAGTTCCTTTATGGAACCGAAGTGTTGATGTCGAATCCGGGAACGGATGATCATGGCATTATCCGTAGCGATTTTCCCGGTGGATGGGCCGGCGATCCGGTTAACGCCTTTACCGGGGAAGGGCTTTCGGCAGAACAAAAAGACCTGCAAAACTACCTGCGCGCCATTCAAAACTGGCGGAAGGAAAAAGAAGTGATCCATGCCGGTAAACTGATGCACTTCGTTCCGGAAGATGGGATGTATGTGTATTTTCGTTACAATGAGAATGAGGTCGTAATGGTGGTGCTAAATAAGAATGAAGATGAGCAAGTTCTGGAAACAAGCCGCTTTCAGGAGGTGATGGAAGGGTTTACCAGCGGCATGGAAATTATTCATTCAAAAGAAATAAAAGACCTGTCAAGTATTGCTGTTCCGGCTCGTTCAGCGATGATCATCGAACTTAGCAAATTTATATCAAGTGACTATTGAATCTATCTATTTCCCACAAAGGCACGAAGACAAAGAACAAATAAAAGCTCTGTGTCCTTTTCGTTTTAGTGGAAAAAAGTATACTAATCCCTTCAAATGAAAAATTAGAAATACCAAAAATGTGCTTTGCCCAACATTCGATAAATAAATAAACCAATGAAATCACTTTCTTTTATATTGTTCCTGTTTGTGATCGCCTGCCAACCAACGCAAAAACCGGCTGATCAGGAAAGTCAAGCGTTAGATTCGGCGAGAGTTGAAAGTCCAGACTGGATGAATGATGCCGTTTTGTATGAAGTCAACATCCGGCAATACACGCCGGAGGGGACTTTCAATGCTTTTGCAATGCATTTGCCACGCCTGAAAGATCTGGGAGTCGATATTCTGTGGATCATGCCCGTTCATCCGATCTCGGAAGAAAAGCGGAAAGGCAGCCTGGGATCGTACTATGCAGTTCAGGATTACCAAGGTATTAACCCCGAGTTTGGCACAATGGAAGATTTTAGAAACCTCGTAACCCAAGCGCATGACCTGGGTTTTAAAGTGATTATTGATTGGGTGGCCAATCACACCGGATGGGACAACCAATGGATTTACGATCACCCGGACTGGTACACCAAAGATTCGACCGGGGCAATCATTCCGCCAAACCCGGATTGGTCGGACATTGCTGACCTGAACTTTGATAAGGAGCCGATGCGGCGTGCCATGATTGATGCGATGGACTTTTGGCTGGAAGAAGCCGATATTGATGGTTTCCGTTGCGACGTAGCCTGGGGCGTTCCACGGGATTTTTGGGAAGATGCCCGGGCCTCGCTCGATTCAATTAAGCCGTTATACATGCTGGCCGAGGATGAAGATCATCCGGCTTTGCTGGAGTATGCGTTCGAATCGAACTACGCCTGGAAACTGCACCATATTATGAATGACGTAGCCCGGGGTGATCAAACAGCACAAGCTATCCGAGACTATTTCAATGAAATGGATGAAGATTTCTATGCGCCAGGTTCATTTCCCATGCAGTTTATCACCAATCATGATGAGAACTCGTGGGCCGGAACCGTTCAGCAACGCATGGGCGACGCCGCCGATGCTTTTGCGGTATTTAGCTTTACCGTGCCAGGCATTCCACTAATCTACAGTGGACAGGAAGCCGGATTGAACAAGCAGCTGGCTTTTTTCGAAAAGGATGAAATTGATTGGTCGAATCTGGAGAAGCAGTCTTTTTATAAGCAATTAATTGATCTGAAAACGGCGAACCAAGCCTTATGGAATGGCGATGCTGGCGGCGATTTCAACTTGCTCGAAACCAATAATAATGAGCAAGTGCTGGCATTTACGAGAGAAAAAGATGCAAATAAGCTTTTGATCATTTTGAACCTTTCCGATCGTCCGGTTGTTTCAGATATCAAGTTCGGTGTTCAGGAAGAGTTTGAAGACGTATTCGAAGAAGGGACATTGAGAATTGGAGAGAAGGAGAGCATCGAACTTCAACCTTGGGAATATAAGATTTACAAGCGATTATAGGTTTTAGTTTAGGTTTAGTTGGTTTATTAGTTTGAAGAGGGTTCGCATTTGCGGCCCTTTTTTTATGAAAAAAAACCGCCTTTGCGTACAAAAGCGGTTTCATATAGTCGAGTAAGTTGCCGATCTGCTTGGGCAGTACTGCAACTTACGGAAGCGCGCCAACCATGAGCTGGCACGACTATCTTTCTTCTTATTAAGAGTCACCCTGCACTTGTTTCAGGGGCTGTCGGCTGTTTGATGGAGATGCTGAAATGCGTTCAGCATGACGGTATTAAAAAAGCTTTTTACCTCACTTCCGAGCCGTTTTTCACTTTGCCTTCCGGCGACACAAACTTCAGCGTTCCATCGGCGTCTTCAGCCATCAGGATCATGCCTTGCGATTCGATACCACGGATTTTACGAGGCTCTAAATTCACCAGAATGGAAACCTGTTTTCCAATAATGTCTTCCGGCTTGTAATATTCGGCAATGCCCGAAACCACCGTGCGTTTGTCGATTCCGGTATCAATTTTAAGTTGAAGCAGCTTTTTGGTTTTCGGAACAAGTTGCGCCTCCAGGATGGTTCCGGTACGAATGTCCATTTTCATAAAATCGTCGAACGTGCAGTTCTCCTTGGCGGGTTTTGCTACGACTTCGGCTGCTTCGTTGGCTTTCTTGGTGTCCAGCAGCTTTTGTACTTGGGCATCAATTACGCTGTCTTCAATCTTTTCAAACAGCAGCTCCGGCTGGTTGGTTTGGTGTCCGGCCGGCAACAAATCGGTGCGTCCCAGTTCGCTCCAGTCCAGTTTTTCAAAGTTGATGAACCCACGGAGCTTGTTCATGCTGAAAGGTAGGAAAGGCTCCAGGATGATTGTGAGGCTGGCGGTAATCTGCAGGCAGATGTTCATCACCGTTTTTACACGTTCCGGATCTGTTTTAAACACTTTCCAGGGCTCTTCATCGGCCAGGTATTTGTTTCCCAGTCGGGCCAAATCCATCGCCAGTTTCAGCGCTTCGCGGAAACGGTAGGTGTCCAGGCTTTTTTCAACCTGAGCCTTCAGGCTTCCAATCTCCACCAGCGTAGCCTGATCCACTTCATTCAGGTTGCCCAAAGCAGGAACTTCGCCGGCATAATACTTTTGTGTGAGCACCAGTGCGCGGTTCACAAAATTGCCGAGTACAGCCACCAGTTCGTTGTTGTTGCGGGCCTGAAAATCTTTCCAGGTGAAATCGTTATCCTTAGTTTCTGGCGCATTGGCGGTGAGCGCATATTTCAGCACATCTTCCTTGCCGGGGAATTCATCCAGGTATTCGTGCAGCCAAACAGCCCAGTTGCGCGAGGTGGAGATTTTATCGCCTTCGAGGTTGAGGAATTCGTTGGCCGGCACATTTTCAGGCAATACGTAACTGCCTTCGGCTTTCAACATGCTTGGGAAAATGATGCAGTGAAATACGATGTTGTCTTTCCCAATGAAGTGCACCAGCTTGCTTTCCGGGTCTTTCCAATATTTTTCCCAGTCAGGTGTCAGTTCCTTGGTTGCTGAAATGTAGCCGATCGGCGCATCGAACCAAACGTACAGCACCTTTCCTTCAGCCCCTTCAACGGGAACAGGTACACCCCAGTTGAGGTCGCGGGTTACGGCACGGGCATTCAGTCCACTGTCAATCCAGCTTTTGCATTGCCCGTACACGTTGGGTTTCCATTCTTTGTGGCCTTCCAAAATCCATTCTTTCAGCCAAGGTTCGTATTGGTCGAGTGGCAGGTACCAGTGTTTGGTTTCCTTCAGTACGGGCGTGTTTCCGCTGATCATCGATTTGGGGTTGATCAGTTCGGTTGGGCTGAGTGAGGTGCCGCAGCTTTCGCACTGGTCGCCGTAAGCCTTTTCAAAGCTGCATTTTGGGCAGGTGCCCACAATGTAGCGGTCAGCCAGAAATTGCTTATTTTCTTCATCGTAATATTGCTCGCTGGTTTGCTCCACGAACTTGCCGTCGTCATACAGCTTTTTGAAAAAGCCCGAAGCTGTTTCGTGATGAACGGGCGAGCTGGTACGCGAATACACGTCGAACGAAATGCCGAACCGCTCAAACGAATCCTTGATCATGCCGTGGTATTTGTCCACAATGTCCTGCGGTGTAACGCCTTCGTTTTTGGCTTTCAGGGTGATGGGGACGCCATGCTCGTCGGAACCCCCAATGAGCAGTACATCTTCGTTTTTCAGACGAAGATAGCGGGCGTAAATATCAGCCGGCACATAAACACCAGCCAGGTGCCCAATGTGAAGCGGCCCGTTGGCATAAGGCAGGGCAGAAGTAATTAAGGTACGTTTGTATTGTGACATAGAACTGTGATTTTTAGAATCTGTGAAATTTGAATTCGTTTAAGGGCTACAAAGATAAGTGTTTTTTTATGCTTTCAAGGAGGGGAGGGATGGATTGTAAGCTTACACCGATGCTGATCATCTAACCCAAACCAATCCATTTTTAAGATCAGATGGTCGATTTCCCTGCCTAAATTGTGTCTAAAGCAATGCCTTCTCTAAGAACTTGTTTAAGAATATGCCTGGTGATCTTTCTTTTCGAATTGATTTCACTTTCACTTTGAATTAAAATGTCGGCAGGAATTTTTAGCTGGGCCAGCTCTTTTCTCATCATGGATTTAATCGCTCCTTTTTTTGCGGATATTTATGGTGTTTTTCGAAATAATAAGAAAATCGTAATCACTATCCGGATGGTCGTCTTTTCTGGTGCGCGATCCAAAAAGAATAATCCTGCAACCAGGAATCAATCTGTTCACCGTATTTTTGATGATTGTCAATGAATCCGAATTGTTGTAACCCATTTTCCCTGTTTTGGTCTGAAGTCAAAATTACCCGATGTTTTGGAAAATGCCATTTGTGGGAAGCGATCGCCTGCACCGGTATATTATTATCATGAAAAATGGGTTAAGTACCGATTTTCCCAATTCATGTTAACGGTAGTGTAGCCACCTCTACCTTTTCATCATTTCGATCGTTGGAAAAGCAGGCGTGGGGGATAAGGTGGTCTTTATTGTCCCGTTTCGATACAGGTTGAGACTTTGGTTTAAAACTGACTGGATGGTAGCGAAAGGCAAATCCACGTTTGGATTTACTCTGAAGATCTTCATTTTTGAACGTTCACCGGCTTCCAATGCGGGGTGGTCAAGGTGTTTGCCTTCTACCATCAGGAGGTAAGGTTCATCCGTTTTTTTGTCCGTCCACAAATAACAGAAAGGTTTGCTTTTGAAACAAAAGCAGGGCATTCCCCATTTGGTGGGTTTAGTAATTTCCTTGTCCTGTTTCAGAATGATCCCTCGCAAGGCAAGCAGGCAACTCCTGTTCGGTTCTTCCTGTTTTAAATAATAATCATCTGGCTTGTTCATATCGGTTGCAGAATTATTATCGGATAATCGTAAAAGCGGATTTTAAGCTTTATTGATATATCCAAGTTTTACCAAATCACTTTTGTCTTTTGTCAAGTATGTTTTGCCGTTCACGATCACATAAACCTGCTCACAAACATCGATTATATGTTCGTGCAAATGGTCGGTAATAATTATTCCCTTATTTTCCTTCTCTTTGTTAATAATACTTTTTATTGACTCAACATGCACTGGCATAACTTGCGAAAACGGCTCGTCTAACATGCAAAACATTGTTTTTGAAGCAACGATCGAATAAATTTCAACAATCCTTTTTTCACCACTTGAGAGCTTTCTCAACTTTGAATGGTAGTATTTCTCAAATTCAGGGAAGTACTCGATAAACCGGGAAAAGCTTAAATTAAAATCTCTGAAAATTCTTTTGAGTGTTAGGCTTTTAGGGATAAAATGGACTTGTGGTAAATACCTTAGAATTTCGGGATTTCGGTATCCGTCAAAAATTGTCTTGCCATCCACACGAATTGATTTGTCAATAATTTTCAGCTCTCCGTAGATAATATTCATCAAACATGTTTTCCCACATCCATTTCGGCCAAGAATTCCAGTGATTTCTCCCGTGGCGTTTTTCAGATAAATATCCTGAAGCACCCTTTTTGTGCCAAACTCAAGAATAATGCTGTCAACTTCCAGGGAGTGATTCATAATTGTTCGATGCGATGGTTATTAATGCAATGAGAAAGAAAAGGAAGTCGAAAGTTAAAACCGGGGCCCAAAGTTTGTGCCTGGACATTCCCAGGTTTTTGTAATAGTAAAATTTATTTTTTTTGTAGCTATTGGTAGAATATACCAAGACGGCGAGCGTGGAAATTTTAAACCAGAATAGGATCTGAATAATATAAATCCCTTTGCTGCCGTACCTATGCACCATGAAAAGACAAGCAAAAGTTATCAAATAGCTCGCCAGAGCAAATGATTTGTAAAAGGTTAATATTAATCTAAATGCCCTCATTTCAAAAGTACGCTTAACAATTTTATTGATATCACGTCTCAATTTTAACCGATAACATTGTTATAAACTTACGCCTTATTTTGTAAAATCACATGAAAAGGTTTGTAATTTTCGCGAGGCATGGTGTTCCGCGCTTGCCGCCAACTTTCCCATGCTAAAGGCAACAAAGGAGGAGTTGGCTCACCCGAAAAAGTAGTCCGGACACTGGAAATAGTGGTTGGAATGGACCAAGGAGCGATTCGGACGGTAAAAAATCACCCTTAAACGGTTGTCCGGAGTAAAAAAGAAGAATGTTTGGACTGCTCTAAATTGTATGTCATGAGTATGCTATTGACTTTCAGTGCTGAATTTCTTAAATTGAGTCTTCTTACGCTGAAGTGCCAGCACAATTCCTTTCAACCAAAAATCCAACTCTTGCCCGAGCTTCCTCTCGAAACCAGTCACCCGAGTGGCCATTACATTTGCCGTCGTTCTTTTTGATTGCTGAAAACCTTTAAAACTTCAAACTTATGGAAGCACAATTTATCGATCTGCACACCCATCCAGCTATAAAGCCCTTGGGTAAAAGTTTTAACCGCAAACCCGGATTTAGTAATCCAAACCGCAACCGGCCAGATAGCCTTTGGTATGCTGATGCTCCATCGCTGCTTGACAAACTGGCCAATATTACCACCACCCTCACCAAGTTCCGGCAAGCGGATTTCACCAGCCTTGCCAAGGGTGGAGGGCATGTTATTGTGGTGTCGCTATGTGGGCTGGAGAAAGGGTTTGTGATGACCAAACTCGGCACCAAACTGGCCGGCGACCTGGTTAATAACCTGGTGATTGGGATGGGAAAAAAGCGCATTGATCATGTGCAGCGCATGGACAATTACTTTGATGATTTAGAGCTGGAGTATGGATTTTACAGGCAGTTGGACGGGAAGAAAGTGAAGATGAATGGGCAATGGCACCAGTACAAATTGGTTGGCAGTTTTTCGGAAATTGAAGCCAACCCCGAAACTGGCATTCGCACGGTTTATGTGGTGTTGACGATCGAAGGAGCACATGTGTTTAACTGTGGACTTCAACGCATGGGCAAAACGGTTGATCCTGCTGAAGTGATGGCAAATGTGGAAAAGGTAAAGCAATGGGACCACCCGGTCTTCTTCATGGGGCTGACCCATCATTTCGGGAATGAGCTGGTTGGCCATGCACAAAGCTTGCATGGCGTGGTGAGTAAGCTGTGCGACCAAAGCGATGGCATGAATACGGGCTTTACCGACCTGGGCTGGAAAGTACTTCGCCGATTGCTTGACAAGCAAAACGGCAAGCGAGTGCTTATCGACCTGAAACACATGAGTGTACAGTCGCGCGAAGAATATTACCAATTTCTGAAACTGGAACATCCTAACGAAGTCATTCCGTTGATTGTTAGTCATGGTGCGGTCACTGGTTTTCGCTCCCACAACCAGTTGATCGAAGATGACCTGTTTAATTATGGAAAATTTCAGTCAAACGACATCAACTTCTATGACGACGAAATTGTCAGGATCGCCCGGTCGGGTGGTATTTTTGGCGTTCAGTTTGACGAACGGCGGGTGGGAAGTAAATTTGAGCTAAAGAAAACCGGCCCGTTTTTGAACCGCCGGAAAATGCTTTTTCATAAATCGAAATTGATCTGGAACCAGATTGAACACATCGCGGAAGTCTTGAATCGACACAACCTTTTCGCATGGGGCATTCAAAGTATTGGCTCAGACTACGACGGTATGATTAATCCACTCAACGGTTTCTGGACCGCGGAAGATATGCCGATGTTTGACAGCTACCTGGAGAAGCATGCATTTAATTTCTTAAATTCGGAACATGCCAAATCCCTAAAGGAATTCAACAAAATTAGAGCCTCGGACATTGTAGACCGCTTTATGCATGAAAATGCTTACGAGTTTCTGAAAAGAAATTTCTAGATTGCCCGGCTCATACCAAAAAAAAAGCCTGCACGAGGATTGCAGGCTTTTGGTGTAATGTTAGTCAGGTCCGCGACTAACATGCGATTAAAAACAATAATTATCTGTCTGACATTTCATTAACCATTTGAAAGATTAAACCCCACTCGGGCAATCCCCCAATATTTCGGTCGTCAATAAATAAATCGGCATGGATTTTTCGAGGAGCATTCTGATCAAACTTCTCTTCGGGAAAACTTTTATTTACAGCGTAGAATTCCACCCCTTTTGAGAGGCAAAACTGCACGGCTTCTTCCAGCTGCTTCCCTTCTCGGTAAGTCCACAAAATCAATCGGTGTCCCCGTTCCTGAAGTTTCTTCAGGGTCAGGGTGGCAAAAGGCAGTTCTTTGCCAATTTTTGGGTAGCGGTGCTCAACAATGGTCCCATCAAAATCAACGGCAATAATCATAAATCTGTCTGTTTTTTTTCAGTTATACAAACCATATTACTTTGTGGTAGTGGTTATAATTCGGCTTCTGTTTTAAACTAAATAAAAACAAGGCAGCCCGAAAGCCACCTTGTTTTGTCTAAGTAAAGAAATCATCCAGTGTAACTAGGGCTGGAATCAAAGTAGTAATAACTACTATTTTTTCTGTGGCTGTAATCGGCCCCATAAGCTCCTACATGCGCGTGTTTCGACAAGTGAATGTCGTTCAAGATAATTCCGGCATTCTTCATTGCCTTTTTCTTGTTCACATGGTCGATGAATCTTACTTCATTTTTCTTACTATAGTCTTGTCGGGTGACAAACAAATTAATGTCCACTTTCTGACCAATAATGATTCCATCGGAAACCAGCGACAAAGGCGGGTTATCGAAAATAATGTAATCAAATAGCTCACGGCAGCGCTCGATCAGTTCTTCAAACTTCCCATTCTCCAGAAGTTCCGAAGGATTAGGAGGAATCGGCCCTGCCGAAACAAATTGCAGGTTTTCGACCCGTGTTTGTCTGAAAATGTCTTCAAAAGAACTAAAATCCGTTAAATAGGTACTTAAACCTTCCTTGTTTTTATATTTTAGCCGGTTGTGCAAACTGGGTTTGCGCAAATCACAGTCGACCAAAAGGACGCGCTTATTGTTCAGTGCGATCATAGAGGCCAGGTTGGCCGATGTAAAGGACTTGCCTTCACCGGGGATGACTGAGTTAATCCCGATAATTAGGGTCTTGTTTTTCGCCTGAGGCAGAATAAACTGCAGGTTGGTTCGCAACTCCCGGAACGATTCTGCAATGGCGGATCGCGGATTATCAATGGCTGCCAAATACTCGCTCCCAATTCCGGAGTTGACAATGTTTCCAATGACCGGGATATCGGTGTACTCTTCAATATCTTCGGCCGACTTAATGCGGTCGTAGAAATAGGTAGCGAGCATGATCACCATAAATGGAATGAACAATCCGGCCAACACACCTCCGGCGACATTAATGGTCAAATACGGCCCCATCAGCTCAGCAAGCTGTGGTCTGGCTTCATCCAGCACCTCTGTATCCGACACGTTGGAGGCATGAGTAATCGCAGCTTCGGCCCGCTTTTTCAGGAGGAATGTATACAACTCATTATTCAGATCATACATCCGCTGCATGTTCATCATTTGTTGCTCCGTTTTGGGGTGAGCCGACAACTGACGATTCACGCTCTCAACCCGTCGGTCAAGTCCTTGGATCTGCACAATGGCATTGTTTATCAGGTTTTTAAGATTCTCTTGCAAGTTTCGCTTTACCATTTCAATCTGGTTGTTGACCAAAATCAGCTTGGGGTTTTTTTCCTGAACAGTATAGGAAAAGACTTCACGCTGCCGGTAAAGATCACTTAGCTGGGTAACCAGGTTGTTCAATGATTCATCAACAATGCCCACCACCGATGGAGCAACTACTTCCTGCATTTTTTCGGTGTCGGCCAGGTATTTCTGCAAATTCCGGTAATAATCCAGATGCGACTGGGCCATGGAACGTTCCTTATCTAAATCGACCAGCCTCTGGACAATAATTCCACCTTCCTGCCCGATATCCACAATTTGATTTTGTGACCGGAAAGAGGTAAACTTATTACCTGCTACCTGGAGGGTATCGATTACATCTTTGAGCTGCGAATCAATAAAGTCAATGGTTGTTGCTGATGTATGGTTTTTCTCTCTTAATTCGTAGGCCAGATACACACGGCTTAATTCATTGAGGTAATCGGCCCCCTTTTGCGGAACATTGTCAATCAAAGACAGATAAATCAAGTCGGCCTTATCCTCAGGCTCTTCAATGACCAGTTTATTCATATAATTTCTCACCTGCCGATCGAAGTTATTGAAGGTGAAAAAGTACTGATTGCCGCGCCTAGCCGATTTTGGATAAAGGGTAAAATTGAAATAGTCGTTCGCGAAAAGCTCACCGAATTTTCCTTTTTGGTCAAATTCAATTTCGACCTCTTTCCCATAAATCATCTTCGTGCCTTTTACCTGAACCTGAAAAGTGCTTGAGTCGAGCATCTGTACATGAATTGGGATTCCCTCTAAATTCATGGCTTCTCGATCATACAAGATCTCAAAAGGCTCGTTCCCATACATCTCATCATCTCTAAGAAGCAACTTCTCGTACCAGCTTGTTGACCAATCCAGGTTTTCAAGCACCTGCTGATTGATCGAATGCGAAGTCAAAATACCAATGTGATTCAGGAGGTTGATATTTCCCCCCATCGCCCCGGAGAACGGCAAATCCAACTGGACTTGTGCGTTATCTTTCTGCTTGATTAAAAACAGGCTGTTGACCTGATATGTTGGAGGTGTTATTTTGGTTAACAAATAGCCGCAACCGCCTCCAATCACGCCGACGATCATAAACCAATACCAATTGCGTTTTAGCTTATGGAAAAACTTCTTGATCGCAAGCATGTCTTCTCTCTCCAACGAATTGGAGAATTCTTCCATTGTTTTCATAGATAAAATCTTTACTTAGTTGTTAAAAAATCATCACTACACCTATCAATTAAACTCTGGCCCTAGCCCCAGAGAAAATTAATAATCAGCATAATGGTAGTAAGCGTGGATGCTCCAATGGTATAATAAGATGCATTCAATCTCACATTCTTCAATTTCTGCGGCCGTACAAAAACGACATCGTTCGATTGAAGATAGAAGGCCTCAGATGCTAAAATCTTCTTTTCTGTAAGGTCAAGTAGAAAAGGCTGCACCGCATCTTCTCCCTGGCGCACTACCAAAACATCTTTTATTTTAGCATAATCAGTCGTCCCCTGTGCCATACCAATGGCTTCCAATACTGTCAGCGTATTATTGTAGTTGTAGTAAACGCCGGGCGACCGAACCTCTCCCAGAACACTCACTTTAAAATTGAGTAGGCGTACCTGAATATCTGCATCTTTCAGGTACTCATCTGCTCTTAACTGAATTTGTTCTTTGGTTTCCTTCAACGTACGCCCGGCCACATGAACAGCACCAATAACAGGCAAGATTATTTCACCTTGATTATCAACTTGATAGCCGTAAATGTGCTGCCCTGCCTGAGAGTTATACATGTTGCCTGATCCGAGACCTCCTTCGCTCTGCGAAAACATGGCGTTGACTTCGGGGTTAATGGTTTTAACGCTAACGTAGAGGTTGTCATTGGTTTTCACGACATAATCCTTATCGGCCTGCTGTACCATATTGGCATCAATCTCAGCCTTGAAGTCACGCAGAAAATAAGAATTCCGCTTGGAAACACAAGAAGACAGAAGAACTGTCACGACTAGAAGCATTAAAAAACTTCGTCTGCTTTGAACTGGAAATATCATATTTGTCGAGTTAATTATTTTATTTATTTGGTCTTTGATTAATCCGATATTCTTCGATTAAATCGCTTGCAGGCTTACTTTCCTGTTCCTACAAGCATTACCTTGACTGTCTTTAGAATCAGAAGGGCATCCTGAGCAAGCGACCAGTTGTCGATGTATTTCATATCCAACCGCATCCACTCTTCAAATGGAATGTCATTCCGCCCTGACACCTGCCAAATGCAGGTTATTCCGGGTTTCATACTCAGTCGGCGTATTTGCCAGCGTTTGTATTTTTCAACTTCTGAAGGGATTGGTGGGCGTGGCCCTACCACCGACATTTCTCCGCGAATGACATTGTAAAACTGGGGGAGTTCATCCAATGAGGTTTTCCGCAAAAACCGGCCTACCTTGGTAACTCTTGGATCCATTGTAATTTTAAATACCGGTCCTTCCTGTTCGTTTTGCCCCATTAGCGATGCTTTCAATGCCTCGGCATCGGCCACCATGGTACGAAACTTATAACAATAAAAACGACGTCCATTAAGGCCCACCCGTTCTTGTTTGAAGAAAACAGGACCTCCGTCATCCAATTTGATGGCAATGGCAATGATGATAAATACAGGAGAAACCAACAGAATAACAATCAAACTGAAGAAAAAGTCGAATACACTTTTTATTTTCAGACCTGCATAATTATCAGGAGTGTTCATGTAGGTCACAAAAGGTAACTGGTTGATTAGTGAAAAACTTGAGCTCCTTATTCGTTTTCCCCGCACTTTGGAAATCATTCCTGTGTAGTGATGGAAGCTAATACCAACCTCGGCACATTCCAAAATAAACCGGGTGATTTCATCGTGATTGTAGTCCGTCTTACAATAAATAACTTCATCAATTGTCTCCCTGTCCAAAACCTCTTTCAGATTTTTTCTTTCCGGAATCACCTTAAAGCGATCCTGATATTTTGAAGAGACAATTTTACATCCGGTCATGATTCCCCGAATATTGTAACCCCAATCCTTCGTGTGAATGATTTTTTCAATGTAGTCTTCCGATCCTTTATCCGCAATGACAAGGATTTGACGAATGCTATAACCCCGTCTCCTAAAGAAACGCATGATCAGGAAAAAGAAGTTCTTATATCCTGTCAGTATAATCAGATTCAGTACACTGAAAAGGAACAGGTTCCTCATGTTAAGAGCTTCATACCCTGAGACAATATTTATAGCGAATAAGAATGCGACTCCAATAGACACTAATTTGAAGTATGCAACAAACAGCTGTCGGTAGCTACTGGTTCGGGTCATCTTCCCCAATCCAAATTGCTCCAATAACAAAAACCATAACAGTGCGACAAAAATCAATGAGTTCTTGACTTCATTAATGGCTTCCATTTGGATCTCGGTAGAGAGATTTGCTGACCACCAAACCAAGGTAAAACATCCAAGGCTGAGTAACACCTGGAAGACAATACTCATTTTTTCGAGTGTATATTCACGTTCTTTAAGCATGATGGTAAAACATTTAGAGTAAAACTAAGGACTAAAGGTCCTGTCCCTTTATGACCAGAGACACGACCTGATAATTATTAAGTGACTGAAATTGAAACACTGCCACTTAATCAATAATGATCAAGACTACTTGCAAGCGATGCATGCCTACAATTTTTATTTTGTGGAAGTTAACTGAGATTAAGCTTTTTCAGAGTCAGAGCTTAAAAAAGGACAACGAATAATCGTACTTCTTTATTTTGAGTTTGATGCTTTGTGTCGAAACGCTTTGATCCGTTGCTCTTCACCCTTACTGCAAATGAGCAACACATTGTTAGATTCAACAACAATGTACTCACTCAGGCCCTGTACTACAACTACTTTATCTTCAGGGACATGAATGATGTTGTTGGATGTTTCGTACAAATAGGCATTTTCCGACGACACTGTGTCTCCAGTGTAAGTCCGGGATGACTTTTCCCACAATGCAGTCCAGGTTCCTAAGTCGGACCAATCGAAATGGCCCTTCTGAACATAGAGATTATCGGCCTTTTCAAGCATGCTGTAGTCAATTGAGATATTCTCAAAGGTTGGATAAACCAAGTCGATAAAGCTCTGCTCCTTGTCAGTGAAATAAATATCATTCCCATTGTCAAAAACCCGGGCCATGGCAGGCATATAAGTTTCAAAAGCCTGAATGATTGTTTTTGCCGACCAGAGAAAAATACCGGCATTCCAAAGATATTCCTGGCTTGCAAGATAGGATTTTGCTGTTTCATGGTCGGGTTTTTCCTTAAAGGCTTTCACCTTTCCGATTTCTTTATCCGGGTGATCCATTTGGATATAGCCATAGCCTGTTTCAGGCCGGTGGGGCTGAATTCCGATCGTTAAAATAGCATCCCGGTCCTTGACAAAGTTCAATCCTTTTTGCAAGGTTTTTTGAAACAACTGTTTCTGCTCAATTAAATGATCCGAAGGAGTTACAATAATATTGGCATTTGGGTTTAGCTTACGAATCTTATAACTCGCATAAGCTATACATGGAGCCGTATTTCTCATCACTGGTTCTGCTAAAATATTTGATTCAGGAATCTCCGGACCCTGTTCAAGCGCAATATCAATATACTGAGCCGAGGTCACCACAAAAATATTCCTAATGGAACAGATATCACTGAACCGGTCGATGGTATGTTGAAAGAGTGTTTTTCCGGTTCCAAGCATATCGAGAAATTGCTTCGGCTTTCGTTCTGTACTGACAGGCCAAAACCGACTTCCTATTCCTCCCGCCATGATGATTACAAAGGTGTCGCTTTTCATTTCGCTCTTATTAATATTATGTTTTAAATTATAAATTCATAGTGGAGTAAGACTTCTTTTCGCTGGCATACCATTGGCATACTTTTGAAATGCCTTCTTCAATCTCGATCTGATGTTTCCACCCCAATCGACGAAGCTTGGAAGGGTTTGTTAATTTTCGCATGGTTCCATCGGGCTTACTGGTGTTAAAAACCAAATCGCCACGAAAGCGAACTTCTGCTTTGATTAATCTGGCTAAATCACCAATACTTATTTCGCGCCCTGTTCCAATATTAATATGTGTATTCCGAATTTCTCCAGAGTCGACTGCGACAGGGTTCGCTTTTACAACATCATCAAAATTTATTTTTTCCATGATGAACACGCAGGCATCAGCCATGTCTTCACTCCAAAGAAACTCTCGCATGGGTTTTCCACTGCCCCAAATCTCAACAGAGATCGCTGGATTTCCATCCTTGTTTTCTTTCTTAATCCCAATTGATTCGAGTAATGCTTCAATCTCATTTGCCGAATTCAATTCGGAAATTCCGTTTACCGGCCGCATTTCGATGTCCTTCCGGATCGCATCCCAATTGCTTTCTTCCAAATACTTACCTAACAGTAGTTTGCGAACTAAGGCTGGAAGAACGTGAGACTTTTGCAGATCAAAATTGTCATTGGGACCATAAAGATTTGTTGGCATGACTGAAATAAAGTTTGTGCCGTACTGGAGATTGTAGTTTTCACACAGCTTAATGCCGGCAATCTTGGCAATGGCGTATGGTTCGTTGGTGTATTCAAGCGCTGAACTTAGCAGGCTATCTTCAGACATTGGCTGTGGGGCTTCGCGGGGGTAGATACACGTACTTCCAAGAAATAGAAGCTTTTTGACACCGTTCAACCAGGCCTGATGAATCACATTGTTTTGAATCATTAGGTTATCATAGATGAATTCGCCCCGGTAGGTGCTGTTTGCCATGATTCCGCCCACCTTTGCTGCAGCCAAAAAAACATAGTCTGGTTTTTCAGTTGTGAAAAAGTCTGCCACAGCCTCTTGATTTGTCAAATCCAATTCAGCATGCGTCCGCAGAACAAAGTTCTGGTATCCTTGCTTTTTTAAGTTTTTTAAGAGGGCTGACCCGACAAGACCCCGATGCCCGGCAATATATATTTTACTGTTTTTGTTCATCATCTAAACTAATTTTACTGGCACAATCCATCGTTACTTATCTATAGCTATTCCTTCATGCTTCGAAATGTGCTTTTTAATTTTATCCACACGATACGCTGTTGATCATTTTTATTGCCAAGCCTTGTTAAACGCCGAAAGATAAGCCTGCACCTGCCTCTGCAGGTGCAGCTCATTCTTTCAGCTTTTTTACTCAGCGTGGACTATTTTTATTCAAAGAAATTCAAAATGCGGTATCCCCCATTTTGGAGGTACGATTCTTTCTGGAAGAGTTTGACATCCGATGCCATCATGTCTGCGACTAAGCCCTGCAGATCATACTTCGGTTTCCATCCCAAAACCTGTTGCGATTTGGCTGGGTCACCAATTAACAGGTCAACTTCGGTTGGCCTGAAATACATCGGATCAATTTTGACGATCTCATTGTCATTCGACAAAATCCGCATCCGAATCTCTTCAATGTATTCATCTCCTACCCGTTCCCGGAACCTCACCTCGTCAACACCTACCAAACAGCCAACTTCATCAACACCCTGCCCTTTGAAGGCAACTTCCAGACCAACCTCTTCACAAGCCATCGTGATAAAGTCACGAATAGATGTTGTAATTCCAGTTGCAATCACGTAATCGTCAGGTTTATCCTGTTGCAGAATCAAATACATGGCTCGCACATAGTCTTTGGCATGGCCCCAATCGCGTTTTGAGCTTAAATTCCCGAGGTAAACTTTATCGAGCATGCCTAAAGCGATTCGTGATATTGCCCGTGTCACTTTACGAGTGACGAATGTTTCACCGCGAATGGGTGATTCGTGGTTGAACAAAATTCCATTGCTGGCGTGCATCCCGTAGGCTTCACGGTAATTTACTGTTATCCAGTAAGCGTACATTTTGGCAACAGCGTAAGGGCTGCGCGGATAAAAAGGTGTCCGCTCCGTTTGAGGAATTTCCTGCACCATCCCGTACAATTCGGAGGTAGATGCCTGATAAATTCTCGTCTTAGTCAATCCCAGCAGGCGCACTGCCTCAAGGATTCTTAGCGTTCCGATTCCATCCGCATTGGCCGTATATTCAGGCGTGTCAAAACTCACCTTTACATGGCTCATGGCAGCCAGATTATAAATTTCATCGGGCTGAACCTCCTGAATAATCCGGGTTAGATTCAAACTGTCTGTTAAATCGCCATAGTGTAAAATGAAATTGCGATTGGAAGTATGTGGATCCTGATACAAATGATCAATACGATCGGTATTAAACATCGATGAGCGACGTTTTACACCGTGAACGATGTATCCTTTTTTCAGTAAGTATTCCGACAGGTACGCTCCGTCCTGTCCGGTAACTCCAGTAATTAATGCAACTTTTGACATATCTCTCTCTTTTTTACAAATAAATAATTCATGCTTTTTGAGATGCTGGTATTCATCTCAGGCATATCTTTATGTTTTTGGTTTGATTCGTTTTATGGAAAAGTTTATTTTCTGAAGTTCCTCTTTGGTTTGAAAAATCAGATCCTGCCATGATTCTTAGTTGGCATTCTTTGAACCATATGGGGCGGATCAGATTCTGATCAGGCAATCACAGGGCTACTAAAAAGCAAATTGCTTCGTGCTTTTTAAAAGCAACTCAGGATTGAATCGTTCGAGTTGTTCCGTTCTTAACTGATCACATAATCTGCCTCGAGGAAGTTCGACATCATCGTAGGTGATCACCTGGTCTTTGGGAATGTCTTTTTTCAACCGGCAGCCGTTGGCTACTCCGATCGGAAGCAAATTCTCGTTTCTGGCGGTATCGTAGTTCTCGCATAAACCATAAGTCATGTACTCGCCCAAACCATCCAGTTGTGTATTGGCCTTCAAGTCAATTTTCGCAGTAGCCACCACTTCCACCAGCGGTCCGCGAGCTGGCGCCAACGCAGCATCTCCGAACAAGACTGCTCTTGCAACGGTTAAGGGCACCTCGAAATGACAAAGGTGGTATGGCGTGTAAAACAAATACAATGGCCCCTCGCCAAGCTTATATAAATTCAGGTAGTGCTGTTGTAATGGGTCATCGTGCGTTCCAAGCACAAATACTCCCGGCCCCGGTTGTGCTCCAACCACATAGTCAACAATCCCCGGACCCTCCAGCAACTGGTCGAGCGGGTAAAGCTGGTGAACCACGTCATGAAGCGGAGCCCCGGAAGGAACTGTCGGGCCATACATGCCACGCTTGCCAACCCGCATGCCGGTTCCATTGGCTACAATAGCCTGCTCAAATGAAATCTTCGTTCCATCGGCAAATGAAGTAACCATCGAGGGATTTTGCCCCCACTTCTTTGCAAAGCCTTCTTGTGTTGTCGGATTTCGATAGGGGTCATGTAGGCCCTTGATATTTCCGCACAGAACTGGTTTAACACCAATTGATTTTACAAAGCGATACAAATTCATTTCAACACCAGGCTGGTCACCATCAGCAAAGGTCAGGATTACTCCTGCCTCATCAGCATACTTCTTCAGAATTGGTCCGATGGTGCCATCCACCTCAGCATTCATCATGACCACATGTTTTTTGTGTTCAAATGCTTTAAGAATGAGATGGGCACTGAGTTCAATGGTTCCGGTGACTTCAATAATGGCATCAATGCCTTCAGCCTCACAAATCAACTCGGGTTGTTCCGTAACACTCACCTTTCCTTTTCTTATATTGTCCTCTAAGTCAGACAGCTTATCAACAAGTCTGATATCTTCAATTCCTGATTCTTCGTATGCTTTGATTGCTTTTTCTATGGTACGGTTTGAAATGGCCACCAGCTCCATACCGGGAACTGATTTGCATATTTGAATAGCAATTCCACGCCCCATAAATCCGGCGCCAATCATTCCGACCCGGATTGGGTTCTTATCTTCGTGCCTTTTTTGCAGGGCTTTATCGACTATGATCATGTTTTTGGTATTTTAGGGTAATACTGATTCATCAAAATCCGGATGTTGGCTATCCTTTTCCGAAATTACAGTTGCTTCCAATGGCCAGTCAATTTTCAGTGTGGGGTCATCAAATCGCAAACCTGCTTCAGCTCCCGGGGTATAAAACTCGGTCACCAAATAAGTCACTTCGGCATCGTCTGTCAGGGTAATAAAACCATGAGCGAACTTCTCCGGCACATAGAGCATCTTGTAATTGGTTTCGCTCAACTCAATTCCAAACCATTTCAGGTAGGTGGGTGAGTCTTTCCGCAAGTCCACAATCACATCATAGATGGCCCCTTTTGTACAGCGTATCAGTTTGGTTTCTTCATGCGGATGTTTTTGATAATGCATGCCACGAAGCGTTCCTTTCGTTTTACTGAAAGAAGTATTGGCCTGCACAACATTGCCGTTTAGCCCATGTTCTTCCATTTCCCGTTTACACCAGGAGCGTCCAAAAAAACCTCTTTCGTCAGTTATTTGGTTTATCTCGATAACAAAAGCTCCTTTTAATGCTGTTTCAATAAATCTCATATCCTAATGAATTACCAAGTCCACGATAAATTGTCGTCTAAATGCCCATTCTCCTGCAGCCCGGCCAATACTTTGAGCCGCATGTATTTTGACTCTCTGAATTTGGGGTCTTTCAAACCGATTTCCGACAAGGACTTGTAAATTTCTTCAATGCTTGTCTTCAAGTCATATATGGGTTGATGGTCTGGAGCCAGTTGCTCATAGAGGTCAAAGTTCACCTTGTAGGAACGCTTGTCCGGCGGGGCATCCTGATTGACCGTAACTTTACATCCGGGGACAATTTCGCCTACCGCCTCAGCCAATTCCTTTACTTGGTAATTCCATTGATTACTACCGGTATTAACAGCCAGGAATTGTCCGCCGTTTGTTTGGTCGCGACCGATGGCCCACTCGATTGCCCTGGCCATATCCAATACGTTAATCAAGGGTCTCCAAGGAGTCCCATCGCTTAAAATATTGATTTCCTTTGCCACCACGGCTCCAGCCACAAAATCATTGAGCACCAAGTCCAATCTCAGTCGGTTGCTCTTTCCGCATGCGGTTGCAAAACGCAAGCTGGTCACCGTAAATCCGTCCGTAGCCAGAGGTTCCAATTCCTGCTCTGCAAAAACCTTTGAACGAGCGTATGCAGTAAGCGGGTTGAGGCTGTCATTCTCCGTTTTGGCCTCACCATCGGCCGAACCATACATGCTGCAACTCGAAGCAAAAACAAATGATTTAACTCCTGCTTCCCTCGCCTGCCTGGCAATTCGGACACACGACCGGTAATTCACGTCAAGCGTTACTTCTTCGTACTTGGCACCCATCGGATCATTTGAAATCGCAGCCAGGTAAACAACTGCATCTACACCATCCAACAATTCGGCAGGAAAATGACGAACATCTCCAAAAATTTGCTGACTTAGCTTGACCTCAGGAATAAATTCAGTGCCAGTAAGTCGGTTGGCAAAATAGCCGATATCAAAGCCGACCAATTCGGCATCAGGATATGTTGATCTCAGTTGTGCGACTACTCCGGGGCCAACGTAGCCCATGTTCCCAATAATCAGTATTTTCATTGCTTTTTTTTTATTCTGTTCTAATATGATCTATTCCCAAATTTTCCATGGAGCCTTCCCTGCTGCCCACAGTTCTTCGAGTTTGTGTTTGTCGTTCAGTGAATCCATGGGATGCCAAAACCCTTTATGCTTGTATGCTGCTAGTTTGCCAAGTTCGGCGATTCTCTCCAAAGGGTCTCTTTCCCAGATCGTTTGGTCTCCCTCGATAAAATCAAAAGCCTCCGGCTCAACGACAAAAAATCCCCCATTGATCCAGGCAGTTTCAGTGCCATCTCCATCTGGCTTTTCTTTGAAATTGGTAACCATATCCGATTCGTTAGATAAACTGAAGGCACCAAAACGACCGGGTGGTCTTATCGCAGAGAGGGTAACATAAGCATTCTGCAGTTTGTGAAATTCGATCAGTTCATTAATATTGACATTCGAAACGCCATCGCCATAGGTTAGCAAAAATGGTTCATCACCAACATAATCCCTTACCCGCTTAATCCGACCGCCCGTCATAGTTTCCTGCCCCGTATCGATAAGGGTTATCTTCCATGGCTCCGAGTGATTCTTGTGGTACGTCGTTGTATTAGTGGAAAGATCAATTGTCACATCAGAACGGTATCGCACATAGTCGGCGAAGAATTCCTTGATGACGTAACCCTTGTAGCCACACAAAATGATAAACTCATTATGGCCGTGTTGGGAATAGATTTTCATGATGTGCCAGATGATCGGGCGATCTCCTATCTCAACCATTGGCTTTGGTTTAATCGTAGTTTCTTCAGAAAGCCTCGTTCCGAGACCCCCCGCTAATATCAAAACTTTCAT
>NZ_CAXBDD010000014.1:0-58399 GCF_963974515.1 uncultured Sunxiuqinia sp. | reverse complement strand
CCTATTTATGGTAAGGGTTTGGAAAATATCGCCATAACCGGAGAGGGTGTGATCGATGGTTCGGGCGATGCCTGGCGCCAGGTGAAGCGTTCCAAGATGACTGATTCGCAGTGGAAGAAATTGGTAGCGTCGGGTGGAATCGTTAATGAAAGTGGAACGAGTTGGTTTCCTTCGGAAAGTTTTAAGAAAGGTTTCGAAATGAGCGACATGAATGTGCCGACGCAGTTCACAACGATGGACGAATTTGAAGAAATAAAGGACTTTCTGCGCCCGGTGATGGTCAGTTTGGTGAGCTGTAATAAAGTTTTGCTCGATGGGCCGGTTTTTCAGAATTCGCCGGCCTGGAATATTCATCCGCTGATGTGCGAAAACCTGACTGTTCGGAATATCGATGTTCGCAATCCCTGGTACTCGCAGAATGGCGATGGAATCGATATTGAATCGTGCAAAAATACCGTTCTCTATGATTCTCGGTTTGATGTGGGCGATGATGCCATCTGCATTAAATCAGGAAAAGATCAGGATGGTCGCGACCGCGGCATACCTACCGAAAACCTGATCATCAAAAATTGCATTGTTTATCACGGACATGGTGGTGTGACCGTTGGAAGCGAAATGTCGGGCGGTGTTAAAAATATGCACGTTTCGGGCTGTACGTTTATGGGCACCGATGTTGGCCTGCGTTTTAAAAGTACCCGCGGTCGTGGCGGTGTGGTAGAAGGAATCTACATCTCAGATATCGATATGATCGACATTCCAACCAACGCCATTTCATTCAACTTGTATTATGGAGGGCTGTCAGTTTCCGAAATGCTGGAGCAACAAGCTCAAAATGACGGAGAATCGGAAATGATGGAGGTAACTGAAGAAACCCCTCAGTTTAAGGATATTTCGATTAAAAATGTGATAGTAAAAGGAGCTAAACAGGCGATTTATCTGCAGGGACTTCCGGAAATGAACCTGGAAAATGTGTTGTTGGAGGACTTGGTCATGGAGGCCGAAAATGGCTTGTTTTGTATGGATGCCAATGGCGTTACGGTGAACAACCTGAAACTGAAAACGACCAAGTTTCCTGCGGTTAATTTTTACAACGTGCAAAATGTTTCCATCAAAGATTTGTCGGTCAATACTGGTGGTCAGCCGATTATTTCAGTAAATGGTTCAAAAACCAAAAATGTGGACATTGTGCTTAGCACAGGTGAAGCAACGGATGAAATCCTGTTGCTGAATCAAAATGTGAATCCTGAAGCCGTCAAGGTGACACGACAATAATCAATTACGAACGATGAAAATACAATGGAGTATTCTAATTCTGGTTTTAATTCTGGAAGCTTGTACAGGAGTGCAAAAGCCAATTGATGTGTACATGGTTGGCGATTCAACCATGTCGGACAAAAAAGCCGAAGTTTATCCTGAAACCGGCTGGGGACAGGTTTTTGACGAGTTTTTTGATGAGCAGGTTACCGTTCATAATCACGCGGTCAACGGGCGCAGCACCAAAAGTTTTATCACCGAAGGGCGATGGCAGACGGTATTGGATAGCTTGAAGCAAGGTGATTATGTCTTCATTCAGTTTGGACACAACGACCAGAAAGATCAAGACAGTGCGCGGTACACCGATCCATATGGCACGTATTCGCAGAACCTGGAAAAGTATGTTCGTGAAAGTCGGGACAAAGGTGCGACACCAATTTTGTTAACGTCCATTGTTCGCCGGAAGTTTGATGAAAACGGCCAGTTGCTTGATACACATGGCGACTATCCCTTGGCTATGCGAGCAGTAGCTAAGGAATTGGATGTTGGGCTGATTGACTTGCAAAAGCTCACCGCTGATTTGGTTCAGTCTATGGGCGATGAACCTTCGAAAGAGGTTTATTTGTGGACAGAACCCAACGATCGATTCCCGGAGGGAAGACAAGACGACACACACTTGCGTGTGGTTGGCGCAAAAAAGGTGGCCGAGTTGGTAGCAAACGAGTTGGTAAAACTACCGAATGATCTGGCTGGTCGTGTGGTCCAACAAAATTGAGTTTGGTTTAGGTTAGTGTCTGAAAAGGCAAAATTGAGGTGTAAGAGCGGCTGTCCCAGTAGATGAATGGACAGTCGCTCTTTTGTTGTGGAATAGTTACACGCTTGTGCATAAAATCAACACTGCCCGTTGAGGAGTGGTTTGCTGGTCTTTGTTTTCTTGTGTTTTGTATGTCGTTATTGTATAGTGTGTTAGGTTTTTGTGTGTTTTGGCATGCGGCGCATCGATCTTTATTTGGAATGATTCTGGTGAGTAAAGAATGTAATTAACTTGTTAAAATTTAAAAACACAGAATTATGAAATTGGTTAAAGTAATTGAAGTCATTGCAGCATCTGACAAAGGATTTACTGAAGCAACACAAAACGCACTTGTTGAAGCTTCGAAAACAGTGAAGAATATCAAATCGATCTACGTGAAAGAAATGAATGCTAATGTTGAAAATAACAAGATTGTTTCTTATGCGGTCAACGCCAAAATCTCATTTGAGATCGAAAAATAAAGTCGGATTGGAAAAGTCAGGAATTTACCTTTTTTAAGGAGTGATCCTGGTTTTTCCTTCTAAAAATATGCGAATGAGGGCAAAGACTTTAAACGATACGCAAACAGAGCTCCCTTTATAGTCTGAGCAAGACTAATGAGGAAACTTGTTTTTTTTTATGAGAAATCATGTCAATTAAAATCAAAAAGACCAAAAACTATGAAGGCGATAAAAACAGTGCTCACCGCTTTGCTTCTTATTGTAATGGTGCAGTTGGGGTATAGTCAGCCCAGAGAAGTTAAGATTGAAGGGCACGATCACCTCCGCTATACGGTAGAAACAATAAAAACCAAACCGGGCGAAACCTTAAAAATTACCTTAAAAACAGTTAGTGCGGTGGATAAAAGCCAGATGGCGCATAACTGGGTATTACTCAAACGAGGAACTGATGCGCTCAATTTTGTGACCCAGGGATTACAGCATCAGGATAATGACTTTATCGATCCGGAGCTGGAAGGACAAATTATTGCCAAAACCGACATGCTTGGCGATGGCGAAGTGGATTCAATCACGTTTACGGTACCCGAAAAGAAGGGGGAGTATCAATACGTATGCACCTTTCGGGCACACTTTCAGGCTGGCATGAAAGGAAAGCTGATTGTGGAGTAGCTTTGCGGCCCTAAACGAAAGGAGCTCATATGATTATTTTGGTTTTTGGTCTTCCCGGCACAGGTAAATCGTATTTCTCAAGGCAATTTACCAAAGAGATAGATGCCGCATACCTGAACACGGATGTTGTGCGCGATGGGCTAAACAAACGCGGACAGTACGACAGACAATCCAAGGAACAGGTTTATGAGGAGCTGATGAAGCGATTGAGAGCAGTAGTGAAAAATGGCTTGGATGTTCTGGTAGACGGTACTTTTCATAAGCAGGAAAGACGAGCCCGAGTGAGAGCAATAGGGCTGGAATACGATCATCCTGTTTTTTTAATTGAGCTGAAAACGCAGGAGGAAACAGTGAAGAAACGGCTTGAAAACAAACGTTATTACAGCGAATCTGATTTCCAAGTGTATCAGCAGATCAAACAAGAATGGGAGCCATGTCGGGAGGACCATCTCCGGTTGTGGTCAGATTCATCGGAAATGCAACACCTGATTCAACAAGCACAAGGATACATTTATGGACAGAAAACAGATTGAAAATCTTCTGAATAATTGCAGCTTGCCCGATAGTTGCCAACGTGCAGAACTGAAAGAAACGCACATCTCGTGGATTATTCTGACTGATCATTATGCCTTCAAAATCAAACGTCCGGTGGCCTTTTCGTTTCTCGATTTTACATCGCTCGAGAAGCGGAAGTTTTTTTGCAAGGAGGAACTGCGGCTCAACAGGCGACTGGCTCCGGATGTGTATCAGGAAGTTATCTCAATCACCCGGAATATGCTCGAACAGACAGAAGATCAGCAAGAGGAGGTGGTTGATTATGCGGTGAAAATGAAGCGGATGGACAGCCGGATGGAGATGAGCAAGTTGCTTAGGGAGGATAAGGTCACTGAAAAGCAAGTGGATCGCCTGGCGAAAAAAACAGCTGATTTTCACAGAAAGGAAGAACCAATCAAAAATGCTTTTCGAACCATTGAATTCCAGGAAAATTATGAGGATATCCAGTCGCTGGCATCATTTGCTGCCGAACAAATTGGAGAAGAATGCAAGCATATCATCCGTTGGGCAACTAAAAAATCATGGGACTACCTAAATAACAGCCGAAGTCTTTTGAATGAACGGATTATTTCCGGTTTTCACAAAGACTGTCATGGCGATTTAAACTCGAGGAACATCTTCCTATACGACGATCCGGTTATTTTTGACTGCATTGAGTTTAACAAAAACTTTCGGCAGATTGATGTATTGAATGACATCGCTTTTCTGGCTGTCGACTTCGATTTCTTTGGGCGGAAAGAGCTCGGAGAGCTTTTCTATAAAAAATACCTGAACTTTTCTAATACCGAAGAGCAGCCCGCTACCCGCGAGCTATTCAATTTTTATAAAAGTTACCGTGCCAATGTCCGGGCAAAAGTAAGTCTGCTTGCCGCACAAAAGAAAGGAGAAGGGAAAAATCAGGATGAATTGCATGAGGCCCTGAAATATCTCCATTTAATGGAAAGGTATCTGGAAAACATTGAATGACGTGGTGCCACTCGGCAATGAATATTGTAAATGCGTCCACACACCAAGACGACGCAGATTGTCTGCGGTGCGATGGGAAAATCCAGAAGATCAAATTTTCACGATGAACCACTGGCGATTGTCCTTCCTGTCAGGAGGGTTGAAGTTCATTTTCGATGTGTGCTAAAGTTTATTTTTTAAACCGTCCCATATATTCGGCCTTCCCAAGTATTAATCCATTTACAGCATTGTAAAAATCCTCACTTCGGTTAGCCGATTCCGGGGATAGCTTTTTCTTCAACGCAAAAAGCCGAAAAAAATACCGGTGTTCTTCACCCTGGGGCGGGCAAGGTCCTCCGTACCCAATTTTCCCAAAATCGTTTTGTCCCTGCATGGCGCCGTTGTCCAGCTTTTTTTGAATTGGAATAACGGCTTCCAGTTCACGGCAGTCCTCCGGAAGGTTATAGACAATCCAATGACAGAACGTGCCATTTGGGGCATCCGGATCTTCCAGTATTAACGCAAAGGAAGCGGTTCCGCCAGGAACTTCATCCCATCGTAATGGTGGTGAAGTATCGTCGCCTTTACAACTATGTTTTGTTGGTATGTTTGCATCCTCTTCAAATGCGGTACTTGTTAAATTAAATCCCATAACATCTGTTTTTTTGGTTATTCACTTCATCGTTTGTATCGTTATGACTCATTTTATTCAGATAAATGTTGCAGAGCCTGCTGCAAGTTGCTAAAGTCTAAAGTGGTCATTGACCGAGGTGATAATTCTGTGCCAAGATTCGCAAACAGGAAAAAGTGGCGGTTTCCGAATTGATCGTTCTTAGGCTGTGGAGAAATTACACGGTAGAACTGTGGATGAATTTCACGGAAGTGAAAGAAGATCAGCGGTTTTTGTAGGTGATATTAGTTTCATATTGAACCTAAAGAAGCAGGATAGGGCATTGCTCTAAGGGCAACAAAAGCTTGTTGCGCCGGTTTTGCAGAAGAAGTTTACGTCCGCACATTCGCTTTGGCTGCGGCCTTTCAATACAGATTTTTAGGGAAACTGGCATGCGTGTTGATTTAATTAATCCCAGATCGTATTGATGGTGATTTTCTTCAATGCGAACTGAATTACGTTGGATCGCCTGGAAGTTGTTGTGTACAAGCAAAATGGATAAAATGAACAAAAAAGAGAAGATTATGAAAACACTTACTTACATCATTATTTTAGCCCTGAATTTATTTGCGACTCATGTAGTTGCGCAGGGCACCGTATGGGTAGAAGACGAAGCCCACTCATCGATCAAATTTTCAGCCATCCATATGGGGATCTCAGAAGTTGAGGGCAATTTTAAAGACTTTGACATCAAGGTTGTATCTAATGAAGCTGATTTCACGGATGCTAAAATCGAGGTGACTATTCAGGCAAACAGCTTGGACACAGACAATACGAAAAGAGATGACCACTTAAAATCAGATGATTTTTTGGGTGTTGAAAAATATCCTGTTATTAAATTTACAAGTGAGTCGTTAACAAAGATTAGTGATGGCAAATACCAGCTGACCGGAACACTCACAATCAGAGATGTAACCAAAACAGAAACTTTTGATGTGAGCCATATGGGGACCGTTGAGGCCATGGGTGAAACAAGAGCTGGGTTCAAACTGACCGGATCTATTCAGAGGTTTGATTACAATGTTGATTGGAACAAAACATTTACGAAAGGGATGGTCGTGAGCAAGGAGATTGATATCGTCTGCAACTTTGAACTAAACAAGAAATAAGCATTCCTTGGGGTGACGCAATACTGAATGAGCGTCCGGTTACTTCAAAAGCACGATAACCTACCGCGCAGGGTGTCCGTTTATCTGCGTTTTAGCTTTGTGTATCCGCGTGTGCCAGATTTGTAATGTTAATTTTTGCTAAGGAGTTCTAAAGAACCTTTGGTGGATTGAATGTGGAATAGATCTTGTTTTCGCAGTCCACGAACAAAAGAATGGAGTTAACAATGAAAAAAATAGCCGTAATCTTATTATTTGCCATTGCGTCAAATGGCCTATTTGCACAGGTGCTAGAAGAGACCCAACAAGCTCCTCTGACAAAAAGGGAAAAACGTGAAGCCGAAAGAGAGCTTCAGTATGAGTTGACGGAATACATGCTGGAGAATAGAAGTTTTGTGCTCGAAGCCGACTTTTTACAGGGGCGTTTTGGAAGTCGTGTATATGTAAATTCTACCATTAATTTTATCGCGGTCGACTCAACCGAAGCAACCATTCAAATTGGATCGAATTGGAGAGTTGGGCCCAACGGAGTAGGAGGAGTAACCGCAAAAGGAAGAATTACGAAATGGGAGTTAACGGAGAATGAGAAGAGAAATACTTTTCACCTTGCCATGAATGTCATGACAAGTATTGGCATTTATGATGTGCGGTTTTCAATCGGACCGGATGGGAGGACTTCCGCCAGACTAACTGGTTTACGACCGGGACAGTTAACCTTTGACGGAGATTTGGTACCCTTGGAAGAATCATCTGTTTTTGAAGGGCAGTCAATTTGATAACAGATTTGTAAGCATGGTGGATTGAACTCAATCTTACTATGGAGGTCTGATTGCGTTTGGATTCAAAATTTTTATCGCTATTCTGCTACTTAAGAAGGTTTTTTTGTTTGGCGGAACAGATCTGCCATCAGAATTTGAACAAAATCGGGAAGAAAGGACTTGAAATAAGGGAAATCAAGTTGAAATAAAAAAAAATGAGAACGATGCAAGCAATTGTTTTAAGTGATTTTGGAAGTACCGAGAATTTGCTGCTCACCGAAATTCCGCAACCTTCTATTGCCGATGATGAGGTCTTGGTTCGGGTGAAAGCCATGAGTCTGAACCCGGTGGATATCAAAACAAGAAAGGGAAAAGCGCTGGCCGAAAAGTTAGAAAAAGAAAATCCGCTGATTTTAGGCTGGGATATCGCCGGGGTGGTTGAAGAAACAGGGAGTAAAGTTGAAACTTTCAAGTCGGGAGATGAGGTTTTTGGAATGGTGAATTTTCCAGGGCATGGAAAGGCCTATGCCGAATATGTTGCGGCTCCTGCCAGCCATTTGGCACTAAAGCCGGCGAACATCAGTTTTGCCGAAGCTGCCGCCGGAAGCTTGGCTGCGTTGACTGCCTGGCAAGCGATGGTAAGGCATGCCAAAGTAAATGCCGGTGACCGGGTACTCGTTCATGCCGCGTCGGGTGGAGTGGGGCATTTTTCGGTGCAAATTGCGAAGCAACTCGGAGCTTATGTTATTGGAACTTCCTCCGCTAAGAATAGAGACTTTGTGGTATCGCTTGGCGCCGACGAGCATATTGATTACCAGTCCCAGCAGTTTGAATCGGTCATTAATCCAGTCGATTTTGTGCTGGATACGATTGGAGGAGATTACATTGATCGCTCGTTGGATACGCTGAAGACTGACGGAACAATTGTTAGCATTGTATCAGGAATGAATGAAAAAGTGAGTGACAAAGCTAGCGCAAAAGGAGTCAAGGGCGTGACTATGTTGGTTCAATCCAATGGCGATGATATGAAATGGCTGGCCGACTGGTTTGAAAAAGGGCTACTGAAAGCCTATGTATCACAATCCTACACTTTGGAACAAATGGCTGATGCCCATCAGCAACTGGAAACCGGACACACGGTTGGAAAGGTGGTGGTGACTTTGTAGTGTTTTGGTAAAAAAAAAGAGAAACATCATGTTGATATTTCTCTTTTTGTGGGCGATGAGGGATTCGAACCCCCGACCCTCTGGGTGTAAACCAGATGCTCTGAACCAACTGAGCTAATCGCCCGAATGTTTTCTGAACTCACCTCCTTTTCAGAAAGGCGTTGCAAATATAAATCCTTTTTTCGCTCTGCCAAAAGAAAAAATTAAAATTTTCAAGAAAAATAATCAGCTACCACAAAGGTGCTGCCTCCAATAAAAATGAGGTCTTCTGGTTGTGCCAACGACCGGGCCTTGGCAACTGCTTCAGGAACAGAAGGTATTGCTTGGCCATGGAGCCCGAAAGCTGCTGCCTGAGCCGCCAAATCGGCCGCCGGGAGTGCCCTGGGAATTTTTGCCTGCGTGAATAAATAGGTCGCTTCTTTTGGTAGAATAGCCAACGCCTGATCCAGATCTTTGTCATTAACCATGCCTAAAACGAGGTATAGGGTCTTCCAGGGGGTTGCTTCAATTTGAGCAGCTACGTCGGTTAAACCTGCGGCGTTATGCGCTGTATCGCAAATTACCAGCGGATTATTGTCGACCACTTCCCAACGGCCCCGCAATCCAGTGTTTTTTGAGGCATTTGAAAAGCCAAGGTAAATGGCTTTATTTCCTATAGTCCATCCTTTTTCCTGAAGTAGCTCTATGGTTTTTAGTACGCCTGCCGCATTTTTACGTTGGTAGTTTCCCAGCAAATCCATTTTCAAGTCGGGATACGCCAGCTGTCCGTCTTTGTTGAAATTGAAAACTTGTTTTCCCTCGGGCAAATACATGGAATAATCAGATTTAAATTCGCGATCGGCAAAATAAACGCGACTTTGCTTTTCGTTGGCTACAGACTCAAATACCTTATTATACGATTCGTTGAATTCTGAAACCACAACAGGAATGGATGCTTTAATGATGCCTGCTTTCTCAAAGGCGATTTTTTCGATTGTATTTCCTAAAAGTGCAGTGTGGTCTAGGCTGATGTTGGTGATAAGTGATACTTCGGGCCGAATAATATTGGTTGAATCCAGCCGGCCGCCAAGTCCCACTTCCACAATGGCAATGTCGACCTTTTGATTTCGGAAATAATCAAAAGCCATGGCAACCGTAATTTCAAAAAATGAGGGTTCGAGCTGTGCTGTTTCATTCATTTTTCTGAATTGGTCGACAAAAGCAACCACATCCGCTTCTGAAATCATTTCGCCATTAATTTTTATTCGTTCGCGAAAATCGATCAAATGGGGCGAAGTATATAGGCCAACTTTGTAACCCGCTTCCTGCAACACCGAAGCCAACAAATGCGAGCACGAGCCTTTTCCGTTGGTTCCGGCTACATGCACACTCTTAAAATCATGATGCGGAAAGGCAAATAGCTTGTCCAGAATTAAGGTGTTTTCAAGAGTATCCTTATAAGCGGCTGGTCCCGTGCGCTGGTACATAGGCAAACGGGTATATAAAAAATCGAGGGTCTGTTTATAACTTTTCATTCTGAATCAGATATTTACTGTAAAATTTCTTTTAGTGTTAATAACAATTGGTCTGCTTTGGTGTGGCCCTTAAACTCAGTTCAGCTATTTTTTCTACATTTAGCAAAAGCAAAACCTAAGGCTATGGCAACAATGAAGAAGGCTAACACCAAAGTATTTGTACTTGATACAAATGTTATTCTGCACGATCACACGTGTATTTACCAGTTCAAAGATAATGATATCATTCTTCCCTTAACGGTCTTGGAAGAGCTCGACAAATTTAAGCGAGGAAATGATCCGATCAACTTTCAGGCACGCGAATTTGTGCGAATTTTGGATGGAATTGTAGGTGAGAAACTGTTCAATGGCGGAATCCAGTTAGGCGAGGGGATGGGGAAATTGATTATAGCAACGGGTAAGCCCTTTACCGAAGCCATGAAGCAATCCTTCAAGGAAGATATACCGGATCACCGGATTTTGGCGGTGGCCGAATTTGTGAAGAACGATAATCCGGATCGCCAGACGATTCTGGTTTCGAAAGACATTAATTTGCGGATGAAGGCGAAGTCGCTGGGACTCATGTCTGAGGATTACCAGAATGACAAGATCAAGGATCCACAGGTTTTTGAAAAGAGCATTACGGAGATTGAGACGTACAAAGATCAACTGATTGAGCGGTTGTACAACGAAGGATCTTTTCCGATTGCAGAATCTGAAATCAGCGGAAAGCCGGTTCCCAACGAATATTTTATCCTGAAAGGAAATAAATCGAGTGTTTTGGCTCGTTTCGACAGTGGCTCCCAGCGGATTGTCCGGATTGAAAAGCGCGTGGCTTACGGAATCAAACCACGCAATGCCGAGCAAACATTTAGCATCAATTCCCTGTTGAATCCTGATATTAAACTTGTATCGCTCACCGGGAAAGCCGGAACCGGAAAAACCTTGCTGGCGCTGGCAGCCGCGTTGGAGCAAAACAAGCAGTACGAACAAATTCTACTCGCACGTCCCATTGTGGCGTTGAGCAACCGTGATTTGGGTTATTTGCCGGGTGATGCCACCGAAAAGATCAGTCCTTACATGCAGCCTCTTTTTGATAACTTGTCGGTGATTAAGCATGCATTCAACCCTCGCAGCCAGGAGTATATGAAAATTGAGGAGTTGCTGAAGGAAGAACGTTTGCTGATTACTCCGCTGGCATATATTCGCGGTCGCAGTTTGTCCAATGCATTCTTTATTGTCGATGAAGCACAAAACCTCACACCGCACGAAATAAAGACCATTATTACCCGGGCGGGTGAAGGTACCAAAATGGTTTTTACGGGTGATATGCAGCAAATCGATTCGCCCTACCTCGACATGAAATCAAACGGACTGGCTTATATGACTGACAAAATGCGGAGCCAGGAACTGTTTTCACATGTCAACCTTGTAAAGGGAGAGCGCAGTTATTTGGCTGAATTGGCCAGCGATCTCCTGTAGCAATTGATACAAAATTTTCATCCCGTGATCCGATGACCGCAATTCATCGGATCATTCATTTCATGAAGCTTTCAGAAATAAATAACATCGGAAATTTTGAAGTCGAGCTAATTTAGGCGAATTTCGAACAAAAAGAAAACAATGGATTTACAACATATTTGCAAAACAATGGCGGCGGTCGCCAAATCAGCCGGACAGTTTATTCGTGAAGAGCGTTCAAAAATTACCAACGACGATATTGAGCTGAAGGGAAAAGCCAGCTTGGTGACCTATGTCGATAAAAATGCGGAGACGATGATAGTAACTGAATTGCGGAAACTGATTCCCGAAGCAGGTTATATCACTGAAGAAGGAACAGCTACCGAAGATGGCGAGCAGTTGAAATGGGTGATTGACCCGCTGGATGGCACGACTAATTTTATTCATGGAATTTTTCCGCATTCGGTTTCTATTGGCTTAATTGATGGTGATGAACCCATTGCGGGTGTGGTTTACGAGATTGGGCAGGACGAACTTTTTTCGGCCTGGAAAGGCGGGGGTGCGTGGTTAAACGGAAACCCCATCGAGGTATCCAAATGCAGCACCCACGAAGATGCTTTGCTGGCCACAGGTTTTCCGTACTACAATTTCGAGATGCTAAACGATTACCTGCGTTTGCTGGAGTTTTTCATGATTGAAACGCGCGGCATGCGTCGAATGGGATCGGCCGCGGTGGATATGGTATATGTGGCTTGCGGGCGTTTTGACGGATTTTTCGAACATGCCCTGCATTCGTGGGATATTGCTGCCGGGATCATCATTTTGAAAGAGGCAGGCGGAAAAGTTTGTGACTTTAGGGGAGGCGATAACTTTCTGCATGGGAAAGAAATTATCGCCTCAAATGAAAATTATTTTCCCGCCTTTTTCGAAAAAGTAAATCATTATTTGGGATAGTTTTTTCGTCTTGGTTGTTGTACAGAGTCGGGTAATAGACTAAATTGCACAAAAAAGCAACGATGGCTGAAAAAGAAATTGCCCTACTCAAGAAACAGCAAGAAAAGCTGACAGAGAAAAGCTTCGACCTGGAAGCCTGGAAGAACCAGACGACCCTCTTTCTGCAACGGATCTTTGGTGCCAACCACAACATCGTGAAGATGATTTCCGAGTTAAAGTACGATTATTCGAGTTGGACTTTGCGTGATGCAACGGGCAACGAAAAAACCGATGACCCGGTAAAAATGCAGGCCGAAGAAATTTTAGAGGCTGCAATTATGGAGCTTGAAAACCTGGGATTGCCGCAGCAAGAATCATCGGTGGACAAAGTGTGGGAGTTTATGGAAGAAGAGTTAACCGGCAAGCAATTCAAGGAAATTAAAGCCATTCTCGATTCAGGAAAGAAAAATAAACTGGCGAAAGTGCAGGAAGTACTTAACAGGTTGGAGAAAGAAAACCTGATCAGTATTCTTTCCCGGATTCTGATTTCATGACTATCTTTGCGGCATGAATTCATCCCGTGTTGCCATTGTTATTCTCAACTGGAACGGCCGAAAGCTGCTTGAACAGTACCTTCCCTCAGTCATTCAGTATAGTCAGGAAGATCGTGTTGAAATTATCGTCGCCGACAACCAGTCTGATGACGAATCCATTTCGTTTCTCAGGGAAAATTTTCCACAGGTAAAAATACTGCAGCTTGATCAAAACTATGGATTTTCCAAGGGTTACAACTTGGCGCTTCAACAAATAGAGGCGACCTATTATATTTTGCTAAATTCGGATGTGGAGGTAACTCCAAACTGGATCAATCCGCTGATTGAATTGATGGAGAGGGATAAAACGGTGGCGGCGGTTCAGCCTAAGGTGCTGAGCTGGCATCGGAAAAACGAATTTGAGTATGCCGGAGCAGCTGGTGGTTTCATTGATAAACTCGGCTATCCGTTTTGTCGTGGGCGAATTTTGAATGTGGTTGAGAAAGACGAAGGACAGTTTGACCAGGTGACCAACATTTTTTGGGCAACAGGTGCCTGTATGGCTATCCGGGCCGAATATTTCCATCAAACGGGTGGTTTCGATGCCGACTTTTGGGCACACATGGAGGAAATTGATTTGTGCTGGCGCCTAAAGAACAGGGGATACAAAATTCTGTTTACTCCTTTCAGCAAAGTTTATCACTTGGGAGGAGGCTCGCTTTCTTATGACAACCCAAAGAAATTGTTCCTGAATTTCCGAAACAGTCTTTGGTTGCTGTATAAAAACCTTCCAAGGCATAAGTTTTACAAAGTGATTGTGGTGCGGATGCTATTGGACGGAGTGGCCGCATTTAAACTCTTGAGCGAGGGAAACGTCAACGGCTTCACGAGTGTAATCCGTGCCCATTGGGCCTTTTACCGGTCGCATCAGCGAATTCGACATAAACGCGAGGCCCTGAAAAAAATAGCGACTCCAATATGGCCCGATGAGGTACTGTGCAAAAGCATCATCTGGAAGTTTTACCTCGAAGGCAAAAAGACATTTCGCGAAGTTGAGCAATAAGATTCCATTTCACAGATCTTCTTCAATTCATAAATCCTTAGTATCTTGATCGCAACTAATTCGTTTCTGCTATGGCTTTAATTCACGCGTACAACATTTTTCCTGCGTCAAAGAAAGTTGAACCGCTTACAGAAGACCAAATTAACAATCCGATTCCGGAGCATGCCTACCAATGGTTGCAGTTTGATTTGAATTCGCCGGACACGTCCGCGAAAATCCACTCGCTCGAAGGTGCCGACGAGTTGTTTGCTGATGCTTTGCTGAAAGGCGAAACCCGCCCGCGCATGTCAATTTCGAACGACGACATGCTCTTGATCCTGCGTGGTGTAAACCTCGCCGAAGGGGCAGATCCTGAAGATATGGTTTCCATCCGCCTGCTGATCACAAAGAACCGGATTATCAGCTCTCAGCGACGAAATGTTTTGTCAATCGATGATGTTATTCAGCAAGTTGAAGCGGGCAATCCACCGAAGTCAACCGGGCACTTCCTGGTTTTTCTTTGCGAGAGACTGGTTTTCAGAATGAGTGATGTCATGGAAGATCTTGAAGACCGGTCGGCTGAGATTGAAGAGCTGGTACTCGACGATGAGGAACATGACTATCGGATTGAGATTCATAATTTGCGGCGCCAAATCATCCAATTGAAACGATTTTTGGTGCCGGAGCGCGACGCCTTGTTGAAAATTCAACTCGAGAAAACCAGCTGGATCAATGTGAAGCAACAACTTCGATTTCGTGAGATTACCGACCAGCTCATTCGTTACCTCGAAATGTTGGATGCCGCACGCGACATGGGAACCGTAAGCCAGGAAACCTTGTATAACCGACAAAATGAACAAATGAATAGGCGCATGTATGTGTTGACAATTGTGGCGGCCTTTTTTTTACCCTTGGGCTTTTTTACCGGATTGCTTGGTGTTAACCTGGCTGGTATTCCAATGGCTGAGAACCCGTTGGCCTTTGCTGTTTTTTTTGCGATCCTTTTACTGCTGGTTGGCTTTCAGTTTTGGCTATTTAAAAGAAAAAAGTTTTTATAGGCTGATTCGATTTCGATTTATTCAGCGGATCTTGCATTCACCGCACATTGTTGTGCGATAATCGGATGTTGCTTTGCATTAACCCAATGTTGTTGCCGTGTGAGCCGTTGTCGCTTACGTGGTTATTCCAGCAACCTTTTAATATTTGAAAATTTCCCTCCTCAGATAATAAAAAGACCCCGCGTTTGCGAGGCCTTTCTGCTAACTAAACTAAAACCTAAACCTACTAAACTATGAAATTTCGATCATTCTTGGAGCTTGTGTTCTGTATGCTTCCAGCTTGGGAAGTGAGATTTTGAGCACACCGTTTTTGTGAGTTGCCTTAATCTTATTGGCATCAACACCGTCAGGGAGCCTGAATGAACGGCTAAACGACGTGTAGTTAAATTCACTGAAAACAACTTTTTCTCCGTCCTTTTCTTCTTTCGTTTCTTGCTTTTCTGAAGAAACTGTCAGAACATTGTCTTTTAAATCGATGTGGAAATCTTTTTTCTCCAGACCCGGTGCAGCCACCTCAATTTCAAAATTGTCTTTTTTCTCATAAACATTCACTGCTGGATTTGAGCTCCATTCGGGTTTTTCAAAAACGTCATTCCAAAAATTTCTTCCAAAGAAATCATCAAATACATTTGGAAGGTTTCTTCTGTTTCTCGTCAATGGTAACATGGCTAAATCCTCCTATTCTTTTGTTTAACATTTAATGACTACACCCTCAGAACATCAAAGGCCATACCAAGCGGATTAATTGGTTTTTTCTGATCGATTGTGTGTAAATAAGTGGACATTTTGGCGGTGAAGAAGTCAAAAAATCACGATTTAAATTGCTGATGCTGAAATATTTTCATGTTTTTGCTTGTGCGATTGCTAATTTAGAATGAAGAGTTTGCGTTTTCTTTTTTACCTTTGCAGCGTTGTTTACGCAATGGGGTGTCCAAATTTGACGGACTGAGATCATACCCAAAGAACCTGATCCGGTTAGTACCGGCGTAGGGAGGGCGAAAGGAATTCAATTCCTACCTCATTGGTTATTTATTAACCAAAATTATCACAAAATGAAACGATTAGGATTAATGCTGCTGATGCAGTGTTTGTTTGTGTATTCGTTCGCACAGTTTTCAATCAGCGGAAAAGTGACGGATGAATCGGGTGAAGAACTGGTTGGTGCCAACCTGGTTTTATCGGGCAGTTACCGAGGCACTTCAACCAACGAAGATGGCAGGTACCAGTTTGAAAATGTGAATGCAGGGAACTATGCCTTGAAGGTTTCCTTTGTTGGGTACGAACCCAGAAATCTAAGACTGAAGGTGGATGGCGATACGAAGCTGCATGTTGAGCTGAAACCTCGCCACATCATGGCTGAGGAAGTAATGGTTTCTGCAACGCGGGCGAGCGATAAAACGCCAGTAGCCAAAACAACGGTTGATCAGTCAACCATTGAAAGCCGGAACATGGGACAGGATATTCCTTACCTTTTGACCATGACTCCGTCATATGTGGCTACTTCGGATGCCGGGGCTGGTATTGGGTACACCAATTTTCGGATTCGGGGAACGGACCTGAACCGGATCAATGTAACCGTGAACGGAATTCCGATGAATGACGCGGAGTCGCATGGAACCTGGTTTGTGGATATTCCCGATTTGGCAGGCTCGGTAGAGAATATTCAGGTGCAGCGCGGTGTTGGAACTTCAACCAATGGTGCGGCCGCTTTTGGGGCAACCATCAATCTGCAAACATCAACTCTTAATTCGGAGGCTTATGCCGAGTACCGGACTTCAGCCGGTTCGTTTAATACGCTGAAGAATTCGGTGGCTGCCGGAACAGGCTTGATCAATGACCATTTTACCTTCGATGTTCGTTTGTCAAAAGTGAATTCGGATGGTTTTGTCGATCGGGCTTCAGCCGATTTGAAATCTTTTTTCACCTCAGCAGGATATTATTCAGAAAATACCATCCTGAAAATTAACGTGTTTTCTGGTTTTGAAGAAACTTACCAAGCATGGTATGGTGTTCCTGCGGTGAAGTTGAACGGAGACGAAGCCGGGATGCAGCGTTATCTCGACCATTGGCTATGGTCAGGATCAGCTCGTGAAAATGAAATTCGGTATGAGGGACTGATCAATTCGGATTTCCGTACCTACAATTTTTATACTTACGAAAACGAGGTGGATCATTACCAGCAAGATCACTACCAGCTACATTTTTCGCATCAGGTTAATGATTATCTGAACTTGAATGCTGCTTTGCATTACACTTACGGCAGAGGTTACTATGAGAATTACAAATACGATGAAGAATATGCAGACTATCAAATGATTGCTCCTGATGGCGTGGACGAAACGGATATGGTGGTTCGCAAGTGGTTGGACAACGATTTTTACGGAACCACTTTTTCGTTGAATTACGACAAGAATAAATCAACGTTCACCTTTGGTGGTGGCTACAATACTTACGATGGTGACCATTTTGGACAAGTTATTTGGGCGCAATATATGGGCGAAAACGAAAAAGATCATGAGTGGTACCGCGGAACCGGTGTAAAGAAAGATTTTAATGTATTTGGAAAGTACAATTACCAGCTTTCGGAAGCGGTGAGTTTATATGCTGACTTACAGTACCGAAACATCGATTATACCATTGACGGCATTGATGATGATTTGCGCGATCTAACGCAATCGCACGAGTTCAAATTCTTCAACCCCAAATTTGGAATCTTTTACCGGCCAAACGATTCACAGGAAGCTTACCTGAGCTATGCCCGTGCCAACCGTGAGCCAAACCGTAGCAATTTTGTTGATGTTGATCCTGGCGAAAAACTGCCGGTGGCCGAGTCGCTGAATGATTTTGAGGCAGGCTACACTTTCCGGACTTCCAACTTTTTGCTTGGGGCAAACCTGTATTACATGGCTTACAAGGACCAGCTGATTCAAACCGGCGAATTGAATGATGTAGGTTCGTCGTTGATGATGAACGTGGATGAGAGTTACCGGGCGGGAATTGAACTGACCGGTGGTTTGAAGTTGACTCGCAGTCTGAGTTGGGATGCCAATGCAACCTTCAGCCAGAATAAAATCAAGGATTTTACGGAGTACGTTGATAACTGGGACTCTGGCGAACAGGATGCATTTGAGTTGGGAGAAACGGACTTAGCCTTTTCGCCCAATGTGATTGTGAATAGTCAGTGGAAGTTTGCCCCGGCCCAGGGTTTTAACATCAGTCTGCTGTCTAATTATGTGAGTGATCAATACATTGACAATTCAGCGAGCGAAGACCGGAAGCTGGACTCCTGGTTTGTGAATAATCTGAAAGTTGAGTATGCCTGGAAAATGAAATTGTTTGATGAGGTGAAACTGCATCTGATGGTGAACAACCTATTCGATGTGGAATACGAAAGTAATGCCTGGGTTTACTCTTACCGGTTGAGTGGCGACCGCTACAAAATGGACGGCTATTTTCCGCAGGCCGGAACTCATTTCTTTGTCGGAATTGATTTTAAGTTTTAATCAGACAGATAATCCCCGGAGCGTTTGTGGTTCTGGGGATTATTCAACTTCGATTTGTTCCAGGTTATTGGTCACAACATTATAAAACAGCGGGGCGATGGTGACCTTGGGATAACGCCGGCGAAGTCTACCGGCTTCGGCGACTAAAAAATCCACCGCATTGCCAATTTCAAAAAAAGGCGAAAGGTTTTCGAAATGCATTTGTGCAGTATCTTTTTCCCACCCGGCATTGATAGCCAATCCGTTAATAAATTTATCTTTGCGTTCTTCGAGCTGAACCATCTCGCAGTTGGTATGACCAATTAAAGCAATGTGCTGAACCCCACCAACCCCAATGGCGTATGAAACCTGAAATTCGTGGTAAAACAGGTTGGCGCCACCCGACCGGATGATGTATGCAAAATTGTCCGGAACCCACAGGTTTTTACGGTTGTCCATGCACATGCCAATAAGCATTCTCGGTTTTTCATAGGCACTAAATGTCTTATTTAGATTTTGGTATTCCAATAATAGACCAATGGGTGTATTCCGATACTTTGGTAAAATATCCTCCCTGCCATTTACTTCAATCAGTCGTGTCATTTTCTCTTGCCAATTCGTTTTCTACTGCAACCAATCCAACTCCTAAAGGTTCATATCAGTCAGCCAAAAAGAATGAGCAGCAGGAGCTGTAGCCTCATATATTCTTGTTACTTTTGAAATGCTAAAGACAAAAATTATGGCAAAAGATTGGAAAGAGCGCTTAGGAATAGTTTATTCTACCAATCCTGATTTCAGTTTTAATAAGGAAGAGCGGGAGGAACAGCAAACACTGGTTCCGAAGCAGCAGGATTTACGGGTGAGTTTGGATAAAAAGAACCGGAAAGGGAAAGCGGTTACGCTGGTGACTGGTTTTGTAGGAAACGATGACGACCTGAAAGCTCTGGGAAAACGGTTAAAGTCGAAGTGCGGAGTAGGGGGATCAGCGAAAGATGGTGAAGTCATGATTCAGGGCGACTTTCGAGACAAGGTCATGCAGATTCTTCAAGCCGAGGGATACAAAGTGAAGCGCTCGGGCGGGTGATTCGTTTTTATCTTTTTCCGGCTTCTTCTGGTCACTTTCAGGAAAGATTGTAGTTTTGTTGAATTCAATTAAAAATGCCCCCACCGATGAAAGATAAATTAGAAGCTTTTGGAAGACTTTTGGAGATTATGGATGAACTGCGCGAGCAATGCCCTTGGGATCGCGAGCAGACTTTTGAGTCGTTACGCAGGCTCACCATTGAAGAAACCTACGAACTGGGTGATGCCATTTTGCAGGCCGATCTTCAGGAAATAAAAAAGGAGCTGGGCGATTTACTGTTGCACATTGTGTTTTATGCCAAGATTGGTTCAGAGCAAAAGGCCTTTGATATCAGCGATGTAATCAATAGTCTGAACGAGAAGCTAATCTATCGTCATCCCCATATTTATGGCGAGGTGGATGTGAACAATGCCCGCGAAGTGGAGCAAAACTGGGAAGCTTTAAAGTTGAAGGAAAAAGGCCGAAAAAAGAAGACGGTGCTGGAAGGTGTTCCTGCTTCGCTGCCCGCTTTGGTAAAGGCCAACCGGATACAGGAGAAAGCCAGCGGTGTTGGTTTCGACTGGGACCATCCGGATCAGGTGTGGGACAAGGTGAAAGAAGAGGTGAATGAGTTGCAGCATGAGTTGACAGAAAATAACCGAGACAAAATTGAAGCTGAATTTGGAGACTTGTTTTTTGCGATGGTCAATGCTGCCCGGCTTTATGGCATTGACCCGGAAGCTGCTCTGGAACGAACTAACCTGAAGTTCATTCAGCGCTTTAACTATCTAGAAAGCCAAACCTTGAAAAAAGGTAAGGACTTGAAAAACATGTCTCTCTCCGAAATGGATCATTATTGGGAAGAAGCGAAAAGGATGGAGTAGCGACCCGGTTGCGGTCAAGTGAAAACCGTTGGTACGAAAAATCAAGGTGCACGAAGATACGGAACAACAGTCCGAGCTTGCCGATTGGAGGCATTCCATTGATGCAAATGAGACTGAATTCAATTTTCCAGTCTACTTTCTAAGGCTTGCTGGATCTTCGGAAGTTTCCCGTCCTTTCTCGAGTGTTTTTATTCGTCGTTTTAGCCGATTAATCTCCAGACTGCTGATCACAAAATTCGCAACCAGTCCGAAATAAAACAATTGTTGCCCATACGGGTAATGCTGTAATTTGAATAGAACACCGATCAGAATGGAAAAAGCGCTCATAATCAATAAGTATCGCATGAGTTGGCTAGTTTGCTGGGACGTCATGGTTTTGATGATTTAGGTTTTTTAACGGACTTGTTTGAATGGTACAAGCTATTCCTGAAAAGCTTGAACAATAGGTTCGGCCATGGTGAGATCTCCTTCTCGAATGTACAAATCAACACCCGTTGGAGTGCTTCCGGCAAATCCGGCTGAAATACCCGATTGAAAATCATTTTGGATGATAGCTGACACGCCTGCTTCTTCCTCTAATTTGGCTTTTAAAAGAATAACCGAAACTTCGCTTCCGGAAAAAACACGAACAAGTTTTTCTTCGCTTTTCATAGTCTGGCAAGGTTTTAAAAAAGTGGGTTTTTTAACAGGACTCCAATTTAATGAAATTTTATTGCTGGCATTCGTTCAGGCAGCGTTTTTTTTTTTAGATAAAAAAAGAGGGAGTTCAAGTTGCCACCCCCTTTGCTGAATAAACAGAAAAGCAGACTCTTTCACGGCAACTTTTACTCCCTCAAACTTTGTAAGAAATCTAGTTATAAATTAACCAAGGCAGAAATATCAATATCGAGATTTACCTGACTATTGGCTTCAACGGTGATGTCGTTTAGCAATAGGCCACTAATTGAGCTTGAAGCTTCAATCAAACCTGTAAATGTAACCTGCCCATTGGCGTCTTCTTCGTACGATGCGACATGAACTTCATAATCGCCTTCTTCCAGAAACGACAGCTTGTAACTGCCGTCGTTTGCAACTTTGGCACTTGTTTCTGCGTTGGCAAACAGAACCTGGCTGGCTCCTTGTCCTTGGGTTTCCGTTTCAGCGTTGAAGCTTCCTTTTTCATAGGCGAAAATTACCAACGAGCCTTCGGCTTCCGCATGGTTATTAATCTGTCCATTAATTTCTCCACAATCATCTTCTTGAACAATACGTAATGAATTGGTTATTTCAGCGCTGGTTACAAATTTGTATTCACTGTCGCCTCCATCCTCATCGCGCACGATTGCTTTACGCAAATCAAAATCAATCACAAGGTCAGTCATGCCATTGGCTTCCACATCGAATGACTTGTTGAAGGTGACTTCGGTGGTACTGCTTGTAGCCGCTTCCAACGCATGTTTGCTGTCATCGTCGGTTAGCACATAGCAACCAGGCGAATTTCCGTCTGCATCAGTTTGGTAGTCAAGCACCAAGCTAACGCTGCTGTAGGTGTCGGCTTCGAGTGTTTCACTAACCAACAATTTGGCATTACCATTTTGGTAGGCTGAAATTTCTATGGTTTGTGCGGTAAAACCTTCCACCGCCTGTCCGTCGACTTTGACTTCGGAAATGGTAACGAATGTTCCCTGAATATTAGTATCATCCGAAGGAGCATCAGTCACTTTCACATTGACTTCGCCATGTTGTTTGTCCACGTCATCATCATCCGAACAACTGATTGCTACCATTGAGAAAATAAATAGTACTAGTAAAATTGAAATTTTTGTTTTCATTTTTCTAAGTTTTAGAATTATTGATAAAGAGGGCGCAAGTACTGTGCCATGCGGATCTGTTTTCGCAATAGCCAATCTTACAGGGGTTTGCCGGATGGTGATTTTCCGGAATATTATCAGGATGAAGAACTCACTATCAAATTGAGACTGTTTTGTCTGAATTTAGAAAGAATCTTAAGCGGTTTTTTTTGCGCGACAAGGTTGGAGGGAGGGGGCGAGGCACCAGGAACGAGAAATTAGAGAGGAGAAATTTTAAAAGGAGACTTTTTAGCCTCCTTTTATTCAGTTATTTGATGATTTCAAAGTTTGTTATGGGTTCCGTCACAAAATGGCGGGTTGTCTGTTTGTTTGCACCGGCACCAAAATACCGATTGAACTTCTTCAATTTTCACTTCTTTGGGCGTAAATTCGCTGCCTGTGTGCGAACCGTCGCAAAACGGTTGATTGGAGCTCTTTCCACAAGCACACCAAAAATAGGTGCCTGGTTGCATTTCCATCATCAACGGACTTTTCTCTGCTATTTTTCCTTTCGCCATGATTTTCTGGTTTTTTTGATTGTGTTTTTCAGAAAGCTTGCAAGCGCAAGATCATTTTTCAATTTTATAAGCAACAACTTGGTTGTCGAAAAAAGTAGGAACCAAGAGGAGATCAAGTTCTTTGGCAAAAAAGACATCAGCTGTATTAATTTCTTCTTCGGTTGAATCCCAGAGTTTGGTCATTTCACCGTCCTCCAGATAAAAAATTCGCCCAGCCCAATTCGAAAATACAAAGTTGCCCTGGTTGTCTTTTTCCAAGCCATCAATGCCCTGACAGCCGCTCTGCATCTCAGTCATTTCTTTGGTTTTTACATCGGCCACATGAATCTTGTCCGACCCTATGTAGAGCTTTCCTTTTTCGGTGTACAAACCGTTAATGCCTTCAAATTGGTCACTTTCCTTCCAGACTTCAAATTTTCCATCGGTTAAAGCGTGTACCTTGTTGGTCCGGCTGTCGGTTACGAAGATTGTTCCATTGCTGCAAGCAGCCACGTCATTCAGGAAAATGGAACCTGGAGCAGGGTAGCGGTTTGCGATTTCACCATCGCTAAGATTAATTTCAACCAGCTCATCGATATCCGAAACATACAATTTTCCGTCATAAACAGCCATGCCTTTTGGACCACTCAAGCCGGTTGCCCATTTCATTTCTTTTACCGTTCCGTCGGCATTCAGTTGGGTGATAAAACCATTTCCATCTTTTTCTGAAGGATTTTCATTGATGTTGGCAACAAAGATCACATCCAGATCAGCATCGTAATAGACTGACTCGGGAGTTTTCATGTTTGGTCCGGTACGCCAAACTTCAACAAGTTTTTGACCGTAGCTGTAAATCGAAAAAAATAAAATAAATACAGCGACAAATGTTTTTTTTGGGTTCATTTCCGTTATTTTTAGATTTCACATTCTAATCCAATTAACAAGGTACTGACTTTTTAGTTTGGTCTTTAAATCCTGACATATGAAACGACCATGATCAAAACACAGTTCACACCGGCGAATGTTTTTGGGAGTTTCATCCGTTGGTCAGCTAAATAAAGCGACAGAGCAGGATACGAAGATTGCACAACCTTAAATTGAAAAAATAAAAAGATGAAAAAAACATTCCTGTTTATTGCGTTGATAGCCATTTTATTGGTTTCCTGTAGTCCTAAAGAAGAAGTTCTGTTGTATGTCGGAACTTACACCGACAACGATAGCGAAGGAATTTATTGTTACGAGTTTGATGAAGAATTAGGGGAGCTTACGCTAAAATTTGTAAGCCCGAACCAGGAAAATCCCTCTTTTTTGGCGATTTCGCCCAACCAAGACTACTTGTATGCCGTGTCGGAGGTCAGGCAAAGTCCGGGGATTGATAGCGGTTCGGTAACGGCTTACCGGATTGCCGCTTCCGGAGAGCTGGAAAAAATTAATCAAAAGGCCACGAAAGGATATCATCCTTGCCATGTGGAAGTTTCGCCCGACGGCAAGTTTGTGGTGGCTTCGAACTACAGCAGCGGCAGTCTCAGCTTTTATCGCGTGGAAGACGATGGTGGCTTGAGCGATTCGTTTCAGCAAATTCAGCATGTAGGCTCAGGGCCCGACAGTACCCGACAAAGCCAGCCGCATGCGCATTCGGCACTGTTCGAGTTTTCCGGAGACTTGCTTGTTTCGGCCGATTTGGGCAACGATAAGCTGGAGTTTTACCAATATGATGAAGTCACCGGTCGATTCCAGGAAGCCGAAAAAGCGTTTGTCGCGATGGAGCCTGGAGCTGGTCCACGCCACTTCGCTTTTTCACCCGACGGACAATTCATTTATGTGATGAACGAGTTGAATTCGCAGGTGAGTGTGCTGAAAAAGCAAGATGAACAGTTCGACCTGCTTGAAAGTGTGTCGACTTTACCGATTGATTTTGAGGGTGATAATTCTGGAGCGGATATTCATGTGAGTGATGACGGCAGATTTGTCTACAGCTCTAACCGGGGGCACAACTCCATTGCCGTGTTCAGCCGCGATGCCAATGGCTCTATTCACTTGATTGAAACAGTTCCGGTTGAGGGAGAATGGCCGCGCAACTTCAGTATTTCTCCGGGAGGAAATTACCTGTTGGTTGCCAATCAGCATAGCAACAACATTACCGTCTTTGAAATTGATCCTGAAGCTGTAATACTTTCCTACACGGGAACAAGTATGGAGGTTCCCGATCCGGTTTGTTTGAGGTTTTTGGTGCGGTAGAAAGATCTGTCGCATTTGCTGGTCCTCGACAGGTTTCGGTTTAAAATGAACTTTTGATCTAAGAGTAATAAGGCGGTTTGTTTTTGCTGTTCGGGCTTAATTTGATCCCGGAATTTGGTATTATTAACAAAAAAGCCTTAACTTTTAATTCTCCCTTTTGTTTCGGTGAAAGATAATCTAAAGCTAAAATAAAATGAATCAAAACTTGATGAATCAGTTGGTTGCAATGCTCGTTTTACTTTTTGTGTTTGGAAGTTGTACAACAAACGGTCAGCACAATGAACAGCGAATGCAACAAGCAGCCGAAAACTACCAGAATTTCTGTGCCGGATGTCACGGTAATAATCTTGAGAAATTTGAAGACAAAGAGTGGATGTATGGAGAAGACAATGCAGCCATCATTCACAGCATTACCTTTGGACAGGACGAAATGGGCATGCCCGGTTTCGAAGCGACTTTCTCGGAAGACGAGATTTCAGCATTGGCCGAGTATGTGAAGAAAGGAGTCCCTGAAGATAAAGGGTCTCTGAAACCAGCACTTTCAGGCAACCAGGTGGTCGAATCGGAAGAGCAGAAGTTTATTGTTGATACGGTGGTTTCTGGCCTGGGTGTTCCATGGGGACTGGAATTTCTTCCGAACGGCGACCTGCTAATAGCAGAGCGTTCCGCTAAATTGTATCGCTTTACCAATTATGAATTGAAGGAAATTACTGGCTTGCCCGAAATTATGGTGAAAGGGCAGGGGGGGCTGATGGATTTGGAACTGCACCCGAACTACGAAGAAAATGGCTGGCTCTATCTGTCATATTCTGGTTATGCCGATGATAACAAGAATGAAGGTTGCACCAACGTCATGCGTGCCCGGCTTAATGGCAACCAACTGGTTGATCAGGAAGTTATTTTCAATGGTTTCCCCGATTCGAATCGTGGACAACATTGGGGCTGCAAACTCGAATTCGACAAGGATGGCTACCTTTTCTTTGGAATTGGCGATCGCGGCAACCGCGATGTTAATCCGCAGACCTTAACGAATCACTCAGGCAAAATTCACCGGATTTATGATGACGGCTCAATCCCTGAAGATAATCCGTTTATCGACACTCCAAATGCCCAGCCCAGCATTTATTCCTATGGACACCGTAATCCGCAGGGAACTTGCATGCATCCCGAAACAGGTGAAATTTGGGAAACAGAACACGGCCCCCGTGGCGGCGATGAGCTGAATCTGATCAAGCCAGGATTAAACTATGGCTGGCCGGTTATTTCTTATGGCATCAATTACGATGGCACAACGTTTACAGAAATAACCGAAAAAGAAGGTATGGAGCAGCCCATTATTTATTGGGACCCGTCGATTGCGCCTTGCGGAACTACCTTCGTGAAGGGTGACCGTTACGAGAAATGGAAGAATAATATTTTGGTTGGTTCACTCCGTTTTATGTATGTTGAGCGGGTTGTTTTGGATGGAAATACCGTCACCCATCAGGAAAAGCTTCTGGAAGGAATTGGAAGGGTGCGAAATGTTGAAATGAGTCCGGATGGCTTCGTGTATGTCGCCATTGAAAATCCGGGCAAAATATTGAGATTGATTCCTGTGCCTTAATTCAAGAGCCTTGGATCATTTGTCCATCTATTTTTTCGAGTGCGTAGGTACCGAGATCAATCGGAAGAGAAAAATGGGACTGAGATTTTCGATCTTCAGTTAACGTTTCGTAAATCGTGAGAAGACAACAAAAAGAAAACTCCCCGCATTCCGGGGAGTTTTTGAGTATATGGAAAGGAGATTCGTTAATGCTATTTTTCGCTTTTATATTCAAAATCGTACGATTCGTTGTGTTGACTCAAGTCCAGACCTATTTTTTCTGACTGGGCCGAAACACGCAATGGAACAATCATATCAGTGACTTTATACAGCAGGTAAGACCCCCCGAAGGTGAAGATTCCAACAATTACCAAAGCCAGCAGGTGGTAAAGGAACGTCGTGAACTCGCCATAAATCAAGCCGACTTCTTGAGCAAAAACGGCGGTTAGCAACATGCCAACAATACCACCCATCCCGTGTGCAGGAAATACATCCAGTGTGTCGTCCAGCCGTGTTTTTGAGCGAAGTTCGATGGCGTAGTTGCTGATCAATGCGGCCACAACACCAATAAAAATACTGGCACCCACATTGACAAAACCCGCAGCGGGCGTAATGGCTACCAAGCCAACAACCAGTCCGATGGACGCACCCATCCCGGTTGGTTTCTTTCCTTTGGCCATGTCGTAAAATAAATAGGCAAGCATGGCTGCTGCGGAGGCCGTGTTGGTGTTCATCAGCGCCAGGGCGGCTGTTGAATTTGCGCCCAGAGCCGAACCGGCATTAAAGCCAAACCAGCCAAACCATAACATTCCGGCACCAAGTAGTACAAATGGAATGTTGGCAGGTTTGAATTCCTTGCCAAAGTCCTTACGTTTACCCAAGAACAATGCTCCTGCCAAAGCTGCAAAACCAGCCGACATATGGACTACCGTTCCGCCGGCAAAATCGAGTACTCCCCAGTTTCTCAGGAATCCGTTTGGATGCCAAGTCCAGTGAGCCAGTGGAGCATAAATGAATAAGGAAAACAAGACCATGAAAAGCATGTATGCCCGGAAACGCACCCGGCCTGCAAATGATCCGGTAATTAAAGCTGGTGTAATAATGGCAAATTTCAACTGGAACATTGCGAACAAGGCTAATGGAAAGGTTGGGGCCAGATCGGGATGTGTAGCTCCGCTTACACCTCTAAACATGAAGAAAGTCCAGGGGTTTCCAACCAATCCAAATCCCTCGGGGCCAATGCTGTCGCCAAAAGCCAAGCTGAACCCAAGAACCACCCACAACACACTGATCAATCCCATAGCGATGTAGCTTTGCAACATGGTCGAAAGGATATTTCGTGACTGAATCATGCCTCCGTAAAAGAATGCAAGTCCGGGAGTCATTAATAAAACCAAGGCAGTTGCCGTCAACATCCAGGCTGAATCGCCTGAGTCAATATTGGGGTCATCTAGGCCTCCAAATCCGCTGGGGAAAAATACCCCAACCACCGCTGCAAGAATTAATAGCAAGAGAATAAAAAGCCAACTGAGTTTACGATTTTTCATGATGTCAAAATATTTAAGTTACCTACAATTGCAATGTGAAGTCAAACGAAATAGTTTCAGCCTTTGTCGATTTGACATTGAATAAGGGGCAAAAATAGCAAAATAAAATAAAAACAAAAATAAAAATCTCAAAACGATATGAAAATTGGCGACTTGCATTCCATTTGTTTTGATTTGTGAAAGTAGTGTAAAAAGTTAATACTTTGTTTTTGAGAACTTTGGTTCGGTTTGTGGAGGTGGATCCAATTTCTCACAATGCAAGATTCAGTGCCGGAAATTTAACTATCTGTTTTAAATTGTGTATTTTTACACACAATAATTCAAGGCTGAAGTTTAATTATGACACTACGAAACAACTTGGACCAGACAGATTTGCACATTCTGGAGATTATCACAAACAATGCTCGAATCCCGTTTAAAGACGTTGCTGCTGAAGTTGGGATTTCACGGGCTGCAGTTCATCAGCGCGTGAATCGAATGATTGAGATGAAAGTCATTACTGGTTCAGGTTATCACATTGATCCCCGAAAAGTGGACTTTAAAACCTGCACTTACGTGGGTATCTTTCTTGAAAAAGGTGGTTATTATGAGGATGTTGCCCGACAGCTGAAAGATATTCAGGAGATTGTGGAATGTCACTACACGACCGGGCAGTATGCCATTTTTGTGAAAGTGTATGCCCGTGATAATGAGCACTTAAAAGATATTTTAAGTGGAAAAGTTCAGAAGATTTCCGGAATATCAAGTACCGAAACCTTTATCTCACTTGAAGAGACCTTTAAACGTCAGGTGCCAATTCAGGATTGAGTAAGTCGTTGTCTGACTGCTTCATACACGAGTAAGCCGGCAGCGACCGACACATTTAACGATTCAATTTTACCAAGAATGGGAATTTGAAGCTGTGCATCGGCCAGGTTCAGAATTTGTTGTTCGATTCCCTTTTCCTCCGAACCCATTACAATGGCAGTTGGCCCGGTAAAGTCGGCCTGTGTGTAATTGTTCGAAGATTTTTCGGTGGCGGCGGTTATTCTTAATCCGGACTCTTTTAAAAAAACGATGCTTTTTTTCAGGTCTTTGGTGCGGCAAACAGGCACCAAGTGCAACGCGCCGGCTGAGGTTTTTACGGCATCGGCATTAATTCGGGCGGCTCCTTTTTCCGGAATGACGATCGCATCAACGCCTGCGCATTCGGCGGTACGCACAATGGCTCCAAAATTACGCACATCAGTTACCTGGTCTAAAACCAAGATCAGCGGGTTTTTGCCGGCTTCGAATACCGAGGGCAGGAAATTCTCCAATTCATAAAAGGTCACTGGTGAAATAAACGCCAGCACACCTTGGTGGTTTTTGCGGGTAATCCGGTTAATTTTTTCCTGTGGAACGTATTGAAACGGAATTTGATGTTCCCTGATTTTTTCAAACAACTCCTTGAACAGATCACCTCCAGACCCTTTTTTTAGCAAGATTTTGTCAATTTCTTTGCTTGAATCGATGGCTTCAATAACCGCGCGGATGCCAAAAATAAAGTCGTCGGTATTTTTTTGTGCTTTGTTGTACATATTACCAGGTTTTCTGTGATTTCAATGATTCGTATTCTTCCAGGTTTTTCTCCCAGGCGTGCATGACCTCAGACAGTTTTGCCTTGAGTTGATCGTACTGTTCAAAGACAGCGTGATCGTTTATGGCTTCGGGCTTGGCCATTTTCTCGTCAAGAGCTTCAATCTTGTTTTCCAGCTCGGTTATATTCTCTTCTGCTTGTTCGATCTGTTTTTCCAGCCGGCTGATGTTTTTGTTTATCTCTTTGCGCTCTTCGTAGCTCAGTTTGGGTTCGGCCTGTTGCGGTTTTTCTTTTTTTGCTGAAACAGCATCGGGCTTGCTTTTCATTTCCAGCTCCTTCATCGATTCCATTTTCTTGCGCTTCAGGAAGTCATAAATTCCACCCAAATGTTGCTTGATCTTCCGGTCTTTAAATTCATAGATACAATTGACCAAGCCATCCAAAAATTCGCGGTCGTGCGAAACAACAAGGACAGTTCCTTCATAGCTTGCCAAAGCTTGTTTCAGAATTTCTTTCGAGCGCATGTCGAGGTGGTTGGTGGGTTCGTCCATCACCAAAAAGTTGACTGGTTCCAGCATCAGTCGGATCATGGCCAGCCGCGAACGCTCGCCACCTGAAAGGACTTTCACTTTTTTATCCACATCTTCTCCCGAAAACATGAAGGCACCAAGAATATCGCGGATTTTTGTTCGAACGTCGCCAACAGCAATCTGGTCGATGGTTTCGAGCACCGAAAGATTCTCGTCCAGTCGTTGGGCTTGATCCTGAGCAAAATAGCCAATCTTAACATTATGCCCGAGTTTCATCGTTCCCTGGTATTCCAGCTCATTCAGAATGATTCGGGCCAAAGTAGTTTTTCCTTCGCCGTTTTTGCCAACAAAAGCCACTTTCTCGCCCCGCTCAATCATCAGGTGAATATCGTCGAGCACTAACAAATCGCCATATTTTTTAGTCAGGTGTTTGCATTCTGCCACGATGGTTCCTGATCGTTCCGGCGGTTGAAAACGAATGTTGAGGCGTGAATTGTCTTCCTCTTCGATCTCAATCCGATCCAATTTATCAAGCATTTTAGCACGCGATTGCACCTGCACCGACTTGGTAGCTTTGTACCGGAAACGCTCAATGAATTTCTCCGTATCATCAATCTTTTTTTGCTGATTTTTGAAAGCAGCCAACTGGGTTTCTCGCTGTTCCTGTCGCAACACAAGGTAGCGTGAATAGTTGGCTTTGTAGTCGTAAATTTTTCCCAGCGAAATCTCGATGGTACGGTTGGTCACCGCATCCAGAAATGCCCGGTCGTGCGATACCAGCACCACCGATCCGGCATAGCCCTTCAGGAAATCTTCGAGCCATTGAATCGATTCAATGTCCAGGTGGTTGGTGGGCTCATCCAGCAGAAAGACATCCGGTTTTTTCAGTAAGATTTTTGCCAGCTCAACGCGCATTCGCCAGCCACCGCTAAATTCGGAAGTGGCACGCGAAAAATCACTGCGCTTAAATCCCAGACCGGTGAGCGTTTGCTCAATTTCGGCTTCAAAATTACTACCGCCAACCATTTGAAACCGATCATTCATTTCAGTCACCTGGGTAATGAGATCCATGTATTCGTCTGATTCGTAGTCTTCACGCGTGGAGATCTGGTGATTGATGTGGTCAATTTTCTTTTTAATGTGAAGAATCTCGTCAAACGCTTTTTTAGTTTCTTCAAAAACCGAATGATTGTCCGAGACTGTCATGTGTTGCGGTAAATACCCCACGCGGATATCCTTTGGAACCACGACTGATCCTTCGCTGGGAGCTTGCTGCCCGGCAATGATTTTAAGGAGGGTCGATTTTCCTGCACCGTTTTTTCCGGCCAAACCGATCCGATCTTTCGGAGTAATTAAAAACGAAATCTTCTTTAAAAGCTCAAATCCGCCAAAACTGACGACTAACTGATCAACTGAAATCATAATAAATAAAAAAATGAAGTGCAAAGATAAGACAATCCAACAGAAATTTGTCGATTATTCTGTTCCGTTCATATCTGAGGTTTTGTGCAGGTGATTGGCGGGTTGAAATTAAGTTCTTTGAGCTATTCGGAAGCATTTGGGTGTTTGCGAAAATGAAGCTTGGGAAGAACGGTTGCGTATCGTTCATTTTCCTATTTTTGCACCAAATTTGATTGATATGGGACGAAGCCGAAGAAATAAACCTTTTTATGAACAAGTGACAATCAGCGATATTGGCGCCGAAGGCAAAGCGATTGCCCGCGTGAATGAAAAGGTTGTGTTTACCACGCATGCCATTCCCGGTGATGTGGTGGATTTGCAGGTAACCAAGAAAAGGAAAAGTTACGAGGAAGCCCGCGTGGTGCGTGTACATCAGGAGTCAGCTGACCGGGTGGCGGCTTTTTGCGCTTACTTCGGAGTTTGTGGCGGATGTAAGTGGCAGTTTCTCCCCTACGAAAAGCAGTTGTTTTATAAGCAGAAGCAGGTGGGCGATCAGCTGAAACGGCTCGGGCGCATTGAATTGCCGGAACTGAGTCCGATCCTGGGTTCAGCCAAAGACACCTTTTACCGGAATAAGCTTGAATTTAGTTTTTCGAATAAGCGCTGGCTGACTTCCGAACAACTGAATTCGGACGAAGAGCCGCAAACCATGAATGCGTTGGGCTTTCACATTCCGCGCATGTTCGATAAAATTATCGATATTGAGAAGTGTTGGTTGCAACCGGACCCGTCGAATGAAATCCGCAATTTTATTCGGGCTTATGCGTTGGAAAATAATTTGGAATTTTTCGACATCAAAAGCCAGCAAGGTTTTTTGCGGAATATGATCATTCGAACTGCTTCAACAGGCGAAACCATGTTGATTATTGCTTTTTTCGAAGAAGACGTTGAAAAGCGGGAAGGGTTGTTAAATGCGCTAACGGAACGGTTTCCGGATTTGACCTCGCTGATGTATGTCATTAACAGCAAGGGAAATGATACCATCACCGATCAGGAAGTGATTTCATACAAGGGACGCGATCATATTTTTGAGGAGATGGAAGGCCTGCGTTTCAAAATTGGCCCAAAAAGCTTTTATCAAACCAACTCGGAGCAGGCTTATGAGTTGTACAAAGTAGCTCGCAACTTTGCCGGCTTGACAGGCGAAGAAGTAGTTTACGATCTATATACCGGAACCGGTACAATTGCCAACTTTGTGGCATTGAAAGCAAAAAAGGTGGTTGGTATTGAATATGTTCCCGAAGCGATTGATGATGCTAAAATTAATTCCGAAATCAATCAAATAAGCAACACAAGCTTTTTTGCTGGTGACATGAAAGCTGTTTTAAACGATGCATTTATTGCTGAGAATGGCAAGCCGAATGTTATTATTACTGATCCGCCGCGCGCGGGAATGCATGAAGATGTGGTGAAGACCATACTGGATGTGGCGCCTGCAAAAGTGGTTTATGTGAGTTGCAACCCGGCATCGCAGGCTCGCGACTTGGCCCTGATGGACGAAAAATACCGGGTGGATCAGATTCAGCCAGTCGACATGTTTCCGCATACACATCATGTTGAAAATGTGGTTTTGCTTGTCCGCAAATAGGGTAAACATTTTAATGGGCGGCTTGTTTTAAAATCAAAAAAAAACTGAAATTATGCTCGTACTTCTTTCACCAGCCAAGTCGCTGGATTTTGATTCAAACCCGATCACTGAACACTATTCGCAAGCGGCTTTTCTAAAAGAAGCCAGGCTCATCAACAAGTCGCTGAAAAAACTTTCGCCCAAAGATTTATCAAGCCTGATGGGGATTTCGGCCAAGTTGGGCGAATTGAACTTTGAACGGAACCAAATGTGGAAAACCCCTTTCAAACCAGAAAATGCCAAACAGGCTGTATTGGCTTTTGCGGGCGATGTTTACCAGGGAATGGACGCGGGAACTTTCTCGGAAGCTGATTTTGATGTGGCACAGCAAACGATCCGGATTTTGTCGGGACTGTATGGGGTGTTGAGACCGCTGGATTTGATTCAGGCCTACCGGTTGGAAATGGGGACAAAGTGGGGCGTTGACGGGTATGATAATTTGTATGGCTTTTGGCAGGAGAAAGTGACCAAAGCGATCAATGACGATTTGAAGAAAACTGGTGGCCCGTTGATCAACCTGGCTTCGAATGAGTATTTTAAAGTCGTGGATTCGAAAAAAATCAAAGCCGAAATTATTTCACCGGCCTTTAAAGACTTGAAAGACGGCCAATACAAGATGATTTCGTTTTATGCCAAGAAAGCAAGGGGTTTGATGAGCCGCTTTATCGTACAAAACAAGTTGTCTGATCCGGAAGATTTGAAAGCCTTTGATTTGGACGATTATTATTTTAACAACGAATTGTCGAAAGGCAAAAACTGGGTTTTCACACGCGATCATTGAGAAAGTTTCGAGTTTCAAATTCCAACCTCTTGCGACGAACGACGATTGAAGGACCATGAAAAAGTGTTCAGTTTCAGTTTCGGTGAGTGCCTGGGCATCCAGAATTAAGCTTCTGGCATCCACTGTCTGGCATCAAGCTTTCAGCTAAAAGCAATATTCAGCGATAAGGTATGACTTAACGTAATCATGTACAGCATCTTCCAGGCTGATGAATGGTTGATCGTATCCGGCTTGCCGTAGCTTATCTATTTGGGCGCAGGTGTAATACTGGTAATTGTCGCGGATATCTTTCGGCGTATTCATAAAGCGAATGTCTTCTTCGATTTTCATCGCCTTGAAAACCGCCCGGCTTAGGTCAAGGTAAGTGCGGGCCACACCGGTTCCGACATTGAAAATTCCTGACATATGCCGGTTGTTCATGAAGTGAAGCATCACTTTGGCAACATCCTCCACATAAATAAAGTCGCGGGCTTGTTCACCGTCTTCGAAATCGGGACGGTGAGAGCGGAAAAGGGTCATGTTCTTTGTTTCACTGATTCGGTTAAAAGCCTGATAAACCACCGATGCCATGCGCCCTTTGTGGTATTCGTTGGGGCCAAACACATTGAAAAACTTCAATCCTGCCCAAAAAGGTGGTTGTTGTGTTTGAGCCAAAACCCACCGGTCGAAATCGTGCTTGGATTGTGCATAGCAGTTCAGCGGGTTGAAATTGTCAATCAATCGGTGGTCATCGTCGAATCCAAACTCGCCATCGCCATAGGTTGAAGCCGACGAAGCGTAAATCAGCGGCAGTCTATATTGGACGCAATCGTTCCAAATCCGCCGGGAATAGTCGAAGTTAAGCTTTTTGTAACTGACGGGGTCTTGCCCGATCGTATCTGTCCGTGCCCCAAGGTGAATAATGCATTGAACGAACTGATGCTTATCGTTGAGCCACTCAAAAAATACATCCCGGTCAACGAGTTGAAGGTATGTTTTCGAAATATAATTTGAAATTTTTGAAGGATCGGTGAATTGATCCACCAAAATTAAATCCTGGCGTCCTTCCTGGTTCAGCTTGCCAGCCATGTAACTCCCAATAAATCCCGCAGCCCCGGTAACAACAATCATATCGTCAGATTTATCATCTCTTCATCCTGTTCGATCAACACAAGGCAAACTTTTAAAAATGTTAAAATATTGTTATCCTGATGAAAAATATTTTCCCGAAAGGTCACAGTAACAACTTTGCCGGTGTTGACCACACAAAAATAGGAATTTATCCAACGTCTGAAACTCGAAGCATGTTTTGTTCCGGAATTGTTTTGTTTTGAGTGATTTAACCTGTTTGTCCTTCATTTCGAAACTGATTCTTAAGATAAGTTTATACTTTTGCTGATAGAAACAACGGGACACAAAGTACATACGATATGGAAGATTCATTTAACGGCAAGAAAAGCGGCTATCGGCGTATTGAAAAATTTGATCGCCTGAACACCGAAAAAATCAGTGAGCATTACCGCGAAATTATTAATCTGCTCGGTGAAGATGCTCAGCGGGAAGGCTTGGAGAAAACCCCTGTACGGGTTGCCAAGGCCATGCAGTTCTTGCTTCAGGGGTATGAACAGGACCCCGAAGCCATGCTGCGTTCGGCCATGTTTAAGGAAGACTACCGGCAAATGGTGATTGTGAAAGACATCGAAATTTATTCCATGTGTGAGCACCACATGCTGCCGTTTATCGGTAAAGCGCATGTGGGGTATATTCCCGATGGATACATTACCGGCCTGAGCAAAATAGCGCGGGTTGTCGATGCTTTTTCGCGGCGCTTACAGGTTCAGGAACGGTTAACCTTGCAGATTAAGGAGTGCATTCAGAAAACACTGAATCCGCTGGGTGTAGCGGTAGTGATTGAGGCGCAGCACCTGTGCATGCAAATGCGGGGCATTCAAAAGCAGCATTCCATAACAACAACCTCCGATTTTACCGGCGCTTTTCAGCGTGTGGCTACCCGCGAAGAATTTATCAAACTAATCAGCTCAAAGCTTTCATAGTGGCTGATGAATATAAGCAGATGGCCTTGTGCTAAAGTAGTCAATAAGATGCATCCGATTTAATCGGAGAAATGCGAATGGTAACGGATTATTATCTGAAAAATCATTTTCAAATCATACGAGTACGAACAATTTTATATTATTTTAGCTTAAAATTTTACAGATAGATATCATGATTGGTATTTGCCGCTGATGCAGATACTGACATTTGAAAAGAAAAAATAATCGATCATTAAAAACCATAAACATGAAAAAAACAAGAACATACAAATTCGTTTCTTTAGCGATCCTTTCAGGGATGTTCGCCTTTGGATTTAGCTCGTGTTCCGGCAGTAAAAAGGAAAAGAAGACTGATCCTGAAGTTGTTGAAAAAACGATAAAAGAAGAAATTAAAGAGTATTCCTATCCGATCGTTTCAGCCTTTGAAGTGACTGAAATGTTAAATGAAATAGAGGCGAGCTACATCGTTGGATTGACCAACGATCCCGAAAAGGCCGGCACATACTTCTCGGAGAAAGACCGGGCAGTGAACCTGGGGATTTACACGGCCGATTTGGCTTATGCAACCACCTATAACCAAAAATCGGATGTGCAGAATTACTTCAAAGCGAGCGAGACACTGGTTCGCGAGCTGGATTTAACAGGGGCTTTTCAGGAAGATTTGCCAGATCAGATTGAAGCCAACCTGGATAATAAGGAAAAACTGGTCGAAATCATTACCGACATGTTTCAGAATGCCTATTCATACCTGAATCAACAGGGGAGGACGGAAGTTTCGTACCTGGTGCTTTCCGGAACCGTGATTGAAGGCTTGTACCTGACAACCAACGTGTCGGAAAATACTTTCCAGAATCCAAAGCTGATTGAAGCCATCCTGTTTCAGGAAGAGCCGCTGATGAAACTGGAAGAAATGATGGAGCCATACAAGGACTCCGAAATTCTGGGTGATTTGTATGCTGATATTGCCAGTATCAATGCCGTTTACGCCCTTGAAGAAGGGGCAACCTCAATGACCAAAGAACAAGTTGTAAAGTTGACTGATTTAATCGCTTCTATTCGGAATAAGTTTGTTCAGTAAAGCACGATGCTTTTAAAATACAAAACGGGTTTTTGTTGTTCCACCTTTAATTCGGGAATGCAGAAATCCGTTTTTTCTTAAATTTCCAGGCTTATGTATGAAGGTATCATTGAAACATTGATCCGGTTGTTTGCCATCATTACCGACTACCATAATGAAGATTCCAAAAAGATGTCTTCGGAACTGGTTGAGTCGTTCTTGCAGGAGAACTTTAACCGCGAGCTGGTTGAAGTATATCACAGGCATTACCAAGAGTTCGTGGAGCATTATCACATTACCAACCGTGATATTTTGTATGAACAGAATGGCAACGGGCATAAATTCATCAATAAGTCATACCTTAATGAGATTTGCAATGATATTGTTGGTCAGTTCGATCTGGGGACACGATTTATGATTGTAGCCCAGCTTTTAAACTTCATCAATAAAGAAGGAGATTTTAAGCTGGACGATTTAAAAACAGTGAATCTGGTGTCCCGGGGACTGAAAATCAATTCCAAAGAATACGACAACCTGTACCGGTTTCATTTGTATTCCATTCAAAAAGTCAAAGACAAGTCAAGCCTGTTCGTGGTGAATGGCAACGAAAGCTATCACGACAAGGAGATCAAGCATCTTTACCGCGAAAACCAGCAGGTTGAGCTCGAACTGATTCGCATTGCCAGTATCAATACGCTGTTTTTTAAGTACTGGGGGCCGCGAAACATGTATATGAATGGCCACCGACTAACCCAGAACCGCTTGTATGTTTTTCCTCCCGGAGCCATTTTGAAAACCTCGCGGATCATTCCCATTTACTACAGCAGCGTCATGACCCGTTTCATTCAGGAAAAAGGGAAGCCGCGCATTGTGCTGAATGTTGAAAATATTGAATACCGGTTCACACGAAAAAACTATGGACTTCACCCGCTGAGCTTTCAGGAACGCTCGGGCGATTTGGTAGGAATTTTAGGCGGCAGTGGCGTTGGAAAAACGACCCTGCTCAATGTCCTGAACGGAAAGCTCAAACCCAACAACGGAACCATCACCATCAACGGGTACGATTTACACGACCCGGACAATGACGAATTGCTGAAAGGAATCATTGGCTATGTGCCGCAGGACGACCTGCTGTTGGAAGAGCTAACCGTGTATAAGAACCTGGAGTTTAACGCCCGCTTCTGCTTTGGCGATATGAGCGATGAGCAGATTGAAGCGAAGATCGATCAGGCGCTGAACGATTTTGATCTGGTTGAAGCCCGCGATCTGGTGGTTGGAAGCCCGCTGAAAAAGATTCTGAGCGGCGGTCAGCGCAAACGCTTGAACATTGCGCTGGAGCTGATGCGTGAACCGTCCATCCTGTTTGTCGATGAGCCGACCTCGGGTTTGTCGTCCGCGGATTCGGAAAAGGTCATGTACCTGCTGAAAAAGCAATGCCTGAAAGGCAAACTGGTATTTGCCAACATTCACCAACCGTCAAGCGATATCTACAAGCTGTTTGACCGGATGATTGTTATGGATAAAGGGGGACGGGTGGTGTTCTTCGGAAACCCGATGGACGCGATCGTCTATTTCAAAAACCAGGCAAATTACGTCAATCCGGATGAAAGCGAATGTTTAAGTTGCGGAAACGTGAAGACCGAGCAGCCGCTTAGGATTATTGAAACCCGGATGGTGAACCCGTTTGGCAAAAGTATCCGGCGCCGAAAGATTTCGCCCGAAGATTGGTACGAGCGCTATAAAAAGCATGTGGAGCCACGCGTGCTCGATTTCATGATTACCAACCCGGTTGAAAAGGAAGTTTTCCCGGATGTTTACTTTAAGGTGCCCGACTGGTTCAAGCAGTTGAAGCTGTTTATTAAGCGCGACTTCGCGACCAAGCGTTCAAACAAACAATACCTGGCCATTGCCTTACTCGAAGCCCCTTTGCTGGCCCTGATCCTGGGCTTTTTCTCTAAATACTCGGCCGAAGGAACCTACTGGTTGGCCAACAACGATAATTTGCCGGCTTTCCTTTTTATGAGCGTGGTCGTGGCCTTGTTTATTGGCTTGAGCATTAGCGCCGAAGAAATTTTCAAAGACCGTAAAATCCTAAAGCGCGAGGAATTCCTCGATTTAAGCCGCGGAGCCTACATATCTTCCAAAATATTGATGCTCTTTCTCATTTCTGCCGTTCAGGTCATTTCCTTTGTGCTTATTGGCCATCACATGCTCGAAATTCAAGGTCTTACCTTTTCAAACTGGGCCATTTTGTTTTCTACAGCCTGCTTTGCCAACTTGCTGGGCTTAAACCTGTCGGCCGGCCTAAATTCGGCCGTGGCCATTTACATCCTGATTCCACTCATGCTGGTGCCGCAACTACTTCTCAGCGGGGTGATCATCGATTTCAACAAGATGCATCCGTCGCTAAGCAGCTACAACCGCACACCGCTGATTGGCGATGTCATGGTTTCGCGCTGGTCGTACGAGGCACTGGCGGTGAACCAATTTAAAAACAACGCCTATCGCCAGGTTATTTTCAGGGAGGAACAAGCGAAGAATGACTTGGGTTTTAAGGCCTTTTACTGGATTCCCGAGGTGGAGCAGTACCTGAACTCATACCAGGTGTTGAGTCAGAATAATCGCAAGGAAGACGCTGCAACGCTGACTCCCTTGCTCAAAAATTCCTTTGCTGATTTATTTGAAGAAGTCGGGCAGTTCAACGATTCCATTCACCTGGCTTACGAGTCGATTGGTGGCAGCGAATTCAAGGCAGATTTTAATAAGATGTTGACTAATTACTTGAATTTTTCGCAAGAAAGCTATAAGCAAAAATATGGCGAAGCTTCGCGCGCTTTGGAGCAGAAATACGAGGACCTATTGACTCGGTTTGACGGCGATAACGACCGACTGCTTGCCTTTAAGCAACGGCATACGAACAAGAAAATGGAAACCCTGGTACGCGATAAATATAGCTTGCATAAAACTTACGTGTTTGACAACCATATTTTTCAGGGTGATGAGCCTGTCTTTAGGCAGCCTGCTCAGGCAAATGGGTCTGCACATTTCTATGCTTCATACAAGCTGCTGGGCAACTGGCGAATTGACACGATTTTTTACAATATTGGTGTCATGTGGCTGTTGACTTTTATCCTGATGGTGGCGCTTTACTTCGACCTGCTGCGCAAAGCGTTGACCTACGTCGAAAACTGGCGATTGGCGCGTCAGGCCCGCATGCGCGACCATATCTTTTACAATCCAATGGCTTTTATGAAAGGGGAGTTGAAGGACCAGAGCAAGTGATCCGAAAGAGCTCTGCTTAACAGGCAATAGTTGCTTCGGCGGGATTAATAATTCCTTCCGGTATTTTGCCCGCTATCCCGTAAGTTTATTGGTAGTCCATGCCGGAACGAGCCCATAACGTTGGTTTGTAGGGGTATCCCTGGAGGTGGGAACCCACGGGCTTGGGGTACTGGTTAAAAAAAGCAGGGGACGGAAGCCGTCTCCTGCTTTTTTGCTTCCGTCCCCATGGGGAGCAAAACAATGTCTTAGGATTTATCTATCATATCCTTGGGGACCATAGGGATATCCTAAAGGGTAGGAGCAAAATCCTCGGAGAGTAAAGCCGTCGCCTTGTTGGGCAAGACTATTCCCTAAGGTTTTGACCCTCTTAGAATAGCTTGATAGATCTATACTTTGGTCTTGGTAAGTGTACATGGTTATTCTTTCCACCATTTCCGGTTCGGCAGCGAACTGTCCAATTCAAAGACCTCGCCAACCTGAGGTGTACCGATGGTAATGTTTTCGTCGCCGGTTGCTTTCAGTAGCCGTTCAACCGGCTCGGTCCAGGGATGAATACTCAGCTTGTATTTTCCCCAGTGAATGGGCAGCAGTGATTGGGCTCCAAGATCGTTTGCTGCCTGAATCACTTCTTCGGGCAACATGTGGATGTAGGGCCAGTACTGGCTGTATTGCCCGCATTCGAGCAAGGCCAGGTCGAAGGGGCCGTACTTGTCGCCAATGGTTTTAAAGCCCGGGTAATAGCCCGAATCGGCTCCAAAGAAGACGCGATTTTCCGATCCGGCGATCACCCATGATGCCCAGAGCGTTGAAAAGCGGTTGGTAAGCCCGCGTCCGGAGAAATGTCGTGCCGGTGTGGCGGTAAACCGAATGGTCTCCGTAAATTGCCAGCTTTCCCACCAATCCAGTTCGGTGATCCGTTCAGGTGCGATTCCCCAGCGTTCCAGATGTGCCCCAACGCCTAATGCGGTAACGAATGGCAGGTTTTTGTCTTTTAAACTTCGGATGGTTTGGTAATCCAGGTGGTCGTAATGATCGTGTGACAGGAGCACCAGATCAATTTTTGGGAGGTTTTCCCAATCGTAGTTTTCAGAATAGGGGAAGGCTTTGGTTCCGACAAATGAAAAGGGCGAAACACGCTGGCTGAATACCGGATCGGTTAAAATAACTTTTCCATCAATCTCAATCAGCAGGGATGAATGCCCCAGCCAACAGACTTTTACGCCGCCCGTTTGCTGGTGAAAAGCCGACCGGTCAACAGGCATGGTTTGGATGGTTTCAGCCGGTACGCGGTCGCCTTTAGCGAAGAAAAACTCCTTCATCACCTTAAAGAAAGGCATGTCATCGGTCTGCATAACTGTTGCTACGGGATTCTGGAATTTGCCGTCGCGGAAGTTTGGCGATTGTTGAATTCGCTGTAAACGTTCACCGGCAGCTGAAGCTCCAAAGGAAGGATTCAGACGAATAATGATAACAATAAGTAAGGTCAGGGAGATGAGTACGGTAAACAGGATCATGACTTTTTTGCTCATAATGTGATTGGTACGAGGATGCTTTTTGAAAGAAACAACCGGTGTTGTCAGCTTGTTTTTGAAGCAAAAAAAACCGCCTCTCTAGGCGGTTTTGCTTAAATCTTTTATCCAAGATAAGTTTTTAGCAATTTACTTCTGGAAGTATGCCGTAACCGGCGAATTGCCTTTTCCTTTATCTGTCGTACCCTTTCACGGGTCAGCCCGAAACGTTCTCCAATTTCCTCCAGGGTCATTTCCTGGCACCCAATTCCAAAGAACATTCGGATAATGTCGCTTTCGCGTTCGGTAAGGGTAGCAAGCGCGCGTTCAATTTCCTTGGCCAACGACTCCATCATCAAAGAGCGGTCGGCATTTGGCGAATCATTGTTGATCAGAACATCGAGCAGGCTGTTGTCTTCTCCTTCAACAAATGGCGCATCAACTGAAATGTGGCGCCCCGAAACCCGTAAGGTGTCTGCAACTTTCTCCGCTGGCAAGTCCAACGAGTCGGCCAATTCTTCAGGAGATGGTTTGCGTTCGTTTTCCTGTTCGAATTTCGAAAATGCTTTGTTGATTTTATTCAACGAACCTACCTGGTTAAGCGGTAATCGAACAATACGCGACTGTTCGGCCAAAGCCTGAAGGATAGATTGACGAATCCACCACACGGCATAGGAAATAAACTTAAATCCGCGGGTTTCGTCAAACTTTTCTGCTGCCTTTATCAGTCCCAGATTTCCCTCGTTAATCAAGTCGGGAAGGCTTAAGCCTTGGTTTTGGTACTGCTTGGCAACCGAAACGACGAACCTCAGGTTCGCGCGGGTCAGTTTTTCCAATGCTGCCTGATCGCCCTTTTTAATCCGCTGTGCTAACTCAACTTCCTCTTCAACTGTAATCAGATCCTCTTTGCCAATTTCCTGCAAATACTTGTCAAGAGAAGCACTCTCACGGTTGGTAATCGATTTTGTAATCTTTAATTGTCTCATATACCCTTCTAAAAAAAATCGTGCAAATATAGACTTTTTAGGTCAATAATTCAAACTAATGGATCGCTTTGGCTAAAGCGCTTTGCTTTGTTAATTCTACGTAAACGATTGAATTATTAATTCATCCCGAAAACGAAGTATGCCGGCTCTCCACTTGGATATAACCCTTCGATCAATACCCCTCCTTTTGCCTGGTTTATAATGCGTTTTAAATCATTAACCGCACTAACCTGTTCCTTGTTCACGTCGGTTATAATAAAACCTTCCTTCAAACCAGCATCTTTTAGTTTGCCTTTATCCAGACTGGTGATTTTAATTCCATGGCTTAAGCGAAGTTGGTATTTCTCGTTTTCTGTCAATTCATCAAATTTAGCGCCAAGAAAACTATTGTCGCTAGCTTTGACGATTTCTGTATCTCCGTGCATGTTACGGAGGGTCACCGTAAATTGTTTCGGTTTGTTATCTCTTTTTATCAAAACTTTTACCTTGTCGCCTGGCCTGTGTTTACTGACTTGTTCCTGAAGTTGCGCCGTCGAATTGACATTTATGCCGTCAATGCTTAGGATAACGTCTTCTTCTTCAATCCCGGCTTCTTCAGCCGCGCTATTTTCGTTTACTTTGGCAATAAAAACACCTTCGATTTTATCCAAGTCGTATTTTTCTGCCACCTCAGCGGTTACATCGCCTATGTTAACGCCTAGTAAAGCGCGTTGAACTTGCCCATGTTCTTTCAGGTCGGTATATACTTTTTCAACAATCGAAGCCGGCACTGCAAACGAGTATCCGCTATAGGAGCCGGTTCTGGAGGCAATGGCCGTATTAATGCCCACAAGGTCGCCATTCATGTTGACTAAGGCGCCGCCACTGTTTCCGGGATTAACGGCCGCATCGGTTTGGATGAAAGCCTCGATGCCCATTTCAACACGGTTGATGCCGATGTTCCGGCTTTTTGCGCTTACAATTCCTGCGGTAACTGTTGAGGTTAAGTTAAAAGGGTTGCCGACAGCCAACACCCATTCACCCAGTTTAAGGGCATCGGAATTACCAAACTTTAAATGAATCAGGTTTTCTGCTTCAATTTTAAGTACGGCAAGATCGGTTGTGGGATCCGTTCCAACCAACTTCGCTTCAAATTGCCGGTTGTCATTCAATACCACCTGGATATCATCAGCACCGTCGATGACATGGTTATTGGTAACGATGTAACCGTCTTCACTTAGAATGACGCCTGATCCAGAACCCTGCCTGATTTGCGGAGGCTGCTGTTGCTGGTAGCGGTCGCCATAAAACCATTCATAAAACGGGTTACTGTGGTATTGTGGTGCTTCTTGTTTTGACGATACTTTTACGTGAACCACAGCATGCACTGAGCTTCCTGCTGCGTAGGTCAGGTCGGGGGCGTCGCCCTGAGGTGCCGAAGGTAAACTGGCATATCTCAGGGGCTGATCCTGTTGAACGGTGACAACCTGCGGTTCGTTAAAAAAACTGGTGTATGCCCAAACGGCTACGAATGCACTGAAAAGTGCTACTGCAAATGTTAATCCTACTTTTTTATAATCTTTCATCTTTCTTGTCGTTTAAAGATTAATAGCTATTTTTTTCTGAACGTGCTAATTTAACGCATAAAGAGTGCCAGTGTTTTCCGGTTTTTATTTCATTTGGATTGTTTAACAAGTTTTAACAACGATTTGGGTTTGTAAGTGTCAATAAGTCAGAGAATTTGTGTTTTCGAATTGTCAGAATTCATTGGGGGCTTGTTGCGATGACAGCCACGAAAGAAAGTCCACGGCGGTTTTGGAAAAAACTGACATTATTTCATTAATATCGCTAACTTTGGTGCAAAGGCCAACTCTGTGGTCTAACACTTTTTCGATGGGGCAGAATATCAATAGAAATCGAATCAATTCCAAGAGACTGACCGTTCATTTCAAGCGAATCGTGATCAGTTCTACTTTGTTGATGACTATTTTTGTGGCTACGGTTATCAGCATTCATGAGATATTTATTTTTCGTGATATTGCCCGGCAGCAGCAGAAAATGCATCTGGAAGAACACAAGGAGTTTGTTCGCGATTTAATTACCATCGAAGTCGAATACATCCGCACCCAAAAACGTTTTTTCGATGAGCGTATGATGCATAGTGTGAGGCAAAACGTTTATAGCGCTTATAATCTTGCCGAAAAGATTTATGCTGATTATCATACGAAATTTAGTGATGCCGCACTGAAACAGCTGATCATTGATGCGGTTTCGGTACTGGAAACTTCGAGCGTTTACCGGGAGGTTTTTATCAATGACCTGAATGGAGCAGGGGTTTTTTATCCTGGAAAACCAGATTATCGCGACGCTAATTTGCTGATGCATACAGATATGAACGGCAACCATGTTATTCAGCGTGAGTTGGAGTTTTTGACGCGGGAAGAGGAGGGGTATGTGCGTTATGTTGATGATAACCGTTTGTCTGTCAGCGATGATCTACCGGAGAATAAAGTAGTTTTTGTAAAAAAGTTTCCACAGCTGAACTGGTATTTTGGTTCCAAGACCTACCTCGAGGATTACTACGATGAATTCAAAGAAGAAATTGCCAGCAAAGTGAGTGCAGATCATTTTCGGTATGGAGGATATGTCTTTATTAATGAGATGGATGGCGATCCGATTGTGATGGACGGTGCACCGTATGCAGGGGATTTGAACCTATTGGATGGCACCGATCCTGAAAAAATGGCCGTGTTTAAATTGGAACTTGAGACTATTGCCAATTCTCCGAATGGTGATTTTTTCTCGTACAACTGGAATAAAATAGGTGAAACCGAAAAACAGCCGAAGATTTCCTTTGTAAAGCCAGTTTATGAATGTAATTGGTTGGTTGGAGGCGGTTTCTATCTGGATGACATCTGGAGGGACATTGAGACACAGCAAAATGAACTGAAGCGAAATTTGATTCATAATCTGTTGATTATCCTGCTCATTTTGTTGGTGGTAATTCTTGTTGAGTCGATGATTATCTATCGTTTTAATGCGAATTTTCGGGCTGACTTTGATAATTTTACACGTTTTTTTAAAGCTGGGAAGCTGCGTTACCAAGCGGTCGATCTGGATAACCTGTATTTTGATGAGTTTAAGGAAATGGGAGCTGTTGCAAATGAGATGATCCTTGAGCGCAAAAAGATTCACCAACAACTGGTGTTGGAACAGGAAAAAGCGCAAGAGTCGGATCGTTTAAAAACGGCATTTCTGGCCAACATGTCACATGAAATTCGCACCCCGATGAATGCGATCCTCGGGTTTTCAGGCCTCTTGAATGAGCAGGAATTATCGGACGATGATAAAAAGACCTACCTCCAACTGATTCATAAAAATGGAGAGTTTTTGCTAAAATTGATCAATGATATCATGGATATTTCGAAGATTGAATCAGATCAGCTTACCATTATTCCGGAGGATTTTCTATTAAACGAATTACTCTTTGATATTCAAATTCAGTACAGCGACCTCATTAAAAGCCAAACAAAAATGCAGATTCATTTTGAGCTGCAGAACACGCTTCCGGATGGCTATTTGTTGCAAACTGATAAATTGAGGCTGAAGCAGGTTTTGGATAATTTAATCGGAAATGCCCTAAAATTTACACCGGAAGGAACGATTACTTTGCGGGTTGCCAAACTTGGTTCCTGGCTGCATTTTAACGTTCAGGATACCGGAATTGGCATCGCTGACGAAGATATTGAAAACATTTTTAAACGCTTCACCCAAGCCCGTACTCATGCATCGGAAACTTATGGAGGAACTGGCTTAGGATTGGCGATCTCGCAAAAAATCGTCCATTTGTTGGGGGGTGATATTGGGGTTAAATCAACGCAGGGAAAAGGGTCTGATTTCTATTTCTATATTCCTGGATAATGCGTTGAAGTCGGTGCAAAAAATTATTGCGAGTTGGCAACGGGAAGACTCACTCGAAAGCTTGCACCTTTTCCCGGTTTACTTTTAATCTCCAGCCGTCCCATGTTCCTTTCGATGAAATCAAGACAAAGACGTAGTCCGATTCCTGTTCCTTTCTCATTTTCAGTACCGCTTTGGCTGATGGTATTTTTATTGTCCAAAATTTGGCTGATGGTTTCAGGGTTCATTCCTGTACCCGAATCTTTCACGATTAGCTGCACCCGCTTGGCGCTTTGTTCCGTGCTGATTTTTATTTCACCTTCGGGAAAAGTGAATTTGGTGGCGTTGGAAATCAGGTTTCGAACCACCGATTTAATCATTTCGCGATCGGCGAAAACGATGTGCTCTTCTCTGATTTGAGTGATGATCTGCAGTTTTTTATTTCGAATGGGGACTGCAAATAGTTTGAGTGTTTGGTCAACTACCTCAGCGATGGAAATGGGCTCCGGATTGACTTTTAATCGCCCGGTTTGGCTGCGAACCCAATTCAGGAGATTTTCGAGCAGGTTGTAGGAATTGTCAACAATATCGCTTGATTCATCAATAATCACCCGAAGCTCTTTCGGGTCTTGGATGTTTTCCTGTTTTATCAGATCAAAAATACTTTTAACACTGCCAATCGGGCCTCGCAAATCATGGCTGATCAGCGTAAACATCCGGTCTTTTTGTTCATTCAGTTCTGTCAGATATTGGCGGGCTTGCTTGTGCTCGAACCGCAAAACAACAAGCATAATAATGATAAGCAACAACAAGACGATCAGAATATAGGTAAAGGACTGGTATTGTTTCTGCTTTTCAAATTCCTGCTCAAGGAATGTATTTTCCCTTTCTTTGGTTTCCAGCTCATGCTGGTATTCCACGTAAGCCAGCTTTAACTCGTTTTCGTGGTTGTAAATACTATCTCTGAGTGCGATATGCTTTTTGTAGTGATTTAGTGCTTCTCCCGGATTTTCCAGCAGTTCGTGCAATTTTGAGATGCTTTCATGTTGTTGTTCTTGAATTTCAACAAGTTCATGCTCATTGGCTGTTTGCAGAGCTTTGGAATGAAATTCGAGGCTTCTGACATATTGCTTCTTTTTCTTGTAATAGTCACCGATAATTCCGTACGAGTCGGCCGCCCTGTCCATCAATCCCTTGTCGATTGCAATTGCCAGCGCTTCATTGGCAAGCTCCAGTGCCTTTTCGTCCAGGTCTTGCTCCTGAGCTATGTAGGCCAGAAGATTTGCCGAAGCCGACTGTCCAATGCTGAAATCTTTTGCCTGGGCATAGCGTCTAACCTCATTCAAGATCGGAAGACTTTCCTGGTATTGACCTTTAAGAACCAGCAAGCGCCCGATGTTCAAACCTAAATAAATGGTGGCAATTGTGTCGTTGGTATTTTCAGCTATTTGCTTGCCTTTCGAATAGGCATCAATGGCTTTGGTGGTATCGCTGATGGCCGAGTAGATATTGCCTAAGTTGTTAAAGGTTCTGGCGATTTCCCGTTGGTTTCCCAGATCCATGCGAATGGGAAGTGCTTTTAACTGACATTCCAGTGCTTTGGCGTAATTGCCGCTAACTTTATGCACTACTCCCAGATAGTTCAGGCAATCCACAAGCTTTTCTCGATGGTTGGGCGACTGAAATCCAGCAAGCGATCTCTCAAAATAGTACCGGGCCGAATCGAGTTCGCCGGATTCGTGAAACAGCTGCCCCATAAAGTACCAACTATCGGCGATTTCAAAGGCATCATCTATTTTTCTGGCTAACTGGTGCGCTTTCCGGAGGTAATCCAAACGGGGAGCAGGCAAAGAATCAAATTCGCCCGAGCCCAGCTTTTTTAAAGCCCCAATGGCTTCAAGTTCATTCGGGCTTTCTGCCCGAATTAAAAGGCTGTCTACAGTTTGGGCAAAGCCACTGTGCTGAATGAGAAAAAGCAGAAGAATGGGGTAGATCAGGAATTTCATTTTTTCAGTTGTTCCTCGAGAATATTTTTTAATTCCTTGAATTCGTCTTCTTTAAAACCAACTGAGCTGTAAATGATTGTTCCATCGCGGTCGATCAAAAAGTTGCGTGGAATGAATTGCCCGGCAAATTTGGAATAGATCTCTCGCTTGGGGTCGGCAATCAGGCTGAACGTATAGCCTTTTGCTCGCTTGAATTTGACAAGCTCATCCGTAGTGTGTTCTCTGCCGATGACCAACAGCTTGAATTCCGGATGATCTTTATACTGATCGAAAATATCGCTTTGTACGTGGGGCAGTTCTTTGAGGCAAGGGGCACACCAAGTTGCAAAAAAATTGATCATGATTACCTTGCCTTTTAAATCGGCATGGGATTTTTCCTGCCCGTTGGCTTCGATAAAATCAAAACTGGGAACCTGCTGGCCAACTTTCACAAGCGTTGACTTTGCGGCATCGGTTTGGCACGATCCCAAGAGTGAAGAGCCAAATAACACTAGAGTTAGGAGAAATATATGGAAGCTTTTAAGTTGCATAATCAAAGTTTCTGAGAACAGCACGGGTTAAGTTGATTTGCGAAAAGGCAAAATAAAACTTCCGGAGTGAGATTTCCGGAAGTTTGTATCGTTATTTTATTTGAACGCTCAGATCGATGAAAGGAAAGCATTTACATTCTTCTCAATCCGACTCTGAATGTCAACAATCTCCGATTTCACAAACGAATCACCGGTGATGTTCTCAAATAACTCAATGTAACGTTCGGAAACCGAGCTCACAAAATCGGCGTTCATTGCAGGTGCTTTTTGTCCTGCCTTTCCTTGAAAACCATTTTCTATCAGCCATTGGCGCACAAATTCTTTCGACAATTGTTTTTGGCTTTCTCCTTTCTTCAAACGTTCCTCGTAGCCATCGGCATAAAAATAGCGAGATGAGTCGGGCGTGTGAATTTCATCAATCAGGTAGATTTTACCATCTTTTTTACCAAACTCGTATTTGGTATCCACCAGGATCAGTCCTTTTTCAGCAGCTATCTCGGTTCCTCGCTGAAACAATTGGCGGGTGTAGTTTTCCAGCATTTCGTATTCCTCCTTGCTCACCAATCCTTGCTCAATGATGGCCTCGCGCGAAATATCTTCGTCGTGGCCTTGGTCGGCTTTGGTGGTTGGCGTAAGCAGCGGTTGTTCAAATTTTTGGTTTTCCACCATGCCGTCGGGCATCGGTACGCCGCAGATGCTGCGCTTACCGTCGCGGTATTCGCGCCAGGCATGACCGGTCAGGTAGCCACGAATCACCATTTCAACTTTAAACGGCTCGCAATGGTGACCAACCGTTACGTTGGGGTCGGGCGTCGCAATTTTCCAGTTGGGCACAATGTCGGCTGTTGCATCCAAAAACTTGGCGGCAATTTGGTTTAATACTTGTCCTTTGTAAGGAATTCCTTCGGGCAAAACTACATCGAAAGCCGAGATGCGGTCCGAAACAACCATCACTAAATATTGGTCGTCAATGTTATAAACATCCCTGACTTTTCCATGATAGACATTTTTTTGCTTTGGAAAATTAAAATCGGTTCTTGTAAGTGCTTTCGTCATTTTTTGTCGTTTTTATCTTTTTTTAGTGCTTCTTTTCGTGCTAATTCTTTTTTGTAAAAGGCATCATAGGCATTGACAATATCGCGCACCAGGCGGTGACGAACAATGTCGTTGGCGTCAAACTGAACAAACGAAATATCCTTGATGTTTTTCAGAATTTTTTTGGCTTGAACCAGCCCGGACTGGTGGACTGATGGCAAGTCGATCTGAGTTTCATCGCCGGTGATAATGAATTTGGCATTCATTCCCATTCGGGTGAGAAACATTTTGAGCTGGTTGAGGGTGGTATTTTGTGCTTCGTCCAGAATCACAAAGGCATCGCTGAGGGTGCGGCCCCGCATGAAGGCCAGCGGAGCAATCTGGATGATGCCGTCTTTCATGAATTCTTCCAGCTTTTTGGCCGGAATCATATCTTGCAGTGCATCGTAAAGTGGCTGCAGATAGGGATCGATTTTTTCCTTTAAATCACCGGGAAGAAATCCAAGTCGTTCACCAGCTTCAACTGCCGGACGGCTTAAAATAATCCGTTTGATTTCTCGGTTTTTCAGTGCCCGGACAGCCAAGGCAATGGCAGTATAGGTTTTTCCGGTTCCGGCGGGGCCAATAGCAAAAATCAGGTCCGAAGTCCGGCTTTCTTCAACCAAAACTCGCTGGTTTGGTGTTTTGGCTCGAATGGGTTTGCCGTTAATTCCGTGCAGCAAAACTTCTCTTGAATTCTCAATCTCAGATTCGATCTGCGAAAAATCATTGTTCATCACTTGCTTAATTGTGTCAACGCTTAACACATTAAACTGGGTATAATGATCCAGCAGCAGATGAAACTTTTTTTCAAAAGCATCACTCTCAACTTCATCACCTTGAATGATCAGCTGGTTGCCGCGGCTGACAATATTCAACTTTGGGAAAAATGTTTTTATCAGATCAATCTTGGTGTTGTTTACACCATAAAACTCCAATGGATCAACACCTTCCAGGTATATTTGTTTCTCAAACATAGACTTGTTTCAAGTTCCTAAGACTAACAACAAAAATAGCAAAAATGTTGGGAGTTGCCGGAAAAAAGTAGGATGATAGCTGTGGTTGAGAATAACACTTCGGGGCTAGTTTTCGGCGATGCGAACGAGCAATTCTTCCACCAGCTTAATGGCTTCGGTTTGACTGCATGAAAAATTATTCAGGAAAATAGCGAACAATACGTGCTGGTTGTTTTGCGTGGTAATCTCGCCGGCATAGCAACGCACCCGTGTCATGCTGCCGCTTTTGGCGCGTAAGCTTTTTCCGGGAAAATTCAGCGGGTTGAAAAAATAAAGCGTTCCATTAGGAACATATGGAAGGCTGTTGAAAAACAAGTTGCTTTGGAGGCTGTTGGTTTTCATGTAGTAAAGAATGTCGACCATTTGCCTGGCGGTGATTGCATTAAAATGCGACAATCCGCTTCCGTCAGCTAAAAAACAGCCATCCATTCTGATGCCTTGTTTTTCCCAAAAGTCGGTCATTACATCCAGACCCTTTTGAGTCGATCCTTCACCATGTGTTAACCAAGCCAGGTATTTTAGCAGGTGTTCTGCAAAAAGGTTGACACTTTCGTGGTTGGTCACCCGGACGATATCGATTAGTTTGGGTGAAAGCGTCCTGGTCAATGGGTGAAGCGGCCAGTGATTAAGTCCCTTTTTTTCCTGAATGAAACCGGCCAGGCTTAGCCCGTTTTCGGCCATCCGGTTCTTTAGTTCCCAGGCTAGTAAAAACGGAGGGTCAGGAACAGAAGCCTTGATGACGAAATCGTTTCGTCCTTTGGGAATGGTTCCTCGAATGGTGTGTTTGTTTGATTTGGGCGCGCCAAAAACATAGGCCAGATCACGATTAATATTGGATGATTTGACTTGATTTTCAAACTCCAAACCGGGAATGTATGGATTGGTGTATTTGATTCGGGTGGGCTCGCCGGACTGCTGTGGCGACGAAAAGTGAATCTTGTACAGGTTGTCATAAACTGATAAGCCCGAGGCTCCGGCTCCATAATAATTACCCAGGTCTTCCCAAATCCACGTGTTGGGAATCATCTGATCTTCAAAAATTGTAGCATCAGTAACCAGGTTTCCTGTGATGTGAACGATGTTCCTGTTCTGAAGTGATTTGATCCAATCGTTCAGAAAGTGGTTGTCGAGGTAGTGTTCTTTGAAATAGTTGGACCCCAACGCCGGATCTCCACCCCCGACGATCACCAAATCGCCAAAGAGGGTGTCGTTTTTTATTTCGCCGGAATAGGCCAGTTGCGTTTCAAAGCGAAAGTCAGGGCCTAGCATCTCAAGTGCCGTTGCTGTTGTAATCAGTTTTAGTGTCGATCCGGGCACCAAGCTCAGCTGGGGATCGGTTTGAGCAAGCACTTCGCCTGTTTCGGAATCTTGTAAGTAGATACCAATGCCGGCATGTCGTAAAGCCGTATGCGTAGTCCACAGGGCAACTTCATTTTTGAAAGAGCAGTTGGTTTGCTGCGCCGTGCCCATCTTACCAACACAGAGGATGAAGAGTCCTGCGAAGAATAACTTAACTTTGTTCATGGGGCTTCTTTTTGAAAACGTTATTTGCAAACGTGTGTTCGTTTATTGTTGCTTGTGTGATTTTAGGCCCGAAAAAGCGAAAATAAAAATATTAAATCAGCTTCGTACCGTGCAAAAATCGAAAAGTCGCTAATAATTGTAAATTTGCAGGGAAGGTATTCATTTCGCCCGAAAAATAAAAAATTGATGTTGAAAACCATCTTAATTGTCGGTACTGGCGGTTTCCTCGGAAGTGTGGCCCGTTATCTGACCCAGATTATAGTTGAGCGCTGGTTGCATAGCTCTTTCCCGTGGGGAACGTTTGTAGCCAACATAGCTGGTTGCTTTATTATCGGATTGGTGTTCGCCCTTTCAGAACGCGGGAACTTACTGACACCCGAGTGGCGCATCTTCTTGACCGTTGGTTTTTGTGGTGGATTCACGACATTTTCATCGTTTGCCTATAATAATCTGACCATGCTATCGGAAAATAACTTGTTTCAGCTGTTTGCCAATGTGGGGATGAGTGTGTTTCTGGGGGTTTTTGCTGTCTATGTCGGGATTGTAACTGTTCGATTGATTTATAGCTAAGCATTCTTGAATTTCCTTTCTTTTAGTGGAATCCATTCTGACTGCGATTCAACTTCCTTTGTCGAAATGATGTAGAAACTTTCTACATCTACACGGGTAATCCCCATGAGTTGCATGCTATTCTTATCGAGTTTATTCTTTATAGTTTATTTTCCAACGACTTGGTTGTCATTGTTTTGGGGCGTTTTGCTGATTTTATTTTCTTTTTTGGCACACTTATCCCTTAAGGGTAAGATGTAGAATTATAAATAAATGTTGAATCATAAAAATTAAAGAGTATGAAAAAAGGAATGATAATGACAGCCGCCGTAATCGTGTTAGGAATTAGTATGCCATCCGGAGTTATGGCCGAAAGTACAAATCAAACAATGCAGATTGCCCAGGAAGAAGTTCAGTATGAAAAAATGAACGTTGAGGATCTGCCGGAAGCAGTAACTCAGGCGATTTCTGAGGGGTATGCAGATTATACCTTGTCTGAAGCCTACATGGGAACTGACGGTAGCTACAAAGTTAAATTGACAAAAGAAGAAGAAAAAATTGCGGTATTTTTCAATGCCAGCGGTGAGTTCCTGAAAATTGAGCAGGGCGAAGAGCCAGCTGGTGAAGTACCAGTAGAATAAAGAAACAGAAGAAATCATCTGTTACTTGGATGCTAATTGAGATTAAGTGTCTTTAGCCCCTGTCGAAAAGAAGAAATTCTGATTGACAGGGGTTTTTTTACTAAACATTTTGCGCGAAAATTGCTTATACTATTTGTAGACTTTGCCCGTTAGAAAATAGTAGTTAAGGAACAATAAACGTGCATGGAAATATGTTATGGCAAGCATTCTGATAATAGATGATGATGTTACTTTTTGTTTAATGTTGAAAACCCTGCTGGAGAAGAATCATTACACGGTAACTACTGTATTTTCTCCGGTTGAAGCAGCACGAATGATTCAGGGCACGGCGTATGATGTCGTGTTGACTGATCTGCGCATGCCCGATATCAGCGGGATGGAACTGATTCGCCTGGTAAAAAGTCAATCTCCCAATACACAAATAGTCATGATGACGGGCTATGCCGACATTTCCACGGCCATTGAATCGATTAAGAAGGGGGCCTTTAATTACATCCCAAAACCATTAAGTCCGGATGAATTGCTGAACGTAGTTAAAGAGGCTCTTGCTGCTTCAACAGAAAAATTAAATGACAAACCGGAAGCGGTAAGTCAGGAGGTTCAGACAGATTACCAGGAGGGGGTGAGCAGTCAGGCCAGGAAAATGAGTAAACACATCCAGTTGGTTGCGCCAACTCCTATTTCAGTTTTAATTGTCGGTGAGAGTGGAACCGGAAAAGAATATGTGGCTAAGTTAATTCATGCAAAAAGCAAACGTGCGCACAAGCCTTTTGTGGCCGTTGATTGTGGAGCCATACCTAAGGAGCTTGTGGCTAGCGAGTTCTTTGGTCATGTAAAAGGATCGTTTACCGGAGCCATTGCTGATAAGATTGGCAATTTTGAAGCGGCTAATGGAGGCACTTTGTTTTTGGACGAGGTGGGTAATTTGCCTTACAATACCCAGATTCAGTTATTGCGCGTGTTGCAGGAACGCCTGATTAAACCGGTGGGAAGCAATAGGGAAATTACTGTCAATGTGCGGATAATTGCTGCAACCAACGAAAACTTGCTTGAAGCTCAGAAGACAGGCGGATTTCGCGAGGATCTCTATCATCGGCTCAACGAGTTTCAGATTTATGTTCCTCCGCTGCGTGAGCGGCAGCAAGATATCATGCACTTTGCGCACTATTTTTTAGATCAGTCCAATCGTTACCTCGACAAGTTTGTGCAGGGGTTTGATAAAAGTTTGGAGTCGGTCTTTTTAAATTATTCCTGGCCAGGCAACCTGCGAGAAATGAAGAATGTCATCAAGCGGGCCACCTTGTTGGCTCACGGCAAATGGATCACGTTAAATGAAATTCCCACCGAAATTTATTCTGAATCACAAGCGAGCCATTTTGCCTTGTATAATGAAAAAGATGAAAATGAATTGATTTTAAAAGCGCTGGAAGCCACAAATTACAATAAAAGCCAGGCTGCCCGCCTATTGAAGATCGATCGTAAAACCTTGTACAACAAATTGAAAAGCTACAAGATTGAGCTACCCGAACGTAAGTGATTAACCACAGCCTACTTAGCCTGTCCGGGCTGTCAATGATTATCATTCGTTGGCGCTTGATTATCGTGGATTGGTGCAAGACAATTTAATGCTATTGCTAATTTCGCGAATACTCAGTTTAACAATAGATTGGTTTGTTCAGTCAAGCCGATAGTCCGTTTGAATCGTTTTTACCAGATCTTCTGCCCGATTAAGCGTCTCTTGGGCTTTAGCCTTCCACGCATCGCTGCTCAGCTGGTTTTCTTCCAGCTCATTTAAAAGTCGGGCTACCCCGGTCGCCTCCAATTGCAGAAACATCGAGCGCATTTTATGAGCCAGTTCAATGATTGGTTCATGCTGTTCTTCGGCCAGGTGCTTCCGGAATTGATTGAGGTTTACCCAAGTGGATTGGACAAACGAATCCAGAATCAAACGCAAGCTCGCTTCATCGCCCATAGCAAAAGCCTCTATTTTTTTTGTGCTGTAACCGGGTTGGTCCGTAGTCTCGTGGTGCTCTTTACTTGTCATGATGGTTGTTGGTATATCGTATCGTTGGCTGGACTTATGGTTGGGCTGCCTCACTTGATAACAATCCGATGTGGAGAATTGTTAATTCGCTATCCGGTCAATCCACATTTTCAGGTGTTTGGAGTAACATGTTTTGTTCGTGCTTAGTATAACCCATAAAAGCGACAGAGATGAAAGGGAAAGCGAGTTTGCTGAAAGTTTATATTTCAGAATCGGATAAAATCGGTGCATCACCCATGTATGAGGAGATTGTAGCCGAGGCACGGAACCAAGGACTAGGCGGAGCGACTGTCCTACGGGGGATACTTTCGTTTGGAGCAAGCCATTCCATCCACACCATGAAAATCTTCGCCCTATCGAGTCACCTGCCTGTGGTGATCGAAATTGTGGACACCGAACCGAAAATTAAAAAGTTTGCGGTTCGGGTGAGCGAACTGATTGACCAGTCGAAAAAGGGTGCGCTGGTAACTATTCAACCCGTTGAGGTGATGGAGTACAAGCCGGGAGATAAGTACAACCCATTTAAGTCGTTTTAAAAAGTAGAGCTCAATCTCCTTGTTTTTCGCTGCTCAATCCAATTGCAGGTAAAATTCTTTTGGCCGAAACGAAGGTCAATGGAGAATCCTGACAGATTCGAAGTATTTGGTGGTTAAATTTAGGTTATCCATCGGGACCATGATACATAAATATCGACTGGTTTTTCTATCTTTGCAACGGTTTTCTGAAATCAAAGTTTAAGATCATTACTAAGTTTAATATCAAAACCATAAATCATGTTAATTAATAACGTCGTTGGTAGAGAAATTTTAGATTCTCGCGGTAATCCTACAGTAGAAGTTGAAATTACGCTGGAATGCGGAGCTATTGGTTTAGCTGCTGTTCCGTCAGGTGCATCAACAGGTGAAAACGAAGCGCTTGAACTGCGTGATGGTGACAAAGGCCGCTACCTTGGAAAAGGTGTTTTGAAAGCTGTTGAGAACGTCAACAACGCGATTGCCAAAGAAATTATTGGTATGGACGCTTCTGATCAGGTTGGAATCGACCGCAAATTGCTGGCGCTTGACGGCACCAAAACAAAATCAAAATTGGGTGCCAATGCCATGCTAGGTGTCTCATTAGCGGTTGCCAAAGCAGCTGCCAATGCGCTCGACCTGCCGTTGTACCGTTACATTGGTGGTGCCAATGCCAAAACATTGCCTGTTCCGATGATGAACATCATCAATGGTGGATCTCACTCCGATGCTCCGATCGCTTTCCAGGAATTCATGATTCGCCCGATTGGCGCTCCTTCATTCCGCGAAGGTTTGCGTATGGGTGCCGAAGTTTTCCATAGCCTGAAAAAAGTATTGTCGAAACGAAACCTGAGCACCGCTGTTGGTGACGAAGGTGGTTTTGCTCCTGCCTTGGATGGAACAGAAGACGCGTTGAACTCAATTATCGAAGCCATTAAGAACGCTGGTTACAAGCCAGGTCGTGCCGAAGATGGTGGTGATGTTTCGATCGCCTTGGACTGTGCTGCTTCTGAATTCTACAGCGACGGTGTTTACGATTACAGCAAATTTGAAGGTGCCGGTGGCGCGAAGCGCAACTCAAAAGAACAAGCTGCTTACCTGGCTGAACTGGTTGCTAAATTCCCTATTGATTCAATCGAAGATGGAATGGACGAAGGTGACTGGGATGGATGGGTTGCTTTGAACGCTGAATTAGGCGATAAGTGCCAATTGGTTGGCGACGACTTGTTCGTGACCAACGTAGAATACCTGAAAAAGGGGATCGAACTGGGTGCTGCCAACTCAATCCTGATCAAAGTAAACCAAATTGGTACCTTGACAGAAACTTTGGATGCCATTGAAATGGCTCACCGTGCAGGTTACACTTCTGTAACTTCTCACCGCTCAGGTGAAACAGAAGATTCAACCATTGCCGACATTGCTGTTGCTACCAACTCAGGTCAAATCAAAACCGGTTCCTTGAGCCGCTCCGACCGTATGGCAAAATACAACCAACTGCTTCGCATCGAAGAGCAATTGGGTGCTTCGGCCATTTACGGATATAAAAAAGTTTACAAGAAGTAATTCTTGACAACCAGATATAACAAAAGCCGCTTTCCGAAAGGAGAGCGGCTTTTGTTTGTGTCGGGCAAAGTTGATACTATCGTTTGGCTCGTTTATTTGTCGGAATGTTGATGACTCCTGCGCCATCAACCATCCATTGACGATCTTCAAAAGTTAATCTCAGACTCCTTTAGATTAGCAAAATAGAAAAGTTAATAGTGCTGTGATATTTATGATGTT
>NZ_CAXBDD010000013.1:0-59065 GCF_963974515.1 uncultured Sunxiuqinia sp. | reverse complement strand
CCACAATATTGGCATCGACACCAAAATAGCGCATGGCAATAAACACCATCAATACGGAAATGGGCAATAAACTGGAGATTAAAAATGAGGCCCGCAGGTTGTATACCATCACAATCACTACCAGGATGACAATCAGGATTTGAAGCGAAATGGCTTCTTCCAGCGTTCCCAAGGTTTCGTAAATCAATCCGGATCGATCATAAAAAGGAACGATCGTTAATTGGCTAACCACTCCGTTCTCCAATGTTTTTTTTGGCAGCCCGGGCGAAATCTCCTTGATTTTCTCTTTCACGTTGTTAATCACCTGCAAGGGATTGGCTCCATAACGGGCAACCACCACGCCACCCACCACCTCGGCTCCGTCTTTGTCCAGAGCACCACGCCGCGATGCCGGCCCCAGGCTAACCATCCCGATATCCTTGATGCGCACGGGACTATTCTGCGAAACAGCCACCACCGCTTTCTCCAGGTCTCCCACATTTTTCACGTAGCCCAAGCCACGCACCAGGTATTCAGCCTGGTTAATTTCGATGGTTTTGGCACCGACATCTCGGTTCGACTTTTGCACCGCCTGCATTACCTTGTGCAGCGGAATGTTATAAGCTTTCAGGGCGTCCGGGTTGACATCGATCTGATATTCCTGCACAAAGCCACCGATGGAAGCCACTTCCGAAACACCTTCGGTAGCATTCAGTCCATATTTTACGTAGAAGTCCTGAACTGAGCGGATTTCATGTAAATCCCAACCTCCGGTAGGATTTCCATCCTTGTCGCGACCTTCAAGCGTGTACCAATACACTTGGCCCAAAGCGGTGGCATCTGGTCCAAGTGCTGGCTGCACCCCGTCCGGCAGCAAACCCAACGGCAGCGAACTCAGCTTTTCGAGAATGCGCGAGCGCGACCAGTAAAATTCAATGTCCTCTTCAAAAATGATGAAGATGCTTGAAAATCCGAAGATTGAAGAACTGCGAATCGATTTCACACCCGGAATTCCAAGCAAATAAGTGGTTAGCGGATAGGAAATCTGATCCTCAATGTCCTGTGGCGAACGCCCCATCCATTCCGTGAAAACAATTTGTTGGTTTTCGCCAATGTCGGGAATGGCATCCACCGGAACCGGATCGGAGGGCAAGGCTCCTATTTCCCATCCAAAGGGCGAAGTCACCACTCCCCAGCTTACCAGGCCTGTCAACAGCAACATAGTAACTAGCTTGTTGTCAAGAAAGTACTTTATTATTTTATTCAGCATACCTTTTGATAATTATGAATGATCAAGTTAAATTCTTTTTTTACAAATAAAGAATTCTGGTACAAACGAATGCACCAGCAACCATCGGACTTAAAACCTATTAAATCCGAACATCATTCAAAATCATAACCGGTAAACCTGAATATCGGCAAGAAAATGCAGCACGTCGCGTGGAGGCGGCGATTCTCCAAAGTTATTTGAAATTGAGGCGATTGTTATTTCCCGTGATTTGACCAAAAACTCAGGGATTTCAAATATAACAAAAGTGAAGTAATCGATCTGATTAAAAACTGCCGGAGCGGTATAGTCTTCCTCCAACTGGTAGGTCTGTTGTTCATTATGACAGCAACCGTCTTCCATATCGCAGCAATTTTCCACTTCACCGGCAATGGAAAGATCAATTAAACCTCCGCCACAATAGTGTTTTGTGATGGTGAACCCCATGGTAGAGACCACCATAATGACTAATATTGCAATATGAAAAATTTTCTTTGTCATCTGTAGTAATGGAACGCAAAGTTATATAAATTTGTTCGTACTAATAAAAGTAACTTTGACTTTTTAAGAAATCACAACAATATCAATAAAATAAATCTAAAATGAATTCACGTATGAAAAAACTCGCATTTCTTTTCCTGATTGCCGCTGTTGCCTGCCAGCAACCTGCAAAAAAAGAAGAAGCTCTGTACACCAAAGCTGACTTCGAAAGTTCGATTGATGGCAAGCAAACCACCTTGTACACCCTCGAAAATGCCAATGGCATGAAAGTAACCCTGACCAATTATGGGGCGAAAATCGTTTCCATTATGGTTCCAGACCGCAAAGGTGAGTTGGCCGATGTTGCCTTAGGTTTTAGATCCATCGAAGAATACCAAACGCTGGATGCCGGACAAGGTGCTGTCGTTGGGCCGTATGCCAACCGGATCGCCAATGCGCAATTTGAACTAAACGGCGAAGTTTACCAATTGGAAGTCAATAACCACAACGCGAATCTGCACTCCGGAACGCAAAGTTTTTACCGCCAAGTGTACGATGCGCAAGAAATTAAAACCGAAGACGGGCCAGCCGTTGAAATGACTTTATTAAGCCCGGACGGCGCATCGGGTTTTCCCGGGAATAAAGAAGTGACTGTTACTTATACCCTGACCGAAAACAATGAGTTGAAAATTGACTACCAAGCGACTACGGATAAAGCAACACATTTCAACCTGACTAATCATGTCTATTTTAATCTAAAAGGAGAAGGCAATGGCGATATTTTGGATCACATTGTTGTGATTGACGCCGATTCAACCACTGAAGTTCTGACCAATGAATTGATCCCAACCGGAAAGATCATGTCAATCAAAGGAACAGATATGGATTTTACAATTCCTCATCCTGTAGGCGAACGGATTGACTCGGAGATGCACGCACTGGCCGTGGCTGGTGGATATGACCATAACTACATCTTGAACAAAGATCAGGAAGACGGCGAAATGACTTTCTGTGCCAGCGTTTACGAGCCCGAATCCGGACGCTACATGGAAGTATTTACAACCGAGCCAGCGGTTCAGTTTTACACCGGAAATTTTCTGGACGGAACATTGACTGGCCGTAGTGGAAAAATTTACGAACATCGGTATGGCTTGTGCCTGGAAACTCAGCATTACCCTGATTCGCCCAACCACCCCCATTTCCCAAGCACGGTGCTAGAACCGGGTGACACTTTAAACTCCACCACGATTTATAAGTTTTCGGTGAAGGAATAAAAACAAATTCTTGAAAAACAAAAGACCGGCAGTCAGTTGCCGGTCTTTTGTTTTAAGTCTCTTCCTATTTTTCGAACGCATGCTAATTTGGCCCAGCCATTTGGTTCAAGTCGGAAGGAAAACGAATGCGCTTTGCTGTATCACTGCCATCAGGAGACACGCCCATCTTTTCACTAATCAAAGCGTAAACTGTCCTTACCCAATTATCATCCGCATTCAGGCTTTCGGTGAAATGAAACTCAGTTCCGCCGAATTCCATAAACAAATCGCGGTACTGTTCGCCAATCTCCAGCGTCGTTTCCAGGCAGTCGGCCACAAACGATGGTGATACCACCAACAGTTTGCTATTGCCTTTTTCTGCAAGTTCCTGAATTGTCGCATCGGTATAAGGCTTGATCCACGGGTCTTTTCCCAGTCGGCTCTGGAAAGAGGTCGTATATTTCACTTCATCGAGTCCCAACTTTTTGGCAATCAAATCAGTCGTTTCAAAACAGGCCGAACGGTAACAATACGGCTTACGGGCACTGCAAAATGCGCATTTGTTTCCGGTATGGCTGCACCAAGCTGTGCCAGCTTCATTCATGTTATCCAGGTGTCGCTCTGGAATCCCGTGATAGCTGAACAGAATGTGGTCAGGCTCATTGATCAGCATATCCTGCTTTATTTTATCGGCGAAATTCTGAATATACTGCTCATTATTGTGATAGCTGTTCACAAACTGAATACTTGGAATCACATTCCACCTCTGCACAATGGTCATCACTTTTTCAGCAATGGAACCAGTAGTTGCCGAAGCATACTGGGGAAAGAGGGGGAAGATAATAATCTCGTCGACCTGGGCCTTCCGAAGCTTTTGCAAACCCACATCGATGGATGGATTCTGATAACGCATAGCCAATTCAACGGTCACATCATCGGAGAAATAGCCGGCCAATTTTTTAACCAATGCTTTCCCATAAACTAACAACGGCGAGCCTTCGTCGAGCCAAAGTTTTTGATATTCGAGCGATACCTTAGGTGCCCGAAACGGGACAATGATCAAATTGACCAATAACCAACGTTTCCAGAACGGAATATCGATTACACGGCCATCCATTAAAAATTCCCGTAAATAAACACCAACATCTTTCGAAGTCGGCGAATCCGGGGTTCCGAGATTCACAACTAAAATTCCTGTTCGTTTCATACTGGTTTTTTCATAATTTTTTGAATGATCCGGGATGCTTACCGGCACTTCTAACAAAATAGCGACACCACGCTTTTGCTTTGTGAAAGCCAATGGTTATTGCAATAATAAACAAACAACAGCACAATTGTTCTTTTCCGATCACAAAAACCATGGAAAGCCCTCTGGAAAAATAAAGCCGACGAGCCGCACAAAGCTAAGAGATAAAACTAAAAATGGCCTTGGCACGGGCTAAAAACTGTGCAAACGCTTTGGAGAGAGCCTATGCAATTACGACAAGCGCCTGTTTCAAAGGCGCTCTCCAAAATACTCTGTAATAATTTCATCTAAAATGGCCTTAGACAAAGGCTTGTTTACGAACTTGGAAATTTCTGGAATTTGCCTGGCTTTTTCCTCGTCATCAGGGTTGGGCGATGTGGTCAACATCACCGCTACAATTTGTTCGGTGCGGCTTATGTCCATTTTTTTATATTCTTCCAAAAACTCCCATCCATTCATCCCGGGCATGTTAATATCCAAAAAAATGAGTTCGGAAAGCGGATGCAGGCCTTCTTCTGTTTCGCTGAGGTACTCGAGGGCCTCCTGCCCTCCATTTACAGCGACCACCTGCTCGGCGCAGGCGGCATCGCGAATAACAAGCTTGTGTAGAAAATTATCGGCTTCGTTATCATCGATCAATAAAATACTCTTCAATTTCATTTTCATCGGTTTCGTTTTTCAATGTTTAATTGTTATCAAATGAGCCAACAGGAATTAATCACTCCTGCTGAAGTGTTTGGTTTTCTTTGGGCAATTTTTTCAGTCTCCGGTTTGAATCGTAAAATAAAAACTGCTTCCTTCGCCCGGCTGTGAATCGACCCAGATTTTACCGCCATGCAGGTCAACAATTTTCTGACAATGCGCCAGCCCAATTCCGGTTCCCTCATATTTGTCGCGGCTGTGCAAGCGCTGAAAAATCACAAATATCTTCTGCCTGTGTTTATCCGCTATGCCGATGCCGTTGTCCTGCACTTGAAATTGCGAACAATTGTCTGCTTGTTGTGCAGAAATTTTAATGTGCGGCTGGCATCCTTCCTTGCGAAACTTAATGGCATTAGCTATCAGGTTTTGAAAAAGCAGGCGAAGTTCGGTTTTATATCCGCGAATCACCGGCAAGTGGTCGACCTCGAAGCTTGTTCTGGTATCTTCAATCCGGGACGACAAATCCTGCCGAATATCATCGATCAGCGTCTGACAATTAACCGTGGTCATTTTTTTATTCTGACCGATACGCGAATAATCAAGTAAGCCGATGACCAATTCTTCCATTCGTGTGGTGGCCTGCGAAATAAATTTAAAATATTGCGCAGCATTTTCATCGAACCGTTCGGAATACTGTTTATCCAGCAGCGCGATAAAATTTTTCACAGTCCGCAATGGTTCCTGCAGGTCGTGCGAAGCCACATAAGCGAACTGTTCCAACTCTTTATTTTTAATTTGTAACTCGTTGTTATAGGTATGCATGGCTTTCTCTGTCTTTTTTCGTTGTGAAATATCGCGGATGGCTGCACTGACCAAAACACCTTCTTCGGTCTCCAAAGGGCTGAGCGATATTTCAACAGGAAATTCATGCCCGTTCTTGTGCAAGCCAAAGAGCTCAAGGCCCACTCCCATCGGGCGGATTTTAGGATTGGAGAAAAAGCTTTGCCGATGTTTGCCATGTTGTCGCCGAAATCGCGTTGGAATGAGCATTTCAACCGGACTGCCAATGATTTCTTTTTTCTGATACCCAAAGATGTTTTCAACCTGGGCATTTACCAATTGAATCAGCCCCGACTCACTCACAATCACCATCGCATCAGGCGCACTTTCAAGCAATTTACGAAACTTCAACTCTGCCCGCTTTCGATCGCTGATGTCACGGATTGCCGCGGAAACAAAAGTTCCCTCGGCAGTAATCAGTGGGCTGAGCGATATTTCAACAGGGAAAGTTGATCCATCCTTTTGCTTGCCATAAAGCTCCGTGCCTTGGCCCATGCTTCGGGTTTTTGGGTGAAGGATATAATGCTGCCGATATTGCCTGTGATTTTCGATAAAAGAGTCGGGAATCAGTATTTCAACTGCTTTTCCCAGCAGTTCTTCCTTCCGATAGGAAAACAGGCGCTCGGTTTGTGCATTAACCAGCACTATCTGTCCTTGCTGGTTGACAATGACCATGGCGTCGGGAGCTGTCTCAAGTAAGTCCTGCGCCCTGCTTGATGCCATTTCAAAATGGTTCATCTTACGAATCACCTGCGAAATTCCAACAAGCATTCCTTCCTCCCCGGTCATGGGCGAATACTGAACAGAAACCGCAATACGCTCGTTGTGCTTGGTCAGTCTGTGTGTTTGAAAAGGTTCTGAAGGTTTATTGAAAAGAATAACTTCTCGTGCCACTTCAAAATCATCAGTGCCGTCGTCGGGCAACAAACATCGCTGGTTTTTACCTGGTAACTCCTGATCATCGTATTCCAGCATCCGGCTGGCCGACTGGTTACAGTAAGTGATTTCTCCAGCCAGGTCAAGAGCAATAATGGCATCTCTGGCTTGATCAATAATGAAATAATTCATTTCCGATAATAGTTTAATCATTACCCTCTGGCTGGGTGCATTTAACTTATAAAACCACCCAACCTTCTCTCCTAAACGCTTAATCTCTTCATCTGTCACGAGACGCCAAGCGTGTCCGGATACTCCGGATAATCCCTTATCAGAATCGCAAAATTGATAAACTCACCATAGGAAACACATCAGCGGCCAACATAGTTCGGCTCAAACTACTATTCTAAAACATAACTTTTTTCCATAAAGAACATTTGTCCCTCCTCCTCAAAATTACCGTTGTAGTTTTCAAAACACCATTTTAGCTTGAACTCAACTCACGTACAATAATTTGATATTTAGCTGAATTACCTCTGCGAAAATCCTTTTGACCCGGGGTTGATTGGCAATGAAAATTTTGCTAGTTTGGCTAACCAAAACAGACTCCATTAAAAACATGAAGATCATGAAAAAATATTTCATCCTTGCCGGAATGCTCATTGCCAATCTGCTTGCCTTTTCACAACAGCCATACAAATACATCATCATCCCCGTTCAATTTCCTGAAATTGGCGAAGACCTCAATCCATACGGGGTTAGTACGGCACTTCAAAAGGTATTCAATGAAAAATCATTGGCCCATGCTTTTCATGCTCCCGACATGGAGGAGGATTATTGCGATGCGCTAACCGTAAACCTTGTTCCCGTAAAAAACATGTTTAAAAACAAACTAAAGGTGGAGTTGAAAGATTGCAGAAACCAAGTGATCTGGTCGCGCGAAGGGACCGGAAACTCAAAAGACTTCAGAAAAGGGTATGCGGAAGCGATTAGCGATGCACTAAGCGAACTGAATGATATTCCTGTGGATCCCAATGCGTCACCCACAGCCACGCCTGCAGTACAAGAAGCACCTGCTGAAAAGCCTGTAGTTGCGCAACAAGGTTTAGCAAGGCCAGTGGCCACATCGTCCAGCGGAAATCAGCCGGAAGAAGTCCTGTACAAACCGAACAAGCTTTTTTACAACTATACGTATTTTATTGATTTAGTTGATGCCGAAAACGGAAAGAAAAAATTGATTATTCTTAATGGCGAACTTCTAGGCTACGACAATTTGGCATTGATCGGAACTTTAACTCCGTCGGGATTAGGGGATGTTTTCACCTTGGAATGGCGCAATCCAGGCGGGGAAACTGTGCGCGGAGTAGCCAACTTAACGGCTGAGGAGTTGAAAATATCCTTGCCCGAGGGTGAAACGTTGAAAGTCATTACCCTTCAGAAATATTAATTCACCGAAAAATAATACTGAGTTTGAAATTTTTCTAAATATCTCCTGCCAATTGAAGTATCTAAGACTTAAGCTTCGATTCGCAGATCATATTTCCCAAGCAAGCCAGCTAAGCCGGAGTGCGAAAACCGGGCCTTTTTCAGATAGTTTTCCTCCGGGTCGATGGAAAAGCCAATTGCTGTTCGAAAATCTGCCTTTTCAAGCCTGCTTCGAAAGAATGTTGACCCAGTGAGAATACAATCTTCGAATACTGATTCAACTAACTGACATGCAGTAAAATCGCATTCAGTGAGGGAACAATGCTCAAAGCGGGTTTGCTTCATTTTCTTTTTAGAAAACAATGCATAATCGAGTTGACACGAGTCAAACGCCACCTGAAACAGAAAATCGCTGCACTGGCTGAAATCAAAGCCCATCAGTTTACACCGTTTAAAGCGAACATCTTTCAGACCAGTTGCACTGATTTTGACCAACATGAAGTTACAATCTTCAAAGCTGCAATCCAGAAAATCTGTCCCAGTCAAATCACCGTTCGAAAACAAGCAATTCATAAATCGGCAGCCGTCAAACTCGCAACCGGCAAGCCGTTCTTTTGCAAAATCAACTTGGGTATAGGTCTTATCGAAATTTGCTTGTTCAATCATCGGTATCTTTCTTTGTCCGCAAAGTTATCCTAATTTGTGTTTTTTAGCCAGAAAAAGTCCCCCAACCAGCGCGAAAATTTGTTTCCTTCAGCAAAAGTTGTGATTATTGTATCGACATTCCTGGCTGAACTTCACAAATCATTAATTCCCGTGTTGCGGGTTGAATTTTGTTGTGATTTTTGCTATCGGAAAATTGAAAAATCAGACTTTTACCTCAAGGTTTATGAAGAAGAGTAAACTGCTGCTGCTTTTGTTTTTGGCTCCGCTTGTTCTAACAGCCCAGGTTGATTCGCTCCAATTAGACCGGGCGTTTATCAAAAAAGGATGGAACGATACTAAAACCCTGTTCACTGCTCCTGCCCACTGGGATGGGCACGACTGGGCAACCTTTGGCGCAGTTTCAGCATCGGTGGCGGCCCTGTTTTTGGTTGATGACCCCGTACAAGAGGCCTTTCAGAACTGGAATCAACATGCCGGCAGGTCAGGCGAGCGAATATCTGCCAATTTCCTGGAACCTTGGGGTGCTGAATACTCTCTCGCTATGATGGGCGGTTTGATGGGCTACGGTTTATTGACAAAAAACAGGAAAAGTCAGTCCACGGCGCTACTAGCCGGCGAGAGTTTTGTACTGGCCAGCCTGTTCCTACAAATTCCCAAGCGCCTGATTGGCAGGTCTCGTCCAAGCTCCGGCGACGATCCGTTTCAATTTAATGGCCCATTCAAAGGTTCGGCCCTACCATCGGGCCATACGACAGCGGTTTTTGCGGTGGCGTCGGTTATTGCCAACCAGTATTCAGACACGCCAGTTGTACCAATCATCTCCTACTCGATTGCTACAGCCGCCGGGCTATCTCGAATTTACGACAACCGTCATTGGTTAAGCGACATAGCTGGAGGAGCCGCACTGGGAATAGCCGTGGGAAATTTAGTGAGTGGCAAACACAATAAAACCAAACGGGTAGCCGTCCTGCCATTCTCAACAGGACACATACAAGGACTACGCCTGGCGTATATCCTGTAACAGGAGAAGAGGATGCATAAAAAAAATCGTTACTTTTAGCCCATTCAAATGACAAACAGCTTAGGACTTATGAAAAAATGGGGATCTATCATTTTAGTGATGCTTTTGGTTGGCGCCTGCTCTTCAGGAAAAAAAGCATTGGATCGGGGCGATTATATTGAAGCCATAGAAAAAGCCGTCAATCGGCTTAGCAGCGACCCGAACAATAAAAAAGCCAAACAAGTGGTCAGTGATGGTTATTCGCTGGCGATGGAATATTACCAAGAAGAAATTGACCATATTCTGAGTGGAAATGATGCCTTTAAATGGGGAAAAACACTCAACATCATGAACAGAGTCAACCACCTGAGCAACCTGATCCGGCGGGTTCCGGCTGCACGTGGCCTGGTGTCGTCGCCCAAAATGTACACCGCTGAACTGAGCCAGGCCACCGAGCGGGCGGCTGAAGAACGCTACCAGGCTGGTCTCATCAGCTTATCGCGCCCAAATCGCGAAGATGCAAAAGAAGCTTATTATCACTTTTCACAGGCCGACAACTTGGTTCCCTCATACAAAGATGTTTTGGAAAAAATGTATGAAGCCAAAGACCGGGCAACCATTCACGTCATTCTCGAATCCGTTGCACTGCCATTGAAACGGTATGAATTATCCTCCGAATTCTTTTACGAACAAGTCATCAACCGAATGAAACAGCGGTTTCCAAGTTCAGGTTTTGTCGCGTTTTACACCCCCGAAGAGGCCGAAAAGCAGCAGGTTCAATATCCCGACATGGTTGTTCGAATGGAATTTTATGACTTTTTTGTAGGTCAACCGCAGCATTTTGAAAAAGAGGAAACCCTTGACCGTGTGGTTGAACGAGAGGTAGAAGTTAAGGTTAGCCGCGATTCAACGCGCATCGAAAAAAGACAGGAACGACTGAGGGGTAAAATCAAAATTATTACCGATGAAGTGGCATCACAAGGGCTGCTCAACGTAAAGATTGAAGAGTTTGAGACGCAAAAGCTAATTCTCAGCGAAGAGGTGCCAGGCGAGTTTTTGTGGCAAAATCAATATGGTATTTTTGTTGGCGACGAAGGTGTCCTGACCGAACAACAGGTCCGGATCATCAACAATAAAGCTGTCCCCCCCCCAGGACCGCAAGATTTGTTTGTTGAATTTACCAGACCGATTTATGCCCGCTTGACCGATCGGCTGAGTCAATATTTCAACAAATACAACTGATCATTTTATGAAGAAAATTGTTCTTTGTTGAAAACGTACCACACTTGAAACAAGCATGTTTAGTCAACGCAAAAGGAAATAATTAAAGTGCGAGTTCCATCCGCAAGCGGCGGACCATATAAAAAACAATCTAATCATATGAAAAAACTCGATAAACTCCAGCCACAACCCTTATGGGACTATTTTGAAGCGATTTGCCAGGTTCCACGGCCATCAAAGAAAGAAGAAAAAATCCGCGCCTTTCTCCTCAATTTTGCCGCACAAAATGGGCTGAAAGCCAAATCGGACAAGATTGGTAATATATTGATTTGCAAGGCGGCAACTGCCGGGAAAGAAAATTTACCCACCGTTGTGCTGCAATCGCACATGGATATGGTTTGCGAGAAAAACAGTGACAAAATATTCAATTTTGATACAGAGGCCATTGTTCCGGTAGTGGATGGCGAATGGGTGAAAGCCGATGGAACAACCTTAGGCGCCGACGATGGCATTGGTATAGCGGCCCAAATGGCCATTCTAACTTCAAACAATATTGCACACGGTCCTATTGAATGCCTGGTTACGGTGGATGAAGAAACCGGATTGAGCGGTGCGTTTGCCCTGCAACCCGATTTTTTGGGCGGGAAAATCTTAATCAACCTTGACTCAGAAGATGATGGAGAGTTATTTATTGGCTGCGCTGGTGGAGTCGATACATTGGGAACACTCAGCATTGAAAAAGAGAAGACACCGGGAAAATCATTTGCCATGAAAATTATGGTGAAAGGTTTAATGGGCGGCCATTCGGGTGATGACATTCATAAGGGACGCGGAAACGCCATAAAAATACTGACCCGCTTCCTGTGGCAAGCCATCCGAAAGTATGGTGTTCGAATTGCTGATTTCGATGGAGGCAACTTGCGCAATGCCATTGCCCGGGAAGCAACGGCTACGGTAATTGTACCTAGCGTACAAAAGGAACAACTGGTTGCCGAGATCAATATGTTTTCAGCCGATGTTGAGTTTGAATATGAGCGAACGGAACCCAACCTGGTTGTAGACCAAAGCTCTACCCTTGTTCCGGAAAAAGTGCTTACGCAAGCCAGCCAGGAAAACTTACTCAACTTGTTGTATGCCTGCCCTCATGGTGTACTGGAGATGAGCACCCGCATGAAAGATATGGTTGAAACCTCGACCAACCTGGCATCCGTTAAATTCGTCGACAAAAATAACCTGCTCATAACCACCAGCCAACGCAGCGAAATAGAAAGCCGCAAGTATTTTGCATCTGAAATGGCTCGCTCGGTGTTCGAACTTGCTGGAGCCAAAGTCAAACACTCCGATGGATATCCCGGCTGGACTCCTAACCCATCCAGCCCTATCCTCAAAATCGCAGTCGACTCATATATAAAGTTGTTTGGCGAAAAACCAATTGTACGATCCATTCATGCCGGGCTTGAATGTGGGCTATTTCTAGAAAAGTACCCTGATCTGGACATGGTGTCCATTGGACCAACCATTTTGGGCGCCCATTCACCCGACGAGCGGATCAATATTCACACCGTCGACAAGTTCTGGAAGCATTTGGTTGACATATTGGAAAATATTTCTTGATTATTATTGTTTCATATCCGACTTTCCAAAAATACTATCCTGCTGTCTCCTATTACATTATGAAAATAAGACAATCTAGTCCGCTTCTAAATTAATTGTCTTGCAACCTCTGTCATTTGCGGAAATGCAAATTGTTTCTATGTTTGTGCTACTAAAACAGTAGGAAAGGTAGGATAATATGAAGACAATAATTAGAAGCTTTAGATTTAGTGCATTAGCAATGCTATTTGCTGTTGCAAGTTTAGCAACCATGGCACAAGTTCAGTATAAACTGGATTCAAAAAACAGTTCGATCCTCGTAAAGGGCACCTCGACAATTCATGATTGGGAAATGAATGTGAAAGCATCAACCAGCTCTTTCACCCTCCAGGAAGACCAGTCACTCGAAAGGCTAACATCAGGTAGTTTCACAGTGGGTGTTGCGTCAATTGAAAGCGACAAAAACATCATGAACAAAAAAGCTTGGGAAGCTTTGAAGGAAGAGAAATTTCCGCAAATTAAAGCTAAACTGCTTCAGGTCTCACAAAACGGAAATTCCGGAACTGTGCAGATGGAGCTGACCATTGCCGGAAAAACCCAAAAAGTTGCTGACGATTTCAAGTTAACAAATGGAAGTGGAAAAATTCTGGTTGAAGGCATTTTAGACCTGAAAATGACAGACTTTGGCGTTGAACCTCCAACGGCAATGATGGGAACAATTAAAACCGGAAATGAAATTAAAGTTGAATATAAATTAGTCTATAACAAATAGTAGAGAGAGAGAAGTATTTTAAATTTAATTTAATTATCAATTATGAGAAAGATTACAGTAATTATTGCTAGTTTATTGATCGCAATAACAAGTTTTGCCCAGCAATTCGAAGCTGAAAAAATAGATCCTCAAGATTTTTCTGATCTGAAAGTTAAAGTTGGAGCTGATTTCGCTCTTCAACTTCAGTGGCTCGACCACGAGGCTGACGCTGAATTGATTGACCTAAAAAATAACTTCAATTTACCAACAGCCAACCTGAACATTACAGCCGACTTGGCACCGGGAATTCAGTTGTACATCAACAACTACATGTCCTCGCGCCACCACAATGAGGCGTGGGTCGAAGGTGGATACCTGACCATTGATAACCTGCCCTTTTTACCGGCTGCCGATGATTTGATGCAGTACCTGACCATTAAAGCCGGAGTGATGAACCCAAACTATGGCGATGCGCATTTTTTCCGCAGCAACAACGCCGCCGTTACCAACAACCCTTTTGTAGGCAACTGGATTATGGATAACTACACCACCAATCCCGGATTGGAAGTGATGTACCGCAACAATGGGATCTTAGCTTTGGTGGGAACCAACAACGGACGCATGAACTACGGACGTGGAAATGATATTGGTGATGAGCTTGTTTTCCATTGGAAACTGGGCTACGATACCAACATTAACGAAGATTTGCGGGTGCGTGCAAACCTTTCGGGCTACCACGTTGGCGAAGGCCACAGCGGATCGACCCTCTGGGATGGTGACCGTGCCGGTGCCCGTTACTACAACGTGATGCAACTGGCTTCGGCCGAAGGCGACAACTTTCGCTCAGGACGCTGGAGTCCGGGTGGAGGACAAACGGAGATGAATAGCTACATGGCCAACCTGTTTGTGCAGTTTCATGGCCTTGAACTGTTTGGAATTTACGAAAACATGAAAGGCGTTAAAGGTGGAAACGACCAACATTTCACCCAAACGGCCCTTCAGGCAATCTATAATGTTGGCGACTTCTACTTCGGCACTCGTTTGAATAAAGTATCAAACAATGATGGCTCTGAAGTGACTCGCACCAACATTGGCGGTGGCTGGCGAATGATTGACTATGTAACGATGAAGCTTGACTATGTGAATCAGGAATATGATGGTGCTGCTCACGGAGCAATTGCTGGTGGGAAATTTAATGGTGTGGTCTTGGAAGCCGCCATTTCATTCTAAAAACTTATTATTTGAATCAGGCAGTCCTGTATGACCAGGACTGCCTTTTCTTTTTTACTTCAAAAAAATAAGAACAGCTGATTCACGACAAATGAAAATCCGATACAAATACCTGGCAATCGTTCTGTGCACGTTGTCCTATCCCGTTGCCGGACAAATGGCTGCCGTGAAAGAGACATTCAGCCGGTACATGTTTGATCAGGTTCACATCTTAGGAAAAACCAATGTGAATGATTTTCACATGGAATACCGGGAAAATGACTTCTGTGAAGTACCGGGAGATTTTCGAAAAGGAAACTCGATGGTTGAAATAGAAATTCCTGCTGATCAGATCGAAGCTGATTCAAAATTAATGCTGAATGACTTTCTGGAACTAATTAACGCTGACAAATACCCGACAATTACCATTGAAATCGACTCGGATGAAATCACCTTTGACCAAGCAGGCGAGTCAGATCTGAAGACTATTGGCATCAGCATGAACGGTATCACCAAACAGTTTAGAAGCCAAACGTTCTCTGATGCCTGTTTCGGAAACCAATGGTGCCTAACGGGGGAACTAAAAATAAAGTTAACCGATTTCAATATTAAACCACCCAACAAGTTTTTCGGACTGGTGAAGGTTCGGGATGAAATATTTATTAATTTTAGGATTTTATTTTCATAAAAACCAAAAAGAAACAACTTTTGAAATTTAGTACCAAAACCCGGTATGGAATTCGTGCTATGCTTGAAATTGCCAAGGACGAATCGCAAAATGGCGTTTTCCAAAAGGACATTGCCGTAAACCAAGGATTGTCAGTCAAATACCTCGACCAAATTATTCATGGGCTAAAAACGGCCGGCTTAATCGTCAACCTCAGAGGAAAAAAAAGCGGCTATATTTTAACCCGGCCGCCAGCCGAAATAACCATGCTTGATATTCACAATGCATTCGAACCGGGCATTTGTGTGATTGACTGTATGGCCAAGGGATTTATCTGCGACCGCAGGAGTAATTGTCAGGTGAAGGGATTTTGGGAGAATCTAAATACGATGATTGTTGACTACTTCAAAAGCGTAACCTTGCAAGATCTTCGCGATCAAAAAGTCACTTTAGACCATTGAACCAGTTCAGGCATACAAGTTCAGCCATGTGATTGCAGATGCTTCCTCTGAAAAGATCTCTGTTTTCATATTCACCACCGATAATTGATCTTTCAGCAGCATCGCCAACGCAATTCCTTTGGGAGTATCACTGATGTATGCGATCCTTACTTCTTCAAATTTTGACAGATGCTTTATTAGTAGGTCAGCCAAGACGCCCAGCTCCGCAGGAGTCATACCTGGGGTAGATTTGCGGTGATCATGCAGAATTCTGATTTTTCCTGATAACTCCATCTTGTCAAGAACCTGAAAATACTTAACAAAGCCTTCCAGCTTGGTTTCCCCATAGAAACAGGCTTGGATAATACCCATCTCTTCTTTCACCTCAAATTTGTTCATCTTACGCGCACAATTAAAGCGCAAAACTATCAATTTTTATTCAAATCCAATAGATCAGTCCTATTCTGCGCCCATCAAAAATAAGAATTACGGGATTTATAATTAAAGTTTTAAAATACCACGAACTACGAGAATAACGGCAGCGAATTCTACATACCTTTGCACCTTCGCAATTTAAGCAATTACTTTATGGACCATTTGTTCAATCCAAAATTAATCAGTGTTCTCAGGCACGGTTACACAAAAAAACAGTTTTCCAAAGACTTATTTGCAGGTGTTATTGTTGGCATCGTTGCGTTGCCGCTTGCCATTGCGTTCGCTGTTGCTTCCGGTGTCTCTCCGGAAAAAGGGCTGATCACCGCTGTTGTTGCCGGCTTGCTAATTTCAGTCTTGGGTGGCAGCCGGGTACAAATTGGTGGCCCAACCGGAGCGTTCATTGTTATTGTTTATGGCATTTTACAAACCCACGGACTGGATGGACTGATCATCTCTACTATGATGGCGGGTGTCTTCCTGATTTTATTTGGACTCCTTCGATTGGGTTCGCTCCTCAAGTTTATTCCACATCCGCTCATTGTTGGTTTCACAAGCGGCATTGCCCTGGTCATTTTCACCACCCAAATCAAGGATGCGCTGGGATTAGAAATCGCCAACCTGCCTGCTGATTTTTTGCCCAAATGGGGTAGCTACCTAGTCGAAATTGAATCATTCAACCCCATGGCTCTAGGAATCACACTTGTCACAATACTCATCACCTTATTTTTCAGAAAAATAACCAGTAAAATACCTGGATCATTCGTCGCCATCATTTTTATTACCGCAATGGTGCAAATGTTTGACCTGCCGGTGACCACCATTGAGTCTGTTTTTGGTGAAATTCCAAACGGTTTTCAGCTGGCCTTTCCTTCCATCGAACTCAGCGAACTGGGCAACTACCTCGCCCCCGCCCTTACCATTGCCTTGCTGGGAGGTATTGAATCGCTTTTGTCAGCCGTTGTTGCAGATGGGATGATTGGTGGGAATCATCGCTCTAACACCGAACTGATTGCCCAAGGAATTGCCAACGTAATCACTCCCATTTTTGGCGGAATCCCGGCAACCGGAGCCATTGCCCGAACCGCAACCAATGTGAAAAATGGGGGACGGACACCTGTTTCGGGGGTTGTCCATGCTATTACCCTGCTGCTGATTATGCTTTTTGTCGGCCAGTGGGCCAAACTCATCCCCATGTCGTGTCTGGCCGGAATCCTGATTGTAGTAGCCTACAACATGAGCGAATGGCGCTTATTCGCCTCCATTCTAAAAGGATCGGGTTTTGATATTTTGATTTTGCTCGTCACTTTCTTTCTTACCGTGTTGGTCGATTTAACATACGCCATTCAAATTGGAATTGTCCTTTCGGCCCTGCTGTTTATGAAACGAATGGCCGACGCCGGAACCAAAACCGAAATGGAAATTGACAGCGACGTGCTTGAAAATTATAGCGCTTTGCCTGAGGGTTTGGCAATTTACGAGATCAGCGGGCCATTCTTCTTCGCTTCGGCAAAACAGTACAGCGCGACCTTAAAAAGCATTGGACAGCAATCGAAGGTATTGATCATAAGGATGCGACACGTCCCATTCATCGATTCAACCGGCCTGCACAACCTGAAGGATGTCATTAAAGACCTGCATCACTCGCACACCACGGTTATTCTTTCCGGAGTCCGCCCGGAAATCCTGAAAGAACTGGAAAAGAACAAGGTGCTGGAGTTGCTTGATCAATCCATGATCTTATCCACTTTTGATTTGGCTCTTCAGAAAGCAAATGATTTTCTGAATTAAAACATTGCGGTTCATTTTAGACCAACCATAACATTACGGGCAGACAGCCTGCTTGTTCGTTCAAAGCACTCTTGCTTTTCAATTGGGCTTGACCACTCTTTTCGCCAACGTGCAACAACAATCATTCGCGTGGTTTGTTTGTGAAAAAAAATTGTCATGCCAGTTAATATTCCAGAAACAGATCAAAAACGAGTGGTTATTGTTGGAGCCGGTTTTGCCGGGCTCAAGCTCGCTCGGAAACTGTACAAAAAAGGCTTCCAACTAGTGTTGGTTGACCGTAACAACTACCACCAGTTTCAACCGCTTTTTTATCAGGTAGCTACCTCGGGCTTGGAACCCAGCTCCATCTCCTTCCCTCTCCGAAAAGTCTTTCAGAAAATAAAAAACGTGTATGTTCGAATTGCCGAAGTAGAGCGCATTCTACCCGAAAAAAAGATGATTGAAACCAGCCTCGGAACCATGTGGTACGATTATTTGGTAATTGCCACCGGCGCCAACACCAACTTCTTCGGCAACCAGGGATTTCAGGATTACAGCCTGCCTATGAAGTCAGTTTCAGAAGCACTTTACCTGCGCAACCGTATTTTGCTGAATTTTGAAAAAGCGGTTACCCTGCGCGACAGGGAAGAATTACGCCAGCTTTTAAGCGTATTGGTAGTTGGCGGCGGCCCCACCGGTGTAGAGGTTTGTGGCGCGTTGGCTGAGATGAAAAAGTTTATACTTCCAAAAGATTACCCGGACCTGGACTTTGGTTTGATGGAAATCACCTTAATTGAAGCGGGCCCTCATTTACTAAGCGGCATGAGCCGTGAGGCTGCCGAAAAAGCGAAAAAGTACCTCGAAGAACTTGGCATCAAGGTTCTATTGTCGCATATGGTAACAAGCTACGATGGACAAACAGCACGTTTAAAAAACAACGAGCCGATTCAAACCCAAACCTTAATTTGGGCAGCGGGAATTGAGGGACAAATGCCCAAGGGAATCAGTTCAGAAAAATTGGAAAGAGGAAACCGCATCAAAGTCAATCGTTTCAATCAGGTTGACGGGATGGACAGGGTATTTGCGTTGGGCGATATTGCCTACATGGAAACTCCCAACTACCCCAATGGTCACCCACAAGTTGCTCAGGTTGCGCTTCAACAAGCCAAAACACTGGCTGATAACCTGGCGCGTGAGCGGGACTCCAAACGGTGGGTTGATTTTGAATACAAAGATAAAGGCTCGATGGCTACTGTTGGTCGAAACCGTGCAGTCGTTGATTTGCCTTTTGTCCGCTTTGGCGGGACATTGGCATGGCTTACCTGGATGTTTGTTCACCTGATGTCGATCGTTGGAGTCAAAAACCGGCTTCTGATCTTCATCAACTGGCTGTGGAAGTATTTTACTTTTGACCAGTCGCTTCGACTCATTTTAAAAGCATCGGGCGATAAATTCCAATCGAATCAAAAGCCTTGAGGCGTATCAGGTAAATCAATGTAAAAGGTAGTGCCTTTCGCTTCGGTACTCGAAAAGCCAACCACCCCTCGCAAGTACCTCTCACCCAGCAACTTCATACTATAAGTGCCAATTCCTCGGTTATGACCTTTGGTAGAATAGGAGCGCTGAAAGATCTGCATCTGAACGTCATGTGCCATATAAGTATTGTTGAACACACTAAACCGGACACTATCTCCACGATCCTTTGCCTTCAGAACGATACTGGCCCCGCTGGGGATAGCCTCCATGGCATTCTTCACCATATTAACCAGCACCCGCGTCAATAAGGTCTGATCGGTTACAATTTCTCTATCAGTAGTTTGATTAACAACTTCTGTATGCTTTTCATGAGCCACCACATGAAATCGAACCTGATCGGTCAGCTTATTAAGCAACCGGTCTATTTTTATCGGAGCAAAATGAGGCTGCAGCTCGCCCAATTCTGCTTTCATCATTTGCTGCTGCCCTTGAATCTCATCAATAATCTGCTCAGTCAATGAGCTGGCAATCTCCAGGTACTTTTCCTTCTTATCGTCCGAAAGTACAGGCATTAGTTCTAAAATTCCACTCAATCCGCCCGCAATATTCAATACATCGTGAAAGAAAATTCGCTCTAATAAGGCTTTTCGCTTACGTTCCGTGATGTCTTCAATCGATACAATCAAGTATTTTTTTTCAAATTCAATTGGTGTAGCCGTGATCTCTAAGTCGAGCTGAAAAGTTTCCTGATCTTTTTGGGAGGTTATTTTGCACTCACGGACAACTTTTTTAGATTGTTTCCACGCCTGATCAAATGCAGTTTTTGCACCACAGTATTCACACTTTTCCGTAGTGCCACATCCTCCTGTATCATTGACCGCATTAACACAATTGAAAATCTCACCAGGACGCACTCCCAAAACATGTTCCTCCAAATCGAGGTTATACTTTTCCAACATAGTATCGTTCGAAAACACGACCTGATTTCGATCATTCAGGATGCAAATCACTGATGACAGTGAAGAAAGTATATCTTTGATGTACTGAATCCCTGTTATCTCAATCCTACTCTTGAGAATCTCTTCAAAAGGTTCGCGAACTAGGTTGCCGTTTCTATTCATTTTATTTCAATCAACTGGGCTCACAAGATACAAAATTCCTTCATTTTGCCACAAGAAGATTTCAGAACAGGACAAATTGCAAACAAAATCACCATTCGATTGACCTAAAAAAGGAAAAACAACTGGTTCCCAAGATAAATTGCCCCTGACATTCAGCAACAAAAAAGACAAATGTTATTTTTTAATTGTTTAAAAACCTGTAAATTAAACTTTCTTAAACGTCTAATTATGACCATTCTATTTTTATGTTCGGGATCAGGTTCCTGCAAAAGCTTAATGGCAAAAACCATTCTGGAATCGATCGACTCAAGACAGCGAGTCCTTTCGGCTGGAATTGGCCTGGCAAAAGAAATCAATCCATTAGCCGTTCAAGTCATGAAAGAGATTGGTCTGGTGATGAACCTGGCCGATCTTCAACCTGTATCTGCACTCAAAGATGAGCCAATCGACTACCTGATTACTGTTGGAGAGAATACAAAAGAGGAATTTCATCAACTCCCCATTCCTTATCAAAACAAACTGCACCTCAGCTTTAGCAACCCGGATAAACCGAACTACCGATATGAAAGTCAGCTGGACGCTTACCGGCATCTGCGTGATGAAATCAGGACCGAACTTGACTATTTTTACCACCGGATCTTAAAAGAAAAGGCTGCCAATTAGCAGCCTTTGATGGTCATAAATCTATCGATAAATTCATTTCATGGTTGATTCCACGTCTTTGGGCGTGATCGGAATCCGTTCCCCAATTAACTCACAGCCTTTCTCAGTAATCAGCAAATCATCTTCCAGGCGAATTCCACCAAAACTGCGGAAGGCATCCAACCGGTCAAAATTGATAAATTCCCGATTTGCTTTTTCCGATTTCCATTGATCAATCAAGGCTGGAATAAAGTATATGCCCGGTTCGTTGGTAATCACAAAGCCTGCCTGCAATTTTCGTCCAAGACGCAACGAAGCCGTCCCGAATTGATTGACAGGTCGAATTTCATCGTCGTAACCAACATAAATTTGTCCCAGATCTTCCATATCATGCACATCCAATCCCATCATGTGACCCAGTCCGTGAGGCATAAACAAAGCGTGGGCACCAGCTTGAACCGCTGCATCCACATCGCCCTTCATCAACCCCAAGGCTTTCAGCCCCGAAGCAATCACTTTGGCAGCTTCAAGATGGATGGATAAATAACTAACGCCAGGTTTAGCCAATAGGGTCGCCCGATTATTCGCCGCCAAAACTATTTCATAAATCTCGCGCTGTTGCTGACTAAACGTCCCACCAACCGGCGAAGTACGCGTAAAGTCGGAAGCATAATGCATGCCAGTTTGCGCACCTGCATCGACCAGCAAAAGTCTGCCTTTTTCCAGAATATTGGAATGATCGTGGTTATGCAAAGTCTCGCCATTTTGGGACAGTATGATCGGGAAAGCAGGCGGATTTCCATTAGCCAAAGAAATTCCTTCAATGGTCCCGGCAATTCTCTGTTCCCAGGTACCAGGCATGGCCATTTTCATTGCTGTGACATGCATCTGATAACCAGCAGCTGCTGCCTTTCTCAGCTCCTCGACTTCACCCTCATCCTTGATGGAACGTAAACTCACAATAGCCTGAATCAGTTCCAACGATGCTTCAGCCTTCTGCTGTGATGGAACCACTCCGGTGAGTTCCTGCAACAGCAACTGGTTCTCAGCCCGGTATGGCGGTGTAAAATGAATCTTCCGTCCACGTTTTACCGCTTCGCCAACCTGGGCAAACAGCTTTTCAAAAACAAGCGCTTTCTTAATTCCAACCCGGGCTGCTTTTTCCTGCATGCTCTCTTGAGGCCCCATCCAAATAATATCATCGATGGAAAAATCATCACCAAAGAGCATCTCTTCGCCTGAATCAGCATCGATCAAACCGGCTAGATTCTGAAAATCAAGTCCAAAAAAATATAAAAATGTACTATCCTGCCGGAAATGATACGTATTGTCCTTGTAATTCATTGGTGAGTCCGAATTTCCCAGAATCAGAATCAGTCCTCCACTTACTTTCTCTCTTAACTGACGACGTCTTTGACGATAAATATCTCGATTAAACATGGGCCTGGTATTTTCAATAAAATTAAACGATTTCGAAAGGTAGCTACAATTCTACTGATTGCTTATGATTTTTGACAAGGCTTCGGATAAATTACAAAAAAAAGCTGAGCTTTTTCCTACTCACAAACATATAACTGATTTACTATGAATTCGTAAAACTAAATAAACTTCAAAATCAAATGTCATGGAAAATTCTCTGCTTAATTATATGAACAAGCGCTTCGGCGAAATTTCTCCGGTACGTCGCAAGGAAAGCCACATTGCGGGTCCGGTAATCACGATTTCGAGACAGGTGGGCTGCGGAGGTGTTAAAATTGCCCATAACCTTGCCGAAGCTTTAAATGAATTTGTGATTTGCAAAAAGTGGCAGGTCATCAGTAAGGAAGTATTACACGAAAGCGCCCGACAGCTAGAGTTAGATCCCCGAAAAGTTAACCGACTATTTACCCCCGACGAACACTCCACTTTCGATGAAATACTGGAAGCTTTTAATGCAAAAATGTACAAAAGTGACCGGATGATCCTAAAAACAGTCAAAGAGGTAATCAAGGGATTTGCTGTTGATGGATGCTGTATTATTGTAGGACGTGCCGGACATATCATTGCTAAGGACATTGAGCATTCTCTGCATGTTCGACTGGAAGCTCCCCTGGATTGGCGTATTGAAAAGATTGCTTCCCGAAATAACATTTCCACCGATGAAGCCATCAAGTTCATTTCGGAAACGGAAAAAAAACGGGAAACTTTTCGCAAGCATTACCTCAACAAAAAGCATCCCGAAGAAATGTTTGACCTGGTAATTAATGTTTCCAGATTCAAACCTGAAAATATTGTAAAAATCATAAAATCAGCCGTTGAGCTCAAGGGAATCACCGAAAGCCTGCGATCGAACGTCTCCTATTTTTAACCGGTAATATGTGTGGGCAATCCTTTGGTTTGAACCGGCTTCTGTCCATCAGGTTTCGGCATAAACATATCCTTGTAAGTTAATCCCAGTTTTTCTGCCATTTCCAGGGAATACTCCAAGCGTCCAAACTCCGGAGTAACATTATTGGTTCCAAAAGTGAACTTCACCCCCGCTTCTTTCGCACATCGTAAAATCTTCTCCGATGGTAACCTCAGGCGAGAGTTGATTTCAAGGGCTACGTCATTCTCTGCCAATACCTTCACGAAACGATCAATCCGTTCGTCAGTCCATAGCTCATCATACTTATCAGCAAGCACTTCAGGCAAATAGGTTGGATTGACATGAATATCAATCGGCTCCTGCGAAACGATGGCTTCAATGCGGCTAACCAACTGTTCCATAAAATCTTGCTCATCATCCACAAAAACCTCTTCGGGGATCCACAGACGCATCCTCCTTCCTTTGTCATCGGTCCAGGTCATAGCATCGGTAAACACGTAGTCAAACTGCGCAATTGCTTCGGGCGAAAACAAGGTTACCCACTCACGACCTTCGGCCTGCATGCCCCTAAAAATGGGCTGACCTCTCACCGTGTCCATGTAAGCGTAAAGCGATTCATCGTCAGTCACCGGGAACTTCAATCCACAGTTAGGCGCAATGCCATAGTTAATTCCGAGCTTCATCGAATTTTCCGCAGCCTGCTCAATGGTTAAGCCGCCTTTCAGGTGAACATGAAAATCGATTACCGGGAAGTTCGCCAGATGCAATTTGGTAATTTTACTATCCCATTCCCTATCGACAGGCGGTATCAAAACATCGCCATCAGGCAGCACTTTCAACTGAATATCCTTAAAATAAACGGTGCTGTTTGGATCGTGCGCCTGCAATGCAAAACAACCACGATCCAAAACCTTATATTGGTCATTCCGGGCACGATCAGGCTGATCCGGTTGAATGTAATTCACCACTTGTTTGCCATCTACATAGATTTCAACTTGATTTTCAACAACTTTGACTCTCATTTCAAACCACTCATTATCGTCAACCGTAGGGTAATAAACGTTGCGAATACCATAAAGACTGCCGGTTTTTTTAAGTTCGACGTAATCTCCTGATCCCTGATGCGAATTATTTACCTGTACTTCGTAGCCTTTTAGAGGCCAACCTTGCTCCTGCTTTTTTGAATGGATAAAAATGCCTGAATTAGAGCCCGGCATCGTCATGACCATGGCTTTAAGCTCGAAATTTTTGTAGATGCCTTTTTCAGGCCCGCCCGTGTAAAACAAGTGAGCCCGATCTCCGTGGCAAACAATGGCACTATCGACAACCCGAAATGATTCAGGATGCTCCATCGCCTCCCAACCAGCCAGGTTTTTGCCATTAAATAGCGAAATCCATTCTTCCTGATTCTTGTTATGACAGGCAGCAAGCAACAGAAGTGCTGCAAAGAAAAAAACAGCTCGAAACGTATTTTTCATGATCTAAGGTTTTGTTGGTTATTCCAACAAAGATAAAGCTCCTGCTGAAAACCCGACTATCAGCGGGCAAGTTTTTCTTGCGGGTTATCGGCCTTAAAAGCTGCAATAAAATTGACACCCACAATTGCTAAACAAGCGTACGCCGCCCAGGCATATGAACCTAGCTCAGTGAAAGAAAAGCTAAATAACAAGGGTCCCATCGCACTGAAAAAAACCAGAGAACTCATGGCAAACCCGCTAATGGCCCCCAAGTGCTTACGCCCATAAAACCTGGGCCAGACAACCGTGCTAAGTACACTAAACAAACCGCCTACAATACCATTACCAATAATCATGAAAGCATAAGGTAATCCGGGCGATAAAAAGGACAAGCTGACGAGTGAAACGATTTGTCCAAACAAAAAAACCAGCAGTAAATATTTCATTTTAATGTGATCGCTTAGCCAGCCCCCGGCCAACGAAATAAAAACAGAAATGGCAGAAGTTGGCACAAAAACAGCTAAAGCCACTGTTTTATCCATATTGGCCGATTCAAAAATAGAAACCAGGTTAAAGGTAAATCCGGTGATATAGAGTGCCTGCATTGACAACGCAACGACCATGACCCAAAATGGCAAGGATCGTTGGGCCTCTTTCAGCGTATATTGCTTTTCAGCCCGATGCAGTACCCGCTCCTGTTCTTCAACCTGCTCGTGACTGTCTCCGTCCTGCTCCAGTCCGCAATCCTCCGGATTATCCCGGAAAAAGATCAAGGCAACCACACTAAAGCCAAAACCAGCAACCAGCGCCAGCAGGATCCAAGCCCATCGCCAACTGTAACTTTCAATCAAAAAATCGAAAACAAGCGGAGAAATGGCAAAGCCCATCGAAACAAATACGCTGCTAATTCCGTTGGCAAAGCCGCGTTTGCGGTTAAACCATTTCATCATCATGTTGCGCGAAAGCATGGTTAACACGCCTTGCCCCGTAAAGCGCAACATGAAAAAGCCAAGGGTAACAAATATAAAGCTGACATAAAACTGAATGGTATCCAATCCCAAAGCTTCAGCAAAACTAAAAGAAATTCGATCCACCTGGCTCAGGTAAATCAATACAAAACCCAAAGCAATCGTAACCATCGTTCCCAACCACCGGGCACCGATTTTATCGTAAAGTTTTCCGGCACGGGTGAGCAGAAAGGAACTGGCAATGGTTCCCATCAAATAGGCCGTACTCAACTCATTCCGGTCGAACCTAAGGGCATCAATTAAATGATCAGTAAACGTTGATACACCCATCGTTTGGCCGGGCACACTCATAATAATCCCAAGCGTTCCCCATAGAACAACAAACCACCCATAAAAAACAGGCGATTTGGCAGGATTAAACGGGACATGATTGTATTGCTCTTTAATCATCGTGCAAAGCTACCGGTAAATTGAACAGCTTTTCATCTGGCCGCCAAGTTCAACTCACTTTTCACAATTTCTTAAAAAGAGTTGGATGTCTTTTTATTTTCTTTTAGTACTTTTGCAAACCAATTGAACTTCGTTTACGTTGAAATCGAAAGTGTTGGAAAGTATGAACCAGATGAAGTACATCCTTTTATTATTTGTTATTTTCAGCTTGTCAGGAAAAGATCCAGACGCGGTACAATACTTTTTTGCTCCGACATTTGAGGCGAGGCATCCGGAAACCTCCTTCGAGTTGGTCAATTTTAACGACACCATTCCCAACGACACCTTGTTTATTATAAAAAATAGAGATGGTTTGATTCATTCTTACCATCGGAATATCTTAACGGGGGTGTGTATAGATGGCGAATGTCGCATGCTGGACATAACGCTTCACTGGTCCGTCACCGGACGCTACCAGGGCTTTCAATTACCCAAAGGCGAATTTTTGAGTAAATCCGAGCACGAGCCATTCCAAAAAAAGGATTATGAGCGGTTGCACATATTACTGGCCGATCCGTACTCGGAGCTGGCCAATTACAAGATGGAAGAGCTGGTTCCGGTAGTTGATGAGAACGAAGTGGATGGAGTAACGGCCGCCACCATTTCCGGAGTAGAAGATTACATCGTTGAAGATGCCGTTTATTCGACCTATACGATTTGGCATATTGTTTATGGAAATACGCAGGATGTTATTGAAAATTATACCCGCAAAAATATCCACGCGGATTTGGTATTAAAGATCCTTAACAGCGGACATCATCGCGATGTTGTTTGGGGATTGGAAAACCTGAAGGAAGAGCTTGACTGGACTACAAGTCTTCAAGCCAAGCTATTCGAACTCATTGCAAACAAAGACCATACAATTTCCGGGAAAGCGATTGAAAGCATTCCCCCGGTGATGCTGGCTGATGAGCAAAACCAGCTCAAGCTATTCTATTACTTTGAAGGAAGCTCATCTTTCACGCAGCGCAAGATTCTCAGCAAGTTGGAAGAAGCTCCATTTCTTGCCTCAACAATTGAATTTCGGCTGGCTGAAAAGCTGCCTGAACTGAATGGGTCGATGATCAAAAATGTGTTGGATCTTTTTGCAGTACACCAAATCAAGCAAGCTGAAAGTGAAGAAGTCATCGCCGCCTTGCTTGATCATGAAAACCAGTTTATAGCGCGTAAAGCCTTTCAGTTTTTGGAAAAACACCTGACCGATAATAAAAAAATTGAACGGCAATTGAAAAAATACGAAAATCGATTCTGAAAAGCATAGAATCAATCCTACCCCAAAGTGTCTTCGATCAGGTATTTGTTTCGGTCGGCCGAATTTCGTGAAACCAACTCGCCGATAAAACCAGCCAGGAAAAGCTGTGTACCAATAATCATGGCGGTCAAAGCCAAGTAAAAATAAGGATTGTCAGTTACTCTCGGCGCTACCAAATGATGCGACAAAGCAACTAATTTATTGACACCCACGGTTACTGTCGCAATCAATCCAACTAAAAACATCAACGAGCCCAAAACACCAAAAAAATGCATCGGCTTTTTGCTAAACCTCGAAATAAAAATGACAGAAAGTAAATCCAACGGCCCTCGGATGAATCGTTCCATGCCAAATTTTGTTTCTCCATATCTCCGTTCCTGGTGCTTGACAACTTTTTCGCCGATCTTTTTAAATCCTGCCCATTTAGCCAAAACCGGTATGTAACGATGCATTTCTCCATACACCTCAATCGATTTAACAACCTGGCTGCGATACGCCTTCAACCCACAGTTAAAATCATGAATCTTAATGCCTGTCATCCGGCGGGCAGTCCAGTTGTAGAATTTACTGGGAATATTTTTCGATAAAACCGGATCGTGCCGTTTCTTCTTCCAGCCCGAAACCAAATCGTAGTTTTGCTCCGTGATCATTTGGTACAGTTCTGGGATTTCCTCTGGGTTGTCCTGTAAATCAGCATCCATGGTAATCACCACTTCTCCCCTTGCCTCGGCGAATCCAGCGTACAAAGCCGCTGATTTCCCGTAGTTTCTCCTAAACTTGATGCCTTTGACGCTTGGATTGGCCCGATTTAAGCTTTCAATAACCTTCCACGACTGGTCATTGCTCCCATCATCAACAAAAATGATCTCATAAGTGAACTGGTTAGGATCCATGACCTGTTTAATCCAACGCGTCAGCTCCGGCAACGACTCTTCTTCATTAAACAAAGGAATAACTACGGAAATGTTCATGCTTGTCTATTCTTCAGATTTGACCTCTCCCATCGCTTCATCAAAAGCATTTTCATCTTCTTTTCTCTTGATAAAAATTGAAGTGACCAAAGATATGATAAATCCGATAAAAGCGAAGGTAAACAGACTGGAAATGACAAGAACCAATGGACTTTGAAACTTACTCATCATTTCACCGGCCATCTCAATCTGATCGTCCGACATACCCTGTTGCATCAGGGCTTCTTCCTGCATGATACGGATTTGTTCCATCAGACTGGGGTCAATTTTCATCAAAACAACAGTGTAAAGCGCATTCAACACTCCTGCAAACAGCATAATAGCCACCCCAAAACCCAGCGCCTTACTATAGTCAATGAATCCTCCCAGCTCTTTATCCCGATAGTCTTTCTGGCAAAGATAAATACCGACTGCCATGATCACCCAAGTTACCAAACCGAGTGTTTTATTCATACTCTCGCCTAAAACATAGAGAACCACATTGTATAGGATAAGCGCTACGGCCAGGTAAATTCCATAAGTCATTGCTGACTTCCAAAAAGTAGATTTTTGTTCCATGATTAATCTGATTTATTGGTACACGACAAATATATTGGATTTTTCAGAAGAACACTTTACCCAGTGGTTATTTAGTTCGAATAAAATTCTGAAAAAAACGCTGAAACATATACCTGATCAATAATTGATTAGAAAAGCCAGTTCAAAAAAAAGCCGACCAAAGGCAAATTTCGTTTGCCGGGTATACAATTTTTTCTACTTTTGTCGCCGGGTAAGTCCTGTGCGACCAGCTCCCGCTGAATCCCCCCAGGGTCGGAAGGCAGCAAGGGTAGGCGGTTGTAGCGGTGCGACACAGGTAGCTTACCCACTTGCCGAATTAGCTCAGTTGGCCAGAGCACGTGATTTGTAATCTCGGGGTCCTCAGTTCGAATCTGAGATTCGGCTCAAATATGGAGAAATCCAATTGATAGAAAACCAATCCCAAATCATCGGAGACTGGAATTTGAATGATTGGATTTTGTTGTTTGAAATATTATTGGGGAGATACCAAAGCGGCCAACTGGGGCAGACTGTAAATCTGCTGTCTTATGACTTCGTAGGTTCGAATCCTGCTCTCCCCACAAAAACAGTTTAAAGTTCCAGGTTAATAGTTTCAAGTTGATCGATTTGAGACTGGAAGCTCACAACTCGAAACTGAAATGCGGGAGTAGCTCAGCTGATAGAGCATTAGCCTTCCAAGCTAAGGGTCGCGAGTTTGAATCTCGTCTCCCGCTCATAAAAAAGGTTGTCAATCTGTTTTGGCAGCCTTTTTATTTTTCAACAGAATCTATTGCCTATCACTATTATCGATTGAGTTTTCTAAACTAATCAGGCTTGACTATGTTTAAACTTCTACAATCCAAAACATCTAGAAAAACCAAACACCATTGATCTTCTTGCCCATTGCATCATTCAGATAGTTAATGTTTCGACGAATTATTAAACGAAAAAGAGGATAACAGATGAGACAGAAGTTCAACAGAATTATCAAGTCGGAGCGCCCGGTATTGGTTGATTTTTACGCGGATTGGTGTCAACCGTGCAAGCAAATACCTCCGATATTAAAAGAGGTAAAAAGCACGTTTAAGGAAAGTATCCGGATTGTCAAAGTCAATGTTGACAACAATCCATTTATTGCCTCCCATTATCAGGTAAAAAGTATTCCTACTCTGATTCTTTTCAAACAAGGGTCTGTCCAGTGGACCGGAGAAGGAATCGTAGATCAATCCGAATTGTATTCGGTAATCACCAAGCATCTGAACAAAAACTAGTTCACACTGTTCAGGTTTTCCCTTATTACTTTCAATTGTTCCTGTGGGTAACTTTCGTTCGGTTTTAGCCCCAATGCCTTCTGATAGTAAAATCGCGCCACACTGAAATTATCCCCGGCCATAGCCTCGTCACCTTGCAAAATAAAGTTCTGATAAGCCTGTTCATCAGCGTTCGACAGTCGTTGTTGTACAATCTCGGCGACTTCTTCCAGTTTAATTTTCGGATATTGCTCATCAACTTTGATCGTTAACGATCGGTTGTAATAAGCACGTGCCACAGCATAATCTTTTTTGATAAAGGCTTCATCTGCCCTGGCAATCAAGTCCTGGTATTCTTCTTCCTTCAACTGCGAAAGCAGAGAATTGGTCAAACGCTGAATTTCCTGAATTTGATCTTTCGGATACTGCTCCCACGACTTCACTTCGAGCGCTTTGTAATAATGAAACTTCGAAATACTATACTGTTTTTCAACAAATGCCTGATCTGCCATTTTGATGGCTTCCTTATAGGCAGCCAACTCGTTTTGGCTCATCGTCCGGTTAATCAATTCTGAGATTTCCTGAATCCTTTGTTTTGGATGACTTTCGCCTGGCCTCTCATTCAGCGCTTTCTGGTAATAATATTGTGCCACCTTGTAGTCTTGCTGATCGTAGCTGTTATCGGCCGAAGTAAGGTATTCCTGATACAAATCAGAGGCCGTAGCCGTTTGAGCAGGTCGCACGACTGGCTGCTCATCCTCGATCTGCTCAACGACAACTAACTCAGGTTGTCTTTCCAGTTGACTAATTCTTGCTAGCTGATCCACCGGATATTGCTCCTGGGGCTTAATCCGAAGAGCCTCATTGTAACGGGTTCTTGCCTGGCTCCAATTTTCATCATTAAAAAGCTGATCGCCCAAACGAATGGCTTCGGTATAACTGGTTTCAATAGCTTCCAGTCGCTGGCTAATCAGCAGAAGCTGCTCCCTGGGATAAGTCGCATCAGGTTTGTAGACAAGCCCTTCTTCGTACCTGCTGCGTGCATTTTGCCAGTCCTGGCTAGCAAATAAACGATCGGCCTCCCGGATCGCATTGGTGTAACTGGCTTCGATCCCTTGCTTTTCTAACATTTTTGCACGAACCAGCTCAATCCGGCGATCCACCTCAGCTGCATTAACCGGTAAAATCTCCTTCGCCTCAAAATAGCTGTTTATCGCACTTTCAAACTGTTCAGCCTGCTCCGACTGCTCAGCTTCCGCAACCTTTTGGTTATATGCCCGCTGTCTTACTTGTTGCAGCGAATCCTGCTGAGCCTGTCGCAGACGTTCGATGCGCGCCAGCGCTTCCTGTTCAATCAACAAATCGATTTGAGCAATCCGATCTTTGGGAAATTGTTCCTCAGGAAAAATATTCAAGGCATCAACCAAATGTCGCTTTGCTGTTGCATATTCCTTTTGACCCACTGCGCTTTCGGCTTCGGCCAATGCCGCATCATAACCTGCCCGCTTAGCCTGCAAAATAGCTTCTTGCTGCTGTGCCTCCTCGGTAGCCAATCGAGCCAATTCTTCCCGTTGCGAAATCAGGCTTTCAATATCAGCAATTCGTCTTGGCGGCAATTGTTCTTCAGGCTTCAACTCAGCAGCCTCGCGGAACAACCGCAGTGCCTCTTCCAACTGATCGGCATTAAAAGCGGTTTCTGCCTGCCGCATTTTTTGAGCATATTGTTGGTCAATTTCCTCACGCTTCTGTATTTCGAGTAGCAAGGCATCAATCTTTGCTATTTGCTCTACCGGATAAGTTTCGTCCGGTTTTAATGTATTGGCCTGTTGGTACAAATTCTTAGCTTGTTCGAAACGTGAATTATTGAAAGCCAGCTCGGCCTCCTTCAATTTCGCATCGTATTCCTGTTGAAGTCTCTCCCGCTGCAACTGGTCCTGTGCTAATTGCTCCAGGATGTTTGTAATCCGCGTAATCTGTTCGGCAGCATAGGTGTCGCTTGGTTTAATTTCGAGGGCTTCAGTGTACGCACTTTTCGATTCGCTGTAATTTTCCGCCTCAAAGAACTGATCACCCGAAGCAATGGCTGCCTGGAACGCATTGTCCCGTTCTAATTCAATTAATCGGTCAATCTCGGCCAGTCGATCTTTTGGATACGTTTCCTCCGGAAGCAAGCTCAGCGCCTCTTCAAAAGACGAACGAGCTGCTGCATATTGCTTATCGGCCAACTCCGCATCTGCCCGCCCAATCACTTCGTCATACGAAGCACGAAGCGCATCAGCCACCAGTCGCTCTTGTTCCAGTCGTGCCAGAATTGAGTCAATGTCTGCTATTTTTCGCTGCGGATAAGGCTCAGTCGATTTTAATGCCAAAGCGGCTTGATAACTGTCTTTCGCCGAGGAATAATTTTCCGAATCGAGCAATGAATCGCCAGCCTGAATAGCAGCCAGGTAGTCAGCCTCCCGCTGCCTTTCGGCTTCAAGCTGGGTCAGGATTTGATCAATCCGCGCAATCTGATTCTGTGGATGTGTTTCTTGAGGAAGAATGTCCAGCGCCTCCTGATAACCGATCTTGGACTGCTCGTACTTCTCTTGCTCAAAAGCCTGATCGGCACGAGCAACCAACGCATCAAACTGCTGCTTTTGCTCAAGCCGCCGGATCATCTCTTCCGTTTCGCTGATGCGGCCTGTCACTTGCTGATTTCCAGGTTTTAGAGCCAGCGCTTCATTAAAGCCATCCAGAGCCACCTGAAACTCACTTTGCACAAATGCAGCTTCGGCATTGGCCATGATTTCGTTAAACTGTTGCTCCAGTCTCGCCTGTTCTGCCAATCCCGCTAAAATCTCATCAATCGCACGAATCTGCACTGCCGGATATTCATCATCTTTTATTTTCAGGGCTTCACGATAGAGTGATTTGGCCTGCTCATATGCTTCATTAGCCTTGGCAGCATCGGCGCGGCTCACGATGTCGGCATAGCTGTTCTCCAGCTCAATTCGGGCCAGTTGCTCATCCATTTCACGGACCTGACTGCGAACCGCCTCATCATCCTTAATCAGCAGCGCCTGCTGCAGCAGTTGCTTGGCCTGCTGGTATTCTTCCTGACTGGCGAACATGGTGGCCTGCTCAACCAAATGGTTAAACTGCGACATCAGCGCCATGGCCTCGTCAATCTCAGAAATTTTTTCCTTCGGATAATTCTCATCGGGAAAAAACGTGAGCGCCTGGCTAAAAAGCGATTTTGCCATGGCTAAATCTTCATTGCTCAAGGCCTGTTCAGCTTCGGCGATACTCTGATTGTAGCGCGCTCTGTTTTGAAGATCAACGAGAATTGCCTCTGTTTCTGCAATTCGACCGCTGGCCTGTTCGTCGCCCGGCTTAAGGGTTAGCGCCTGCCGAAAAGCATCCAATGCGTCCTGATAATTTTCATCCCGAAAAGCCTGTGCTCCCTGCTCCAGAAAGCTGTTATATTGCGCTTCGCGTTCGGCCATCGCCTGTTGCGCGGCCAGTTCATCATCAATTTTACTGATCTGCTCGTTGATAAAAGCTGATTCGGATGGTTTCAACATTAGTGCTTCCTCATACAATCCACGGGCATCCATCCACTGGTTATTATTGAAATGGTTCTCCGCTCGGGAAATCAAGTCTCTATACTGAAGGTCGACCTGTTTCTGTGCAATCAATTCATCGGCTTTAGCTATTTGCCCTGTAGCATACGAATCCTCTGGTTTCAATACCAAAGCCTCGCCATAAACGTCTTTGGACTGCTCATACGATTCACTTTGAAACAAGGCATCGGCCTGGCTGATTTTTTCCTGGTAGTCCTGCTCTGTCTGACGTCGGCGTTCTTCGGCCAATCGCAGTGCACTCATCAAATCATTTAACTCGGCAATCCGGTCTTTCGGATAATCGCGTTCAGGAAATAGGCCGTTGGCGCTTTGAAACTGAGCAATGGCTTCTTCATATTTCTCTTCGGTGGTCAGCGCATTGGCCCGGGCTATGGTTCGCTGATAATCAGCTTCGCGCTGGGCTTGTGCCGCGCGCTGTTCCTCAGTCAGGGCCTGTTCCTGCGCACGGGCATTGGCAGCCTGCTCTTCCAGCTGAATATCTGAAAAATAAACTTCCGAATCAAAATTATCAATATTGGCATTGTAATATACCCGTCCTGCTGGTTTATTGGTGAAACTTTTGTCCACTCCCGGAATTTCCTTGACCAACGACACTTCAATCTGAAAAGGGGGGAACTTACTATCTACTTCCAACACTTCTTGGGGGACATGCGTTGAGACGATGATCATCTTTTTATAATAACCGTCTTTAAAAAAGGTCATGTTAAACTCGTTGTTATACTCAAACTCAAAGCTGAAACGTCCACTACGGGGCGGCGTAAATGTTTGTTCTTCAACACCATTTTTCAAAATCAAAATCTGGACATTCTCATTATTTCCATCGTCGGTACTCAATCGGCCCGCAACAACAAAAAAGTCTTCTTCCTGGGCGTATCCCTCAGTCAAAAATCCCAAGCCCAATACTAAAAATAAAGTACCAATGAAAAATTTTCCAAAGTTCGTTCGCATATTGTTCTGGTTTCCTTCAAACATTTTTGATGCCCAGCCCTGCGGCTGACACCACGATCACTTTCCGCGCCAATTTAAGAAATATCTAATCAAAATGATTGTTAATTCCGGCTAAAGCTTGAATTGAATCCTGCAAATTTCTAAAATTTCGCATTTATTCCGTTATTTACAAACGTTAAATATTTTGCCCGAGTATGGCATCCATGAAAAGAACACCCAACTTAGCGGAGGCATTGCTTCCCATAGTCTGTCTGATTATCCTTTTAACGACCAATGTTTTCGTTTTTGAAGATACCCTGGCGGGATCAAATCAGATTGCTTTGCTACTGGCAGCCACAATTGCCGGAATCATTGTTCGCCGTAACGGGCAAAAGTGGGAGCACACACGCAAACAAGTCGTCAAAACCATTGGCTCGGCCATGCCTTCCATGTTGATTTTACTACTCATTGGATCGCTAGCCGGCACTTGGATGATCAGTGGTGTGGTGCCAGCGATGATTTACTATGGACTGGACATTGTCAATCCCCGGCTGTTTCTCATGACTGCAGTTGTTGTTAGTGCCCTGGTTTCGGTGGCTACCGGAAGTTCCTGGTCGACCATTGCCACCATTGGCGTAGCCCTGCTTGGCATTGGCGATGCTATTGGTGTCAGCGAACCAATTGTTGCAGGAGCCATCATTTCGGGCGCCTATTTTGGCGACAAGATTTCCCCACTGAGCGACACCACCAATCTGGCGCCAGCGATGGCAGGAACCGATCTATTTACCCATATCCGTTACATGTTTTTCACAACCATTCCGAGCATTGCCATCACTTTGGTTGTTTTCTTAATTATCGGAATTAACTATGAATTTAAATCTTCCATTACCGACATTGAATTGGTTAAATCGGCCATTGGCGAAATTTTCAATACCTCGCCCTGGTTATTTCTGGTACCGCTCATTCTGTTTGCAATTATTATATTGAAAGTGCCCCCCATTCCATCGTTGATGATTGGAACCTTGCTGGGCGGTTTGTTTGCTGTTATCTTCCAACCCGAACTAGTTTGGGAAGTCGCCGGACGTGGCATGAGCTATACCAAGGCTTCGTATATCAGCTTTATGCAAGCCATGTTTGGCGACATCTCGCTGTCAACCCAAAATGAAAATGTAAACCATCTGCTGAGCACCAGTGGCATGCGTGGCATGTTGGACACGATTTGGCTGATTCTTTCGGCCATGGTTTTTGGCGGAATTATGGAAGCCGGGGGTTTACTGCAGCGCATCACCCGGCCAATCATGAAAATGGCCAAATCAACCGGAGCGCTGGTTAGTTCAACGGTGGGAACCTGTATTTTCTTTAATGCTACTGCTTCAGATCAATACCTGGCCATAGTCGTTCCCGGACGAATGTACCGCAAAGCTTACGAAGAACGGGGGCTAAAACCCGAAGTCTTAAGCCGTACGCTGGAAGACTCCGGAACCATGACCTCTGTACTGATCCCATGGAATACCTGTGGCGCGACCCAATCGCGCGTGCTGGATGTAGCCACTTTTGACTACCTGCCCTACTGCTTTTTCAACCTCATCAGTCCGGTTATGAGCATACTGTTTGCCTATTTCAACATCAAAATCCGGAGATTCGTCAAACCCGAAGGCAAGACCGAATCAAAACCGGAAACCATCGAAACAAACTAATCCCTATATTTGACACGCACAAACTAATCCCGCTGACCATGATTCCAGGAATTGTGTTGATTATTTTTTACTTCGCCTTTCCCATTCTCCTGATTTACCTCACTCATATTTCAAAATTCCTGAACAAAGTTGGCGTTGTGGTATTGGCTTACATTATTGGGATGTTGCTTGGCAATATTGGCTTGTTTCCCAGTCAATCTGAGTCTTTCAGAGCTCTTCTGGAGAGCAAATCGAGTCTTCCTCAAGAACAAGCTATCGCATATTTCAGTCAGGGATTAATTACCGAAAATGATTTGCTGGCTAACCATATCGCCAGCTTGCAAGATTTAATTATCACCCTGGTCATTCCAATTGCCATCCCCCTACTTTTGTTTTCCCTCGATATCAGACGCTGGCTAAAACTGGCTAAACAAGCGCTTTTCTCCTTACTTCTTGCAATGGTTTCATTGCTGATTGTCATTTTTGCGGGCTTCTTTCTTTTTGAAACCTATATTCCCGAAACCTGGAAAATATCGGGTATGCTGGTTGGTATTTATACGGGTGGCACTCCGAACCTTGCGGCTATAAGCACAGCGCTGGACGTAAATCCAAATATCTTTATCCTCACCCACACCTATGATCTTATGCTTGGTGCTATCTGCCTGGCGTTTTTAATGACTGTTGCCCAGCAATTGTTCAATTCATTTTTACCCTCGTTTCGCGAAGCTCCAAGACTAGCGCTTGCCAAGGTGACTGTAAAAACCAACAGCGTGGATAGCTACGTGGGGATGCTAACCCGAAAACGAGCTATCCAATTGATGAAAGCATTCGGCTTTTCGGTACTAATCTTCTCGATAGCCGGAGGACTCAGCTTGCTCGTTCCTCCATCGGCACAGATGGTAGCCGTTATACTTTCCATCACTACATTAGGCTTGGTTTTTAGCACCATCAAATCGATTCATCGCATTGAAAAAACCTTCCAGTTGGGCATGTATTTCATCATCGTTTTTTCGCTCGTCATTGCCAGTATGAGCGATTTGCGAAGCATGTTTCAGATTGAATTTCTGAATCTCTTTTTGTACGTGGCTCTGGCCGTATTTGGGTCCATGGCCATTCATGTCTTCCTTTCGTGGATTTTCAAAGTTGATTCCGACACGACCATCATCACCATCACCGCACTCACCTTCTCGCCACCTTTTGTGCCGGTTGTTGCCGGAGCCTTAAAGAACAAGGAGCTCATTATTTCGGGCTTAACTGTGGGGATTTTGGGCTATGCTTTTGGCAATTACGTGGGCGTTGCGATTGCTTTTTTTCTGAAAGGATTCTAGATTCGTTTCTAATTTCCCAAAAAATTGATGTTATAGAATAGCTTGTTTATTGTTAAAATATCATGCTTTTTCAAAACTGGTTCCATTAAATTGAAACCAATTTAAAATTGAAAACCCATGGCAACTTTCGATCCGGCGGTGCGCATCCAAAAACTTCGTCATTTTGGCGAATTTGGTGGCGTGAACCCGTCCATCACCGACTCTTCCACCTACACTTTTCTGCATGGTGAAGATATGTTTGAGACGTTTCTTGGCCATACGCAAGGCTGTTTCCTGTATTCGCGCCACTGGAACCCCAGCAACAAATACCTGGCCGATGTTCTGGCGGCAATGGAAGATACCGAATCGGCCTGGGTGACGGCCTCAGGAATGGCAGCCATCACTTGCGCCTTGCTGCAACTTTGCAACACCGGCGACCACATTGTGACCAGCGTAACGACCTATGGCGGAACATTTGCCTTTTTAAAGAATTACCTCAAGAAGTTTCAGATTGACGTTTCATTTGTCAATATCTCAAACCTGGAAAGCGTTGATGCTGCCATTCAGGCAAATACGAAAGTGATTTACACTGAAAGTGTGACCAACCCGCTTTTGCAGGTTTCGGATATTCCAAGGCTGGCGGAAATTGCTAAACGACATGGTGTCAAACTAATGGTCGACAACACCTTCACCCCCATGATTATGGCTCCCGCACGACTCGGAGCCGACATTGTTGTCTACAGCATGACCAAGTTCATCAACGGAAAAAACGACTGTGTGGCCGGCGCTATCTGCGGCACTGATCAGTTTATTAACGATCTGTCCAATGTAAACGACGGAACTGCCATGTTGCTTGGCCCCGTGCTCGATCCGCTGCGATCATCATCAATCCTGAAAAACATCCACACCCTGCATCTGCGCATGCAGCAACACAGCAAAAATGCGCAGTACCTGGCCGAAAAACTAGAAACCAACGGCATCCCGGTCAACTATCCCGGACTGATGAGCCACCCGCAGCATGAGCTACACAGCCGGCTGATGAATTCCGAATTTGGCTACGGCGGCATGCTTTCTATCGACGCAGGAACGGTAAAAAAAGCCAATGCCTTGATGCAAAAAATGCAGGAGCACGATGTGGGCTACCTGGCTGTAAGTTTGGGTTATTTCAAAACCTTGTTTAGCTGCTCCGGAACCAGCACATCGTCCGAAGTTCCTGAAGATGTTAAGAAAGAAATGGGGCTTTCCGAAGGACTGATCCGCTTCTCGATTGGATTGGACAATGATATCGAGTCGAGTAGTGAACCCATCCTGCAAATTTGCCAGACTGAAGGTTTGGTGAAAAAAGCGAAAGCTCAACATTGAGTAACTGATCGGTCAGGCTGCTCTAATCCATGTGAATCGCTATTGGTTTTCCTACACGGAGATGTTTCTGGCATTTGATGGTCATTTCTGTCCCGCTCCCTCGAATTCAAAAGCATGCAACTCGCAAAAAGCAGGTTCGTTGATCAGATCGCGACCGAATAGTGATTAAAACAAATAATTCAGCCCCATGTAAAAGCCGGAAGTACCATCACGTTTGTCAGCAGCCAAGCCATAATCAATGGCAATGATGAAGTTTTCATTCATCGCAAAGCGTAATCCTGCACCATAAGAAAGATGCATCGCTTCAGCACCACGGTCAAAATAGTCACTTGGATTATTGGTTAGGCTATATTCGACGAAAGCATTATTCAGCTTAAAATCAATATTATCGGTCACCTGTCCAAAATCCATAAACCCATTCAATCCCAAATAAAAGTTATTATTCTTCAACTGAAAACGGGCAAACTTCCAACGCAACTCAGCATTTCCAAAGAAAATGCCATCGCCAACCACCCGGTTGCGCCGAATCCCGCGCAAGGTTTTTGAACCGCCCAGTCCTTCCGAAGTCGATCCGGTCATGATGGAAGTCACCACCTGCGATTGATAATAGAAAGGCAGCCTGCCACTCAGGCTTGTTTGCCAAGCTAACCGGTAGGCAAAAGACAAATCCTTTGGAATCAAAGTAAAATATTGCCGATGCGTCAAACTCAGCTGTGAAAATGAACTTTCGGCGCCCAAAATTTGGGGAGAAACGACCAGAACCGCTTCCGTCCAAAGTCCGCTCATGGGATTGGGTTTATTGTCGCGGGTATCGAATACCAAGCCACCTTTAAAGGTAGGCACAAAACCGCCATCAGCATCGTCCTCCAAAATAATTCCCCACTGCTGGTACTTGTCGAACAGACCATCCACATCAGGTAAAAGATCATCGCCCTTTTTTCCTTTGTTCAGCTTTCCGAGATCGACCGGCGCCACCTCAAAATTAAGGAAGTTTAATCCGGCAATCCAGCGAAACTTCTCACTGGTAATTTTTCCCTGCAAGTCAATTTTCCACCGGAACAGCTTGCGGTCGTATTTATAAAACACACGCGACACGTAGTTGGCCGACTCATCATTGATCCATGACTCATTAAAAACGGCATCATAGCCATTAAATCCGTAAAAATCGTAGGCCTGATCGGTCAGGTAACTCAAATCCATGGAAATCTGTAACCCTTTAACCAACTGATCCGAATCGTAATAAAAACGATAAATCCCGCTACCTTTTGTAAAACGTGAAACTTCAAAATAAAGTGAATGATTGTAATCCGGATAGCGGCTGCCATCACCATAATGATACAAGTTAACCAAAGCGCCATATTGAAATCCCAGGTCAGTGTCGAAGGTAATGGTAGGCAAAGCTCCAAAATTCCAACCCTTCTTGATCACCTGTTCCTTATCATCGGCTTGTGAAAATGCTGTCAGCCAAGGCAAGCCGAATAGCAAAAACAAACGTAATTTTCTCATCAGATTCAATTTAGTGAGAGACGAAGATAGTGCTTTTTGCTACGTAAAAATTTATGCGCAGTAGAATACCCGAATCGAGTCGATTCAAATTCAGAACACAAATAAAAGCACGCTACCCTTTCGATGAAAGCGGGATTTCTTATTTTTACAGGGCCAATGTCGAACACTAAAATTTGCAGGCCTGAAATATGAAGCAATTTTCAAGGATAGATTCAGACTCCGAAGTCCCCAAGTACAAGCAGGTGGAAGACCTTATTCTGTCCGATATTGAGGCTGGAATATTTAAGCAAGGACAACGAGTTCCGTCCATCAACGAAACCAGCGAAGAATTGCTGCTGTCGCGCGACACGGTTGAAAAGGCTTATGTGCTCCTGAAAAAGCAGGGAGTTTTGTCGGCTGTTCGCGGCAAAGGTTACTATGTGAACAAGACGATGGCCGGCAAAAAACTAAAGATTGCTCTGATCTTCAACAAACTCAGCAACTATAAACGGAGCTTATATGCATCCTTTGTTAACACCATGGGAGCAAAAGCCAGCGTTGACGTATTTATTTATAATTACGACCTGACTGAGTTCGAAAATATACTGAATGACAACCAGAATCAATACGATTATTTTGTTATTTTGCCCCATTTCAGAAACGAACAGGCCGATATCAGCGCAGTAATCAAGAAAATCCCGAAGGAAAAGGTTTTAATTATCGACAAAAATCTCCCTGAATTGAGAAACTATCCGGTTGTTTACCAAGAATACGATCACGACATTCTGAATGCGCTGGGAGAAGCCTTAGACCTGCTGAAAAAATACAAAAGACTGAATTTGGTTTTTCCCAAGAGCGAATACTATTCGAGATACATTAACCGCGGGTTTCAGATTTTCAACCAGATTCATGGTTTCGAATACCAAATTTTGGACTCGGTGGAGGAAAAAAACATTCATCAACACGAGGCCTACATTTTAATTTCCGACAACGATTTATTTGACTTCATTAAGCTGATTAAGCAAAAAAAGTGGGTGCCGGGTGCAGATATCGGAATTATTTCGTACAATGAAAGCCCGGTAAAAGAACTGCTATGCGACGGAATTTCAACCATTTCAACGAATCACGATCAAATTGGGCATATGGCAGCGGAGATGATTCTGAAGCATGATTTTAAACGAATCAAAAGTCCGTTTGAGTTTATTCGCCGAAAATCTTTGTAAGGCCAGATAGTATTCTGAATTTTATATTGGGAAATAGGAATGAAACCAGTATCTTGAAATCCTATTTTATTAGCGATTCAAAACGTGAAAAAAGACCAGATGAGCAAAAACCAAATTCACATTCTGATAGCCGAAGATGAGGAGTTCAACTACCTATATCTGGCCGAAGTCCTGAACGAATTCAATGTTGAACTTTACCGTGCCAAAGATGGCTTGTCCGCTGTTGAACGGTGCCAGTCGAACCTGGAAATCGACTTGGTTTTAATGGACATTCGCATGCCGGTAATGGATGGCTACACGGCCACCAAGGAAATTAAGAAGATTCGCCCTGAACTGACCGTTATCGCGCAAACCGCTTACGCCATGGAATCGGATCGAAAACGGGCGCTCGAAGAAGGTTGCGACGATTACATCTCCAAGCCAATCAAGCGGGATGATTTGATTAAAATTGTCGACAAACACGCGCCCGACCATCGTCCACTGCGGGAAAAGGTGTAAAACGATCCGAAAGCGCCCTACTTGTAAATCATCTTTTTTGTCATTCCGCCATCAATCACAAAATTTTGGCCGGTAATAAAGCCATTGGCCGGATCCAGCAAGAACAAAACCATGTGGGCAATATCTTCGGCTTTACCCACCCGTCCCGCCGGATGCTGGGCGTGGTCTTCATCCCGCAAGTCATATTGCCTGGCAGCCGACTTCTTTTTCTCCCCCGACACATCAATCCATCCCGGACTAATGGCATTCACCCGCACATCAGGACCCAAACTCATGGCCAAAGCGTGGGTCAGGGCCAACAAACCACCTTTTGATGCGGAATAAGATTCGGTACCCGCCTCAGACTGTAAAGCCCGGGTAGAACAAATATTAACAATGGCTCCACGCGACTTTCGGAGTTCTTCCTGCGCATATTTCACACATAAAAACGGGCCTGTCAGGTTTACAGCCAGCGCCCGGTTCCAGTCTTGCAGGCTCAACTGATGAAAAGGCTTAAACACTTGGTAAACCGCGTTATTTACCAAGCCATCGATGCGACCAAAATGATCAGCCGAGCGTTGAATGCCTGCTTTCACCATTTCTTCATCCGACACATCCACCGGGATGGCCAGCAAGTTTTCGGTTTGAAATGCTGCTGTCAGCTCTTTCAGCGCTTCGGTATCACGATCAAAAACCGTGATCATATAACCCACATCCAGCAATTCGCGAACGGTAATTTTTCCGATCCCCTGTGCACCACCAGTCACCAAAATATTTTTCTTCATACAACTCATTTTTTATTCTGATCCGGATTTGCTGTAAGCTCCTCAATCTCATCAAACATGGCACGAAAACAGTTGGAAGCGCTGTTGATATTCGTATCCTTCGAATTGTAAAACTCCTTCATAAACGCGCCGGCTCCTGACCAAACGGTTTGCATCATTCCCTGGTACCGAACCTTCATTTCGGGAGTTGCCGAAGCCCTGAAATCAAACATGTCGCGTGTTTGCAGAACTGCGTTGGCCGGATTCCGCCAGGGACAGGTGAGGACGTTCAGCCCTTTCATGGCAAAATAAACCGCCGATTTGTCCGGACGTTCGTAGTGCCAATCACAAATCACAACATCCTTTGAAATCAAGTCAATGGCTCGGTGAGTATTGTTCATGCTGGCTTCCCACATGCCCATACCGGTGGTTTTCCCGTCAAGCAGGCGATCACCCCAGATCCAAAGCTGGCGGTTGTTTTGTGCCAGGTGATTTTGAATTTTGTTGACTTCACCAGCAAACAGCTCCGCTTTGTCGCGCCCCGAACAACGGGGACACTGGTCATCACCAATATAGAAAACCTCATCCATCCCGGCATGAAAAGCGTCCGTTTCAAATACGTCGCAAACTTCATCCATCAAATCGAAAACAACCCCATGAACTCCAGGATGCAGCGGGCAGTAACTTTTACAATATAAGCCATCGTTATTGGGCCATTCATAATTTTCAGGCATTTCCACATGAGGTGTTTCATCAAATTGTGGATATACCTTCAGAAAGTTGCCCAAGTCCGATGCCCAGGACTGGTGACCCAGTAGATTGATTTGTGGAATCAGCCGAATGCTGTGCTTCTGGCATACATCAACCAAACGTTTCACCTGTTCTTTCGAAAGTGCAACTTCATCCCTCAGCTCCGGGTGACTTTCAAACTCATAATTGTAATCGACCCGCAGCACCAGCACATTGACCTGACGTGGAGCCAGTTCTTCTCCGATGAACCTGACAAAATCATCCAACTCTCCCACTTGCGGTGCAGCAATGCAGAAGCCGCGCACTGGCAATTCATCCTGAGCCACAACCGGGTTTGTAAATACCAAGCTAAAAACAATGAACAATAGATTTGCAAACTTTCTCATAGCCAAATTAAAATAACATGAACAACAACTCGAACGCCTATTTTAATGAACGTCCAGCCAGTCAACCAGCACTTCGCCCTGATTCACCTGCAGTTTTATTTGGTTGTTTCCTTGGACGAAATTTTGCTTGCCAAGACTTTCAATGGTCCATTGGTCTCCTTCCAACTCCAGTTCCAGCTTTTCACCATTCAGCATCAGCTCCAGTTGGGCATTTCCAGACAAGACTTGCGCTCTTAAGCTGAACTGATAAGCGGCAGCCTGCAAGCTCTCCACCTGGTACGAGGTCCACTCACCGGCTTTTAGCTGAATCGCCTGCTCCGACGTCCGGGTTTCCTCAACATTGGCTGTTACCACCACAGGAACAGGCTCTTGGGTACGGTAGTTTTCCGATTGGGCTTTGTTGTCATACACGAAGTACGATTCGTCCATTCCGTCGTGCCCATAGTTCTCCGCTTCAATTCGCAAGGGAACCCGTCGGAGTATGGCATTGACCACATCGGGATGGTACACACAATTCTCCAGTTTGATATTTTCCTCCAACTCAGCAAAAATCCGGATCGCTTCCTCGCGTGAAGGTTGGGCCTCGCCACGCGAGTATGCCCTGACCAAATCCCAGCCTCCCGGAGGTAAAATCGAATAGGGCGTATTCTGCGTGTCCATCTTTTTCCAGGGCCAGAACGACCAGCCAATGTTGTTCTTCTCAAAGTACTGCGAGGTGGCAAAGTAAATGGCATTGCCTTTCTCTCCGGTTTCGCCCACCCACACCGGAACATTCAGCTCGTCGCGCTGTTCCAAAAAATGCTCAATACTGTTCAAATGGTCGGGACGGTTCCAGCAATAGTAGTGAAACTGGTAAAAGGCATTGTCATCCAGCGGCTCGTCAAACAGCGACCAGTTGTTCGACCAATTGTACCCTTCGATGGTAAACATGTGTTTCTGATCCACTTCTCGAATGGCCTGAATCAAACGCTTGTAGAGCGGCACCAACTGGTCTTTGTATTTTTCGGCTGCACCGGTATTTTCAGGCAGCGGTTCGTTCAGCAAATCATAGGCTGCCACAATCGGTTCATCTTTATAGCGCCGGGCAATCCGCACCCACAGCTCAACCAGCAAATCCTGGTTTTTCGGATCAGTAAACAACTCGGGGATATCGTTGGGGCTATCGTCGATATTCTGCCCGGTTTGCCCACCCGGTGCGCCGTGCATATCAATAATGACATATAACTGGTATTTCTTGCACCACGCTATCAACTGGTCAAGCAATAAAAATCCTTCATCGATAAATTCATTGTTCTCTCCCTCGGTAACAAACAAACGCGAATTCAAAGCCGGACGCACGGAGTTGAACCCCAGCTCAGCGATTCGTGCAATATCGGCTTCTGTGATATAGTTGCCACGAAATGCCTGCCAAAAGGCGGCGGCTTCCTGCTCCCCGATCATGTCTGAAATCAATTTTTCAATCCGCCGCGGGCGATCGCCATCTTTTCCAAAGCGCCACATGTAACCCTCCGGAAGCATCCAATTCCCCAGACCTACGCCGCGCAGGTATACTGCTTCGCCATCCTCATTGACGATATCCTGCCCGTCGGTTTTCAAAAATTGCTGCGCTGACGCGGAAACCACCAGCAACAAAAAAGCTGCAATGAATACGAATTGTTTTAGAAACATAGTGTTGTGCTGATTCTTGGTCATCTTGTTTAAAATTAATCGATTATCATTCAAAAGGCAATCTACCAGACATAGGTTGCCACATCGCCGGCATTTAACTTGACATTCACTGTATTTTCGCCATCCTTGATAGCGAATTCCTGTTGGTTTGCTGATTCATTCATCACAATCAACACGATTTTTCCCTCCGTAGTTTCGAATGCGACATTGGGCAGCCCTTCTAAATCATTGCTACCCACACGTACCGATCCCGGCCTAACAAACTTCGAGGCATGTGCAATGATATAATAAGCCACATTCCGGATCACTTCATCACCAATGGTCAGCGCTCCCAAACAACGGGTACAGCCCCCTTCAGTATGTGGATCCTGGTTCGGATCGGCAGCCAGATTCCACTCCAAAACGGTTTTACACCAGTTGCGGCTGGCTCCGATAATCAGATTTTTGATGTGCCACGGCAAGTTATCCTCGAATTTGCCCGGGGCGCCCACCCACTGCTCGGTGAAGTATAAATTCTTATCCGGATACGCGTCGTGCACCTGAGTCAAAGCTTCAATTTCGCCACCATACAAGTGGAAAGCCGATCCATCAACGTATTGCGCGGCTTCGGGATCATCCAAAATTTCCAGCGGATAGTCAATTCGGTCGGCATTGTGATCGTAAATTACAATCTTGGTATCAATCTGATTGGTTTGAAAAGCCGGCCCCAAATGATTCTTAATGAATTCAGCCTGGTCTTTAGCCAGCATCAACAAACTCGGATTATTACCCGGATGCAGGGGTTCGTTCTGCACGGTAATCGCGTCGATGGGGATTCCTTCAGCTTCCATCGCCTGAAGATATTTCACAAAATAGTTGGCATAGCTATCGTAAAACTCGGGTAGCAAGCTTCCACCGATGGAATGCTGGTTGTCCTTCATCCAAACGGGCGGCGACCAAGGCGATCCCATGATTTTGATGGCTGGGTTGATGGCTAGTATCTCCTTGAGCACCGGAATCACGTGGACGGTATCCGGGCCCAAACTAAAATTGGTCAAGTTCGGATCAGTTTTGCCCGAAGGCAAATCGTTGTATGAGAATACGTGGTCGTCCAAATCTGACGCTCCAATGCTGACGCGCAAATAACTAATCCCAATATTGCTTCCGGTCGTCGAAAACAACTCGTCCAGCAAGGCTGCGCGGGTTATATCGTCCAAGCGGTGAATATGAAACGCGCTTCCGCCCGTAAGTGAAAAACCAAAACCATCCATGGTTTGATAACGAAGATCTGAACTTACTTCAATAACTTTTTCGGTATCGGCCCCGGACTGGCCAAACACAACGGGTTCGGCTTGCTGCTGAAATTTGACTTGCCCGTCGTGGCTCGACAACCAACATTCAGCCGCCGGATTTTGCCCGGTTTCAGCACAATTAACACAAAGAAAAATAACGCATAACAGAAGAGAATAAAAGCGAACATCGCGTTGATTCATGGTCGTTGAATTTAGGTTTTACACACACGGCAATCGAAAAAAGTGCCGCTGCAATATACAAATTTTATCAGGCAATTTTTCTGATCCTACTGGTCAACCCGACCTGGCTGGCGGCGATTCTTACCCGGCGAATTGGTCAAATCATCGCCAAGATCCTCCCGGGCTTCATCAGCCAACGATTGCAGCTCTGCTACTTTTTCCGGGTAAAATTCCATCACATTGTATCGTTCTCCCGGATCGCGACGAAGATCGTACAAGCCGCTTTCAATCAACACATTTTCAGGAGTTTGACCGGGTTGACCATCCTGCCCGATGGTATTATTCTCGTATGTCCGGCCATGATGCTCGAACACCAGTTTCCAATTTTCACTGCGCACCGCCTCCAAGTTGTTGCGGCGATAGTAATAAAGGAAGCTGCTACGTCCTTGAGCGTCTAAATTTCCTTTGATCAGTTCCACCAAATTCACACCATCAATCTTTTTTTCAGGCATCGGGCTTTGTGCCAAAGAGGCCAGAGTAGGTAAAATGTCAATCCCGGCAGTAAGCGAATTGCAGACTGCTCCTTCGGGCGTAACCCCTTTCCATTTCATCACACAGGGCACGCGCTGTCCACCTTCAAAAGTAGTTCCCTTCCCCTCGCGCAAGCCACCCGAACTGCCGGCATGGTTGCCATAGGTCATCCAGGGGCCGTTGTCGGAAATAACAATGACCAGGGTATTTTCAGCTAGGTTTAGTTGTTCCAGTGTTTGATTGATCTGTCCGACACTCCAGTCGATTTCCATCATCACATCCCCGTACAAACCTTGTTCTGACTTGCCTTTAAACGCATCGGATACAAAAAGCGGAACATGCGGCATGGGATGAGCCAGGTAGACAAAAAAGGGATTTTGCTGATTCTTTTGGATAAATTCCAGGGTTCGTTTGGTAAAGTTCTTGGTGAAGTACGATTGATCGGGATTTTCCTCAATCACCTCATTTCCTTCAAATAAAGGCAGTGGCGGATAATAGTTTTTATTCACCGGATGATTCGGCCACATATCGTTGGAATATGGGATGCCATAAAATTCATCAAACCCGTGTTGCAAGGGCAGAAACTGTTTATGATGTCCCAAATGCCATTTACCAAAAACAGCCGTAGCATAACCTTTCGCTTTCAGCAATTCGGCAATGGTCTGCTCCTCCGGATTAATCCCGATCTGTGCCCGGTGATTGAGCGCTCCGGCAAAGCCAATCCGGTTGGGATAGCACCCGGTGAGCAGTCCAGCCCGGGAGGCACTGCAAACAGCTTGAGCCGAATAAAAATGCGAAAAGACAATTCCTTCGCCAGCCATTTTATCGATATTTGGGGTGGAAAAGCCAGTCGCTCCGTTCAGCGAAACATCGCCATAGCCCATATCATCCATATTGATCAGAACAATATTGGTTAGACGATCGGATTCGGTCCTTTCGGTGGTGGTGCATGCTGCCAGTCCGGCTAAGGCGATACAGGTTGTGAGAATTGGTTTCATAGGTTTAATTTTTTTAGGTTCAACAGACTAATCTTGCGAGGGATTCTCCTGGCACCAGCCCATTTTATCTCCTCCAAATTAGTTTTGGATTCATTGGCTGAATATAATCAAAACATTTGAAGCCCATAGCCGAAATTCCGCAAAAACAACCATTGACCTCCACAGCCCAATATTCACTTCCGGCCGGGCGAGGAAACGAAAGAAGCTATCGCCAAAGCGGGCTTTGGTCCCCACCAAACGCAAAAAAGCCCCGAGAGCACGTGGTTCTCGGGGCTACTTATTTGCTGTGGTTTTCCGCATCCAGCTCAATTAAAATGCAAACACAAGCATCATCTTGTTTTATTGCAATCCGTTCACTGGGAGCGTCTCAAATCTTACGGCATAAACAGAAGTTAGTGGGTTGAAAAATGCTCCATCCCACCGCTTTTTCATGTTTAATAAAAGCTAAACAGAAACATCTTAATCGCTGACAAGAGCAGTTAACTGATGTTTCTTAATCAAGTTTTGCATCTGATTCCGCCACTGCAATTTTCGAATCGGCAGTACCGTAGTACAATAACCATTTGTTTTTGAAAAAAGCCAAACCTTCCACAAAACAAACGTTGTTAACCTGACCGGTGATTTCAAAAGGCTGGTCGGGGGTGATAAACCAGTCATCCATCCGCTGCAAAACTACCGTCGGATCATTTTTGTCCATCAAAATCTGACCGGCAGCATACGTTCCGGGAGCCAGGTTTTTGTCTCCAAACGTCGGGCTGTTTTTACTGTTGTAAATAAAAAGAATGCCTTCTTCAGTGATCACAGCAGGTGGTCCCGGCTCAACAAGTTCGCTGTCAAATTCTCCTTCGCGTGTTGAAAACACAATTTGAAAGGCTGTATCGTAGTGGCGCATGGTATCCAACTGCATTTTTTGCGGATCGGTTTCCAACAAAGGCGACCAATCGATTAAATTATCGGAAGTTGCCATATAAATGTTTGATTCGCCCCAATACATCCAATATTTACCATTGATTTTGGTGGCAACCATGCGCCCACTTTCCTGACGGCTTACCACCGAACCGGCTTTTGACCACATGTCAACAAATTGGTCTCCTGCCTTTTGAAACACGGAGCCATGTTTCGTCCATTGCCTTAAATCGGTTGAACTTGCAACAAAAAGCCGTGCTTTGTCGCCGTCATAAGCGGTGTAAGTCATGTAATACGTACCGTTTTCATCTTCAACCAGCCGTGGGTCTTCACAGCCACCCTCCCACTCGTATTTGAAGAACTCATCATGGTCGGGGTACAAAACAGGTTCCGCTTCTTTTTCAAAATGATAACCATCAAGACTGTAAGCCAGACCGATCCGTGAGGTTCCATTATATTTCCCAATCGTATCTTCAGCCCGGTAGAGCAAAAACAAGGTATCGCCCTTTACGGCGCTGGCCGGGTTGAAAACATCCTTTTCCTCCCATCGGACTTCCGCCTCGCGCACCGGGCAGTAAAACTGGATGGTATCTGAAGGGGTTAAACAAGGATTTACTTCCAGGTTCTTCGTAAAAGGTATCAGAAAAGTGTTTGTCTGCGCTGGTTTTTGAGCATTGCACTGAGCCAGCAAAAAAAGGACGGCTAATAAAAATAGGATTCTCATGTTTTTCGTTTTTGTAATGAATAAAATTTGTAGGCTAAAGCCCCGGCTTCATAGTGCGATCACTAAGCCAGGCTTAGTGAAGCCCGTTGCCCGCTTGGGCTTTAGCCCATAATCTGGAACTTTAACCGGACACTACTGAGTTCAAAATGAATCAAGATCAATAGCCTGCGTTCTGAGTAATACTCCCGCCTGATTTATCAATCTCACCTTGTGGAATAGGATACAAATAGTTGTGGTCTTGAAACCCACGAGAACCAAGCACATCTTTTGCGATTCTCCAACGCCTCAAATCATTGTAGCGGTGTGACTCAAAACCTAATTCCACCCGCCGTTCGTGGATCAACCAGTCTTTAATCACGTTGGCATCAGTTTCATTGACGTCCCGGTCTGGCAAAGTGCCTGCCGGCGCTGTGCCTCCGGTAGCAGTAACCGAATTACGTGCCCTTTGCCTGATGGTGTTGATCATCCCAACAGCTTCGGCGGGTTTACCGGTTTCCAGAAGTGCTTCCGCTTTCCAAAGCAAAACATCGGCCCAACGGATAAAAATCCGGTTGCTCGGCGAATCGTCGTTGCCTTTGTTTGTTCCATCCAGGGTACCCAAAAGTTTGTTCACGTTTTTTGCGTCAATATCAACCGTGTAAAACAGGCGCGGGTCATTGATCTCAAAGGCCTCGACAAAGTTTGCTTCGGGCGCAACAAAGCCCCACCCAATCAATGCACACAAGCCATTTCCTTTTTGGGGTGTTTGAGAAGATTGGTGGTCATAAGCAAAAATCACTTCATCTTCTGCAAATTCCTTGGCCACACGAAAACTGTCAAAGTAGTTGGCATTTAGCTGATAAAATCCCAAGGTTTCCAATTCACCGACCAAGTTGATCACTTCCTGCCAATTTTCATTAAACAGTGCCACTTTAGCTTGCATGGCAATGACAGCACCTTTGGAGGCACGCCATTTTTCAGCTTCAACCGAATATTTGCTATTTGGCAGCAGGTCTTTCGCATTAGCCAAGTCGCTGCTGATTTGCGTCCAGACTTCTACCTCATCAACCCTGACCGCCACTTCGTATGCTTCTTCAAAAGAAGTCAGGGGAGTCAGCAGCAAAGGCACATCACCATAGATAGTTACCAAATCAAAATAATAGAAGGCGCGCAAAAAATAGGATTCACCCAACAGGCGGTCTTTCAGGGATGCCTCCATGTTTAGCTTGCCCATCATTTCGACATCGGTCAAATAGCTGATTGCCGTGTTGGCCCGTGAGATCCCTTCATAGTCGTAACTCCAGGTTCCGTTAAAACCACCGTTGGATGCAACAAAACTGAAGTTATTGAATTGGTCCATCCAAGCCTGGTCGCCATCGGGGTTCCATTTTTTCTGCATATCGTCTGAAGCAATATCATGTAAAATGAAGTCATTCCGGGTCACGGTGCCATCATCCCATCCCCACTCGCCGATGATGTTTAACGTACTTGACAGTAGTTGGTATGATGAACTGACGGAATAATTTACGCTAGTTGTTGTTGGCTCCAGGTTCACCTGCTCCGGTGTCAGCAATCCAATGGGGTCTTCAGTCAAATAACCTTCGCAACTCACCAGAAACAGTAGTGCTATTAGGAATATGTTATATTTTAATTTCATATCTGTTTGTTTTTTTTTTATGGTTTGATTAAAAGCTTAGATTAACACCGCCAATGAATGAACGCGACTGCGGATAAGTGCCCATGTCCATCAGGTCAGTTGATTCCGGGTCCAGTCCGCTGTAATCGGTGATTGTAAATACATTTTGAGCCGACACATACAACCTGATGTTCTTCAAGCCAAATCTGCGAATGTTCGACCATGAATAGCCCAACTCCACATTCTTCAGGCGCAGAAATGAAGCATCTTCAATATAAATACTGGAAATTTTGCTACTTCCATTATCGGTGAAACTAACGCGCGGCCGGCTGTTGGTTGATCCTTCGCCGTCCCAACTATCCAATATTCCGGTGGTGTAGTTAAACGGACGTGTATCGTAGTCAACAATCTTTTTCGAATCGTTGTAACGGTCCACCTGCCCTATTCCCTGAAAGAGGAAAGACAGGTCAAATCGTTTGTATGATCCGGATAGGTTCAGCCCATATAAAATCCCCGGATTGGGATCGCCAATAAAACCACGGTCATTGTCGTCGATCTTGCCATCAGCATTTAAATCTTTGAAACGGATGTCGCCCGGAACCACTGTTGGGTTGGCGGTCTCAAAAAGATGTTCGTCAATTTCGGCACTATTCTGGTAGATTCCTTCAAACACATATCCGTAATAGGCGTTCAGTGGTTGTCCAACTTCCGTCCGGGTAACCTGGCCAATCATGCTGGGCAGGTTCGGGTGCAATTTTTCCACCTTGTTTTTAACGGTTGAAAAGTTGGCATTGATGCTATACTTAAACGCCCTTTCACTATTTCGCAAAGTTATGCCAAACTCAAGCCCATTATTGCTGACCTCGCCGGCATTCACAATGGTTGGCTGCACATCGCCAACGATTTTTGGCAACGAAATGGGCAGCAAAATATCGGTGGTGTTTTTTTGGAAATAATCAACCGACAGGTACAATTTGTTTTTAAAAAAGCCCGCATCGATACCATAATTGTACTGCATGGTAGTTTCCCATTTCAGATCGGAATTCCCGTATCTGGAAATCAAATATTTGTCACCGTCTTTTTTGATAAGTGTCAGATAGGCGTAATTGTCAATCTCCTGGTTGCCAAGTTGTCCAACGCTTGCCCGGAGTTTCAGATCGGAAAGCCAGTCATATTGCGCCATGAAGTTTTCTTCAGAAAGTTTCCATCCTGCAGAAACTGAAGGGAAGTAGCCCCACTGGTTGTCTTCAGCAAAACGCGAAGAAGCATCAGCACGGAAATTTGCCGTGAGCATATACTTTGAATCATACACATAGGTTGCCGAGGCGAAAAATGACAACAATGCCCATTCTGAGCCGGAGCCGCCATTCCATAAATCCTGTTCGGTGCTACCAAAATCGATGTAAGTGAATTTCTCTGTGTCGTATTCATAACGCCTTCTGGACGCATTGATACTTGAGGCATAATTGGTGATAAACTCGCTTCCAACTAAAGCGTTGACGGCATGTTTTCCGATGGTTTTATTCAGGTTCAGCGTATTGTTCCACGATACCGTCAGCGCTTCACCGCGGTCTTCATTCAATCCATTCGGACGGTTTTGACGGCCCGTGCCTTTATCAATTTCGCTGCCGCCACCATCATCATCACCAAAGTTTCGGTAAAATGCCTTGTTGTGAGTGAAATTCAAATCAATACCAACGCTGGTCCTGAATTTGAGCGACTTGTCTTTTAAAAAATACACTTCACCATAAAGATTGCCAAAGGTCTTGAAATTGGACCGTTTATCATCGGCAAAATAAGCCAACGCGACTGGATTTTGGGTCCACTCGTATTTGTCGCTTTCCCATCCTCCATTGTCCCGGTTATTGTGAAGGTAAAACGGCAAATCGGTAAACGGGTCATTTTCCGAATAGGTGGGGTCACTTGGGTCTTTATAAACAGAAAGGACCGGCGGGCGCAGCAAAGCATGGCGTATAATTCCCGGCGCATCGCCTTTCGAAGATAATTTATCCTGGGCTGCATAAGAAAGTTGCAAGTTGGTCCCGATTTTAATCCGGTCAGTCAAATCAGCATTGATATTGGTCCTGAAGTTATACCGTTGGTATTTGTCATTGTCAAAAACAACAATCCCGTCCTGGTCGTAATAACCTGCGGAAATCAGGTATTGCAATTTTTCGTTCCCACCGCTGGCTGTCAACTGGATATTTTGGGAATAGCCCGGCTCAAACACTTCGTCCAACCAATCAGTGTTGGCAAAATCTGCCCTTCCTTTGTCGGCAGTATAAGGATTTGTTCCGCCGTAACCGGCATTGTTCCATGCTTTTTCAACAACATTCATGTATTGCTCCGTGTTTAGCAAGTTGGGTAGGTTCACCGCATTTTGAACACCGCGGAAGTAATTGACATCAAACACAGATCTCCCTTTCACACCACTTTTTGTCGTGATGATGATGACCCCGGCAGAGGCACGCGATCCGTAAATTGCGGCGGCTGAAGCATCTTTCAGTACAGTCATCGACTGAATATCAGCCGGGTTTAAAAAGCTTAGTTCGCGGGTGGGCACACCATCAACGATGTACAGCGGGTTGTTGTTTCCAATTGTTCCTTCACCCCGGATGCGGATATTGATTTCATCTCCCGGGGCACCGGTACTTTGGCTTACCTGCACCCCTGCCACCTGCCCCTGCAAGGCCTGTGACAGATCAGCGACGCGGCGCTTTGACATATCGTCAACATTCACTGGCGATACCGCGCCAGTCAGGGTTGATTTTTTCTGAACAGAATAGCCAACAACAATCACTTCATCAACGCCAACCATTTCTTCTTCCAGCAACACGTTTATGACTGTTTGTCCGGCAACAGAGACTTCCTGTGCCCTCATCCCTACAAACGAAAACACCAAGGTTCCGTCTCCGGGAACATTGTTCAACGAATAATTTCCGTCCTGGTCAGTTATTGTTCCCTGCACAGTGCCCTTCACAGCAACCGTTACCCCGGGAAGTGACTCTCCGGAAGCATCGGTCACCTGTCCCTCAATCGTAACCTTTTGTTGTTGGGCATTCAAGCGGTCCGTTTTGCCATAAAGCATGATTAACCGGTCCGATACCTGGTAGGTGATTCCTGAACCTTCAAACAAGGCCTTCAACGTATTGTCAATACTTTGGTTCTGCAAGGAAAGAGCCACTTTTCGATCCAAATCAATGAATTCCGAACTGTAGGCAAATCGATACTTGCTTTGGTTCTCAATGGCTTGCATCACTTCCCGAACCGCTACATTTTGCAAGTCGAGGTTGAGCTTCGTATTTTGACCAAATGAACTTGCAGTTACCTGCAGGAGCCCGGCCAGAAGAAAGAGAAACGTTAGCCGCATAATTCTTCCCGTTTGAGATTTAACAAAAGGAGACAAGAATCCCCAGATTCCTAATTTTTTTTTCATAATTTTGAACTGAATTAAAAGGTTTATAAAATTGTCATCTACCAATGACAGGTTTGACCTCAGGAAAGTGTTCCCGCACTTTCCTGTTTTTTTTCAAAAATTGCTTAGCGATTCATATACTTCAATTTAATGACATTTCCTTCCTGTTGTGCCTTGACTGGTGAAATCCGCTCAATTAAATGAATTACTTCAGCAAGCGACTCATCTTCAATACTAAACGTATAGGGAAGATCCTTTATCAAAGGATCAACGTCAAATTTCTGATTATACCTCCGCTCAAGTTTAACCACCAGTTGATCCAGCGGTAACTCGAAGATATTTAACAGGCCATCTCTCCACGAAGTGTATTGCACTGGATTAACTTTCAACGTATGGATGGTGTTTGTCTTTTTATTGAAAACGGCTAACTCTTCAGGTTTCAGGCTGGTTATCAACTCATCCGAAGCCGACTGGATTTCCACACTTCCCTCCTCCAGCACCACATTCATCTCATTCAGATCGTCGTAATTGGAAATGCCAAACTGCGTGCCCGTCACCTTCACCTTAATAGCTCCCAAATCGACAATAAATGGATTCTTCCGGTTCTTAGCCACATGAAAATAAGCTTCGCCCTGAACCTGGATCGCCCGATTTTGAATCCCGTACTGGTTATTGTAAGTTAATTTGGTATCGGAGTTTACCCAGATTTTGCTTCCATCAGGCATAGTCACCGTTGACATTTGGCCCAGCTTCGTATGAATCTGGGTGAGTTGAAGTTCAGTATTGAAATAGATATTGTACACAAATACAGAACCTGACAAAACAATCATCAACAAGACAATTGCCGCGTAGCGGTGCCAGTTTAGCAAAAGCGCTGAACGCTCCATTTGCTGCTTTTCTTTTAATCGCTCACGAAGGCGAACTTGTCCCAAGTCGGATATTCGTCCTTCTCTGCGCAATTTCGTTTCTTTCCACCACCAGGCTTTTTCCGAATCAAAAACCCGTCTGTGATCTTCGTCCCGAAGCCAATCGAGCAAGGCTGCCTGTTCTTTTTCCGGAAGTTTTCCTTCTAAATATAGTTGTATTTTTTCTTTCATCCTGAATACCCTTTCATCATCAATACACCGGGAATCAAAAATCCCTACCCCCTTGGGTGGAATATATTTACCCAATTTACCTGAAGAGCATCAAAATGAGTAGTGAAAGTTCGGGGAACCGGGCTATCAAATCCTGCCGCAGATGAATCCTGGCCTTGGCCAGATTTTTCTCGACGGCTTTCAGCGATATCCCTAATTCGTCGGCCACTTCCTGCTGCCTCCGTCCTTCGATTTTACATTTGATCAGGATTTGATTCTGCCGTTCCGGGAGCTGGTCGATAGCATTTTTCAGGGCTTCGAACAATTGCTCTTCCAGGGTACTTTCTTCTTTTCCCGAAAAGTCAATTTGATACAAATGCTGCAGCTCACTCCACGAGTATTCATCGAGCGAGAAAGATTCTGCCAGGAGTTTTTGATCACGAATATGATTTAAACATTGATTGCGGATCATGGTAAACAGCAGGCTTTCCACCGATCGATCGGGTTTGATCAGCGCTCTTTTTTCCCACAACCGCACGTAGGCATTTTGAACCAGGTCTTCAACCAGCACGTGATCTTTGATGAAGATCTTGCAGTAGTTCTTTAAACGATCCGCTGTCAGCGAGTACAACACATCGTAACTGGATGCATCCCCATTTTTAAGGTCTCTATTTAAAGATTGGTCAATCATGGTGTCGCGAACTGACGTGCAATTTAGAAAAAAAAAAGGCACAAGTCTTCAATCGAACGTTTTGGATGTGATCGAGAAAAGCAGATCCGCCACAAAAGCCTATGAAAACAACTCGCTAATATCGTTCTGATTCAGTTTTTTCAGAATACTCTCATCGGTTTGAATAATGTCGCCGGCAATTTTCTTCTTTTTATTTTGAAGCGTCAGAATCTTTTCTTCCACCGTATTTTTGCAGATCATGCGATAAGCAAATACCTTTTTTTCTTGTCCAATCCGGTGACAACGGTCAATGGCCTGGTTTTCTACCGCGGGATTCCACCAAGGGTCAACCAGGTACACATAGTCGGCGGCGGTTAAATTCAGCCCCGTTCCACCAGCTTTCAAACTAATGAGGAATACCCGCAGGCTTTCGTTCTCCTGAAAACGATTGACCGATTGCTCGCGCTGCTTACTGCTGCTTTGCCCGTCGAGGTATTCGTATTCAATGTTCAGCTTGGCCAGTTCGTCCTGGATCAATCCCAACATTTTTACAAACTGCGAAAACACAAGGATTTTATGTCTGCCCGTTTTATTGGTAATATGTCGCACAAGCTCTTTGATTTTTACCGACTGGTTCTCAACCACTTCATCGGAATTAAGAAGTACGGGAGAATCACAAATCTGGCGCAAACGCGTCAGCGCTTCCAGCACCATCATTTTTGATTTCTCCATTCCATCTTCCTCAATTTTACTGAGCAAGCGGTTGCGGTATTCGTTGCGGTAGGCATCATAAACACGGCGCTGTCCCGTCTCCATTTCGCAATAAAGAATGTCCTCCGTTTTATCGGGAAGCTCTGATGCGACATTTTCTTTGGTACGACGCAAAATAAAGGGATTGATTATCTTATTTAGTTCGCCGGCCATCACCTCATTCCCGTCTTTATCGATTGGCGCTGAATAGTCTTCTTTGAATTTCTGCACACTGCCCAGAAAACCACGATTGACAAAATTCATTTGCGCGAATAAATCGAAGGTGCTGTTTTCGATGGGTGTTCCCGTAAGTGCTATCTTGTTTTGGGCATTGATCAAGCAAGCCGCTTTGTAGCGATGCGATGCCGGATTTTTTATGGCCTGCGATTCGTCGAGCACGGCGTAATTGAATCGAAATTCACTTAAAATTTGAATGTCGCGTACCAAGATTCCGTAGGTTGTAAAAACCAGGTCGAAGTTTGCAAACTCCGAGGTATTCTTTGCCCTGTCGGATCCATAGTAATAGAGCGCTTTTAATTTGGGAGCGAATTTCTTCAACTCATTTTCCCAATTGAATAGCAAGGTGGTTGGCACCACAACCAGGTTGACTCCTCTCTTACTATTTGACTGATGCTGCAAAAATGCCAAAATCTGCAAGGTTTTACCCAAGCCCATGTCGTCGGCCAAAATACCTCCCCACTGCACTTCGTCTAAAAAGTTGAGCCAGTTCAACCCTTCCTTTTGATAGTGCCGCAAACTGGCTTTTATCTGTTTGGGAACCCTTGTCTCGTTGATATTTTTGAAGTTTTTTAAGCGCTTCCGCTTCTCCGCAATTTCCTCCAAAACACGGGTATCGTCTAGTTTGTCAAACAGTTCGTCGATCACCGAAAACCGCAGTTTGGAAATCTCCAGTTTGTCCTTTCTAATTTCGCCATGCCGGAAATATTTTTCCAGCTTATGAAACCATTCCGAGGGCAAAACCCCCACCGAACCATCTTTTAACTGGATGTA
>NZ_CAXBDD010000012.1:0-64888 GCF_963974515.1 uncultured Sunxiuqinia sp. | reverse complement strand
TCATAAATATCACAGCACTATTAACTTTTCTATTTTGCTAATCTAAAGGAGACTGTACAATGAAACTTTCATTCCCCACTCTCCAGCATCAAGCCCATAAACACATCCTCGATCCCCGGATTGGTTTCGAAGACCTGCAGCTTTTGATGCTTTTTGCTCATCAGGTAATGCTCCAGTTCTACCGCCTCCATGCTGTCGTCAACCGGTGTAACATGCACAAACTGCCCGAAGGCATAGGCAGTTTCCACTTTATCCCAGTCGCGCAGATCGCTGATCAGACGGTACATATCACGGGAGCGGGTAGCCAGCAGCGTTCGGGTGTAGTTCTCCACAATGCGGGCCGGACTCTCAATTCGCAGGATCTCACCTTTTTGCATCAGGGCCACACGGTCGCAAAGCCCGGCTTCGTCCATATAAGGCGTTGAAACCAGCATGGTGATTCCCTGTTGTTGCAGCTTTTTAAGCATGTCCCAGAATTCCTTGCGCGAAACAGCATCCACACCTGTGGTGGGTTCGTCGAGTACCAAAATCTTAGGCTTGTGAATCAATGCGCACGACAGCGCCAGCTTTTGCTTCATCCCGCCAGACAGTTTGCCGGCCAGGCGATTCTTAAACGGTTCGATTTGCACATAGATATCTTTGATCAGCTCGTAGTTTTCGGCAATGGTCGTTCCGAAAACCGTCGCGAAAAACTCCAGGTTTTCTTCCACTGTCAGGTCCTGGTAAAGTGAGAAGCGGCCGGGCATGTAGCCGACCAACCGGCGAATCTCCTTGTAATCCCTAACCACATCCAGGCCGCTCATCTCTGCTTCTCCTTCGTCCTGAATAAGCAAGGTCATCAGGATCCGCATCAGCGTGGTTTTGCCAGCTCCATCCGGCCCAATCAGTCCAAAAAGCTCGCCCTTTTTTACTTCGAAGGAGATGTTTTTTAGCGCCTCAGTTGTGTTGTAGGATTTTGATATGTTTTTGACTTTGATCATATTCATATTCAGTGTTCAGTTTCAGTGATCAGTTAAATTGCTCTGCCGCTCCCAAATTTTTCCGGATTCACGATCATGTAATTCATTAGTTTTCCAATTTCCTTATTTTCGTCTTCAACGCTTTGGGGCGTCTCTTTATCAATGTATTTACCAGCAGAAGCAAATTCAAGCCAAACAAGTGTTTCGCTATTTTCGCCGTCAGAATCAGTCAGTTTACTTGTAAAGTGTCGTGGGCAATTTCTTTTGTGGTAGGATTCCGCAATGTTACTGCAAACAGATCTTGATGATCTTCTTATTTGAACAGTGAGTGAATACTTTTTTTCCGCTGGAAAATTTTTCGACCGTTCAAAAATCTCCATTGCTATAGCAAATGCTTTTTTATACGCCAGTAAATCACTATAATCCATTTGATACATTTTTATAGTTAAATATTGGGGCTGACAACTGATCACTTCTTACTGAAATCTGACTTCGCCCGGCATGCCGATTTTCAGGCGGCCATCGTTTTTAACGGCAACTTTCACGGCATAGACCAGCTTCACCCGTTCTTCTTTGGTTTGAATGATCTTGGGTGTAAACTCGGCTTGTGGTGATATCCACCTGACTTCGCCGGTTAAGGTTTGGTTTTTCGTATCATCCTGATCAATCACCACTTCAACCTGCTGGCCTAGCTGGACATTGGGCAGTTGCGCCCCGCTAACATACACCCGCAGATCAAGCTCCGACAGATCCCCCAATTTGACGATGGCCTTTCCCGGAGCAGCCATCTCCCCCAATTCGACGTATTTTTCAAGTACGATCCCACTCATCAGGCTTGTGATAAACGACTTCTCCAGTTTATCCTGAGCAATGGCTAGCTGGGCCTCAAGCACCTCCAACTCACTATTGATAGATATAAACTGCGTATTCAGGCTTTCGAGTTGTTTCTTCATCACTTGCATCTGTCCGTCCACATCATCCACTTGCTGTTGAGTGGCAGCCTGGTCGGCAAAGAGCTTGTGTATGCGTTCCTGGCTAATCTTCAGGTTTTTGATCTGTTCCCTGTGGACTTCAACCTGTGCCTGAAGGTTCACTTTCTTGCTGGCCACTGCCCGCTGTTGCGCTTCCAGTTGCTTGATTTGTAAGTTCAATTGAGTGGTGTCGACCACGGCCAGTAAATCGCCGGCATGAATCTCATCACCCAGCTCCACCGAAAAGCCGATAATCTTGCCTGCCACTTCCGAAGAAATAAGGATTTCATCGGTTTCGAAATTGCCATACGCATCGGATTGCTTGTCATTTTTGTTGCACGACCAAAGTGCAAGTAGTGCTATTGCCAAAAGATATTGAAGTTTCATATTTGTCAGATTTAATCGTTCGTTCCCTGTATATTCCGGTAATTGATTTTAGCAGCTTCCAACTGCACTTTATGCGTTTCGAAGGTGATCCGGGCGCCCATCTCTGCGTTTAAGTCCTGCAAATAATCTGAGGCTGTAATTGTTCCGTTTTCAAGCTTAGAGGCAGCGCTTTTCGTAATTTGCTCCTGCAGTTCAATGAGCTCCCGGTCACGTTCAAGTAGGTCTTGTATTTGTTTAATTTTTCGGTATTCCCCGTCCAGTGCGATGTTAATTTGGCGCTCAAACTGGTGTTGCTGCGTGCTGACCAGTTGTTGCTGAAGTTGAATCACCTCCCGCTCGCGTCGGGTGCTTTTCCAGTCAAAAACGGACCAGTTGACACCAATTCCAACCAAGTAGAAGGTGTCAAACTCGTCGTTCAGCATATTCAGCCCGGGGCGTCCGTAGCCCGCTTGTCCAAAACCAAACAGCTTCGGGTTTCGTTTCTTTTGAAGCAAATCGGACGAAGCCGCCAACACATCGGTCTGTTTTTCAAACAAGCCCAGTTCGGGTCGGTTGAGCTCGCCGGCGAGGCTGATCTCATTGGGTTCGATCACTAGGTGTTGTAAATCGTCCAGGTCCTTGCCAGTTAAAATCGCCAGCGCCGACAACATAGTCTCCCGTTTCGACCGCAACTCTATTTTTTGTTGCTTGATTTTGACTAACTCCGCCAAAATTTGATTCTGTTCCGATTTCAACAATGTTCCGTTTTTTAAAGCCGATTCCATTTGCTTTTTCCGCGCTTCCAGCGTCTCCTGCTTTTTGTCCAGTAAGTCGAGGTTTTGCTGAACCAAAAAGGTGCTAAAAAACAGGCTGTTCACTTGCTCTTTTACTTTGTAAAGCTCTACCTCCACTCCTTGCTGATTCGTTTTCTCCTTGGCTTTCTCCAATAGTTCATTGGCTCTGGTTAGCCCGCCATCCCAAATGTTCTGTTTCACATCCAGGTAGAGTTTATACTGATCTTTGGCGACTTCGGGAATATTAACGGAAGGGAGGCTCAAGCCAATTTCCGTAACATCCGATTGATAGGTCGCTTGTGCGTTCAAACCAACTTGGGGCAGGTAATTGATCCGGATATTTTCCAGCTTCAGCTCTGTCATTTGCTGATATAGCGCTTGTTGCTCCAGTAGCGGATGATACTCCCGAGCCCACTGCTGGCAATCAGTCAGCGTCACCTGTTCCTGCCCCAGTACCAGTTGAACCGGGAACAACAGCCACAGAAATAATTGTCTTCTAATTTTCATTGGTTTTCTGTTTTTTTCATTTACAGTGTTTCCTGTATTCTACAGCGGGGAAATGGCCCGCAGTACAAATTGTTTCACCTCTTGCTTGCGTTCTTCAAAGAAATCCTGGGTGGCTTGCTTGTCTTCGTTGAAAAGGACAAAATTGATGACTGGTTTCGCGGCAAAAGGGAAAATGCACATCGAAAGCACATGCACCACCAGGTGCTTCGGATTCATCCGGATGATCTCCTTACGGTCCATTGCTTCTTCAATTATTTCGAAAATCGGGGCGGGGGAGAAGCCATGTTTCAGCACGAGTTTGAAAAACATGGACGGATCGCGGTTTACCTCTTTCAAAATGAAAGCTGGCAGGTATGGGTGTTTATACAACAAGTCCAGGTAGGTATCGATCACTTGTTCCACTTTTAACAAAAAGGGCTGATCTGCCTGGAGGATTTGCCCAATCTTTGGGAAAGCAAAGCTAAGTATCCGGCTAAAAATGGCATCGAATAATTTGTCTTTACTTCTAAAATAATAATGCAGTAAAGCTTTGTTAATACCTGCCGCGTCAGCTATTTCCTGCATGCGGGCACCATCCATGCCTTTTTTGATGAAGATGTTTTTGGCTGCATCCAATATTTTTTCTTCTGTATTGTCCTTTTTTGCATTCATTTGATTTGAGTTTTGCAATTTCAGTATAAAAACGAATCACTGAATTAACCATGTGGTTAAACTGTATGGGCAAAACTAGTTGCTTCAAAAATAAAATGCAAGTGTTTTAACCAAAAACTTTAACCAGATGGTTAATTTATTTTTTTGAGAGCATTTCGTTCTGTTTTTATGCCGGTTAGCATTATACTCTTAGCCAATGAAAAAATTTGCTCATAGGTATTCCAGATTTTACTATCTTCACGATTCAACTAAATTACTACGGATGAAAAAATTAAAACTCAAGAAACGAGGCTTGCTATTTCTAGTTGCAAGTATCTTTTTTATTGGCGCGTGTCAAACGAAAGAAGAAGAAAAAGGGTGGATTCAACTTTTCAATGGAAAAGACCTAAACGATTGGCAGATAAAAATTGCCGGACATGATTTGGGTGAAAACTACAACAACACGTTTCGGGTTGAAGATGGCCTGTTGAAAGTTCGTTACGACCAATACGAAACTTTTAATGGTGAGTTTGCACACCTGTTTTACAAACAGGATTATTCGCACTACAAGATGCGGATAGAGTATCGTTTTGTGGGAGAACAAGTGACCAACGGACCAGGTTGGGCGTTTCGCAACAGTGGAATCATGATTCACGGTCAAAGCGCTGAAAGCATGGAGAAAAACCAGGATTTCCCGACATCAATAGAAGTTCAGCTGCTTGGAGGAAACGGAACCGACGAGCGTTCGAACATGAACTTGTGCACGCCGGGAACCAACGTAGTGATGGATGGAGAACTGGTGCTTGACCACTGCATTAATTCCAGCTCGCGAACGTTTCACGGTGATGGTTGGGTGACAGCCGAAATCGAAGTTTGTGGCGATTCCATCATCAAGCATATTGTGGACGGACAGGTGGTGATGCAGTACATGCAGCCACAGCTGGATGAGCGCGACGCAACTTACCAGAGACTATTGCCGCCAGATGGAAATAAATTATTAAAAGGTGGTTCCATCTCCTTGCAGGGCGAAAGCCATCCCATTGATTTCAGAAAAGTTGAATTGCTGAATTTGGGCGACGATTGCGAATAGCTTCGCTTGATGGTCGAATTAACTGAGGAATCGCACAAAACTATTCAATAGCAGCAGGCTACCGTAAAAAGTGGACATTAAGCTTCTACGGTAGCTGAAAATTGAAGTCAATTCTTATCATTTTTTAACAAACAAGTTCAGGGACGTCTTGTTATGTTATAGACAAAATTGCGACATGAAGATTGAAGTCAATAAAAAGGCGCCGGCCTTTCACGAAACACAGATTTTAATCCATGCACCAGCTGAAAAAGTTTACAAGGTGCTTACATCGGTTAACAATTGGCCAGCCTGGCAAAATGAGGTAACCGACGCACATTTGGATGGTCTGGCTATGGCAGGGAAGCAATTTATATGGAAAGCCGGAGGATTTAAAATTAAGTCGAAAATTCATACAGCAGATCCACCTGAGGAGTTGGGATGGACTGGGAGAGTGCTATGGATTAAAGCCGTCCACAACTGGACTTTAATCTCGGAAGGACGGTCAACCCGGGTGATAGTTCAGGAAAGCCTGGAAGGATTTCTAGCCGGCTTGATGCAAAAAACACTCACCAAAGGCATGGCGCAAAATCTTTACGAACTGAAATTGGAAGCTGAAAAGCCCGATTAATGACCTAATAGTGCTTTTTCCTTGATTTGACGATTTGCCCTGCGGTTCGAATAGTTGAGGATCAGTAAAGCCGAGGCAATCACTAACATGCCCAATACCGAAACCAAGTCGGGAGATTCGTCGGGGATGATCATCCAGCTTAAAATAGCGCCGGCAACCGGGATTAGGAATTTCCAGGTATTGAGCACCGAAACTTTTACACCCGGGCGTTGCAGCAGGCTAAACCAAATGGTAAACGCAGCGGCAGACAAAAAACTCAACCAGCCCAAGGCAACAAAGTACTCAAAGGATACCGTTCTCAGCCCGTAGCCTTCAATGGGAACGGAAATAAGAATCAAACCGATTCCACCAAACAAAAGCGACGAAGAACTCAATACGGTTGGGGCAAGATTTTTTGGTTTTTTGGCCACCCACACATTGGAAAAACCTGAGGCAAAGTTATTCATCAACAGCAAAGCCACACCCAGCATGCTAATTTTAACACCCGATGGCAATTCACTTCGACCCAAACTGATGACCGCTACTCCAATCACGCCCAGCAAAATACTGGTACTTTTCAGCCAATCCATTTTATCATCATGAAAACTGAAATGCGACACGACCGAGATAAACAAGGGGGACGAGCCAATAATCATGGCGGCAATGGAGGCCGGCAATAAGGCGATTCCCGAATAGAAGAACATGTACTGTATAACCGTTTGAAGCACCGCAATCAGTAAAATAAACCGCCAGTGTTCCACCAACTGCTTCCGGTAATTTCCGTAGTTGTTGAAGTACAGCAGCAACATCAGCCCCGAAAGGGTAAAACGAACTCCGGCAAACTGGAATGGGCTGTGGTATTGCAAACCAATTTTCACTCCAACAAATGCTGAAGACCAGAGCAAGCTGGCTAAGATGGCCAGAAAGATGGTATTGGAAAATAGATTTTTCAAGTGATCCTGAATATTAATAATACGTTTTTCGAGCACTAGGCACCGGCGATAACAGTGTAAAACTCCGATTCAATGAAATATTGACAAGCTAACGCTTGTAATTTTTCCGGTGTAATGTTGATCAAAGTCTGATAATACTGCTCGTGGAAACGATGATCCAGCCCAAAATCGACTACTGAACGAAACGACTGGGCCTGCGCAAAAGGCCCATCAAAATCGCGGATAAACTCACCCAGCAAATACTGCTGTACGCGTTTCAATTCCTTCTCCGGAACCGGTTCTTCCCGTAGTCGTTTCAACTCTGCATAAACTTCGGTAATGGTGTCATTCACATAAGCTTGATCGGTTTCTGTAGCAATCACCAAGTAGCCGGCTTCATTTAAACTGAAAATTGACGAGCCAATTCCATAAGTGTAGCCTTTCTCCTCACGAATGTTAGCCATCAGTCGGGAACTAAAATAGCCGCCCAGGATAGTGTTCAACACCTGCAACCCATGAAAGTCCGGATGGTCTTTCTTCACCAACAGGCAGCCAATTCGAATGGCAGATTGAATGGCATCTTTCTTTTTGACATGATTTATTTTTTTGTCGGAAGAGTGGATGGAGAACTCAGGTAGCACCATTTTTTCTCCCTGCCAATCATCGCCACCAAAGTGCTGATTTAGCATTTCGGCCAACTGCTGATCGGTGTTTCCAGTCGCCAGAATCCGGCAATTACCCGATCGGTAGAACTTGGAGTAGAAGCCATATAAATCATCTCTGGAAATGGCATGGAAATCTTCTTTTCTGACTTTCTGCGAATAAGGATGTTGATTTCCGAAGAGCACCTCTGAAAACTTTTTCTGGCACAGTACTTTCACTTTCTTATTTTCCAGCATGAAACGCTGCTTGCGTCGGTTGATAAGGGTTTCAAACTCGTGTTCTTCAAAGGAGGAATGCTTGATCAAATCTTCGACAACCGGAAGAAGATGCGGCAAGTGTTTATTCAAGCTGATCAGACTTACGGTTCCAAAATGATGATCAACCACGAACTGGATATAAGCCCCACGGAAATCCATGATTTCGGCGATCTGAGCACCCGAATGGCGTTTGCTCCCTTCCTGCATCATCGCATTAGCCATTGCCGACTGCAAGGGCTTGCTTTCATGCCAAAGCCCGGCATCAAAAATAAAATCGAGCCGGGTAACTTCCTGTGTTCCCGCATTCAGTATGTGAACCGGCAACCCATTGTTTAACTGAATGGCTTGCGGCACCATAATCACTGGTTTGGCGGCTTCGGTTATGGTAGGTTGTTTGGTGCGGTCAATCATTTTCGGGCTAAATAATTTAATTGTGAACAATTGGTTTCCTGAAAAAGCTGTTGAGCCTGCCGCATTAAATTCGCGCTACTCACCGAACGGTAGAGGTCCACTTGTTCGTTGATGCGTTCAGCACGGTCAATATTTTCAAAATTAGCCAGCTCCTGCGCAATGTTTAGGTAGCTCATTTGCGAATAGACCAGGTTGGCTTCCAGTTTATTTTTAATTTTCTCGAGTTCCACGGCTGACACCAATTCAGTCTGCATGATCTTCAGTTCCTTCCAAATAGCTGTTTTCGCTTGGTCAATACTCACGCCATCAGCCAATTTCCCGGAGACAATAAACAAGCCGGGGTCATGATCGCCTGAAAGGTAAGCGTCTAACTCCACAAACAGTTTCTGCTCTTTAATCAATCGTTGGTACATTCGCGAGCTGTTTCCGTTGGACAGCACATCCGAAATCAGGTCGCAAACATAGTATTCATATTGCCGGCGATCGGGCATATGGAAAGCCAGGTATAAAGCCGTGTCCGGCACATCGCGCTCCACAGTCTTCTCACGGAACTCCGCTTGAATGGGTTCTTTGGGAAGGTTCGCTTTGGAAACCTTCCGGTTGGGAATCGGTCCAAACCACTTTTTTGCCAGTTGGAGGCATTCCTCCGGGTCAACATGTCCGCTTAAAATCAGGGCGGCATTGTCTGGCGCGTAAAACCGGAAGAAGAAATCTTTCACCTCCTCCAAACTGGCATCAGCAATGTGGCTGATTTCCTTACCAATGGTTTGCCACTGATAGGGGTGAACCCGGAAGGCTAGTTCGCGCAACAGTGGCCACACATCGCCATAGGGCTGGTTGAGGTTGCGCTGCTTGAATTCTTCAATCACAACATTTTTCTGGATGTTCAGTTTTTCTTCCGAGAAGTCGAGTTCCATCATGCGGTCCGATTCCAGCCAAAAACCTGTTTCCAGGTTTTCCTTGGGAATGGTGAGGTAGTAATTTGTTAAATCGTTGGTAGTGTATGCATTGTTTTCGCCACCTGCATGTTGAAGTGCTTCGTCGTAGTCAGGAATATTTTTGGTTCCGCCAAACATGAGGTGCTCAAACAAGTGGGCAAAGCCAGTTCGGTTGGGATTCTCGTTTTTTGCCCCAACGTGGTAACAAACATCCAGTGCCACCATGGGCGTAGAATAGTCGGGATAGATGAGTATTTGAAGCCCGTTTTCGAGCTGGTAGCGTTGGAATTTGATCATAGATTAGAATGAAAAATTAGCACCTTCAACAAGCTCGTGGCGCACTTGTTCATACTCTGAAACAATGCGGTTCATCAATTCAGCAACGGAAGGAATATCTTCGAACTGGGCCGAAACCTGGCCAATTTCCAGTTCGCCTTCTTCCATATCACCTTCAAACATGCCCCGCTTGGCACGCCCTTTACTCAAGAGCATTTTTAGTTCTTCTGAATCAGCACCCCGCGATTCCGCTTCGTTTACCCGGTTAAAAAACTCATTCTTCACCAAGCGAACAGGAGCCAGTTTTTTCAAGGCCAGTTTGGTGCCTCCTTCGCCGAGCCCGGCAACCAGTTGCTTGAAGTTTTCGTGTGCCGACGACTCCTGAGTCAGGGCAAAGCGCGAGCCGATTTGAACACCGTCGGCTCCCAAGGCCATAGCTGCCAACATGGCCCGTCCGCTGCCGATTCCGCCAGCCGCCAACAGAGGAAGTGTTATCGCTTTCCGCACTGTCGGAATCAAGCTTATGGTCGTGGTTTCTTCCCGGCCATTGTGCCCGCCAGCTTCAAAGCCTTCGGCAACAATCGCATCAACGCCGGCTTCTTCGCATTTAGCGGCAAAAACAGCACTGGACACCACATGCGCCACCACGATTCCACGTTCCTTCAGCCAGCCAGTCCACTTTTTCGGACTTCCAGCTGATGTAAAAACAATGGGCACCTTTTCGGCTGCAATCACCTTCATTATTTCCTCAATCTGAGGATACAGCAAGGGTACATTTACCCCGAAAGGCTTATCCGTAGCTTTTTTCGTTTTCTGAATGTGTTCCAGTAAAATTTCGGGGTGCATCGATCCGGAACCTATGAGACCTAAACCTCCGTTGTTGCTAACGGCCGAGGCTAGTTTCCATCCACTGCACCAAACCATTCCACCTTGAATAATGGGATATTTAATGCTAAAAAGTTTTGTTATTCGGTTTTGCATTTTTTTTTTCTGAAAAAGCCTGTTCTATAAAAGCAGGATGATTAATGAGAATGCAAAGGTAGTACAAATGCAGATGATAAGAAATGATGTGGAGAATACCTTGGCCGGAGGAACTGGAAAATCCGGATCAATCAAAATTTTTTGTTTTTAAGTGTAAATCGCGTTGAGGAAAAGGAATTTCCACCTTGTGTTCACGGAATAGATGATCAATTTCAAAGCGCAAGTCACTTTTGATATTTTCAACCACAAAATCGTTGGCGGTCCAGAAATAGAGCTCGAAATCGAGTGACGATTCTCCAAAATCCTTGAAGCGCACGAATGCAGCCGGGGTCTTTACAATCATGGAATGATCCTTTGCAGCCTTGAGCAGGATGCGTTCGACCAACCGTACGTCGGAACCGTACGCAACTCCAACTCCCACATAGAAGCGGGTTACATCGGCATTGTGGCTCCAGTTAATGACATGTTGGCCTGTAAATCGGGAGTTTGGAACAATGATGACCACATTGTCGCGGGTCAGAATCTTGGATACACGAACTCCGATATCCAGTACCCGGCCAACTACGCCTTCCATCTCCACCACATCGTTGACTTTAACCGACCCATCAAATAAAATAATGATTCCAGAGAAGAAGTCATTAAAAATATGCTGCAATCCAAAGCCAACGCCAATCAGCAAGGCTGAAACACTGGCAACCAGCAAGGTCACTTTAAAGCCTAGTGAACCGATTACAATGATGATGCCGATCATCCAGATGACATACTTGACAATTTGCAGAAATGATTTGCCCCTGCCAATTTCAAGCTTTTTGTTTTCGATACGTTGATCGAACCAATATTCAACAGCGAATGACAGGCCGCTAATCACGTAGAGTATGATCAGAATGATCAGAACATTGTATATCCGAAACTGGAACTTTTCGTCCGCATACAGCTCGTATCCAAGAACGGAAGAGACTTGGATATTCAGCACTTTTAGAATAAGCAAGAAAAAGATTGTCCACACCAACAACCGGCCTCCCTGGTATAAAAAACGAGTAAAGCGTGATGAAAGATGCTTTTGGGTACTCAGCTTTCGTATGAGTCGATGGGTCATTTGCATCACGATAAAGCCGATCGTCAGCAACGCTGTAATCAAAATCAGGTCCAGTAGGCTAAACTCAAAACCACCGGATTGAAACAAAATGATATTTTTCAAACTAGTCAACATCGTCAATGTCAATAATAATATTTTCCAGGGCGTTGCTTAGATCAATGACTGAGATATTCTGCATGAGTTTGCCCAATTCTGCTATTGATATGTTTCCGGTTTCTTCGGAAACAACAATGGCAAAAGCATCCGTATTTTCGGTAATTCCAACTGCTGCACGGTGTCGTAATCCAAGCAGAGGGTTCAGATCCTCTTTATTGGTCAATGGCATGATACAGCGGGCAGCCGCTATTTTGTTCCGGTTAATAATCACCGCGCCGTCATGCAAAGGTGTATTTTTCGAAAAAATGGTTTCCAACAAAGCGTCCGAAATCCGCGCATTAATTTTCTCACCGGTGCGGACATATTCTTTCAGTTCCGAGTTTTGTGCAATTACAATCAAAGCACCTGTTTTGGTTTTGGCCATATTTTCGCACGCTCTCGAAATCATTTTCAGATGCTGTCCGGAAGCGGATTTTGCTTTTCCTGAAGTAAATAATTGTTCAATACTTAAAAAACGGTTGACCTGCGGATTACTTCCAATGAGCAACAAAAAACGACGGATTTCAGGTTGAAAAACAACAATCAGCGCTAAAATACCCACGCCGATAAACTGGCCCATGAAAGAACCCAGGAGTTCCATGTTGAGAGCCCGTACCAGCAACCAGAAAAGGTAAACCAGAAAAAGGCCAATGAAAATATTGAATGCTACGGTTCCTTTAATCAACAAGTAAAGCTGGTAAAGCAGAAAAGCAACCAGCAGAATGTCTAAAACATCCAGAAACCGTAAAGTGATAAATAAACTCATAAATTAGCTACTTCTTTCAGCTTGGTAAAAATCCGGACCGATTCAGCCGCTTCTTTAACATCGTGTACCCTCAAAATGTCAGCTCCCCCCAGTAACGCCATGGTATTAGCTGTAATGGTTCCCCCCAGGCTTTCATCGGCCGAAACGTTTAACAGCTTTTGAATCATGGATTTTCGACTGACACCGGCCAATACCGGAAGTTGAAAAACCTTAAACGCATCCAGCCTGTTCAGAAGGTCATAGTTGTGATCGACCGTTTTGCCAAAGCCGAAACCCGGATCCAGAATCACATCTTTTACTCCAGCTTTGGTGAGTTTGCGTACTTTCTCAGAAAAGTATTTTGAAATATCCTTAATGATATCTTCATACTGCGGGTCGTCCTGCATGGTTTGCGGCGTTCCCTGGATGTGCATCAAAATATAAGGCAAACCTAGTTTTCCAACCGTATCAAACATGTGCGTGTCAAAATCACCGCCCGAAATATCGTTCACAATGCAATCCCCGCATTCATCAACAACCCGCAAAGCCACCCACGAACGAAAGGTGTCAATTGAGATGGGGGCGTCGGGAAACCTTTTTCTGACCGCAGAAACTGCCGGTAACAAGCGGGTCAATTCTTCTTTGGTTGACATGATCCCGGCTCCAGGACGCGTTGACATGGCGCCAATATCAATGATGGCAGCTCCCTGCTCCAGCATCTCTTCGGCGTGTCGCACGATGGCATCTTCGGTAGCATATTTACCGCCATCGAAGAACGAGTCGGGGCTTACATTCAAAATTCCCATAACGATGGGATTACTTAGGTCGATGAGGTGACCATTCAGGTTGATCGAATGTTTTCGTTTGAAAAACTTGCTGGCAGAACTAGTGATCAACATACAACATAAGAGTTTGATGAGTTCGACAATGGTTCTTACAAAAGTAAGATAAAGCCAACAAAATACGCATTTAATTTCTATTTTTATGGCGCAATTTTAAAAGCTGAACATGGAAAAAACCATTCAACAATACAATCACGTCATAGAAATCTGCGAAGATATTTTTTTAAAGAAGATGAGCGACTACGGTGTGGCGTGGCGTATCTTGCGCCCCAGCTCAATGACTGACCAGATTTTTATTAAAGCCCAGCGGATTAGAAGTATCGAAATGAAAGGCACCATGAAAGTGGATGAGGACAGCCGCTCGGAATACATTGGCATTATCAATTACTGTATTATGGCGCTGATTCAGCTTGAAAAAGGCATTGCTGATGACGACGACCTGACGAAGGAGGAAACTCACAAGCTTTATTTAGACTATTTCAACCAGGCCAAAAGCCTGATGCAAAATAAGAATCACGACTATGACGAAGCCTGGCGACAGATGCGAATCAGCTCCATTACCGACCTAATTTTGATGAAAATCAAGCGCACGAAACAGATCGAAGATCATGCCGGGCAGACAATTATATCGGAAGGAATTGACGCAAATTACCTCGACATGATCAATTATGCTGTTTTTGCGTTAATAAAGCTTGAATTTAAAGCATAATACAATGAAAATTTTTTGGCACATCGCACGCATCTTACTTGGCTTGGTCTTCATTTTTTCTGGGTTTGTAAAGGGAATTGATCCCTGGGGAATGGCCTACAAGTTTACTGATTATTTCAATGCTTGGGGAATGGAATCGATGACTTCGCTGGCTTTTCCGCTCGGAGTTTTGTTATCGGCCGTTGAGTTTATTATCGGTGTGGCGTTGGTGCTGAATGTCTTCATCTCTCTTTTTTCGCTGTTGAGCCTCGTCACGATGGGGTTTTTTACCGTGCTTACGCTCATTGTTGCCATTCAAAACCCTGTTACTGACTGTGGATGCTTTGGCGATGCGCTGATTCTTACCAACTGGGAAACCTTTTCAAAGAATATTTTCTTTTTAGCTCTTGCTGTGGTCGTATTTGTGTACCGAAAGAAATTCAAGCCTGCGCATTTCCCTTTAATTGCGACAATTATGGCGGGAGCAACCGTGCTAGTTTTTGCCTATCTGGTTGATTATTCTTACAATCACTTGCCGATCATCGATTTTCGCCCTTACAAAACCGGGGTGAATATTCCTGAAGGAATGAAAGTACCCGACGATGCTCCGAAGGATGTTTACGAAAATACGTTCCATTACAAGAATAAAAATACCGGCGAGATCAAACAATTCAACCAGGAAAACTACCCATGGCAAGATACCCTGAATTGGGAGTTTGAGTCGATGGAAGATCCGGTGCTGGTTCAAAAAGGCTATGAAGCACCCATTCACAATTTCTTTATTGAAACGCCCGACGGCGAGGATATCAAAGATTTTTTCTTGTACGACGAAAATTACACCTTCTTCTACATTGCCCATAATCTCGAAAAATCAGATTTGTCCAATATGCCGGCAATCAATGAGCTGGCCCAATTTGCCGAAGAAAATGGGATGAACTTCATCGGGCTCACTTCGTCGATGTTTGATGAGATTGATGAATTTCGAGATGAAAATGACATCCGGTTCGAGCTGTTCAATGCCGATGAAATCACCCTCAAAACCATGATCCGCTCAAATCCGGGACTGATCCTCATCAAAAACGGGACAATTATGGAGAAATGGCACTACAACGACATTCCAACCATTGAGGAATTTGAAATGCAACTGGCGTATTTCAAGCAATTGGGGAAATAATTCGGAAAAAATCTTCCGCAGAAAGATAAGCAAAGGGCAAATAAAGAATCCTGAAGGAATTCGATAATTGCTGAAGGCAATCGAGCCTCCACAACATTTTGAAGTTATCAGGATCCCTCTGTCAAATCAAAAAAAAAATAATTGCAAATAAATCAGAAGCTTTCAGCATGCGGGAGGCCTCTGGTCAATCATTCGAGGTAACATGATTGCAGAGCAGGTAACATGCCTGTTCTTTTATGTTGATGTCCAGGGGATTTGTATCATGAATTTCTAAATTGGTATCATAGTTTCAAAGCTTTCGGCTGGTCGTGTTTTATTTTTGAATTAGAATTTTAAACCAATAATTCGAATGAAAACACAAAACGTATTCACAGTCGCAGTCATCATTGCTCTTGGAGGCTTTCTTTTTGGTTATGATATTGCCATGATGTCTGGGACAACATCGCAGCTGGAGCGAACCTTTAGTTTAGACAGTTTCTGGTTGGGGTTTACGGTTGCTGTGGCCATCCTCGGAACAATCGTTGGCACCTTAATCATCGGTAAGCCAGCCGAGAAGTTTGGACGACGTCGGTCTTTAATTTTACTATCGGGTCTGTTTGCTCTTTCCACTATCGGAAGCGCCACGGCGATGAATTGGGAGCTGTTGTTGTTCTTTCGCTTTTTAACGGGGATCTTGTTGGGATGCATTTCGGTAGTTACACCGATGTATATTGCCGAAATTTCACCTGCCAAACAGCGTGGGCAGCTGGTTTTACTCAACCAGTTTTTTGTGGTAACCGCTATTTTCTTGGCATTTGTGGTCAATTATTTTTTGGCACAAGCTTTTGCAGGTTCTTCCTGGCGCTGGATGATTGGCGTGGAGTCTATTCCGGCCAGTTTGTTTTTTCTTTTGCTTTTTCTGGTTCCAGAGTCTCCGCGTTGGCTGGTCAATCAAGATCGGGTGGATGAAGCCTTAGTGGTGTTTAAACGGATTCGGGCCGAACACCCCGAAAATGAAGTGGCCATTGTGAAAAAATCGGTTGAGCAGGAACTGAAGCAGGGGCATGGAAAATTGTTTGTCAGGGAAAACCGCTACCCGATAATATTTGCCATTATGATTGCTGCTTTTAACCAGCTGGCCGGCATTAATGCCATTATGATTTATGCGCCGCGCGTATTCGAAATGGCCGGATTTGGAACTGATGCCGCCTTGTTACAATCTATTTCCATCGGTGCCACCAACTTGTTATTTACCTTCGTCGCCCTGTTTTTGATCGACCGTTACGGACGCCGCACGTTGCTCATGATCGGTTCGGTTGGGATGGTCTTTTTCCTGGGCATGCTTTCCAAGGCTTTTTTCACCAATAATTTCTCCGAGCTTGGTGGTTATGGGGTGATGATTTACCTGATGGGGTTCATCGCTTTCTTCGCCTTTTCGCAAGGGGCTGTACTATGGGTCTTTATTTCTGAAATATTCCCCAATAAAGTGCGGTCGAAAGGACAAGCGCTGGGAACATTCACCCACTGGATAATGGCTGCGGCGTTGATCTGGGGATTTCCAATTTTCGCTGAAATGCCTGGAATTGGAGGCGGTCCTTCTTTCGCCTTTTTCGCCATCATGATGGTGCTCCACTTTTTCTTTGCCTGGAAAGTAATTCCTGAAACCAAAGGAAAATCGCTCGAAGAAATTCAATTGGAACTAACAAAACGCAGTCAATCTTCTAACTAAAATAACGATGAAAATTACGAACAAACAGATTCTGTGCATCGGCGAAGTGCTGTGGGACCGCTTGCCTTCGGGGGCAAAGCCCGGTGGCGCGCCTATGAATGTCGCCTTACATTTGCACGCGATCGGACAAGACGCTTCCATTGCCAGCCGCATTGGTAATGACCAGCCAGGCAGGGACCTGAAAACTTTTCTTGAGAACTCGGGATTAAGTACCGAATTCATCCAGACTGACGAGAACCTTCCAACCAGTGAGGTGCTTGTTCATCTGGATGAAAATAACAATGCCACCTACGAGATTTGCGAACCGGTTGCCTGGGATAATTTGCAGCTGACCGAATCGCTGGCTGAAAAAGCGAAAAAATCAGGCGTTCTTATTTACGGGTCGCTTGCATCCCGGAATCAGCAGAGCCGCCAAACACTACTGAAATTACTCGAAGTAGATGCTTTAAAACTGATCGATGTCAATCTTCGGAAGCCATATGAAAGAAGAGAATTGGTTGAACCATTGCTCCGAAAATCGGACGTCATTAAACTGAATGATGACGAATTGTCGGTTTTTGCGGCTTGGCATGCGAAACAAGATCTTGATGAACAACAGCTGATTGAATGGGTGGCCGATCACTATGATGCTAAACTGGTATGTGTAACCAAAGGTGAAAACGGCGCCCGTCTGTTTTGCGAAGGCCGTTTCTACAATCATGCCGGCTTTAAAATCAACGCTGTTGATACGGTTGGAGCCGGAGATGCTTTTCTTGCCGGTTTGCTCGCTGCGCTATTCGACCACAAGACTTACGACGAAGCCTTGGCTTTTGCCTGTGCAACCGGAGCTTTTGTTGCCTCAAAAGCGGGGGCTACTCCTGAATACAACATGCAGGAGATTGAACGAATTTTATTTTCTAACTAAACTAGTCTAATTATGAACAAAACAATTGATTTGAAAAAAATGGCCAGAGGATTTTTAGTCATCCTTTGGTGTGTCCTTTCGATTGGTGCTTTTGCACAGCAAGTAACTATAACCGGGGTGGTTTCGGAGGAGTCTGGAGCTTCGTTGCCGGGGGTTACTATTATTGAGAAAGGTACAACGAATGGAACGATTACTGATTTTGATGGAGCATACTCCATATCGGTTTCTCCCAATGCAACGCTGCAATTTTCATTTGTGGGCATGCAGCCCAAGGAAGTCTTGGTGTCTGGGCAATCGGTTATCAATACTACTTTGCAAGAAGAGACCATCGGCATCGAAGAGGTGGTTGCCGTTGGTTATGGAATCCAGCGGAAAGCGGATTTGACCGGGGCGATCGAAGTCGTCAAGATGAAGTCGATTGAAAACCTGAGTATGTCATCTGGAAACACCATGCAGGCCTTGCAAGGCCAGGTGCCGGGCCTTTATATTGAAAAGACGGGATCGCCGAACGCATCTAACAGCAGGATATTGATACGAGGCGTGAATACCCTGGGTGATAATAATCCGCTTTACATTATTGATGGGGTGCCCACCAAACGGCCGGAAGTTTTTCAAAGTTTGGGAGGAGCCATTGAGTCAATACAAGTGTTGAAAGACGCTTCCGCGTCTTCAATCTATGGTGCAAGGGCCTCCAACGGTGTCGTCATTGTTACCACCAAAGATGGATCAAAAAAAGGAGAGGGCTTAAGTATTCGGTTTAATTCGAATATCTCGATCCAATCTGAGAAATCGCAACGCTTTGACATGATGAATTCCCTGGATCGGGGACGCGTTCTTTGGCGTGCTTCTGTTAATGACCGTGTTAGTCCTGATTCTGGCTACGGCGAAATTTATGATTTTGATTGGAACGGTGATTTTGACAACCCAGTGCTGAATAGTATCAGCGTTCAGCCGTACGTTGGCGGCGACCAGAATGTTCCGGTAGGAGATACCGATTGGCAGGACGAAGCTTATAAAACCGGCTATGTCACCAACAATGAATTGACGATTTCGGGTGGAGACGACAAATCGTCGGTTTTAATGAACCTGGGCTACATCAATAATTCGGGAATGCTAAAGTACACCGATTACGATCGAATTACAGCGCGTGTCAATGGGTATACCAGTTTCTTCGACAAAAAATTGAAGATTGGGATGAATACACAATTTGTTTCTTCAAACGAAACTTTACAGACCATTGACTTGGGGAGTGCTCCAACTCCCGGACTGGCTATTAATTTGGCTCCTACAATTCCGGTGTTTACGAGCGATGGCGACTATGCAGGTCCATTGGGGTCTGGTTATTCCGATCGGAATAACCCCGTTCACATGCAATACATCAATCGTTGGGACAATGCCAATAAGACTTTTTTCTTTGGAAATGTCTATGCCGAAATCCAACCGGTTAAAAATTTAACTTTCAGAACGACAGTAGGAGTTGACTATTCAACTTTCGAAGACAAGGACTATGAACTGAGCTTTACCGAAGGGTTTATTGCCCGTTCAGTGAATAGTCTCATTATTACCACCAATAAATTTACCAGTGTCACCTGGTCCAATACGCTAAACTATAATCTTGATCTGGGCGAAAGCCGGTTCGATTTCTTGTTGGGAGTGGAAGCAGTGGCCGATGATTACAGTGATTTAATCGGACGAAAAGATGGGTTTGCTACCCAGACCAAAGAGTTTATGGTCTTAAGTGCTGGTACTTCTGGTGGAAATAGTTTTGGATCAGGCACATCAAGCCGGTTACTTTCGCAGTTCGGAAAAATTAACTATAATCTTTCTGACAAGTACCTGGCGTCTGTTACCATCAGGCGAGATGGTTCATCGCGGTTTGGTGCCGACAACCGTTATGGTGTTTTTCCTGCCGCAACTTTTGGCTGGCGGATATCCGAGGAAGCATTCATGGATCGGTACAGGAATTTGTCGAACTTAAAACTTCGTTTGGGAGCCGGTCGCGTAGGAAACCAGGATATTGGTGACTTTGCCAGCTTGGGATTATTTCAACCACGTTATGGAACAGCTGCCATTCAGGTGAGCGATGTGGGCCATGTCGAGTTTTTTGATCAGTATTGGAATGTGGGTACAGCCTATGATTTGGGTGGTATTAACACCGGGAACCTGCCTTCTGGTTTTGCAGCCGTACAGGGAGCAAACCCAGCATTGAAATGGGAAACAACCGATGAATTCAATGCGGGAATTGATTTCGGATTTTACAACAGTAAACTGATCGCCGCGTTTGATTACTTTTCACGTAAAACCAGCGACATTCTGATTATTCCCCCCGTGGCATCAGCCGTGGGTGAAGGACAGCAGAAATTTCTGAACGGGGCCACGAAGGAAAATAAAGGGTGGGAATTCGCAATCAGTTATTTTTCGGAACGGAGAAATGATTTTTCCTATGAAATTACCGCTCAAGCGAGCCATTTTGCTGATCAAATTACCGAACTTCCGGAAGAAGTACGAACGGCTTATCCGGGTAACGTTGAGCAATCGATTCTGGGGCATTCCGAACTTTCCATTTTTGGATATGAAACCGATGGGCTTTTCCAAAGCCAGGCTGAGGTTGATGCACACGCGGAGCAAATTGGAGCAGCGCCGGGAAGGATCCGCTATAAAGATTTGAACGGCGATGAGGTGATCAATGATCTGGATCAAAAATTCTTGGGTACGCTGTTGCCAGATCTGGAATACAGCTTGAGAGTCAGCCTCAACTACAAGGATTTTGATTTTTCTGTGTTCGGGTCAGGTATCATGAATAAAACAAGCTTCGACCTTTACTCGCAGGCCAATCAATTGGTTAGGGGTAGAGATAATGGAGGCCCTGGGTTGCTAAATGCCTGGACTCCAGAGAATCCCAATACAAGTATTCCTGCGCTGACCTTGAGTGACAGGAATGGCGAATTGGTGAAGACTTCAGATTTTTTCTTTGTCGATGCTTCCTACTTCAAACTAAGAAATGTCCAACTGGGCTATAATCTGCCAAAGACAATTACGGAAAGTATAGGTTTGGAACAAGTGCGGGTCTATACCATGGTCGACAACTTGTTTGTTATCAAAAGCAAAAAGTTTGAAGGCCCTGATCCTGAACGAACCAATACCGATGATATTCCGATTCCAAAAACGATCTCATTTGGTGTGAATGTTTCCTTATAATAAGAAAAAAAACGAATGATTATGAAATACAATAATAGCTATTCAATAGTTGTCCTGCTGGCATTTCTTTTTGCCTCATGCAGTGATTATCTCGAAACCGAACCTCAGGGGGCAGTCTCTGCCGGGTCGCCAACTGTAGAGGGGGCTGAAGGTCTGGTGGTGGCAGCCTATGCCGCGATTGGCAATGACGATATGATTGGAATGATGTCGAACATGTGGGCCTACGGCAGCGTCCGCTCAGATGATGCCTACAAAGGGGGTGGCGGAACCGGTGACGTGGCAGATATCAACTTCTATGAACAGTACAACCTGACCCGGCCTGACCAGGGATGGTTGCACCCGTATACCTGGGAGAATTTCTACCGGGCTATTTCCAGGGCTAATTCGGCTTTGCGAACACTCAATGAGCTGACAGATGAGGAATACCCAAACAGAACGAGCCGCATTGCAGAGGCTCGGTTTTTAAGGGGGCACTCTTATTTTGTTCTCAAAACCTTGTTTAAGTACATTCCATTCATTGATGAAACGATGTCGAACGAGGAAATATTGGAAGTAACAAACCGCGTCTATTCCAACGATGAGTTGTGGAGCAAAATTGCCGAGGATTTTGAGTTTGCGATGGATAATTTGCCTGAAACCCAACCCGAAGTAGGACGAGCCAATAAGTATGCTGCCATAGCCTACCTGGCTAAGCTACGGTTGTACCAAGCTTATGAACAGGACGAAGACAACCAGGTGACAACGATTAATCAGTCGCGTTTACAAGAGGTGGTTGATTTAAGCGAAATGGTAATCGCCTCGAACAAGTATGACTTACAACCTGACTTTGCTGAAAATTTCCTCGACGGCTATGACAATGGGGTAGAATCTATTTTTGCCGTTCAGTTTTCGATTGCCGATGGAACATTCTACGGGCGGCTTAGCTTTGCAACCGGACTGAACTATCCCCATGGTGCGCCTCAATACGGCTGTTGCGGTTTTCATGCGCCCAGCCAAAACATGGTCAATGCCTTTGCTACCAGCGCGAATGGGCTGCCTAAATTCGACAGTTTTAATGATGTCGAGCTAAGTGCAGCCGACATTACTCCCGATGGTGTCACCGTTGATCCCCGAATTGATCATACCGTTGGAATGGATGGACATCCCTACAAGTATCGCAATGATGACGCCTATATTTTCAGTAACAGCTGGGTAAGAGACCCAGGTGTGTATGGATTTTTCCATACCATGAAAGAGCAGCAAGCGGCCGATTGTTCCTGCTACAAAAAAGAAGGTCCGTTCATTGGAACATCAGTTAACACGGACATTATTCGCTATGCTGACGTCTTGTTGTGGCAAGCCGAGGCCTATATTGAGTTGGGCCAGCACGACCTGGCAATGCCGTTAATCAACCAGGTGAGGGCCCGTGCTGCCCAAAGTACAGGAAGGTTAACCTTTGCTGACGGCACTCCTCCATCCAATTATATGGTGGATGAATATGACGGCGTAAACCTTAGCTGGACTCAAGAAAATGCGCGCGAAGCGTTGCGTTGGGAACGTCGGCTAGAGTTTGCCTGCGAAGGGCCTCGTTTCTTTGATCTGGTTCGCTGGGGCATTGCCGAAGAAACCTTGAACGCCTACCTGACCAAAGAAAAAACCCGGAGGGACTTCTTAAATGAAGCTGTGTTCACGGCTGGAAGAGATGAATACTATCCGATTCCTCAAAGGGAAATTGATTTTACGAAAGGCTTGTATACACAGAATGCGGGCTACTAAAAACTAAATGGTGTAAATTGCGGGATGATCTCCAGCGGTCACCCCGCATTTCCATCGCTGGCGCAGTATGCCTTGTTCCTTGTTTGCTAACTTACAATTCGATTCGATGGACTCAAAAATAATTTTGACAATCGTATTATTTCTGTCTTTAGCCGGATGTAACCGGAATGCCGGCATCAATGAAAAGGAGGTTTCCGGCATCCACTTTGGTCTGGACCAGATGAAGCTGGGTGACCCGGTCGGATTGCTGTTTTACGATGAAGAATACCATCTTTTCTACCAATGCGAAGATGCGGAAGAACGGGCTTCCTGGGGGCACGCCAAAAGCAAGGATCTGATCCGTTGGGAAACGATGAATCTCGCGCTTGAGTCGGATCCCGGAGAGAAAGTGGGTTCCGGAAGTATTGTGATTGATTGGAACCACACATCAGGCCTGGGTGAGGAAAAACCTCCGTTTGTTGGCACCTATGTTATCAAGGGAATTGACGCTTCGGATAACGACGGAACTCAAACGCTGGGGGTTGCCGTCAGTCAGGACCAAGGTAATTCCTGGACGAAACTCCCTGAGAAGAAAATAGAATTGGCAAACAGCTATGAACCAATAAGGGATACCAAAATTGTTTGGCACGAAGAAACACAACGGTGGATTATGTTGGTGCTGACCGGCTATGAGGTCCGGTTTTATGCTTCAGATGATTTGTTGAACTGGGAGTATACTAGTGTTATTGGCGAAGACATCTTGTTGAAAACAGGCCAGTGGACGAACCTGGATTTCTTCCCAATAGACAGCCAATGGGCCCTTTTTATTAGTGGTGATTCCGGATCTCCAAACGAAGGAAGTGGAATTCAGTATTTTATTGGCGAATTTGATGGCTATACCTATCAATCATTGGATGATAAGCAGAAATGGCTCGATAATGGAAGTGATGTTTACGCTGGTGTTACCCATAGCGATTTGCAGCTTAATCAGGCTCCGGTGCTGATCGGACGGATCTTTAACCAGAAGTATGGATCTCCATCCAATGAAATCAATCTTGGCAATACCTTTTCATTTCCAAGAAAATTATTTCTGAAAGAAAAATACGGACAGCATTATATCTCCTCTAAACCAATAGAAATCGGAGATGAGATTCGGATTTCAGGCCAAGTGGTCAATGACCAGGAAGTGGCTGGTGAACTAGAGTTGAAAATGCCGGAACTTCCATTTGAGATCGATTTGTCTATTGATGTCAATAACCGCTTGTATCTCGACATGGCAGAAGCATTTGGGATTCGTTTTTCCTCCGAAAACGGGGATCAACTGCTGATTGGCTACCATGCCTTGCGGCGTTATTTCTTTATTTCGAATGTTCGGAAAACAGAAGAAGACCCGAAAGCAATGGACCATTTTGAATACATGCCGTATATGATCGACCAGCCGGTGATGGAGGTCAAAATAATTGTCGATCATTCTTCCGTGGAGCTGTTTGCCGTTGATGGGGATGTCTCATTAACCCGAAAATTGCTTCAGCCCAATGAATGGAATAAGCTGGTTGTATTCACGGAGAACGGGCGAATCAAGCTAAATGAAGCAAGACTGGCCGGACTTCAATCAATGAATGAGAAAAACGATTAAAAAACTAGACACATGAATAAAATAACAGGTTTAATCGCCATGCTGATGATAATCGCCGTGGCATGTACGGGAACAAAAGAAAAGGAAGCAGATGCGCAAACAGAGGCAGAAGGTTACTACCAGGAGCCCTATCGTCCGCAATTTCATTTCTCGCCTGAATTTGGGTGGATGAACGATCCGAACGGAATGGTTTATTACGAAGGGGAGTACCATCTGTTTTATCAATATTACCCCGACAGCACCGTGTGGGGACCGATGCACTGGGGCCATGCCACCAGTACCGACCTGATTCACTGGGAGCATCTTCCCATTGCCCTGTATCCCGATAGTTTGGGGTATATCTTTTCGGGCAGTGCGGTGGTGGACTGGAACAACACCAGCGGGTTTGGTTCGGAAGAGAATCCGCCGCTGATTGCCATTTTTACTTACCACGACATGGAAGTGGAAAAGGCCGGTGGACTCGAAGATGAAACACAAGCAATTGCCTATAGCCTCGATAAGGGCAGAAGCTGGACCAAATACGAAGGCAACCCGGTAGTCGAAAACCCCGGAGTTGCTGATTTTCGCGATCCCAACGTGATTTGGCATGAGGAAACCCAAAAGTGGATCATGGTGCTTTCGGTGCAGGACCGGGTGCATCTTTACTCATCTGAAAATTTGAAGGACTGGCAATTTGAAAGCGAGTTTGGCCACGATGCCGGTTCGCATGGTGGCGTTTGGGAGTGTCCCGATTTATTTCCCCTGCCTGTTGAGGGAACGGATCAGACTAAATGGGTTTTGCTGTTAAACATCAACCCAGGTGGACCCAACGGAGGATCGGCCAACCAGTATTTTACCGGTGAATTTGATGGGCACACCTTTGTGGCCGATACCAAGGAAACCCGATGGGTGGATTATGGACGGGACAATTATGCCGGAGTCACCTGGTCGGATGTGCCAAAAGAAGATGGACGGCGGATTTTCATTGGATGGATGAGCAACTGGAATTATGCGCAGGTAGTGCCAACCGAAAAATGGCGCAGTGCGATGACCATTCCACGAAAATTGAGCCTGAAAGATGAAAAGGGAATGGCCCATCTAATTTCAGAACCAGTGTCGGAGTTGGCTGGATTGCGTGTTGTGGGTTCTGAAAAAAGCATCGAGGCCCAAACCTTCAGCGAAATGAAAAGCATCGATTTAGGCGATCTGGATCTATCGAAAAGCGAATTGCTGATCGAGTTTCAGGCTGGTGAAGCGGGATCATTCGGGATTAGCTTGGGTAACGATCAGGAGGAAGTCTTAACTATCGGCTATTCATCAGCAGACAAACAACTGTTTGTTGATCGTACAAAGGCTGGTAAAAGCGATTTTTCATCTGATTTTGCCAGCATTTCAACGGCACCTTATGAGGCAGGCGAACAAATCAAGTTTCATATTTATATTGATGTGGCTTCGGTGGAGGTTTTTGTCGACAACGGAAACCGGGTGCTGACCGAAATCTATTTTTCAACCACACCCACAAACAGCTTAAAGCTTTTTGCAAACGGTGGAGTTGTTGAGCTGACCAGCCTGACGGCGCACGAACTAAAACGGATCTGGTAGGATTCGGATTGAGGTAAATACGAAGACACCAAGTCACGAAGTTGGTTTTAACCATTTTCAATTGTGGCTTGGTGTCTTCGTGCTTTATTTTTTTTCGAGTCAGATTTTCAATATCCAATAACGAATATTCAATTATCAATTTCCAAGGAACCCAAATAGCTGGATGCTTATCTTCTCACACGCTCTCCATCTCACTCTCCCAAATTCCTCTTCGTGTTTTAAACCGTCTTCCTTTTACTGCTGTTGCCGGTATTCGGTTGGTGAAATTCGGAACTGGTTTTTAAAGCATTTGGCAAAATACGAGGGGCTTGAAAAACCCACTTCGTAAGCAATTTCGGAAACCGTTTTGCCACTGTTCCGCAGCAGTTCAAGCGAACGTTTCAGCTTAACAGATACGATAAACTCGCTGACCGACATATCCGTCAGCTTTTTAATTTTTCGATACAGATGTACCCGCGAAATGCCCAGCTTGTCGCTTAGTTCTTCCACCGTCAGATCGTTTTGGGTTTCATTGTCCGTGATCAGAGAGGAGAGCTTTTTGAGGAACTTTTGGTCGAGCCGGTTTAAGGGCGTGTCCTCCGATTTGAAGTCCAGCTTGTCTTTGTAGTGTTCGCGTATCTTTAGGCGAAGCTCCAGCAGTTTTTTGACCCGGATGAGCAAATGCTGGCTGTTGAACGGTTTCATGATATACGAATCAGCCCCTTCTTCCAATCCTTCCAACTTGTGTTCCAGCGAGGCTTTGGCCGTAAGCAGGATGATCGGGATGTGGCAGGTTTTTATATCCAGCTTTAGCTGCTTGGTCATTTCAAGTCCGTTCATCCGGGGCATCATCACATCGCTGATGATTAGATCGGGTTCGTCCTCGATGGCCATTTTCAAGCCCGATTCCCCGTCCTCCGCTTCAATAATTTGGTATTGATTGCCAAGACAGGTTCGAACGTATTCGCGTACATCCGCCACATCTTCCACCACCAGGATGATCGGCTTGTTTTGCTCCATTACCGGCTGCGCCCCGATTCCGGGTTGACCTCTTTGTTCACTAATCAGCAGCGTTTCTGTATCTTGGTTGGGTTCACGAACTATGTCATCCACCTGTTCTGGTTTCAGGTGTTCTTTACCCAAGGGTAGGGTAAGGGTAAAGGTTGTGCCTTGCCCTACCTGACTTTCGAGCCGGATTTGCCCCTGGTGCATTTCTACAAACTCTTTGGAAAGGCTTAATCCTAGCCCGGTACCTTTAAAATGATGTGATTTTTCGGCTTGAAAAAAGCGGTCGAAAATCCGTTCGGCATACTTCGGATCGATTCCTTCGCCCGAATCCCGGATTTCAATTTCAATTTCCTTTTCAAAAAGCTTATTGAGCACCGCTTTTGGCTTTTTTACCAGCAGCGAGATCTTGCCATTGCTGGGGGTGAACTTAAAGGCATTCGATAACAAATTAAAAAAGACTTTATCAAGTTTGTCGCGGTCAATCCAAATGGCTTGGCTTTCGATTTCAGAGTGAAATTGAAAATCAATGTGGTTTTTTTCGGCCAGGTAGGCAAACGACTCCTCTTTTTCCTTCAAAAAATCAATCAGATCTACTTCGTAGGCAATGAGTTTCATTTGTTTGTTTTCCAGCTTCCGGAAGTCCATCAGCTGATTGACCAGACGAAGCAGCCGCAACGAATTCCGGTGCATGAGCTTGAACTGTCGTTGTTGTTCTGGCGAAAAGTTCTCCGAGTGCATCAGGTTTTCAAGCGGGCCGGTGATCAAGGTAAGCGGGGTTCTGAATTCGTGCGAAATATTGGTAAAGAACCGGAGTTTGGTTTGGGTGGCTTCCTCGAGTTGCTCGGTCACTTCCATCAGTTTGTCGCGTTGTTGCTTGATGGCCAGATTTTGCTTTTCAATCTTCGCGTTTTTCGCTTCCAGTTTTAGGTTAGCCAGTTTTTTGTTTCTGAAAGCATTGAAGACCAGGAACACCAAAATGACGATCAGTGCCAGCAGCACAATGGTAAAGGTCAAAATAAGCCGTTGGGTTTGATATTTTGAAATTTGAATGTCCAGAATGGACCTTTGGGCTTCAATTTTTTGTTGAAGCAGTTCCACTTGGTCGGTTTGCAACTTCAAGACTTCGGCATTGGTCGAGTCAATAACAATGGTTTCCAAAATATTTTCGCGTTCGAATGGCTGATTATTTAAAATCCGACTGGCTATTTGGATGGCTTTTTCGCCTCCCGTGGGATAATAAAAGGTGGCGTCCAGTTTTCCGTCAATCACGGCCTGTAGTCCTCCCCGATCTCCGGGCAATCCGTCGATACCCAAAAAATAAGCCTGTTTGCCGGGTTGGTAGGTTTCTTTTACGTCGTAAGCTTCTTTGGCCATCACATCGTTATAGCCAAAAACCAAATCGAAATCAATGCCCTCGCGCATCACCTGTTCCATCACAGTTCGGGCTCCGTCCCAGTTCCATTGGCCCGATTTTGAATAGACGATTTCAATCCCGGGGTAGTTCGACAAAATTTCAGTAAAGCCCTTGCGGCGTTCAATCGCTGGCGAGGAACCGTCGAGCCCCCTGATTTCGACAATTTTGCCGCTTCCGTTGAGCAGCTTGGCGGCATATTTCCCGGCTTCCTGCCCAATCTTATAGTTGTTTCCCCCAATGTAGGCGGAATATTGGTCGGTGTTGACCTTCCGATCGATTACAATCACCGGAATGCCCATCTGGTAAACCTTCTCAACAATGGGCGTAATGGGTTCCGACTGGTTGGGCGAGATGATCAGCAAATCAATGCCGCTTTCCATGAATGCTTCAATTTGTTCAATTTGCCGGTCGCTGTCATCCTGCGCATCTTTAATGATCAGGTCAAGGTCGGGGAAAAATGCCAGCTCAATTTCCATTACCCGTTGCATAGTTTGGCGCCAGTAGTCGGAGGTGGTGCATTGAGAAAAGCCAACGGTGTATTTTTTACTGGCCAAGGCCTGGTGTTGGCAAAATGAGAGCAGCAGAACGAAAGCCAATAAGGTGGTCCAAAACCGGTGCATACGTTAGAAGTTTAGTTCGCTCAAAAATACGGAATATTCAACGAAGATTTGCTGTCATTGCCAACTGGATAAGAAAGAATGCGGTCTGTGACAATTGATTGTCCGGTGTCCTGCCCAAGCCATTTTGTTACTGTTTCACCAATCCCGTTAAGTCTCCTCCAGCCCTTTTAACCTTTCTGCAGTCCTTTTGCAGCAGCGACCTTCCTTGTTAACATTTTTGCCGTGCTAAGATTTGGTTTGGCCCTGTTGAACTGGGCGAGTTTTTTTTACAAAACTTTCAAAGCCCCCTGGAAAATAAAATAGGAGGGAATTAAACTCGTTTCCCTCCTATTCAGTCTATGGGATCGTTCAGGCGCTATTTGTATTCACCCCAATGTTTAATGGTAATTTCATCTGGTGTATGTTTACAGAATGAATAAATAAAAGCACTGGCCAGTCGTGCATTGGTAATCAGTGGCACGTTGTAGTCGATTGAATTTCGGCGAATTTTATACCCGTTACTCAACTCGCGCTTGGTGTAATTCTTGGGAATATTCACCACCAGGTCAATTTTTTTCTCCCGAAGATATTCGATGGTATTTGGATGCTGGTCTTCCTCATCGGGCCAGTGCAACATGGTTGATTTTACTTTATTTTCGCGAAGGAAGCGGTGAGTTCCCTCGGTTGCAAAAACATTATAGCCCTTTTCAACCAACATGCGGGCGCTGTTCAGCATTTCCAGCTTCGAACGGGCCGGCCCCGAAGAAATCAGGATGTTCTTTTTTGGGAAATTATAACCAACGGATAACATGGCTTTCAAAAGCGCTTCGTAAAAGTTTTCTCCGATACAACCTACTTCCCCTGTCGACGACATATCAACACCCAAAACCGGGTCGGCATTCAACAGGCGGGCAAAGGAGAACTGCGGTGCTTTCACGCCCACATAGTCCAGCTCAAACAGTGATTTGTCGGGCTTCAGGTAAGGAACTCCCAGCATGACTTGCGTGGCGATTTCAATCAGGTTGATTTTCATGACCTTCGAAACGAACGGGAAACTACGTGATGCCCGCAGGTTACATTCAATCACCTTGATGTCGTTGTCTTTAGCCAGAAACTGCATGTTGAAGGGGCCCGATATTTCAAGTGCTTTGGCTATTTCGCGCGAAATTCGCTTGATACGGCGGATGGTTTCCACGTATAATTTTTGTGGTGGAAATACAATGGTTGCATCACCCGAGTGAACTCCGGCGAACTCCACATGCTCCGAAATGGCATAAGCAACCACTTCGCCCTTATCGGCAACCGCGTCAATTTCAATTTCCTTGGCCAGCTCAATAAATTCGGAAACGACAACCGGGTGTTCTTTCGATACGTCGGCTGCCAGCTGCAAGAAATGCTCCAGCTGGTCTTCGTTCGACACCACATTCATAGCTGCACCCGAAAGGACATAAGAAGGGCGGATCAGCAGGGGATAACCTACTTCTTCAACAAATTTGTAAATGCCCTCGATGCTTGTTAGCTCGTTCCAGCGTGGCTGGTCAACACCCAGCTCATCGAGCAGCGAGCTGAATTTTTTGCGGTCTTCAGCGTTATCAATTTTTTGTGCTGAAGTACCCAGAATCGGTACATCCTGAGCGGCCAGTTTCATGGCCAAATTGTTCGGAATTTGCCCGCCAACCGACAGGATCACACCCTTGGGGTTTTCCAGGTCAATCACATCCATTACACGCTCAAACGTTAGCTCATCAAAGAACAGGCGGTCGCAGGTGTCGTAGTCGGTACTCACTGTTTCGGGATTGTAGTTGATCATGATGGAGCGGTAGCCTTCCTTGCGGATGGTGTTGATGGCATTGACCGAACACCAGTCGAACTCCACCGAACTACCAATGCGATAGGCGCCCGAACCAAGCACAATTACGGAGTTGTTATCCTTCGGAAAGTCAATGTCGTGCTCTGTGCCATTGTAGGTCATGTACAGGTAATTGGTCTGTGCCGGATATTCGCCGGCCAGTGTGTCAATCTGCTTCACAACCGGCTTAATGTTTCTTGCTTTTCGGTGCTCGCGAACTTCAATCAGCTTGGCGTTCATCTCTTTGTTCGATGCTTTAAGCACAAGTCGAGCGATCTGGAAATCGGAGAAACCTGCTTTTTTCGTTTCAAGCAACAGGTCGTCCTGAAGTTCGGGCAAGCTTTGTATCGGAAGCAGGCGTTCTTTTAGCTTGTGTATCTTGTATAATTTTTGAAGAAACCAACGGTCAATCTTGGTCTTCTCATAAATTTGATCAATCGAATAGCCCCGGTCGAAAGCCGATGCAATGGCAAAAATTCGGCGATCAGTGGGATTGGTCAATTCTTCGTCAATCTGTTCGATGGTGATTTCTTCGTTATTGGCAACAAATCCGTGCATTCCGATGCCAATCATCCGGATTCCTTTCTGGATGGCTTCTTCAAAGCTTCGGCCAATGGCCATAATTTCGCCAACGGATTTCATTGAACTCCCGAGGTTTTTCGAAACCCCGCTAAACTTAGTGAGGTCCCAGCGCGGGATTTTACAAACCACATAGTCGAGTGCGGGTTCAAAACAAGCGGTGGTGACTTTGGTTACCGAGTTGCTTAGTTCGTGCAGTCCATAGCCCAAGCCCAGTTTAGCAGCCACGAAAGCAAGTGGATAGCCGGTTGCTTTTGATGCCAGCGCTGAAGAACGCGAAAGGCGTGCATTCACTTCAATCACCCGGTAATCTTCGGAAAATGGGTCGAGCGCAAACTGCACGTTACATTCTCCAACAATCCCAATGTGGCGTATAATCCGAATGGAGACCGACCGCAGTTTGTGGTATTCCTTGTTTGATAAGGTTTGTGAGGGAGCAACAACAATGCTTTCGCCAGTATGGATTCCGAGGGGGTCGAAATTTTCCATATTACAAACGGTGATGCAGTTGTCGTATTGGTCGCGCACCACTTCATATTCTACTTCTTTCCAGCCTTTCAGCGACTCTTCAACCAAGATCTGGGGTGAGTAAGAGAAAGCACTGGATGCCAGTTGTTGAAGTTCTTCGTCATTTTTGCAGAATCCACTACCGAGGCCACCCAAGGTATAAGCTGCCCTGATAATGATGGGGAATCCCAGTTGCTTGGCAGCTGCTTTGGCTTCGGCCATGTTGACACATGCAATACTACGCGGCGTTAAAACTTTTATTTCACCTAACTTTCCGGCGAAAATCTGGCGGTCTTCCGTGTCAATAATAGACTGAACCGGCGTTCCTACCACCTGAATGTTGTATTTCTCCAGGATTCCTTGACGGAATAAATCAACCCCGCAGTTCAGGGCTGTTTGTCCGCCAAAGGCTAGCAGAATCCCATCGGGTTTTTCTTTTTTAATCACCTGTTCCACAAAGAAGGCGGTAATCGGCAAAAAGTAAATCTTATCGGCAATTTCCTGTGATGTTTGGATGGTGGCAATGTTCGGGTTGATCAGAACCGTTTCAACACCTTCTTCTTTTAAGGCTTTCAGCGCCTGTGATCCGGAATAGTCAAACTCCCCGGCTTCACCGATCTTCAATGCTCCTGAACCCAGAACGATCGCTTTCTTTATACTTTTATTTAATTGGTTACTCATTTCAAGCTGTGTTATAAAAATTAGGCTTTCTGCTTAAATTCAATAATATTTTGAATGAACTCATCAAACAAATACTCCGTGTCAACCGGGCCGCTGGAGGCTTCCGGGTGGAATTGGGTAGAGAAGAACGGTTTCGATTTGTGCCGAATCCCTTCATTGGTGTTGTCGTTTACATTAATAAACAAAGTTTCCCAATCGTCAGATAGTGATTCAGGTGAGACGGCATAACCATGGTTCTGCGAAGTGATGAAGCAACGGTCAGTTCCCGTCAGCAAAACTGGCTGGTTATGACTACGGTGCCCGAATTTTAGCTTGAAAGTATCAGCACCGGCAGCGCGAGCCAGTAGTTGGTTGCCCAGGCATATTCCCATGATGGGTTTTTCGGTTTTCATGACCTTTTTGATATTCTCTACTGTTTTTTCGCATCGTGCCGGATCGCCTGGGCCATTCGAAATAAAGACACCGTCGTATTCCTCGCCGGAGAAGTCATAATCCCATGGCACACGGATAACCGTGGCATTGCGTTCGAGCAAGCAACGGATGATGTTGTTTTTTACCCCACAGTCAATCAACACAACTTTGTGCTCGCCGTTGCCGTATGTTTCTTTTTTCTGAATACTGGCAATGGCCACCAGGTTTTCCTTGTTGGGATCGTAAAAATCAATCGGTTCATCCTCAAATTCGATTTTTCCCAGCATCGATCCTTTGACTCGCAGAACTTTGGTGAGTGCCCTTGTGTCAATGTCATATAAGCCCGGAACTTTCGATTCTTTTAACCAGTCACCCAAGCTTTTCTGGGCGTTCCAGTGACTGTATTCCGAAGAATAGTCCGAAATAATCAAGCCGCTGATGTGTACTTTGTGCGACTCGTAGTGCGCATGAATCCCTTCATCCAAAAGGTCGGTCGGAACACCGTAATTCCCGATCATCGGGTAGGTTGAAACCAAAATCTGACCAGTATATGAAGGATCTGTTAAACTTTCCGGATAACCGGTCATGGCCGTATAAAAAACCACTTCACCAGCGATGGAGTGATCATATCCGAACGATTTTCCTTCAAATCTGGTCCCATCCTCTAAAACCAAACTGACTTTCTTTGCCTGTGTCATTATAATAATCGCTTATAGATTAAAAAAAATGCGTCTGACTACTGAAAGTAGGGCAAACGCATCGTGCTTATTTCTTTTAAATAATGTCTTTTCTTCACCGTCATATTTGTAATACTTCGAAACGTTCATCTTGCAAAAATGTTCTTATCTGAACGATTCGGCTACAAAAATAGAAATAATTCCGGAATAAAAATTTGAATTCAGCAAAAAATGCATATTTTTGCATGAGTATTGCATATATATACAAAATGAAGAATCGCACGAAAAGACAGTTGGCCATTAAGCGGATCATTACTTCAAAGGAAGTTAGCAGCCAGGATGAGTTGCTTATACAATTGAAGGAAGATGGATTCGATTTGACCCAGGCCACTTTGTCGCGCGATTTAAAGATTTTGAAAGTCGCCAAGGTGCCACATTTCAACAAGGGATATGTTTATGTGATTCCAGAAGGGGTAAGTGTGGAACCGCAGCGGGAAAATACCCGGGTTAATTTTTTGGTTGACGGCTTTCGTGATTTGCAATTCTCCGGAAATTTGGCTGTGTTAAGAACACGACCGGGCTATGCCAGCAGCTTGGCGGCTGTGCTAGATAATGCCGATCCGTACGAGATTATTGGAAGTATAGCGGGGGATGACACCATTTTATTGGTGATGAGAGAGGGTGTAACTCCCAGTGATTTAATTAATAGTCTGATTTTGGTGATGCCAAAATTAGAAGACAAAATTGGATAGTTGAATTGACTCAATGAAAAACATTAAAGATATAAAAGTAACGGCGGCAAATGTTTCGCATTTGAATTATGTTACTGAGATAAATGATAGCATCGACCTGGCTTCGAAAGAGCGGGGAACGGGTATTGCTCGTCGGTCGGATGAATACATTACCAACAAAATTACTGAAGGTAAGGCGATCATTGCGTTGGAAGGTGAAACTTTTGCCGGTTTCTGTTACATCGAATCATGGGGGCACAATCGTTTTGTGGCCAACTCGGGTTTGATTGTCGTGCGTGATTATCGTGGAATTGGGCTGGCGCGGGAGATCAAACGCAAAGCGTTCGAATTGTCACGCACCAAATTTCCAAAAGCCAAAATTTTTGGTTTGACAACCGGGCTGGCTGTGATGAAAATCAACCATGAACTGGGTTATCGTCCGGTAACGTTTTCGGAGCTGACGGATGATGAAGACTTTTGGAAAGGATGTCAGAGTTGTGTGAATTACGATATATTGACGCGCACCGGCCGTTCGAAATGTTTGTGTACTGGCATGCTGTTTGATCCGGCCTGGGAAGAAAAGAAGGTGAAACAAGAGGAGAAACCAAAGCGTAATTCCTTGTTGGAAATGATTGGAAAATTGAAGCCTAAGTCCCATTCGAATGGCAAAGGTTCAGGGATTAATCTGTTTAAAAGAATAATACAACATATGAGTGATGGCACCGTTCGGCAATCATTGCAGGATTAATTTTCTTCAGATGATCCCAAAATTGTATTGAGTTGATTAATCAATTCATGAGCATTGCAGTTGCGGGAAATAATAAGGTTAGTAAAGTTGTAAGTTTTCAGTAGAAATGCTGAATTGGTGTCATCACTTTTATAAAAAAAATAGAACATGAAAGAAAAAGTAGTATTGGCATACAGTGGAGGTTTGGATACTTCATTTTGCGCAAAGTATTTGTCGGTCGAGAAAAATCTTGAAGTTTATACAGCAATTGCTAATACTGGTGGCTTTGGTGCCGAAGAGCTAAATGATATTGAAAGACGGGCTTATGAGCTGGGATCAGCCAAACATGTGACACTGGATGTAACGGACACCTATTACAATAAGTGTATTCGCTACATGGTGTATGGCAATGTTTTGCGCAATAATACTTATCCGATTTCCGTCAGCTCCGAACGGGTTTTTCAGGCCATTGCCATCATTGAGTATGCCAAGAAAATCGGCGCTAAATATGTGGCGCACGGCAGTACTGGTGCTGGAAACGACCAGGTTCGTTTCGACCTCACTTTTGAAGTGCTGGCACCCGATATTAAAATTTTAACGCCAACCCGAGATTTGCAATTGACCCGGCAGGCTGAAATCGACTACCTGAAGGATCATGGAGTTGAAGCGGATTGGTCAAAAATGGCGTATTCCATCAACAAGGGATTGTGGGGAACAAGTATCGGCGGTAAAGAAACGCTGACTTCGGAGAAAACCTTGCCGGAAGAAGCTTATCCTTCACAACTCAAGGAAAAAGGCGAGAAGGAAATTTCGCTTGATTTTGTTGAAGGTGAGCTGAAAGGTGTGGATGGAAAAAAATACTTTAACACAGTGGATGCCATTCGCGCTTTGGAAGCCCTGGCTGCTCCTTTTGCCATAGGCCGCGATATGCACATTGGCGATACGATTATCGGTATCAAAGGGCGCGTAGGCTTTGAAGCTGCTGCTCCCATGCTGATTATTAAAGCACACCAAATGCTTGAAAAGCACACCTTGACCAAATGGCAAATGTACTGGAAAGAACAATTGGCAAACTGGTATGGCATGTTTTTACACGAAGCCCTTTACCTGGATCCTGTAATGCGCGACATTGAGAAGTTTCTGGAAAGCACTCAGGAAACCGTGACCGGGAAAGTCATCATCAAACTGAAACCGTACCATTATGTGCTGGTCGGCATTGAGTCGGATTACGATTTGATGAAATCAGATTTTGGCGAGTACGGTGAAATGAACAAAGCATGGACAAGCGAAGATGTAAAAGGCTTCACCAAAATATTGGGAACGTCACTGAAAATTTACAATTCAGTCAATAAAAAATATTAATTCGGAGAATTTTTGATGATTCAAGTTGGAATAATAGGAGGAGCAGGATATACCGCTGGTGAATTGATTCGCATTTTGCTGAACCATCCCGACGCAGAAATTGCTTTTGTGCAGAGCAGTAGCAATGCCGGTAATTTGGTTGATGCTGTTCATCGCGATTTGATTGGAGAAACAAGCTTGACATTTGAGGCTGACCCGGATTTGACCAAGGCGAATGTTTTGTTTTTATGCATGGGCCACGGAAAATCAAAGGAGTTCATTGAAAAAACGGGTCTTCCTGATTCCGTAAAAATCATTGATTTGAGTCATGATTTTCGTTTGAAAGCCGAAGGAAATGACTTTGTTTATGGTCTGCCCGAAATAAACAGGGAAGTGATCCGAGCATCGAATCGCGTTGCCAATCCGGGCTGCTTTGCCACAGGAATTCAATTGGCAGTGCTGCCACTAGCTGCTGCTGGCTTACTGAAAAATGAATTGCATGTGAATGCCATTACCGGATCTACCGGGGCGGGGCAGGCTCCAAGTAAAACGTCGCACTTTAGCTGGCGAAACAGCAACGTGTCGGTTTACAAAGCGTTTCAGCACCAGCACTTGGGTGAGATCCGCCAAAGTTTTACTCAGCTTCAGAATTCATTTGACTTTGACATCAACTTTGTACCGGTGCGCGGAAATCATACCCGGGGTATTTTTGCTTCGGTATATACTGATTTTGAAGGAACTGCCGAAGACGCAGTTAAACTCTACGAAGATTATTATGCCACCCATCCGTTTGTTTTTGTTACCAGCGAAAACCCGGACGTGAAACAGGTGGTGAATACTAATAAAGCTGTTCTTTATTTGGAGAAGCACGGGAGCAAATTGTTGATTTTGAGCGTGACGGATAACTTGCTGAAAGGTGCTTCGGGACAAGCGGTACAAAACATGAACCTGATGTTTGGCCTGGATGAAAAATCTGGATTGAATTTAAAACCGGTGTCATTTTAAAAGGACTATGAAATTATTTGATGTATATCCATTGTTTGACATTACCCCGGTAACAGCCGAAGGGTGTTATGTATGGGATGATGCCGGAAATCGTTACCTAGATTTGTATGGTGGTCATGCGGTTATTTCCATTGGGCATAGCCATCCGGTGTATGTCAGTAAAATTAGTGAGCAGTTGCAGCAGATAGGCTTTTACAGCAATTCGGTGAAGATTCCGCAGCAACAAGAGTTGGCTGACAAACTGGGTCAACTGTCCGGGTTGGACGATTACCAGTTGTTTTTGTGTAACTCGGGTGCCGAAGCCAATGAAAATGCGCTGAAGCTGGCTTCGTTTGCCACCGGTCGAAAAAAGGTCATCAGCTTCAAAAGAGGCTTCCATGGGCGGACATCGGCTGTCGTTTCAGTAACTGACAACCCAAGGATTATAGCACCGCTTAACGAAACCGATAATGCGGTGATTTTACCGTTAAACGACATTAAAACCGTGGAAGCGCATCTCAAAGCTGAAGATGTTGCTGCGGTGATTATCGAAGGTATCCAGGGAATTGGGGGCATTCATGTGCCTGACCCAGATTTTCTGGAGCGTTTAAGCGTGCTGTGTAAAAGATATGGCTCCTTGCTCGTTTTGGATGAAATTCAATCTGGCTATGGGCGAAGCGGAAAGTTTTTCGCTTTTCAATACACCAATGTTCGGCCCGACATCATTGCGATGGCCAAGGGAATGGGCAATGGTTTCCCGATTGGCGGTGTTTTAATCAGCCCAGAACTAAAGCCTTGGCACGGCATGCTGGGAACGACTTTTGGCGGAAATTACCTGGCTTGTGCTGCGGGAATTGCGGTGCTGGACATTATGGAACAGGAAAACCTGGTCGTCAATGCTCAAAACGTAGGAGATTTCCTTCTCGAAGAACTCTCTGGGATCAGCGGTGTTAAAGAAATACGGGGTAAAGGTCTTATGATCGGAATTGAGTTTGAAGAAGAAGTAAAGCCCATTCGTCAGAAGTTGCTGTTTGAAGAGAAAATATTCACCGGAGTATCTGGTGCCCATATTATTCGTTTGCTACCTCCATTGTCGTTAACGGTGGAACAGGTATCTTATTTTATCGAGAAATTTGAAAAAGTTTTGAGTGAGTTACGTGTTCATTCAAACGAAATAGACTAAAAATGAAAGTCGGAAAAATTACCATTATAGGAGCAGGAAACATGGGCGGAGCCATTGTCAATGGCCTGTTGAAATCGGGTTACGTGGAGCCTGCATCCATTACAATTGCCGATCCCCGAAAAAATGTTTTAGAGGGATTTGAAGCTAAGGGAGTCAATACATTTCAGGATAATCTGGAAGCGGTAAAAACGGCCGATTTGGTTATTTTGGCAGTTAAACCGTACCACATCGAAAAAGTAATTGACCAGATAAAACCGGCATTAACTTTGGGCAAAATCATCGTTTCCATTGCAGCAGGCGTATCCTTGGGTGATTTGGCCAAACTGATTGGTAACGAATCCATCATTTTCCGGGTGATGCCCAATACAGCCATTTCCTTACAGGAATCGATGACCTGTATTTCCGGTAATGGTCAGTCTGACGCGCACTTGGAAACCGTACAATCGTTATTCGATCAGTTGGGCAAGACGGTTGTCATTACTGAAGAGTTGATGGCGGCAGCAACCGTTTTGGCATCGTGCGGAACCGCATTTGCCTTGCGCTATGTGCGCGCGGCGATGCAAGGAGGCGTTGAGATGGGCTTTGGGGCTGAAATGGCCCAGTTTATAACCGCTCAGACGGTGAAGGGAGCGGTGCAGCTGATTATGAATACTGGCCATCATCCAGAGCGGGAGATTGACAAAGTGACCACGCCGAGGGGAATCACCATTACGGGGATTAATGAGATGGAACACAAGGGGTTTAGCTCGTCGGTTATTCAAGGTCTTATTGCCTCTTTCAACAAAATTGAGCGTGGCTAGAAACAGGAAACATGAGTTTCAACTATAAAAAGATTACCATAAAAGTCGGTAGTAACGTTCTAACTAAGTCTGATGGGACATTGAATGTTGCCCGAATGGAGCATTTGGTTGACCAGATTGCCAGCTTGTATAAGCGGGGGGTTGAAGTGATTCTGGTATCGTCGGGAGCAGTTGCTGCCGGACGAAGCGAGGTGAAACTGACAAAAAAGCTGGACACGGTATCATCGCGTCAGTTGTGGTCAGCGATTGGTCAGGTCAAGATGATCAATCAATATGCCGGGTTTTTCAACAAACACGGTATTACCTGTGCCCAGGTGTTGACTACCAAAGATAATTTCGGTGAGCGCAATCATTACCTGAACATGAAGAATTGCTTCACCACTTTGCTCGAAAATGGCGTGGTGCCGATTGTGAATGAGAACGACACCATTTCGGTGAGCGAGCTGATGTTTACTGACAACGATGAGCTGTCAGGTCTGATTGCTTCCATGCAAAATTCGGATGCGCTGATCATCCTCAGTAATATTGACGGGATTTATGATGGCGACCCTAATTTGCCGGCGTCAAAAATTATTGAGGAGATTCAGCTTAAAGATCGCGACTGGATGGACAAGATTTTGCCACAAAAGTCGGGTTTTGGGCGGGGAGGCATGTTGACTAAAAGCTCCATCGCGCGAAAAGTAGCGAAGGAGGGTATCGCGGTTCATATTGCCAATGGGTTGCGCGATGAAGTGTTGACCGATATTTTGAGTAAAGAACGCGAAGTGAAGCACACTTACTTTAAAGCTGAAAAGCGAAAGTCGTCCAACGTGAAAAAGTGGATTGCTTACTCGCACAGTTTTGCTAAAGGTGAGTTGATCATTAACCAAGGAGCCCGGGAAGCGCTTTTTTCAACCAAGGCTACCAGTTTGTTGCCTATTGGTGTGATTGAGGTGAAAGGGCTGTTTAAGCGCGGGGACATTGTAAAAATTATTGATGAAAAAGGCCGGCTGGTGGGATGGGGGAAATCGCAATATTCGGCTGAAAAAGTAAAAGCTGAAGGTGAATCATCCAAACAAAAACCAGTGGTGCATTACGATTATTTATATTTAAGTGAAGATTAAAGATTGAAAAATAGTGACTCAGGATAATTATTTATACCCTTTTCTTTAACAACCCCCTTTTTGTTGACTTCAATAGTCACAATATTCTGAGTTTGTCCCCTTCCTCCCCCAGGGAAGGGGACTTTTAATAAATTAACAGGAAAAGTCATGGATGTAAAAAAGCAATTGGAATTGACATTGAAAGCCAGCAGGAGTCTAGCCTTGCTGAGTGAAGATAAGATCAACGAGATTTTGATTGATCTTGCCGATGCAGCTCTGGAGTACACCGAAGACGTATTGGTTGAAAACCAAAAGGATTTGAGTCGGATGGACCCGCAAGATCCCAAGTTTGATCGTTTGAAGCTGACTTCCGAACGGATTGAGGGAATTGCAGCGGATATCCGGAATGTCGCTTCTCTGCCATCACCTTTGGGACGGGTTTTGAGCGAAACCATCCGACCCAATGGGATGAAAATCAAAAAGATATCCGTGGCTTTTGGAGTGATTGGGATTATTTACGAAGCCCGTCCCAATGTCACGTTCGATGTGTTCTCTTTGTGCCTGAAATCGGGGAATGCATGTGTTTTGAAAGGCGGAAGCGATGCGATTGATTCAAACACGGCGATTGTTAAAGTCATTCATTCGGTATTGGAAAAGCACAGTGTTGACCACAATATTTTGACACTTTTGCCGGCCGATCGTGCTGCAACGGCTGAAATTCTGAATGCTCGCGGCTATGTTGATCTGCTTATCCCACGCGGATCACAGGGATTGATTGATTATGTGCGGGAAAATGCAAGCATTCCGGTAATTGAAACCGGAGCGGGAATTTGCCATACGTATTTTGATGAGTTTGGCGATGCCGACAAGGGGCAGGCGATTGTTGAAAACGCCAAAACCCGGCGGCCCAGTGTTTGTAATGCCTTGGACTGTCTGGTGCTCCACGAAAGCCGTTTGGCCGATTTACCGCAGCTCTGTGCGGATTTGGCAAAAAGTGAGGTGGTGATTTATGCGGATGAAAAAGCGTACGCTGCTCTTGATGGATATTACCCCTCAGCATTGTTGGAGAAAGCTACAGAAGAATCTTTTGGAACCGAATTTTTAGGCTATCGCATGTCGGTTAAAACAGTTCCTACTTTTGTCGACGCGTTGGATCACATTGCCGCTTATAGTTCAAAGCACAGCGAAGCAATCATTTCGGAAAGCGAGGAGCGGCTGGATTTGTTCCGGAAGATGGTGGATGCTTCATCGGTTTACTGCAATGTTTCAACGGCATTTACCGATGGCGCACAGTTTGGGTTGGGGGCCGAGATTGGGATCTCGACACAAAAACTACATGCCCGCGGACCGATGGCTTTGGAAGAACTTACCAGCTACAAATACCTGATTGACGGGGATGGGCAAGTGAGGCCCTAAATAGGCTGGCGTAAAGCAAATCATTCTGAATCTGTTTCAGAATCCACAAGCAGGAAGCGGTTACACAGAAAGATCCTGAAACAAGTTCAGGAAGACGGGGCTCATTTGTAGAACCCATTACTCGGAATTTGGAATTTAAAACTTGGAATTTATTCAAATTATGAAACATTTTGCATCAGTACACGACCTGGATAATTTAGATGAAGCCTTGAAATTGGCTTTGGCACTAAAGAAGGATCCGTATCAATTTCAGACCTTGGGAAAAAACAAAACTTTGTTGTTGGTTTTCTTCAACTCGAGCCTGCGAACGCGGCTAAGTACCCAGAAAGCAGGCATTAACCTGGGAATGAATGTGATTGTCTTCGATATTAATGAAGGCGGCTGGAAGCTCGAAACTGAGCTGGGTGTGGTGATGGATGGCGATAAGCCGGAACACATTCGCGAAGCAGTGCCGGTGATTGGCAAGTATTGCGACATCATTGGGGTGCGTTCCTTTGCCAAGTTCGAAAACCGCGAAGACGATTACCAGGAAAAAATTATTCAGCAGTTTATAGACTATGCCGGTGTACCAGTGGTGAGCATGGAAGCCGCCACCAGGCATCCCCTGCAGTCGTTTGCTGATCACCTGACTATTGAAGAGCACAAAACAAAGGCTCGACCAAAAGTTGTGATGACCTGGGCGCCACATCCACGCGCTTTGCCACAGGCTGTGCCCAATTCGTTTGTCGAGTGGATGCGCCAAACCGATTACGAGTTGGTCGTCACGCATCCGAAAGGTTACGAACTGGCCCCCGAATTTATGGGCGACCTGAAACCCGAATACGACCAGATGAAGGCGTTTGAAGAAGCTGATTTCATTTACGCAAAGAGCTGGGCATCATACAGCGATTATGGCCAGGTCCTGTCGAAAGATCGTAGCTGGACCGTATCTGACCGGCAAATGGCTGTTACCAATAATGCTAAATTCATGCATTGTCTGCCGGTGCGGCGAAACATGATTGTAAGTGATTCCGTCATCGACGGACCAAATTCCATCGTGGTACCTGAAGCTGAGAACCGCCTGTTCTCGGCACAAGCGGTGCTGAAGATGATGTTGGATCAGATCAAGTAACAATCCTTCTGTAGAGCGTCATTCTGAACTTGCTTCAGTATCTGTTGCTTGTTCGAAGAGATCCCGTAACAAGTTCAGGATGACAAAATCAAACGCGATACTATGAAAATGCAAAAACTCACCTTGGTAAAAGTTGGCGGAAAAGTCGTTGAGGAAAACGATTCACTTCAGCATGTATTGAACCGGTTTTCTCAATTGGAAGGACTAAAGGTATTGGTGCATGGGGGAGGGCGCTCGGCAACTGCTATGGCAGAACGGCTCGGGATTGAAACCAAAATACTGGATGGCCGCCGTATTACCGATCTGGCCATGCTCGAAGTGGTGACCATGGTGTATGGCGGCTTGGTCAACAAAAACATTGTGGCACAATTACAGGCCAGCGGTATCAACGCCATTGGCCTTACCGGTGCCGATCTGAACTACATGCAGGCGGTAAAACGCCCGGTAAAGGATATTGATTATGGTTTCGTGGGTGATGTGGTTGCGGTGCATGTCGATGAGCTGAAGCTTCTGGTTGAAAAGAATGTTGTGCCTGTGTTGGCTCCGCTAACCCACGATAAAAATGGTCAGCTTCTGAATACCAATGCTGATACCATTGCCGCAGAAGCCGCTATTGGGTTTAGCCGGTATTTTGAAGTGGAGCTAGTGTATTGTTTCGAAAAGCCCGGAGTGCTCCAAAATGCCGATGATGACAACTCGGTCATCCAGTCACTGAATCACTCCGGATTTAAGGCTTTGCAGGCATCGGGCGCCATTCACACGGGGATGATCCCCAAATTGGATAACAGCTTCAATGCTATCAGTAAAGGCGTGCGCCAGGTTCGGATTACGAATATCGACGGACTGCAAAATGGGGGAACGATTTTGGTCGGAAACTGAACCTGTTATTTGTTTAATTCATCACCTTCTGCACCAGGGCAATCAGAATATAGCTGACAATAAACAATGGCAGGGCGTAAAGTTGCAGGGTGGCAACCAGCACGACGCAGATGGCCACAAAGATGTAGCGGGTCTGGTTTCCTTGCCATTTCAGGCCTTTGAACTTCATCGAAAACATGGGCAATTCTGAAATCATCAAGGCTGAAAGCAACGCCACCGCTGTTAATAGGTTGAAGCGGTTCAGGATAATGTTACTAACGACCGGATTGGTACCCAATTCAAGAATTAATCCCAGCGAGGCGTAAAAGATCGCGTTGGCCGGAATGGGTAATCCCAAGAAACTTTCCGTTTGACGGGTATCGAGGTTAAATTTTGCCAGGCGAAATGCCCCGGCAATGGGAACCAGAAGCACCGAAAACAGAAAAACCCACTGCATGAAGGTGGCTTCGATCTCGAAAATGGGTTGGTTCTTGCCAAAAAGAGCCAGCTCGAGCATGGTAAAGAGCATGGCTGCCGGAGCCAGTCCAAATGATACCAAGTCGGCCAGTGAGTCCATTTGTTTGCCAATGTCAGAATAGCTTCGAAGTAAACGGGCTGCCAGTCCGTCGAGAAAATCGAACACAGAAGCAGCCAAAATAAACACTGCTGCCCATCCTAATTGGCCTTCAATACCAAAAAAAACGGCCAAACTACCTGCCGCCAGATTGAGGGAGGTGATGAAGTTTGGTACCCAGAAAAATAGTTCGCTGACTCGTCTCATTTAGCTTAGTTTTCCGATGATGGTTTGTGATCCGGTTACCTTTTCACCCAGTTCTATTTGGATATCGGTATCTAAAGGGAGGTATAAATCCACCCGGCTGCCGAAGCGGATGAAGCCCATTTCCATGTCTTGTGTAACTTGTTGGCCAATATGTAGAAAATTCAAAATTCGTCGCGCCATGGCGCCTGCCACCTGGTTGGCCATAATTTCGCGGCCATCTTTCAGTTGAATGGCCACACAGGTGCGTTCGTTTTCATCGGCCGACTTGTCTTTAAAAGCAGCGTAAAACCTTCCTTCTCGATGTTCGAGAAAGCTTATTTTTCCCGCAACCGGAACCCAGTTGATGTGCACATTCAGTGGCGACATAAAGATGGAAACCTTTTTGCAAACGGCATTCAAGTAGTCGGTCTCGGTGGCTTCTTCAATCAGGCAAATGGTGCCATCGGCGGGTGCAATAATATTTTTGTCACTGATGTTGACTTTTCGTTGGGGATAACGGAAAAACTGCAGGACCAGAATCAACAGGATGATTGAAACGACCGAAATAACCGACCCGATTACAGCGCAGGAAAGGAGCAACCAACCAACCAGGTTCAATAATACCACGATCAGGATCGTGTTTCGTATAATCGATTTTCCCGCAGGATGAAATTTTATCATGTCAAATAGCTATATAATAATCTTAATTTCAATGTTTTGTATCCAAGCTCCGGCTTCCGTAGCGGTAGTCGGCTGTAGGATTTTCGAGGGCAAAAGTACGGAAATTAATTGTAGTCGCGTAAAACGGACCGTTTTTACTAGCCGAATTTCTTGACTTGTATGAGCTGCCTGTTCCTGTGGACACGCTATATCGGTCAGTTTTTCAGATAAATAGCTTAGAGTAGAGGACGACCGATGGAATGGCAAAAAACAGGCTGTCAAAGCGATCGAGTATTCCTCCATGTCCGGGAAGGAAGTTACTGCTGTCTTTTAGATTGAATTGCCGCTTAAACAGCGATTCCGTCAAATCACCAAAAGTGGCCGATACAACGGTGATTAATGCAAGAATAATCCAATGATATAAGGCAATGGATGGCATAAAGAAGTGTGCAATGGCCCATGCGGCGACAACTGCTGACAGCGCTCCTCCGATGGCTCCTTCCCACGATTTTTTGGGTGAAATTCGCTCAAAGAGCCGATTCTTTCCAAAGGTCATTCCGAACAGGTAAGCACCTGAGTCGTAAGTCCAAATTAAGGCGAATAAAGCGAATAAAAGGGATGGATTATATTCGTGATCAGCTGTGAATACCATCAGGCTGATCATGCTAAGCGGTAAAGCGATGTAGATGAGCCCCAAAATTCCGGCTGCCATATTCTCAAAAGGGAACTTTTTCTTGCGATACAATTCAGTAATGAAGACCAGCAGAAAAATGGGAATCAAGCAGTAATAGCTTATTTGCGGCAGCACACCTGATCCAACCAGGAAAAAGGTGATAAAAAAGAGCACAGCAATTGCGCAAGCCAACCACTTGTTTGGCGAAATCTCAGCATTGTTAAAGAAGTTGAAAAATTCGCGTAGCCCTATAACCATGATGAACAGAAAAAGGACACCAAAGGTATATTTCCCGGTTAAAAGACTACCGATGATAACCCCTATGAAAGCTATTCCGGTAAGCGTTCTGACAAAAAGGTTTTTCAATTCTTGAGCTTTTTGAGGATTCTTTCAGCGTCATGCTGATCTTTTTTGTTTACGTAAAGCTCAATGAGACCAATCGAAGGGATGACCGAATCATGCTGATTCAGGGTGAAAGACTCGATTTTATTTTCATCCAGTAATTCTTTGGCAATTTGTACCTGGTAGTCTTGATCGGAGGAATAGACAATGACTAGATCTTTTTCCATGGTTTGGCTTTAAAATGGTTCGTCAGCCAAAAGTACAAATAATTTTTTTGGTCCGTGCATTCCCATCACCAATGTTTTTTCGATATCTGCCGTCCGGCTAGGCCCGGTAATAGTGGTAATCATAGTTGGAAGCTCTTCCGGATATTTCTCTTCCATCCCTGCAAGGGCATCATCCAGATAGTCGACAAGCTGGGCGTTATGAGCGATAACCACATGGATTTCAGGGAAAACGTTAAGCCGCCGACCCGAAAGTGATGCAGAGCTAACCAAGATTGATCCGAGGTGAGCTACCAGAAATTCGCAGGTCGTGATGCCAACATCAATATGTTGTAAATCATCCATTGATGCTGTAAACGCCAGCTTCCCCTGCAGAACTTTTTGTAGCTGAGGATGCAGGCAGATCATGTTGCCTAGCTTTTCGGAGTCGGCTAACTTTTGCAGCTCAGTAATGGCCTCGTTTAAATTTTTCACCCGAATAACCTGGCCTCCAATTAACTCCAGGTTGGTTTTGAAACTTTCGGCAATTTCGCTGTCGAAAGGGAGATAAATTGCCGATTCAAAATCGGGAGAGGGCATTGTTTGCCCACCCCTTTTGCTTTGAGCTTCTGTTAATCGGTTGAGTATTTTTTCCCGGGATGAATTCATAGAAAACTGTCTTAGGCTGAAGTAGCTGGGTTCGCTTCTTCTGCAGGTTTGGGATCGATCACTGTTTGTTTTTCAGCAGTCAGTTCTTCCCGGATCCACGGACGCTTTCCGAAGATTTCTTCCAGGTCTTCACCGAAAATGACTTCTTTTTCGAGCAGTCGCTCGGCCAGTTTTTTGTGGCCTTCGCTGTTTTCCTTCAATACCTGAAGTGCCCGCTTGTATTGAGAGTCGATCAATTCTTTGGCTTCTGAATCAATCAATTCTGCCGTTTTTTCACTGTAGGGCTTGGTGAATCCATAATCATTTTGGCCAGTTGAATCGTAAAAACTGACATTTCCAACTTTTGGGCTCATCCCAAAGATACTGATCATGGCATAGGCCTGCTTGGTAATTTTCTCCAAGTCGTTTTGGGCTCCCGATGAAATGGTTTTAAAGATGATTTCTTCTGCTGCGCGGCCACCCAAAGCCGAGCACATTTCATCCAGCAGTTGTTCTTTAGTGGTCAACGAGCGTTCTTCGGGAAGGTACCAGGCTGCACCTAGCGCTTTTCCTCGCGGAACAATGGTCACTTTCACCAAAGGATGCGCATGTTCAAGTAGCCAGCTAATGGTGGCATGTCCAGCTTCGTGATAAGCAATACGCCGTTTTTCATCTTTCGAAATAATCTTGTTTTTCTTTTCCAGCCCACCGATAATCCGGTCCACAGCATCCAGAAAATCCTGCCGGCCCACTTCATCTTTTTCTTTACGGGCAGCAATCAGTGCAGCTTCGTTACAAACGTTGGCTATATCTGCACCCGAGAAACCAGGTGTTTGTTTGGCCAGAAAACTGCCATCAATGTCATTTGCAAGTTTAATCGGGCGCAGATGAACCTGAAAAATCTCACGACGTTCATTCAGGTCGGGCAGTTCCACATGAATCTGCCGGTCGAAACGTCCGGCGCGCATCAAGGCACGGTCGAGCATATCGGCACGGTTGGTTGCTGCCAGTATGATGACCCCGGAGTTGGTGTCGAAACCATCCATCTCTGTTAACAACTGGTTCAGCGTATTTTCACGTTCGTCGTTCGATCCCATGTTGGGGTTCCGGCCACGGGCACGTCCAATGGCATCAATTTCGTCTATGAAGACAATACAAGGGGCTTTCTCCTTGGCTTGCTTAAACAGGTCGCGTACACGTGATGCTCCAACTCCAACAAACATCTCCACAAAGTCGGAACCCGACATGGAGAAGAACGGAACATTGGCTTCACCTGCAACCGCTTTGGCCAACAGGGTTTTACCGGTTCCGGGAGGACCTACGAGCAGGGCGCCTTTCGGAATTTTACCTCCCAGTTTAGTGTACTTGGCGGGGCTTTTCAGGAAGGACACCACTTCTTCAACTTCCTGTTTGGCTTCAGCCAGACCTGCAACATCTTTAAAAGAGGTGCTTACCCGCGAGTCTTTGTCGAATACTTTGGCTTGCGATTTTCCAACATTGAAAATATTTCCGCCTCCGCCGCCTCCGCCTGCACCTTTGCTCATACGGCGGAAAATCCACCACCAAATAGCAATGATAATCAGAAACGGAAGCACCCAGCTGAGGATTTCACTGAAATAGTTATGTACGGTACTGTATTCAACAGGGACTTTATCCGACTCACTAAAATTAGCTTGTGCCTCTTGGAGGTTGTCTTCGAAGGTTTCGACCGAACCGATGGTGTATACGAAGTGCGGACCAAATTTAGAGGGAGCTCCAAAACCTGTATTTAGTTTGTCGGCATAATCATCATAACTGTCTTCTTTCAGATAGATTTGCGCTTCTTCACGATTGATAACGACGATTCGTTCAATATCGCGTTTGGCCAGCATTTCATTTTTTACTTCATTCCAGGTCGTCTTAACCGGGCCTCCGCCAAAGCTAAAATATTGGATTGCAAGGAATAGGACAATCACAATTCCATAAATCCAGTAAGGATTAAATTTTGGGGGTTTCCCTCCTGTCCCAAAATTTCCCAAGTTTGGCTTTTGTTTATTTTTGTTATTATTTTCTGCCATTTCGTCTAATTTTCTGTTTGTATTTTTTCGATGGCTGCATCAGCCCAAAGATTTTCTAAATCGTAAAATTTGCGGGATTCATGTTGAAAGACGTGTACCATGATATCAGCGTAATCAAGAAGCACCCAAATTGAGTTTTCGTATCCATCTTTATGCCAGGCTGTTTCGCCAACCATTTCTTCAACTGTCTTTTCAACCGAGTGAGCAATCGCATCAACCTGGGTGGTCGAATTACCGTGGCAAATAATGAAATAATTACATTCTGAATGATTAATTTTTGTTAAGTCTATTTTTACAATGTCCATTCCTTTTATCCTGTGAATCCCCTCCAGAATGGCATCAATCAGCTGGTCACTATTTTTTTCTGTTGGTGTTTTATGCATAGATTTATTTTAGAACTACAAAGATAAATTTTTTCGCTTATTTTGATGGTTTTTTGTTCTTATCGTTCAATTGTTTGTTCTAGCTGTTTCGGGTTTAACCACCGTTGAATTTTAAAGCAGTTTTTGCTTTTGCTCATACTTTAAATCTGATCTTGTTTTCACCCGCTAATAAGCTGAAAAAAGCATGCATACAATAACACGGTACGATCATTATTGTTTTTTATCGGCTAATATGTGCTGAATTAGTTAGGATAAATATAAACACTTGAAAATTAAAAAAGTAGTTTTATTGTCAGGTTTAAAATAATAATCAAATCATGTGTCAAAATATTGGTCATACTATCGTCAAAATTGAACGTACTGCAAGTACCAATAACTATGCCACCAGCCAAGTGCGTGAAAATGAAATAGAAGCTGGAACTGTCTTTTTGGCATACGATCAAACAGCAGGTCGTGGGCAGTTGGCTAACCGATGGGAGAGTGAGGCCGAAAAGAATCTCACTTTTTCTATTTTCCTGCAGCCTGTATTTCTCGATATCCGCAAGCAGTTTATGCTGTCGAAGGCGGTTTGTCTCGGGCTGGAGGGCTTTTTAAGTCAGTGTGTTGAAGGTGTGAAAATTAAGTGGCCCAACGATATTTATGTGGGCGACCGGAAAATCTGCGGAATTCTGATTGAGAATGCCATAATGAATGGGCGGATTAGCCAGTCGATTCTTGGTATTGGCTTGAATATCAATCAAACTCTGTTTTTCTCTGATGCCCCTAATCCGGTTTCCCTAAAAATGCTGACCGGTAATGATTACGCATTGGACGATCTGCTGACGGATTTGTTACGACAGATTGATCGCTACTATCAGGAGTTGGTTGCTGAGAACTTCGAACAGTTGGATCTCGAATTTCAGCAAAAGTTGTATCGCCTTGAAGAATGGCATCCGTTTCAGGATGAAAAACACCATTATACCGGGAAAATCGTTGGGGTGAATGAAATCGGGCAGCTAAAAATTGAAGAACGCGATGGCCCGGTTCACGCGTATCATTTTAAAGAGGTGGCTTATTTGTAAATGCAGGTTTAGCATTCATTTCTTATCTTTAAAATCCTAAACAAACGAAAATGATGAAAGCACTTGTCCTGGAAAGATACAATCGGTTTGAATTTAAAGAAGTTGAGAAGCCTGAAATTGAGCCCGATGAGGTTTTAGTGAAGGTTGAGGCTGTAGGCATTTGTGGCAGTGATGTGCATGGCATGGACGGAAGCACGGGCCGACGCCAGCCACCACTGATTATGGGGCACGAAGCATCGGGTGAAATTACAGCCATTGGAAGCGCTGTCCGTAATTGGAATCTTGGCGATCGTGTGACCTTTGATTCGACCATTTACCGACTCGACGACTGGTACACCCGCCATGGATGGTACAACTTAAGCGATAAGCGGGTGGTGCTTGGTGTTTCATGCGATGATTACCGGCGCCATGGCGCGTTTGCTGAGTATGTTGCTGTGCCGCAGCACATTTTGTACCGATTGCCTGAAAAAGTAAGCTTTACGCAAGCCGCGATGGTTGAGCCCGTGGCTGTAGCTTTGCATGCGCTGTCGCTTGGTAAACCTCAAGTAAATGACTCGGTGGTGGTGGTTGGTGCCGGAATGATTGGGTTATTCGTTATTCAACTTCTGAAAGTGGCCGGATGTGGCCAAATCATTGCCGTCGATTTGGATGAAGATAAATTGGTGCTGGCTGCCAAGCTGGGAGCGACGCACTGTTTCATCAGCCAAGTGCCCGGCCTGAATCAGGAAATTCTGGAACTGACCAATGGCCGCGGTGCGGATCAGGCCTACGAAGCGGTTGGAATATCCGAAACCGTTCAGCTGGCCATTGCCAATGTTCGTAAAGGGGGAACCGTGACCCTGTTGGGCAATCTGTCGCCGCAAATTGAATTCCCGCTTCAGTCGGTGGTTACCCGTCAAATCAAGGTCCAGGGAAGTTGCGCCATTTGTGGCGAATACCCAGCTGTGCTTGATTTGATCGCTGCCGGAAAGATTGATGTCGATACTTTGGTGAGCGCTGAAGCTGCCTTGTCCGAAGGCGCTGACTGGTTTAACCGGCTCTACAGCAAGGAAAAGGGTTTGGTTAAAATCATTCTGAAACCGTCACAAAAATGAAAAAAATACGAACAGCTATAGTTGGACCAGGCAAAGTGGCCCATTTGCATGCCCATGGGCTGGTTGAGTCTCCGAACTCGGAATTTGTTGCGGTATGCGGCCGAACACGTTTCAAAGCAGAAGCGTTTGCCAGCCAATACGGCGTGAAAGCCTACGATGATTTGGAGCAGATGATTATGCAGGAAAAAGTAGGGGCCTTGTTGGTTTGCACGCCGCATCCCTATCATCACGAGTCGGTGGTGAAGGCCGCCCGGCTAGGGGTTCATTGTCTGATTGAGAAGCCGATGGCCAGTACCCTGCAAGATTGCGATGCCATGTTGGAAGCCGCAAAGGAGAATAAGGTCATACTTGGGGTAATCAGTCAGCGCCGGTTTTACAAACCGGTTCAGCGGATGCGGAAGGCCATAGATGATGGCAAAATAGGACAACCATTCTTGGGTCATATCATCCTATTAGGATGGCGCGACGAAGCTTACTATAGCAGCGACCCCTGGCGAGGCCGGTGGGAAACGGAAGGTGGAGGGGTTTTGGTCAACCAGGCGCCGCATCAACTGGATCTTTTTCAGTGGCTGATGGGTGATGTTGAGCAGGTTTATGCCGTTACCCGCAACATGAACCATCCCTATATTGAGGTGGAAGATACGGCCGTGGCCGTGGTTCAGTTTAAACGCGGTGGGGTTGGAAATATCATTTTAAGCAATTCGCAGCAGCCGGGCATTTATGGCAAAATTCATATTCACGGACGAAGCGGTGCTTCGGTGGGGGCGCAAACCGAAGGCGGCGCCATGTTTATTGCCGGACAGTCGTCGGTACTGGAGCCGCCGGTCAACGATATCTGGACGGTGCCGGGCGAGGAGGCCTTCCTTAAACAATGGCGGAAAGAAGACAGCGAATTTTTTAATACCATTGATGCCGCAGTTTATTATATTGGCTTGCAGATTGACGATTTCCTAAAAGCTTTGTGCGAAGGTCGTCAGCCGCTGGTTACGGGTGAAGAAGGGCGCAAAACAGTGGAGCTTTTTACAGCGATTTATCGCTCCAACCGGGACAACGCACCGGTCCGGTTTCCGCTGAAACCTGAAACGGGAGGTGATATGGATGGTCGCTTAATCCGTTAAAGTCGGCTATAAAAACAACTTACGAACAAAACAAACCGAAAAAACATGAATGAAATCTTACTCCTTGTTGGAATAGCCTTTGCCATTCTCCTCTTATTGTTTTTGGTGTTGAAGCTGAAAATCCACGCTTTTATTTCTTTGTTGATTGTGAGTATTGTCGTTGGGATTGTTACTGGAATGGATTTTTCCGGAATCATCAAAAGCATGCAGGATGGCATGGGGAATACCCTGGGCTTTGTAGCTACGGTGGTTGGACTGGGCGCAATTTTCGGACAGATGCTCGAAGCATCGGGTGGAGCAGAGTCGATCGCTAAATATTTGTTGAAACATTTTGGAGAGAAGCGGGCTTCCTGGGCTTTGGTGTTAACGGGTTTTATTGTTGCCATCCCGGTTTTTCTGGATGTTGGTTTCATTATTCTGATTCCCATTATTTACGAGCTGACCAAACATTCCAAGCGCTCCATCCTCTACTATGCCATTCCTTTGCTGGCAGGACTGGCTGTGACGCATGCCTTTATACCACCAACTCCCGGACCGGTGGCTGTAGCCGAGATCCTGGATGTTCAGTTGGGATGGATTATCATCATGGGCTTTATTGTTGGGCTTCCGACAGCGATTATCGCCGGGCCAATCTTCGGTAAATACATCAGTAAGAAAATTCATATCGCAGCGCCCGATTATTTTGCAGAAAAAGAGCCCGGGCCTGAGCAGGAGGGACTCCCATCGTTCCGGACAATCATTTTAATTATTGCGTTGCCTTTACTGCTGATTGTTTTCAATTCAGTTGCGGAAGTTCTGTATGATAAAGGGATTCTACAAAACGAAGTCATTTATCAAACCATTGGTTTGTTGGGGCATCCCTTCACTGCGCTGATTATTTCCACCTTGCTGGCCATGTACGTGCTGGGAATCCGGAGGGGTTTCAACAAAGAGCAAATCATGAAACTGTCGAATAAGGCGCTCGGACCTGCCGGACTGATTATTTTGGTCACTGGTGCGGGTGGCGTGTTTAAGCAGATCTTGATTGATAGTGGCGTTGGCGGGATGTTGGCTGAACGACTCGCTGAGTCAGCCATGCCGCCCATTGTGCTGGCCTACCTGATCGCTGTTGTTGTGCGTGTAATTCAAGGTTCGGCGACTGTTTCAATGATTACAGCGGCTGGCATTATGGCTCCGCTGCTTACGATCTTCGACCTGACTCAAATTGATAAAGCACTGATTGTGCTGGCTATCGCTGCCGGATCAACCATTTTGTCTCATGTGAATGACAGTGGCTTCTGGCTGGTTGGAAAATACCTGGGTATGAATGAAAAGGAAACACTGCGATCGTGGACCGTCATGGAAACCATTATTTCTGTCGTTGGTTTTACCTTTGTTTTGTTACTCAGTTACGTGGTTTAATGGTGCCCGGATGCCATAAAAAGCGAAAGGGTTTGGTTCGGCAAAACCTTTCGCTTTTTATAGACCACCTGATCGTAACAAGCACTAAAAATCAATTTGGTATTCCAGTGTCAGGATGTTTGTTCGACGATCCTGGTTCGGATAAGCGTGCAACAGGTAACTAACAGAGATATCATGCACCTTGTCTATTTTATAAGCCACTTCGGCTATGTACCTGATCTTATTGATTTCCCTGTCCTGAAGCTGGTGGAAGAATTCAACCCCAATTGAAGGTTTGAATCTTGAATTTTGAATGTCATAATCTGATTTCAGGCGATAGCGCATTGTAGCATCGTTAAAACCTTCGTTGTCATCTAATTCGTCGTAATTGGAGTAGCGGGTGCGCAATTGCAGGCCAAGCCGTTTGACATCGTGCTTTCCGACAAGGTCGAAAGCTATTCTGTGAAAATATTCGGTGGATTTGTTGGTGCGCTCGTTTATCAGATAACGGTAATTTCCTGCGATATCAAGAAAATTGAATAGCTCATACTCCACTCCTGCCTGTATGAAATATTCGTCCACCTCAAATTGTTCAGCAAACCGGACTTGTGGCGCCACAAAGGCGCTTAGTCGATCAGTGATATCTTTTTTAATTTCAAATGAGGTCCAGATATTCCACTCTGTTTCCGCTTCCTCTTGTGCCAGGGCGCGGAATGGTCCGGCGATGATGATTCCAGTACATGCGATCGCAAAAATCAGTCTAAACAAGTTTTTTCGCAGCATGTTTATTTCTTTATTTGATAACGGGAATTTTCAATCGGATCAAAAAAGATGGTGATGTTTGCCACATCGCGCAGAAAATCAATTCGCCTGATTTCGTAGCGCTTAATTTCAATCCCGGTTCGCTGGCGCAGGTCGGCAATCAAATCTTCCTCTTTCATGCGGTGGATATTTTCAATTCGTTCGTACCTGATCTCCAATTCATACTCCTGACGCAGCATTAAAATTCGCTCAAGCAAATAAAGTCCGCCAACGAGGATGGCATTGGTTATCACCAGTTCCGAATAACTTACTTTTTTATTGGCTAGCGCATTTATGACTGAAATGCCAATCACCACAAACAGATAAGTCATTTCCTTGATTGGAATTGGGTCGGTTCGGTAGCGGATGATGCCGAAAATGGCAAAGAGTCCAAGGGCAAAGCCCAGCTCAAGTTTCACACTTTCGAGCAGGAAACAGAGCAGGAATACCGTTATTCCTACCGCAAAATAGCTAAAAAAGAAGTCTTTTCGTTTGCTGTTTCGGGCGTAGAGGTAACGAATGATGAGTGTGAGCACAAGTCCGTTGAATAAAAATCGAACCAATAGCTCAATAAAGTCTTCAACATTGATGAGTTTGATGTCGAGGAAGCGGATCGACTCAAGCCAGTCAACGATTGGCGATGCTAATAGTACGGATGATAACATAGTTAGTCTGTTAGTTTGTTAAGTAGTCTTATTTTAGCCTTAAAGGCATTGCTTTTCAAATCCTCTTCGCCCAAGGCTCGCCCAATGCAGTACTTGCTGAAACCAATCGGGCTAATTTTGCTTTCACTTAAATAGTGATTCAAGGCGGACGATTGACCATGGCGATCCTGTTTGATTTCAATAATTGCAAGGCTATCCAGCAGAGTTGTTTGGTGTTTGCTCTTGAACTGAAGGCCGATGTCAATGGTGCAACGTTCGGTTAACTTTTTGTCTGTTAGTGTAATGCGTCTAAACTGGTTCATGGACTTTGAGTGCAAATCGTCTGGATCAATGGGTGAATTCTGAAGCACGAATTCTTTTTCTCGCACATTCAAAATTGTTTGACCTTCGTCACTTTTGATCCGATGCTTAAACGTTTTTCGTTTGTTGTTTTTGAATTTGATTTCAAAAAAACTGGTATGAGTGTCCAGGTAGGTTCTTTTGCGAACTTTGTAGCGGTTGAGTTTTCCGTTGTGGTGACTTGTATAAAGGCTATCGTCTTTTGTGTCGAAATAATGAGTTTGGTAGCGGAGAATTCGTTCCTTGTTGATTTCCAGAACGTAATACTGCCGTTCGATAGCCAAAAAGATCTCGGCAAGTTGCTTTAGAGGGACAAGAAATTTTTGGTCCATGCGTTCCATCAGTTTGACTCGGTCTAAGCTATCAAGGTCGATCGCTCGAAAACGCGACACTAATTCCATATTCATTTGCTATCTACTTAAGATTGATCAGCGAGTCTTGTCAAGACAAGGCCGTACAAAATAAGCAGATATAAGCAGATAAAAAAACAGCTGCCGCATTTTTGGCAAAACGGATCCTGACAATGGTATTTTCGGTATCCCGTCGCTGCCCTCCAGATAAAGATGGATCAAAATTAGCTTTACTCAATTGAGTATGATTCTGCTTAGGGCGCTCAGCTTTTCTAAATTGGTGAAGCGAGCTTCAGTTTTAGTATTGGCCGGGTTGACAGGATCTTTCATAAAAGCCCGAATGAGGTTTGTTAACTCATTGATTTCTTCGTCAGAGAGCAGTAATTTGATGGAAGAATTCGTGAAGGGAACAAGGATTTGCCGGCGCGAATTGTTACTCAAAACTTCATTTTCGAAATGATTTGCGCGCACGGTATTTAGAAAATTTAGCAGTTCTTTTAGTTTCGTTTCTGAATGGAAGTCCATGGCAAGGTTGCCAAATTCGAGATGAATTTTCCGACACGAGCTGCATATAAATAATCGGCCGTTTTCACTAAGCTTTTTCATGTTGTCCATCTTTTTTTCATTTTCTACAAAGATGACACAAAAGTGAAAGTTGATCAATCCCAAGATGTTGGGGGTTCGTTAAATTAATTCTTCGGGGTTGATATCCTGAATGTCAAGCAGATTGTTCATGATGGCATAAACCGTTAAGCCAGATATGGATTTAATCCCCAGCTTTTCAGTGATGTTTTTTCGGTGTGAAATAACGGTGTGGATGCTGATGAATAGTTTGTCGGCTATTTCCTTGTTGGCCAGACCGAGCGAAATGAGTTTGATGACATCTTTTTCGCGGCTCGTCAATTCACCGTTGTCCTGCATCGCATTTTTATTCTTATTGCCCGACTGCCTGATTACCTGAATAAGTTTCTGAATCTGGAGAGGTGATGAATAGTGATTCAATTGATAATCGAAGATTTTTTCGAATTGTTCGTCCGACGTTTCTGCATAAAAACCTACCAGGTACACGTCATTATTCTTTTTCAGCAGGTCAATGGCTTTCAGATTCAAGTCGGCTTGAGCTTCCAGAATTAGAATCATGGTGCTGTTGGAAATCCCCAAGAATGAACTCAAATCCTTAGCCGAGTTGAGTTGGGTAATTTCCATTTTGAAGTACTCCTGCAAAATCAGCGACAATCCTTTTCGGATGATTTCGGAGCGATGCACAATGAAGACGTTTTCTTTCATTTTCTTAGTTTCTTTTCAAACTCAATGACTTTGGTAATTAAAATGTGGTCTTCAATTCGTGCGTGATCATTCAAATCGTTTTCAAACTGAAGCAGTGCCGTCAGAAATTCGTTCATCGCATTGTCTTCATAGTTTGGGCTTAAATGGCGGATAATCAGGTTTTCCAGGTCGCTTAGCTTAACTTCGACGTTGGTGTGTTCATTTTCAATGACTTCGATGAATGATCCTTCAGCACTCAGTGTTTTGTTTTCGTACAAGTTGATGATGTAGGGAAAAACCTTTTCGTCTTCAAGTTTCAGGTGAAGTAGCAACTCGGTTTTGTATTTTTGATAAAAGGTGTTGATCATTTTCAGGCTCGAGCAATTTTCCGGACAGCTTTCCATTACCTGGTTGAGCAGCCTTTCAATTTTCGGAAGCACATAGTTGATGTAATACTGGTGTGTGTTTTTCAGGTAATCAATCAGTAGCACAGGAGAAAAAGATAAAAACTCCGCTTCCGGAAAATAGCTTTCATCAGTGTAAGTGTTCACGATAGCCAGAAAGAAGCCGGTATCGATACTTTTCTCCTGGCAAACTTCGGCAATGGTTTTTTCCTTGAAACCCAGCCGAATGCCAAAGCGATTAATCACCGGCAACAGGTTGTAGTTTCTGGTAATCAGGGAGGACATTTTATCTTCTCTTCTGAATAATTCCATGGTATTGAATTTTACGTCTAATAAGTGTAAACAGCTTTCGGCTCGTTTAGATCAATTGGCATCAAAAATAAATTGAATTCAATCCCTCCGTCCTTCAGAGGCCTTATTCCTGCCGGTAGGGCAATCTGGTCAGCATATCAGCGAGTTGGTTGATTCCTTCCTCCAATTTGTTGCCCGCCATCATTTTGATCATCATGCCCATTTCAGCATGCAGGGTCAGTTTCATTTTTGTTTGGTTTGCGTTGACAGGCATTAATTGAATCCAAAACGTGAATTCGACCGGCAGGCTTCCCGAGCTCTGCAGTTTGATGGTTTTAAACGGCTCACGATCGATGATCCGAATTTCGGATTGTCCCATTCCACCTACACTGAAGCGGCAGGAATCCTGATCTGACTCAAAGTTGGTAATATTTATTTGAGGAACCTTCTGACTGACTTTCTGCAGCAAGCCATCGTTGATGTATTGCGAGAGGTGCTCAAAGTTCGAAAGATGGTTGAATACAATTTCCTCGTTGTGATCAATGAATTTAATCTCGCTGGTGTATTTACTTAATCCCATAATTTGTCCGTTCAAAAAAAATCCCCGGAATGATGTCCGGGGAGTAATTTATTGTGTGTCTTATTTTTTTACTTATTTGCCCCAGTTTGCCGGATCCTGGCGCCACTGGTTCAGTGACTCAACCTGTGATTCTTTCACCTCGCCCGATTCCAAAGCTACTTCAATTAACGTTTTGTAGCGGCTTAAAGTTGTGAGTTCGATGCCAGCTTCTTCAAAGTTTTCTTTGGCAACGGGAAAGTTATAAGTGAAAATAGCCATCATTCCCAGTACGTCGCCTCCAAAGTTTGAAATAGCTTCAGCCGCTTTCAGACTGCTTACACCGGTTGATACCAGATCTTCAATGATCACTACTTTTTGTCCGGCTTTGAGGTCGCCTTCAATCAGGTTTTCCAGCCCATGGTCTTTGGGTTTCGAACGAACATAGATGAATGGCAGCCCTAGTTCTTGTGCTACTAACATGCCGTGGGCGATCGCTCCCATTGCAACTCCCGCGATGACTTCTGCTTCAGGGTATTTGTCGCGAATCAGCTTAACAAATTGATCCCGGATGAATGTTCGTTCTTCTGGATAGGATAAAATTTTTCTGTTGTCGCAGTAAATTGGAGCTTTCCAGCCTGATGCCCAGGTAAATGGGTTTGATGGTTGGATTTTTATTGTGTTTATTTGTACGAGTTTTTTCGTAACCTCAACATGAATATCTTGCATAATCTTAAATGTTTAAACTGAATTTCACGACAAATGTACAAAGTTTTTTTCAATGACCATCAGCTGCTTTGGGGACCTGAAATCAACAATTCATTTAATGATAACATTGAGCAAGTTGTTGACATTGAGTGTTTTGATGGATTTATTAATCTTCTTTCGAAATTGGATAAGGAGAAACATGTTGTAAAGCTGATAATTATCAGTAAACAGCAGCCCGATTTGATGGCTTGGCTTAAAGATAAGTTAACACACATCGCGGCTGCCGGTGGTTTGGTCATCAATGAACACGGACAGCTTCTATTTATTAAACGCTTGGGACGCTGGGATCTTCCCAAAGGGGGAATAGAGGGGGGAGAAACTCCAGAAGTAGCCGCTATTCGCGAAGTGGCGGAGGAGTGCGGAATTTCGCAGCTGGCCATTAAACGTCAGCTGCCTTCTACATTTCATCTGTATCGGTCGCCTTATATCCGGCACGGAAATAATTGGGTACTCAAGGAAACCAGCTGGTTTGAACTAAGTTGTGCCGGTTCTGACCAGTTGGTGCCACAAGCTGAGGAGCAAATTGAGGAAGTGCGGTGGGTTTCGAAAGAGGAGCTACCTGAGGTTTATAGCCAAACTTACGGTAATTTAAAGGACTTGCTTGATGCTTATTTAGATTGATCGCGCAGTTCGTTGATCCGGCTTTGCTTGAGAAGGTTGAGAAAATGCTGTTCAAAACCATCGAGTGGGTTGGGAGCCGGCGACAAAACCAGACGTCCGCTTTTATCAATTAAATAAGCCCGTGGAAAGTTGCTCACCTGGTAGGTGTCGGCTGCCTTGTCATCTACAATATAAAAGGTTCCCGGCCAGTTTTGTTGAAGGATGAGTTCTTTTTTTTCGGCTTCTTCAGGTAAAATCAGGTTCACGATCTGCAGTTCATTGGAGAGTTGGCTGACCGAATCTTTCAGATGGTCCAGGTGCTGCCGGCATATTGGGTTCGACACCCGAGTGAAATTCAAATAGACATATTTCCCTGTAAAATTGTTGAGCTGGTGTGTTTTCCCCGAAAAGTCTGTTAGGACAATGTTGGGTGCTTCGCTGCCTTGTTGCAGGTAAGTCAACTTTGATTTTAGCCGGGCGGCAATGGCTTTGTTCTCCTTTTCCCATTGGCTTGCAGTAATTTTGTCGAGCATTCGGATCAGGCTTCCCGGCGAAAACTGGCCCTGGTAGTAGGCATCGTGAATGGATTGCAAAATGACCAATCGGCTGAGCGAACTGTTCCAGTTGTTTTTTGTGTTCAAATAGGTTTCCAGGCCGTTCAAATTAGCTTGCGTCACCAGGCGTTTAAAATCGGCACTGTGAATTTTGCTCGCTTCAAAGTCAAAATAATTGGTAAAAAGCTGCTGAAACAACTGTTTGCAGGGTGAAATTGATAGATCTGGTTCCTGCTCAATAAAATAGCGCTGGACAAATTCATCGGGTTGCCCTTGATGCAAAGCAAATTTGGCAAAGGCGGAGCGGTAAAACTTGTAGCGTTCAAAATACGAATTATTGGTTTTTGGAAATTTTTGTTTTAGGTTGCTTTTTAACGAATCCACTGCAGCCTTGGAATGTTGGTGGTAAATAAGGTTGAAATAGCGGCTTTCTTCCTTTACATAGGCGAACTCAAACTGCTCGATTTGCCGGTTTAATTCCTGTGGATGGCTGTTTTTTAAGGCCAAGGATATTTCGTCGACTTCGAAAAATGGGTTGCGCCTCTGACTCGCCGAAACCGGTTTCAGTGGAGGAAAGATCAACTCGTAATGTTCGCCGGGCACCAGGAAAAGAGAGGCCTGGTAAGCATCAAATTCCGTAAAGGCCCATGTTGTTTTATTGATTGAAAATGTGGCGCTGAATTCCCCATCTGGCTGAATCTTGAACGAAGTGAGTAGGTTTTTTTCTTCGGAAATTCCGTCGATAAAGCAGTAAAAATCAATTTGGTAACCGCTGTATTTAGGTGCTTTCCCTGTTAGTGTAACTGTTTTTTGCGCCTGTGCAAACAAGGAACAGCTGAGGGTGAAAATTAGAAAAAGAAGGAGGTCTCTAAGCTTCATCTTTCTTAAATTCAGCCATATTCAGTTTGTCGGGTAAAAACATGCTGGCATCGCCGCCATGCAAAATAATATCGCGCACAATGGATGAGTTAACCGGTGTGTGCTCAGGTTTGGTAAGCAGGAAAACAGTCTCAAGCTCGGGATGCATTTTTTTATTCACTTGCGCGATGGCTCGTTCGTATTCGAAGTCGGCCGAAGTGCGCAATCCCCTCAAAATATACTTGGCTTCTACAAGTTTGCAAAAATCAACGGTTAACCCTTGGTGTGTTCTTACTTCAACCTTGGGCTCGTCATCAAACACTTGGTTGATCCATTTCATTCGTTTCTCCAGTGCAAAAAAAGATTGTTTATTGGTGTTGAACCCGATCATGATAATCACTTTGTCGAACAATGGCAGCGCCCTGCGGACAATACTCTCATGACCAATAGTGAATGGATCAAACGATCCGGGAAATATTGCGACACGTTTCATAGTTGGCGTGTTTTGTATTTTACCGTCCAAATATAGCGGATATTCTTTGGAATTATTCGATATTCTGGCCCATATTGGCAAACCAGCGATAAAAAGTCGCACCGGTTGTGCGCTCGGCTACCGGTTTACATCCCCCGTGGCTGTCAATGATCATGACCGGGCATTTCAACTTCATTGAATGGGCAATCCCAAATATCTTTTTGTGCCGTATCGAGAAATGTAAGCATGGCATTGAGAGGTGTAAACGGTGCAATTAGATATATAAGTGTCTCACTTATACGAGTAAGTGTCATGTAGAGGGATACGGTTCACGCATGGCCAAGGGAGGTGCCGACGTTTGGTTATTCAGGAGCAAGACCCTGTTGTGTCTGCTGATCCGGCTCGCTTGGTTTCCGTCCCGAAGTGGAAGTACCCGTTTCGAATGGCCTTGTCCTTTTTTGGATTTCGGTAGCTTTGAGGTTTCAGCTTTTTATTCCACCACAAAATTATTGAACAAGTCACACTGTCCACTTTTTCGGATGAGCACATGGCTGCCGGCAGGCCTGATCAGCACATCATCTACGCCTATGAATTTCCCCTGGATGGTGAGTTGGTAGCGGGCGTTGGGTTCCACCTCGAAAAGGGTGGATATTTGGACCCACTGCTGATAGACGTTGTGGGTTTGCCGGTTGTTCAGTTTGGTTTCTGACAGCTGGTTGCCGTCTTCGTCCCAGGCTGTTAAAACCGGTTGGGGCATGTCGTAGTGGCGGGTGTCGAAAGCCAGCCAAAAGGAGAGTTGTGCTGTTCCGCGTGGCAGGGGAAGTTTTTGGTTGAAGATTTCCAATTCACCTCGTCGCTTAAAAAGCGCTCCTTCTCCGGTAAACGTGTTTTTATTTGGGCAAGCCTCAAAGTCGTCGTAGTAAATGAATGTGGTGATCGTATCAGTGTTGATGGCTGTCGCATCACCGACAGACTGTTCGCTAAAATGTGTCACCTCGCTTAACCAGTTTTGGTGGCTGTCGACGAAAACAGACAAAGGAAGCACACTCATGGTGATGTATTGGTCTTCCCAAAAAACTTGTGCCCGGCGTTGCAGCCATTGTTCTTCTTCGTTGAGCTCCTGCTTGGTGCGAATAAGCAGCAAAGGCTGGTCGTTCATGTCGTTGAGCCGCGTTTTGCTGATGGCCGGATCAGCCAGCAGCTGAATGCTGCTTAAAGCCTGGCTAAACGACAGACGGGGCGAAAAACTTTGCACCAGCGGAAGGCCGGTGTGATGCGAACATTTCATGGCTTCGCCCAATGCAGTCATGCCATTTTCAAACAGTAACTTGTCGCCGCAGGTGCTGGCAAAGGGCAGCGACAGAATTGCCTGAAATTGCCGGAAATCAACTTGCGCTCCGCTGAACCGCTTCAGGAATTCCTCATCGTTTGAAGTCAACTTGTCATTTTCATTGAACAAGCCCCGTGTCGCTCGTTCAACATTATATTTTGAAGCCATTCCCCACGAAACAAAAACAGCGACTAACAGTAACCCGGCTGATATCTGCTGGTTTTTCGCCTTAAACCTTTCAAACAATTGGTAAAAAAGAAAGGCAGAGTACACGGTGAAAATATAGTAGAAAATCCACGCAAAGCGGCCCAGGGCGCGAAACTGTCTGATGGGCGGCAGGAATTCTATTAAAAAGCCAAATCCCCATTTGAAAGGAAAGCACATGCTGAAAAGCAGCACCAGTGCTCCGGCAAGCAGGTAGGTCCGAAATGCCTGATAATGAAAAAATAAAGACCAGTCGGGTTGGCGTCCGCGAATCCATGCGATGGGGGCAAGCAGCGCGAGGCCAATGGCTACCAGTGTTGCCGGCAGCCCGACAAACGCGCGGCCTTCCCATTGAAAACTCAGGTTGACGTGGTCTGAAATCAGCTGTTTGAGCGGAAATTCCGAAGGCAGAAAAATACTAAACACGTTGGCATGATAAACGTAAAAGCCATACGGATTGTCAGGCCGGTCGTGCACCCAGTCGGTCGCACTCACCAATCCCCTGATCAGAACGAGCGGAAGAACAGCCAGCACAAGCAAACGGACAACCGGTCTGATCTGTTGCCTGAATTGCTTTCGGTCGAGCCATAAATCGGCCGAAGCCACAGCCACTAGAAAGATGCCATAGAACGCTGCAAAATAGGCGCTGATCAAGCCGCCAAAGGTTCCAGAAAACACCAGTAAGCTCCCCCATAAAATCGTTTTTTCTCCTTCGCGAAAGCGAATGAGCAAATACCAAAACAGCGGAATGAAGAACCAGTACACCATTTCGAAATGTCCGTGAATGCGGTCGAACTGCGGAGTCAGAAAACCAATGACCAAAGCCGACAGAAAGGCATACCAGGCGGGTAGTTTGAACCGTCTTAAAATCAGAAATAACAGGGGCATGCCCAATAAAAAGGAGAAAATCATCGTCAGGTTCAGAATGCCCACGCCGTAATTGGCAATCGGGTGAATGTGCTTGTCCACCAGCTTAAGCAGCGACACATACACCGGATGCGAATTGATGTATTGCAGATGGTCTCCATAAGGGTAGTTGATGCCGTCGTGCCTGATGCCTGAGTCGTATTTCAGGTAATACGAAAAGTTGAAATAGCTTTTCAGCGGATCAACCGATTTCGAAAACAGAATGCTGTTGGGTTGCTGCAAAACAGGCTGAAAAAGCAAAAACAGTAAAGTTGCTGTTACAGTCGTTAATAAAACGATGAAGAGCACATGAGCATGGTTCTGTTTCATGCGAGCTTAGGAATTCATTACGATGCAACGAATTTACAATCGTTTTGGAAAAATCAAGGAAAAAATTGGGTATTTA
>NZ_CAXBDD010000011.1:0-73227 GCF_963974515.1 uncultured Sunxiuqinia sp. | reverse complement strand
AATTATTAATTGCCGTGTTTCGAATGCTGTCTTTCGCCTGTTTTTAACGCAAAAAACCATTACCTTTGCAGGCATTAGAAATGTCGTGTCCTTGATAACCACGTAAAAAACAAGAAGTCATGAAAAATAAAGTATCTGTTCTATTCCTGTTGGCAGGAGTGCTTTTTGCTGCCTGTCTGTTGATCTCAAACATTTTAGCGTCAAAAATTATCCTGATCGGGCCTTGGTCGGCTCCGGCTGGTGTGTTGATTTTCCCGTTGGCCTATATTATTAACGATGTGATTGTCGAAGTGTGGGGCTATACCAAAGCGCGGCTGATTATTTGGTCAGGATTTGGAGTGAACCTGTTGGCCGTGTTCTTTCTTATGCTGGCAATTTATATGCCAGCGGCCCCGTTTTACAATGCGCAGGAAGCTTTTCAAACCGTTTTAGGGAGCTCTGTTCGCATTGTGTTTGCCAGTTTGACGGCTTATGTAGTGGGCTCATTCCTCAATGCCTATGTGATGAGCAAGTTTAAGCTGATGACGAAAGGCAAAGGTTTCTCATTGCGGGCAATCGCATCAACCATGGTGGGCGAAGGGGCCGATTCAATGATCTTTATTACGATCGCTTTTGTTGGGATTTTCCCACTGTCGGTTATTTTGGGAATGATCCTCGTCCAGGCCTTGCTGAAAACAGCCTATGAGATTATGATATTGCCACTGACCATTTTGGTAGTTAGGAAAGTGAAAGCCTTTGAAGGAGAGGATACCTTTGATGAGAATATTTCCTATAATCCATTTCATTTAAAACAAGTGTAATATGGACGATTTGAAGCATTTGGGCAACGAAGCCAAGTACGGGTTTGATTATAACCCGGATGTATTGGAAGCATTTAAGAATAAACATCAAGAGAATGACTATTGGGTGAAATTTAATGCACCGGAGTTTACCAGTTTGTGTCCCATTACCGGACAGCCCGACTTCGCGACCATTTATATTAGTTATTTACCAGGACAGAAAATGGTAGAAAGCAAGTCGCTGAAATTGTACTTATTTAGTTTTCGCAACCATGGCGGTTTTCACGAAGATTGCATCAACATCATCATGAAAGACCTGATTCAACTGATGGAGCCAAAGTACATCGAAGTGTGGGGGAAGTTCCTGCCGCGCGGGGGAATCAGCATTGATCCTTTTTCCAACTACGGACGGCAGGGGACCAAGTATGAAGCATTGGCCTGGTATCGCCTGCAAAACCATGATTTGAATCCAGAGAAGGTCAATAACCGGTAGGGATATCTTTCGACGGGTTTATGATATTAACTGTGAGTAATAATTCGCAGGATTTTTCTCTTTTAATCGGTTTCAACTCGTCATCTTGCCGTGCTAAAAGTTAGTCTTTCTAATTAATTGTTTTGTGAAAATTGCTACCTTGATAGCTTAAATTCACGAAAGAGTTATTAGCGTTGACCTAAAAGGAAACTTCTGACTAATGAAAGATATCCTAAGCGGTGTGAACTATACGATTCAACAAAGGATTCCAAGAGATGCAGGTTCGGACTTGCTGCTGGCAAGAATCAAAGCTGGTTTCAATCAAAAACGTTATAAAACAGAGCAAATTGGTGATCGGTTGCTTTTTTATCGCCAGGTCGATAAGCGGAGGGTTAATAGATATCAGATCATTTCGGAGCTTTTGAAGTCGCTTCCTGAAGGAGAGATTTTTATAGAAAAGCAAGCTCATCCGACATTGGTCTGCAAGATCAGTTATCTGAAACATGTGGTAATCTGCATTCTACTGGGGTTTCTTGTTGGATTGATGTTCTCCTGGCTGCAGGGTTTTGACATAGCATTGATTTTTAAGATTGCAATTCCGGTGTCGGTGTTTTTTATTTTTCGAGGTATAAAGAATGGCAATGCACAAATGAAACAGCTTTTGCAGCAAGCGATTCTTCGTGCTCGAACAAATCAAGTCATAGAATAAGATGGAGAATTGGAGATTCATTATTTCGTTTACTTATCCTCATGAAGCGCATCTGGCTCAACTCTACCTGAATTCAGAGGGTATTGAAACAGTGTTGAACGATGAATTCACCGTGCAGGTTTATGGCTTTTATTCCAATGCCGTTGGTGGTGTAAAATTGTTGGTGAACGAGGACGATTATGAACAAGCGTTGGCTTCTTTGGAAACTGGCGGCTATGTCGTGAACCATCGTGTTGCTGATCAGATTTCTCGAGTTCCTGTGGCATCGAAGGCCGACAGAAAGCACTGTCCTTTTTGTCAATCGGACAATATCAATATCAGCAAAGAGCCTAATGTTTTGGTGATTATCCTTTACTTAATTCTTGGTGTGATCTTTCCCATTTTCAAATCCAGTTACAAATGTTTCGACTGTGGCAAGCAATGGAAGTTCGTTACAGCCGAGCGCAAAATCTAGCCGGGTATCAACTTGGAGTGGCATCCTAAACAGGGGTTTTCCTATTCCAGGAGGCGTATTTTTCTGATGAGCCTGGATGTGATGAGCAAGGCCGATTCGTAGGCCTTGCCCCACTGGCTTACTCGCGGACCGGCAATATTGAGGATTTCTATCGAGTTGTTTTTTAGAAAGTAAAGAAGGTCTTCCATGCATTCATCAATAAAAAAGGGTGATACTTTGAACAGGAAAACAGGCTTGTTCAGTGTATTGGCCAATTTATAGGTGAGCAAGGTTCCGCCGGTTAAATCATTTTGGTAAATAATTAAGGTGGCATTCGAGTCGAGTATGTTCTGACGCGTGCGATCGTCATAATAAACGCTGTCCATTTCATGCAAAGGATACAGCGTTGGTATGATTCCATCTTCGGCGCGTCTTCCTGCAGGGCACCAACCACCGCACGGAAATCCGGCTTTCAGACAAGCATCCAAGGCTGCCCGGTCTACGCCACTTTGTCCACCACTAATGATCTTTCGAAGCTTCATTCGATAAAAATAATCAATCGAATGAAAGAATCATTTCTTACCGCGATGATTTACGTTTATTAATTGACTAGGCTGGTTTTTGTTTGAAATATTCGATGTTTCCTGCCAATGCTTTTTCCTTTACTCTTTCGACCAGGACAAGCCGATCGGTTTCGTTAAGTTTGACAAATGAGCGGGCCATTTTTACTTTGTCACGAATATAGTCGGCTTTTTCGGCTCCGGCAATAATGGTGCTCACCGGCAAAGACCAAACAAAATACATCGCTTCTTCAATGCTAATGTAGTTGGGAATAATTGGGTCGTCTGTTTTCCACTTCGCTTGTTCCTTGGTAGCAAAAAAGCGCCCGTCAGCCAGCGTTTTCATGGCCAAAACGCCAATATTGCGTTTCATCAGCTCCGGCATCACATTATCGATAAAGCTGAAATAGGATTGATCCAATACGTTCACGGGCATTTGTACGGCGTCGATCGGGTCATTATCGCGGGTGAGTTCCAACATGCGATTGTGTGCATATGGATTTTGATGGCCGGTAAAACCGATGTGTTTTACCTTTCCGCTTTCCTTGGCTTTGATCAAGACATCCAGTACTTTCTCCTGCATCCGGCTGTCAACATCCTCAGGTGTGAAGAGCGAATGCATTTGCCAAAGGTCCAGGTAATCGGTCTTCATTCTCCGAAGCGAGTCTTCCAAGTGTTGTTGAGCATCTTTGGCGGTGCGGGCCTGGGTTTTGGTCATCAGAAAAACGAGTTCGCGGTATTTGGGCGTCAGGTATTTGCCGTAGCGTTCTTCACTGGTTCCGGGCCCATACTGCTCTGCAGTGTCGAAAAATCGAATGCCCCCCTCCAGCGCTGCTTCAATCACTTCCTGCGCATCGCGTTCGGTTGTCCAGCCAATGTGGTAGCCACCCACGCCCAGCATGGTAATGTTTTCGCCTGTTTTACCCAATTTACGAAGTGGAAGAATTTCACCCAGCTTGTCCTCGTTGGGCGTATTGGCATAAAGCGTTGATGGTACTGAAATGGCAGCGGTCATGGCGGCCATGGTTTTTAGGAACTCGCGTCTGTGTGTCATTGAATTGGTATTTTTTTAATTAGACAATTTGAATGTGTTTTTGTTCAGTTGTTTACACCTTCAATACGGTGCAGGTCATTTGAATGTTACCCAATGGATGGGCTTCGGGTAATTTACTCACTTTAATAATTTTCTTGCATTTCATCTGTGAAAATTCGAACTTTAACCAGCTGTTAAGAAAGCGCGAATAGAACTTAACTCACACCAAGCCGAACGTGTATGAAGTTGAAATTGATTTTTCTTTTTTTCTCTTTCCTAATTTCGTCTATTACCTTCTCCCAGGACGATTTTGTGTCGCTCTTTAATGGTGTTAACCTGGATGGCTGGGTTGAAAAGAAGGCGCCACGCGACCGGAATTATATCTTTTTTAGGGTGATCGACGGCACCATTATGGCCAACTCGCTGAATAATCCGGAGCACGATTATGCCTGGCTGTATTCAGAGAAGGAATATGCTGATTTTGAATTGAAGTTTCAATTTCGGGCGTTTAAAACCAGCAGTGGGAACAGCGGGGTGCAGGTGCGTTCGCGATACGATGATGAAGCGTACTGGATGAATGGCCCGCAGGTTGATATTCATCCGCCGGGGCCTTGGCGCACGGGGATGATCTGGGATGAGACCAGGGGGAACCAACGTTGGATTTTTCCGAATATCCCCAAAAATGCCTGGGTCAATGAGTCGATGCAGCGAAAGACTCCCCTGTTTTATTATGCAGAGGAAACCAACCAATGGAATCTGATGCGAATTCGCTGCGTGGGGACTTCGATTGAAGTATGGCTGAATGGTATGAAGATCACCAACTACAAAGGCGAGGGGATTTTGAATGACGAAACACACCTGAACTTAAACGTTGGGATGAAGGGGCATATCGCTTTTCAAATTCATGAAAAGGACGCCTTAATCATGCAGTTTAAGGAAATCTACATTCAGGAATTGTAATGGGCTGCGCTGCCTTTTTACGGTTTTTTGGGAATTCTCCTTTTAACTGTTCAGCCACTTTTTAAAGCCGGCAGAGCGATCGATGCTGACGATGGTGTCAAACTCATCATCGGCTTTGGGTTTTAGCTCCAGCTTCACGCGACCGCGTGAATAAGCCACCATGTTCGAAATGGCATCCATATTTACAAGGTATTTTCGGTTGATCCGGAAAAAAGAGGCAGGGTTGATCATCGTTTCCAATTTGTCGAGTGTATAATCTACCGGATAGTTGCTTCCCTGGAATGTGCGGAGGTAGGTACTTTTATCAAGCACATAGAAATAAGCAGTTTCAGTAACTTCCACTTTCTTTATCTTTTCGCCGATTTGAATGAGAAACCGCTTTTTAAATTCGGGTTGACGCCCTTGGATCTGTGCCATTATCACATCAAAATCAATACTAAATGCTGTTTTCAGGTTCCGGAACTTTTGCAGGCTTTCTGACAATTCGCTTTTGCGGATGGGCTTTAGCAGATAGGCAATGCTGTTTACTTCGAATGCTTTAATGGCATATTGATCGTAGGCCGTTGTGAAAATGATTGGTGTTGATACGTCAATTTGCTCAAAAATACTGAAGCTGCTGCCATCTGAAAGCTGGATGTCGAGAAAGATTAGGTCAGCTTGGTTTTGAAGCAACCATTTTACCGATTCTTTGATAGAGCCCAGTTTGGCCAGGATACGGATTTCAGGATCGGTCTCCAGCAGCATCGATTCCAGCTTCTCTGCCGCCAGTTTTTCATCTTCAATGATTAGTATGTTCATCTTTTTCAATATTGATTAGCGGAAGTTTTGCAAGGTAATGATTTGTTTCTACCATAAAGACTGGCTCTTCCAAGCTGATTAACGCATATCGTTTCGTCAGATTTTTCAGGCCAAGCCCGGTGGACGTGCTCATGGAAAATTTGGGTTGAATGTTGTTTTTTACCACGAGAAGTGTGCCTTGGCTGAATACTTCAATTTTTAGAGGTTTAGTCTCGTTAATAATGTTGTGTTTGATTGCATTTTCGAGCACCACCTGGAGTGATAAGGGTGGGAGCACCAGCTGCATCAAGTGTGCCGGAATGTTTACTGAATACGATAAATCGTCGCCATAGCGGATTTGCTGTAAAAAAAGGTACGATCGCATAAAATCGAGTTCCTGTTCAAGCGTGCCTACCGGTTGCTCGATGGTTTCGAGCACATACCGATAGATATGTGAGAACTCATCGATGAATTGCTGTGCCTTGGCCGTATCTTTGTTAATCAAGCCCGATAAGACGTTTAGGCTATTGAACATGAAATGCGGGTTGATCTGGCTTTTCAGTACTTCAAATTTAATCTGAGACAGTTCCTCTTTTAAATTTTTAGCCATTTGCTCGGCCCTCCTGCTTTCGATAGAAAAGATCCAGCCTTCGAGAATGGCCATGACTAAAATGTTTGCGACCGTAAAAATCAGCGCATTGTTGATCAGTACGCCTTGGTAGTCTTCAGCATAAGGAGTTAACAGGTTTGCAGAAGCCGTGAAAGCTACAGAAACGATGATGGCGATAGCGATGGAAAAACAGAGCTGAATCGAAAGTCGTTTGAATGTTTTATTGTTCCAGGGGGCGACACGATTCAGGTAGCGAATCATGAACAGATTGGGATAGGCCAGCATAAATCCGGCAAGCACACTCAGCCCAACACCCCTGACAAGTCGGAAAAGGAAATAGTCGAAGCCTCCAAGCACATGGTAGCCCGACAGGTGATTGTATGAAATGATGATCAGTTGAACCGCAGCAGAAAAACCGAGCAAAAATCGGAACAGTTTTTTGAACGATAAAAGCTGGTGAATTTGCTTGATATGCTTATTTTTTTCTGAATTCATTTTCAAAGATAAAATGATTTGAGCGCTTTGTGGGCCGTAAGGTTCTAAAAAATTGTTCGTCAATCAGCGATGGCAGTCTGTCTCTGGTTCATCAAGGGATTTGTTGTACACCCGCTCCCAAAACCTCGATTGAATTTAAAAGTTTCGATATGTTTTCTGGAAAGCCAAGGCTGATGCTCACAAAAGGCTACAGCTTGTTGCTTTTTAGTGAATATTTTCGAAAATGTAGGAACCGATACAAATCATTCGTATCGGTTCCTATCCAATTGTTTTCTAAAATAGCTTGACGACTCCCACACGCAATGAGATGTAATTATAGTCCAGCGTTCTTGAAACTTCGTCAAATTCCGAGTCTCTGGAAAGTGCGTTGAATTTCAGCCCTGGAGTTAGGCTCCAATTATTGCCCAACTTGACGTCGATACCTGCTGCCAGTTGCCAGCCCAAGCCGTGCCCCGTGTCGTTAATGATATCACCACCGGTATTTTCCGTTTCAACGTGATTGAATAAACCGCCTGCTCGTAAATAATACTGTAGGGACGAGTCTCCAAACGGACGCTTATACTGTAGTCCGAATACATAACCAGTTTCTTCGAAACAAACATCGTTTCCGGCAAACGACTCATCGGCGCTAAAACTATTGAGCCCCCAGCCGGCATAAACACCGGTGTGTGGCAAAATGCGGTAGTGAAAAATGGCTTCGAAACCATAACCGGTGTTCAGACTGGTGCCGGCAAGTTTTTGAGTCGCTACCGAAGCGCCGGAACTGAACTCAAAACCAAACCGTTTTTCGTTTTCCTGCGCAAACGTAGTCACTGAAATCAGTACGACAAAAATAATACAGAGAAATGCTTTTGTTTTCATGACTTTAAATTTAAAATGGCTTTTTATTGTTTTCATGAATCAAAAGTATCCGCCCATCGGGCATTAAAAAAGTTTGATATGACGAGCGTGTTTTTTCTCAGGTGGAATCTGTGTTTATGACGGATGAATCTGAATTTGCCTTTTCCCGGCAAAGGGGTGCGACGGTTGGATGGCGACTCGATCACAGTGGTGTTAGCAGATAAATGTGGGAGGATCCTCTGTGGAAGCAATTGTAGGGCAAACAATCACAGTCTCTCGTCAAAACTAACTTCACGGACTGCAAAACAAAAAGAGGCCATCCGAAAAGTTATCGGACAGCCTCTTTAATATCTTGATGGACGATCGACTAATAAAACTTCGCCCGGTTATCTTCAATTTCTACCGCATTCTTTTGTGCTTCGTAAGCCTGGTAGACGGCGCGCGAACCAAGAACCTGGTTTAAGCGGGTTTGCTCGGCCAGTACATCTTCGTCGGTTCCATTAATGATTGACACAACTTTAACCATGTAAACACCATTGTTGCCGATGATTGGCGATGAAACTTCGTCCTGAGACAAGCTGGCGAGCGTTCCAATGACAGCGGGCTCCATCCCAACAGAAGGAATCGAAGTTGAGTTAAAGGTCAGTCCGTTGGCATCGTTCACTTCGGCGTCCAGGCTTTCTGCAATCGCTTCCATGTCTGTTCCTGTAGCGGCATCTTCCATTTTTTGTGCTAAGGCTTTTCCTTTGTTCAGTTTTTTCACAGCCAATTCAACCCGGGGTTTTACGTCTTCGAAAGATGCGATACCCTCTTCTGTTTCGTTAGCGAGGGCCGCAACCACAAACTGATCACCCAATTCGAAAATTGCAGATCCTTCGTTGTTGTGCAAAATCTCTTTTACATCGGCTTGGTAAGCTGCACGGATTAACGGCCGTGAGTCCTCCAAACCGGCTACCGCGCGGTCGTTTTCACCAACCGTTGCCAGTTTTTTTGTGAGTTTCTCATTGGCAATGGCTTCGGTGAATGATTTGTAGTCCTGGTTATCAGAAACAAAACGGCTGGCTTGCGCATAAACATTCTGGTAAGTTTGTGTGCTTGGCTCAATGGTACGAGCCAAGGTTGCCAAACGAACCTGTTTTACTTCTTTCCCTTTTTTAGTGGGTTGGATCAGGTGAACTCCAAACTGGGTTGTTGTTGTGTACAGTTGATTGACTTCTCCGTTGAACGCAGCTTCCTCAAAAGGTTTCACCATTTGGTTTTTTCTAAACCAGCCGAGGTCGCCTCCCTGACGCGCTGATCCGGTGTCTTCAGAGTGCTGTTCGGCTAAAGCGGCAAAGCTTGCTCCGTTTTCAATCAGTCCTTTCAGACTGTCGGCCAGAGCCAGTGCAGCCTCATAGCCACCCACCGCATCGGGGTTAATCAGGATATGACGTGCCTGAACAGAATCCGGCAAATCTTTCAAATCGTCGATTTTCACCAATTTGTAGGTATTACCTTCTTTGAATGGTCCGTAAACTGAACCGATTTCATTGGTAAAGGCAAATTCGGCTATTTCGTCTGAAAGCTCTTCTTTTTTCTGATACACATTTTCAAAGGGGACATCGGAATTTACACTGATGTATTGCTCGTTCTCTGCGATCGTTTCAAATTCATCCTTAGCATCTTCTATCCATTTCAGGGTGGAAGCATCATCGGCCTCAGTGGCTTTTACATCGAAGGTGATGTATTCAATGGTGCGGCTTTCTTCCTGCTTGTAATTGTCCTGATGCTCGTTGTAGTATTCCTTCAATTCAGCCTCAGAAACTGCAACGGCGCTGTCGGGCATGGAAATGTAAGGCAAGCGGATGTACTGGATATTCATCTGCTGATTTTTGGCTTCCAGACTTTTTTGTGCTTCGGCTGTTGTGGAGTAAAGGCCTTGACGCACCAGATTGTTGTATTTGGTTTGAATGCGTTCGTCTTTTATTTGTTCTTCAATATAAAGCCAATAAGCTTTTTGCTGGGGTGTTGCATTCAATTCAAGCGATTTCAGGAACTGAAGAACCGCGGATTTATCAACCTGTCCGGTTTGTGGATTGCGAAAAAGCTGTTGGATGATGGGGTGAAGATTGTTTCCCTGGACCATGTCAAAAAGTTCGTCAGAAGTGACGGTCAATCCCAGATCTTCATAGATATCGCTCATCACGATTTCGCGTACTAAACTTTGCCAGGCTTGCTCGCGGATTTGCACCCACGTGTTTTCGTCGAGTTGTGTACTTCCCGTGTTCATTTTGTAGATTTCCGCCATCTCTTCAACCTGCCGCTGGAAATCAGGGTACTGCACAGATTCGCCATCTATTTCGGCAACTTCCATTTGGTTTGGCCGTAATAAAGAACTGCCAGAGTTGAGGATATCGCCCAAAATGAAGGCAACTAACGCAAGACCAATAATGATCGCTACCAACAATCCTCCCCGATTTCTTATGTTTTGTAATGTAGCCATTGACTAATAATTATTGAATTATGATTTACTTGTTTTTTTCGAGCTACGAAGATAGTAATTTTAGGAATTAAACCTTAAGATTCATTTTTTATTTTGGGTGTTGTCCAATATCTTAAGGTTTACCAGCTCAATTTTGGTATTGCTTGCTTTTAGTATCTTGAAGCGGTAGTGATCAATGTGGATGACGGTATTGATTTTTGGGATGCTTTCATGATGAAACAGGATAAATCCAGCCAGTGTTTCATAGTTTTCCTTGACCGGAAACCCGAGGTTGTATTTTTCATTCAGGTCATCCAGTTCGATGCGGGCGGATAATACAAATTCGTTGCTGCTGATTTTCCGTTCAACGAAATCAATGGTGTCGTGTTCGTCTTCAATCTCTCCGAAAATTTCTTCCAGTATATCTTCGCTGGTCACCATTCCTGAGGTGCCCCCAAACTCATCAACTACAATGGCGATGCTGCGGTGTTGCGAAATGAACTTGCTCAACAGTTTGCTTGCCGGCATCGTTTCGGGGACGATCAGCACCTTTTTCAGGTTTGACCGGATCGAACCGGGATTGGCAAAAATGGTGGAGTGGTGGATATAGCCAATGATGTTATCAATGTTATCCTGGTAGAACAGGATACGTGAATAGCCGGTTTCAATGAACTTCTGGATCAGGTCTTCCATACTGGAATTGATATCCAGGATTTCCATTTCGGTACGCGGAACCATCACTTCGCGGAGTTTGATTTTCGAAAAGTCCAAAGCGTTGCGAAACAGTTTGACTTCATTTTCCAGCTCGTGCTCACGGCGCTGTTGGTCTTCGTCCGACTCATTCACAAAATGGTCAAGATCAATCCGGTTAAAAACATTTTTTTTGATGTTCTTGTCATAAGAAGATTTGAAGATCGTATTCAGCAGAAATTGGGAGATCCCCATGACCAGTTTGGTAATCGGTAGAAAAAGGAAGTAGAAAAAAGCCACCGGAACGGAGAAGAAACGCAAAAGGGTGTTTGGATTGATTCGGAAAAGTGTTTTCGGAAAAAACTCGGCTGTAAACAAGATGATAAGCGTGGACGTAATCGTTTGAAGCAGCAATACCAGACTGTCGATTGGAACAAAACGGTAAAACATGGGGCCCAGCAATTTGGCAAAAGCGATTCCGTAAATCACCAGGGCAATGTTATTTCCAATCAGCATGGTGGCAATATATTGTCCCGGATTTTTTGTGAACAGGGAGAGTATTCTGGCACTGATGAAGTTTTGTTGTTTGTCCATTTCGAGCCGCAGTTTATTGGCTGAAACGAAGGCAATTTCCATGCCTGAGAAAAAGGCCGAGAAGATGATTGTCGTTACGATGGTAATGATTGCGATTTCCATGCGCTGTTATTCTTGAACATCGATATATAATGGTCCTTTGGGATTCTTTATTTTCCAGTTGGATAAATTTTGGTCCGACTCAAATCCAATACCTGTAATTACCTGATCTTTACGTATGATTTTTACAAATTGTTCAGAATAGATCTTTGCTTTTTTTTCTTCCCAGATCAGATGTTCAGTTTTCAGTGTGTCGCCTTGTGGATTGACGGCCACCACATTGTTTTTCGCTTCCCACTTGCCGTCGACCTCATAGTATCGGGCATAGTTTGACGTGATACTGGCAATCTGCTCCATCTGCTCATTGTAGCGTTCAATCTCTACCCCCTGCGGAAACTCGATGAAGGGATCTTCGGCTTTGTCGAAACGAATGAGTTTTGGAGTGATTAACTTAAACCGAATAATTGTGGAGTCGGAATGGATCATCTCGTAGTTTTCAGCTTCGATGCCAGCCATGTTTTCACCGGATGAGAATTCTTTTATTTTTTCAATCTTGTTGGCACATGAAAAGAAAAGCATCGCAATTCCCATGAAGAGAATTGCAATGCTTCCTTTATAATATCGGTGTTGTGTTTTTTTACTTAACACGTACGGTTGTTGTTTCATTAATCCAGCTGCCAATTTTATAGCTTTGTCCTTCCGTATATCCTTCGAAGAACAAGGTTTCTTTGTTTGGGAAATACTGTTTGTAAATGTTGATCTTTTCATTGGCTTGCGTAAATACTTCCGGATCGACACGTTTTGCTTTCTGATAATAATCCGTTGCCAACCAGTAAAGCGACAGGTGCTCGACGTCGGTTTCGCCATAGTGTTTACTATATTGCGCATAGATATCACCAATTAGGATGTAGGCGCGCCCTGAATTCGGGTTGTTCTCAATGGCTTTGCGGGCCAGGTTGCGTGACTTTTGAAAGTCGTGTTCCTTGGCGAAAATGAACAAGCCCAACTCGTAGTAGTACTTGGCCAACAACTCCTTGTCAGTTTCTGCCTCTATGGCGTTGTTGTAATATTCTTTTGCACGCTCAAACTGGTCGCGCTTGACAAATAGGCGGGCCATGTTAAACGCCGCTTCTGCTGAAGGATCCAGGTCATAAAGTCTATCTGACGCTTGAGCAAATAACGGACTGTCGGTACAATCCCGGCGTTCCAGAATCCGAAGCATTTTTTTCAGTTCGTCTACATTCTGAGAAATTTGCTCAAACTGGGGTTCGTAAAGTGCAATCAGTGCTTCACAGTCCGCAGCACCACTGGTTTGGAATAAGCCATCGATCAATTCTTTTGAGGTGGTATATTTTTCGCTGTCTGGCTCTTCTTTCAGGTAGTTATTTACAATCGCAGAAGCTTTCTGGTAGTTTGCTGCCACTTTTTCTTTCGGTAGTTCGCCCATCAGGAACAAACGTTTTGTAGCCTGCATAAAAACAACCAATACGGCAGCCTCGGTTTGATTTTTTTCGAGTTCAATGGATTGTTCCAACAAACTGTAGCCTTCTTTCAAAATTGATTTCAGCTGATCGTCATCCAGGTTTTCATTGGCCAATTTAAATTTCAATAGGTCAGTCCCTTGGCGTCCACGAACATATCCTTCTTGATTAAAGTAGGTAATCCGTTTTTCATAGATGGACATCAGCGAGTCAATCAGGGTATTTTTTTCGCTCCAGTCACTGGTATTCTCAATGAATGCTTCATACATTCTGCCACCATGGATGTATAAGTTTATGGTTGACTTTGGGTATTTGTAGTAGACTTTTCTCCAAGGTTCCAAAGCCGACTCGTAATCATCCTGCTTGTAGAACTGGTCGTACATGGACAAGTTAGTCATGAAGTCGCGCTCTTTTGCTTTCACCAGTTCCTCGCTAGTGCGCAGATCAACGCCTCCTTCAACAACAACTCCTTTACCTTTGACAGGAATTTCGCCATCGAAACTAAAGTTAATCACGTTGCTGTTGTTTCCCTCGATGTCCAGTTTTCTTCGGTCATCGATGAAGGTAAATTCGATGTATTTCGACTTGTCACTGACTTCTATTTCATATTTGCCATCAAAGCTGGTCATAAAAGTACCCGATGATCTGTGGGCTTCAACAGTGACCCCGGCGGCAGGTTCACCTCCCCGGTAAACGGTGCCCTTGATAACTCTCTGCGCAATAACGGTATAGCTTGTCATCGCTACGAGTGCTACAGTAAGCAAGATTGTTTTGGAAAATAAAGGTTTCATGATCAATATATTTTAATTACATTTTTTTAATTAGTCAAATTTGCGTTGGACAAACCATCGGTCAAACAAGTTCAAATATAAGCTTATTTTGGTATAATTTTCCCGAATCAGGTTATCCTTGATGGTTCCCCTCCTACCAAATTCTACAGCTAAATTGATCGTTGACTTAGAACGCGTGACTGGTAATCCAACACCAAAACTCATGCCAGTTTCGTTAAGTTGCTGGTTATTAATTTTTAAGTGTGATTTGTCGATGTGGAATCCGGCCCGATAACGCACACGTTTAAAGTAACTTCGGATCGAGGCTTCTTCTGGAATATATTCTGCTCCCAGACTGATCCGGGTTTGGTTAGTCAATTCAGGAACCGCACTGCCATAAAAGCGGGCATCGCTCCATTTCGAAAAATAGTAGTCGGCATTAACCTCCAGTTTGTTTAGCCGGGTATAGGAAACGCCAACTCCAAAACTTGAAGGCAACTGTATTTTACCAGGGTCATCAATAATTGTCTTAATTGAGTCGGTCAGAACACTTCCAGCGTAATTCAAAACTTTCTGCTGATTCAAGGTGTGGAAAGCTGTGAAATTGGCTTTTTTCTCAAATGTGACGCCGAGGGTTAAGAATTGGTTATTTTTAAACTTGATATCATACTGAGCACCAAGCAGATAGGCAAAATCACGCAAGCGGGTTTGTTCTGTTTCACTGAATCCATATTGTTCCTGGTCATCAATGAAATAAATGGAGTTATTCTGATTGAGTGTGCCAAATAGGTAGTACACGTTGGCTCCCACCGAAAGCGCATCGGTCAGGTTAAAGCCCGCACCAAAGTAGGCCTTGGATAGTGTTCCTGTTCCAAAGTAGCTGTATCCAACCCGTCCAATGCCGGGTTCATTTTCTTCGACATAAATCTCATAGCCTTTATCCGCATAGGGCGAAACACCCATGGTTGCCGCAGCCCAACGGGTCACCGGGAAACTGAAGGAGAAATACCTGAAGTTGAAATCGTTGGTCGTAAATTTATTAGTTTCAGACTTGTATTCCGAGATCCGGCCGTCGGCACCAAACTCAAAGATAAAAGATAAACTGTCGATCGCACCGTACGATGCCGGGTTGGCCGTATTGATCTGCACCTGGTGCCGGCTTCCCAGCGATGCACCACCCATGCCGGCAAAACGTCCGTAGGAGTAAGGGTGAAGGTCACCTAATCCGAAACGTGAAAATGGCGATGATGTGTTATTATTTTGTGCGGATGAAGTCAAACCAATGACAATGAATAATCCACTGATGAAGATTCCTCTAAGTTTTCTTAACATTATATTCCAGAATTCTGTTTAAACCGATGAGCGTTAAATTAAAGTGTACAAAGATGGAATTTTTTAACTTCTTATCAAAGAATTTAGCATCGCCCCCAGTAATAATGATTTCTAAATTTTCGTAAATAGTGTTAAAGTAATCAATGTATTGTTGAACCTCGAACAATAAGCCAACCTGCACTCCCGCCTGAATGGCCGATTGTGTATTTGTGCCCAGTACTGGAAAATCATCAGTTGGCTGAAGAAGAGGGAGTTTCCCGGTGAACTGATGAAGTGCCTTGAATCGTGTTGCCAGACCCGGCGATATGTTTCCACCCAGGTATTCGTTTTCTGCGGTTACAATTTCATAGGTGATTGCGGTGCCCGCATCAATCACCAATACATTTTTGCCGGGAAACAGTTCGATGGCACCAACAGCAGCAGCCAGTCGGTCTTTGCCCAGCGTTTCCGGTGTTTCATAACAATTGGTAATTGGCACAGGCGTGTTAGCGTTCAGCTCAATAAAGTTTTCAAATGAGTTTTCAAGGAAGCTCCTTAGCTCTTCGGGATATTCGCGGACGGAGGAAACAATAGCGTTCTTCAGGTCATCGTGTTCATTCAGCAGAACCTGAATGTGTTCCGGCTTCAGTTCGTCCAGCGGTACGTTAAACATGAGATCACGTTCACTGAACAGTGCCAGTTTGATGCGGCTGTTTCCGATATCAATAACTAAATTCATTTTATTCTTCCAATCGCTGACTAATATCCATGGCCTGTACCGAATGTGTAAGCGCTCCGATGGAGATGTAATCCACACCTGTAGAAGCTACTCCCCTGATTCGTTCCAGTGTCATGTTGCCTGAAGCTTCAACTTTGGCTTTTCCCTGGATGACTTGAACCGCTTTTAACATGGTCTCATTGTCCATATTGTCGAGCATAATGATGTCGGCACCGGCAGCGAGTGCTTCTTCTACCTGTTTCAGGTTGGTTGTTTCCACTTCGATTTTGATATTTGAAGGAACTTTGGCCTTAATTTGTTTCACAGCCTGGGTAATTCCTCCGGCTACTTCAATGTGATTATCTTTGATCATGACCATATCAAACAAGCCAATGCGGTGGTTGGTTGCGCCTCCGGTTCTGACGGCATATTTATCTAGCATCCGGAATCCCGGGAGGGTCTTACGGGTGTCCAGAATCACCGTATTTGTTCCTTTTACTTCATCGGCGTATTTGGCCGACATGGTGGCGATGCCAGACAGGCGTTGGAAGAAGTTTAGCGCTGTGCGCTCGGCAGTCAGCAAGGCCCGGTACGAAGCTTCAAAGCGCACCAAGACGGTTCCGTTGCTTACCCGTGCGCCTTCTTTCACCTGAGGTTCCCAGACCAGGCTTTCATCGAGCTGGCGAAAAACCATTTCAGCGAGGGGCAGTCCGGCTATAACTCCGTCGGCTTTGGCAATCATGTAAGCCTTACGCCGTGTGGTCGCCGGAATCAGGTTGTCTGTGGTGATGTCGCCGGTAGCAACATCTTCTTCCAGTGCCAGGTTGATTAGCGTCCTGGCTGCTTCAAGTTCGTTGGTGGTCATCATTTTTGAATCGGAATAAAAAAAGGTTCTTGATTCTTTTGTTGAATGATATGCAGCCTGAAATCAGGTGATTCGTGCTGAAAGTCTTCGCGGATATGCCCACCCCGGCTCTCTTCGCGCAGAAGCGCAGATTGGGCAATTAACAGGCAGATTTGTTGAATGTGCCAGGTTTTCAGTTCGTTGTAGTCGGAGATTGTTCGCGGAATCTGTTGTCCAATAGCTTCAAGCTGTGCAATCGTTTCGCGAAGCTTTTCCCCGCTGCGGACAATGCCCACCTTTTGCGACATCAAATCGGCTATTTCATTTTTGATCTCCAGGAAGGCCTGTTCATTTTTGATGTCGTTGGTCAGAGGTTGTTGCTCCGCTTGACTGAGTTCGTTTGGTTTTCGTTTGGCGGCTTGCTCACTGGCTCTTTTCCCAAAAACAAGGCATTCGAGCAATGAGTTACTGGCCAATCGGTTCGCGCCCATCACTCCGGTGGAGGCTACTTCACCACAGGCAAAAAGACCCGGAATGTTGGTTTCTCCATTCAAATCGGTTTTAATACCTCCAACCATGTAATGGGCCGCGGGAGCAATAGGCAACAGGTCGGCGGTCATGTCGTACCCGTATTCTTTCAACTTATTATAAATGGTTGAAAAACGTGCTTTCGTTTTGGTCGCATCCAAATGTTTCATCGACAGGTAGATGTGCGGACTTTGTTGTTTTTGCATCTGCTTGTAAATCGAAAAGGCCACAATGTCCCGGGGAGCCAGTTCGGCCAGCGGATGAATATCTTTCATGAAACGTTCGCCATTTGTATTCAGCAGCCACGCTCCTTCGCCCCGAACGGCTTCACTGATTAAAAAGGCATCCTGGTCTTTCAAGTAAAGAGCCGATGGGTGAAACTGGATGAATTCCATGTCCGCCAGTTGCGCTCCTGCTTCATAGGCCAAGGCAATGCCGTCGCCAGTTGCGGTGTGTGGGTTGGTGGTTCGGCTGAATAGCCGCGAGAGGCCGCCGGTTGCCAAAATGCTGGCTTTGCCCTTGAAAATGATATTTTTTCCCGAAGGAAAGTCGATGGCCTGAACGCCACAGCATTGACTGTTTTCGATCAGGAGTTTAGTAACGGCTGTATATTCAAATGAAGTGATGTCTTTTTGTTCCCGAACTTTTTGCAGCATAAAACCAGTAATTTCCTTACCTGTGGCGTCTCCTCCGGAATGCAAAATTCGGCGCTTGCTGTGTCCGCCTTCCAGCCCCAGAACATAGTTGCCTTCCATCTGGTCAAATTTCATTCCCATATCGATCAGCTCTAGAATTCGTTCGCGCCCTTCGGTTACAAGGATTCTGACGGCCTCTTCTTCGCAAAGGCCCCGCCCGGCAACAATCGTGTCGTGTAGGTGTAATTCTGGAGAGTCTTCCTTGTCGATAGCCCCGGCGATTCCGCCTTGGGCGTAATAAGAATTGCTCGTGTCGAGCTGCGATTTTGTAATGATAGCCACAGTTCCGTATTTGGAAGCATGGTAGGCGGCAGACAAACCTGCCAGGCCGCTACCAATGACAATGGTGTCAAAATTTAAAACTTGCATTTGTTTTGAAGCTTCACATGAAATAAGAACGGCAAAGGTAAATAAAACTGCTTTACACGTAGCTTAATTGTTCCTTGTTTTTGAATTTTAACAAGATGAGTTAAATCCTCATTCTTTTTGTGCCCATTTAGAATTATTTACACTTTACCGGTTGAAGGGCTGTAATCATTGTTTGATATTGCACACTACATTTGTAGCCTGTTGTTTGTCTTTCCAGAAAGACGGATCATTCCCGATTTTTTAATAGGTTTGCAACCCGCAAAATTAAACAGGTTTTTAGAATGGGAATTTCTATCTGAGTTTTGTTTTAATGAACGACTTAAAAACAATTAACAGAATAACATGAATTGGAGAAAAATTACTTTTGTTGTTGTAGCCCTCATTGTTTTGTTGGGCGGATCCGCACTGTTGTCAAAACTTTTTATTTCGATGAAGCCGGAAGCTGGGACCCGCCCCGAGGTTGATGTAAAACGCTACGTGGCTGCCCAGCCTGTTGCTTATAGCGACATTACGTCGGAAGTGACTGCGCAGGGCAGGGTAATCTCAGGTAACGAAGTCGTATTGATTGCTGAAGCTGCTGGAAAAATTGAAGCCGGACAAGTGAGCCTGAAGAAAGGCGCGTCATTTAAAAAAGGGCAGCATTTGGCGACCATTTATAAAGATGAAGTTGAGTTGGAACTAAAAAGTAAGAAAAGTATATTTCTGAACAGTCTGACCAATATTTTACCCGATCTGAGAATTGATTTCCCGGATAGTTATGAGGTATTTTTGAAGTTTTTTAATGAAATTGATCTGAATGAAGAGCTTCCAGAACTGCCGGAATACGAAAATGAAAAATTGAAAATATTCCTTGCCAGCCAAGGTATCTTAAACGATTACTACAGCATTCGGCAAAATGAGAAGCGGCTGGAACGCCACTCAATGTATGCACCTTTTGATGGTACATTTACCGAGGTGAATTACGAAGTAGGCGCTTATGTGAATACCAACGGGCAGATAGCCAAAATGATTCGTACCGACTTGCTGGAGCTGGAAGTACCGGTGGAGAATGAATTTTCAAAATGGATTAAGCTGGGCGACCGGGTAAAGGTGATCAAAAGCGGACAGAGTGAATTGTACGGAACAGTGGTAAGGAAGGCTGCTTTTGTAGACCAAAACAGCCAGTCGAGGAGTGTATTCGTGAAAGTAGATTCGAAAGCCGGAGCCGAAATGCTGACTGGTGAGTACCTGTCGGTTGAGTTTCCAGGCTATCCCATCAAAAATGCCATGGAAATACCACGCAGCGCGGTGTTCAATACCAACACTGTTTTTACCGTTGCCGACGGTTATTTGCAGAAAAGACAAATCAATATAATTAAAGTCAACACGTCAACCTTAATTTTTGACGGGCTGGAAGAGGGTACTTACCTGGTTACCGAAGCACTGATCAATGTAAAGGAACGCACGCCGGTTGAAATACTGGGAGCTCAGGCGAGTGGCAATACTCAAAATGAAAAGCAGCAAGATGAGAAAGGCAGTTGAAATTTTTGTACGATTTCCGTTCTATGCTAACCTGATCATCGTATTTCTGCTGGTTGTTGGTGGGTTAAGCATGTACACCATGAAAAAGTCTTTCTTTCCGGAAAGGCCGTCAAAAAATATTTACGTTTCGGTATTCTATCCCGGAGCTTCACCCGTTGAAATGGAGGAGGGCGTCACCTCCCGTATCGAGGAAGCCGTGCGCGGAATTCCCGGGATTTATGAAATCACTTCTACTTCATCCGAAAACTCGGCCCGTGTGCAGATTGAAATCACCGGCGACATTGACATTGATGAAACCCTGATTGAAGTCAAAAATGCTGTTGACGGAATTTCCTCTTTCCCCTCGGCTGCCGAACGTCCCATTGTATTTAAGCAGCGTACCACCTCGCGAGCCCTGTTCCTGCGAATGTCGGGCGATGTTGATTTGATGACACTGAAAGAATACGCACAGCAGGTTGAAGAGGAACTGCTGGCCTCTGGTAAAGTGAGCCAAGTCGATATCTACGGATTTCCTCAGTTGGAAATTTCGGTCGAGGCGCCTGAGCAAAATTTGCTGCGCTATGGTTTGACATTTAGTGATTTGCAAAATGCCATTTCGCAGAACAACCGCGATGTTTCCGGCGGCGAAATCCGCTCCATGAAGGAAGAGCTGGTTATTCGTCTGCGTTCCCGTAGCGCTGATCCGAACAAAATTGGCGACATTGTATTGCGTGCCAATACCGATGGCAGCCTGATCCGGATTCGCGATGTGGCCGAGGTGAAAAAGAAATTTGCCGATGTGCCCACCAAGAGTTTGCGCAAAGGCAAACCGGTCATCACCATTAGTGTTTCGAAGTTGATTGTTGAAGATCTCGAAGAAATAGACAAATACGTTCACGCTTATATTGAGGAGTTTAATGCCGAGCATCCCGGGGTGGAAGTGGGGGTTACCTTTTCCTTTCTGGAGTTGCTGCACAGCCGGCTCGATTTGTTATACACGAACGGATTGCAGGGACTCATCCTGGTTGTCATTGCCTTGGCATTGATGCTGAGTACCCGTCTGGCGCTTTGGGTTGCCTGGGGAATTCCCGCTTCATTTCTGGCTATGTTTATTGTGGCCAACCTGATGGGGGTTACTATCAACATGATTTCCCTATTCGGAATGATCCTGGTGATTGGTATTTTGGTAGATGATGGGATTGTGATTGGCGAAAACATTTTTCAGCATTTCGAAATGGGTAAAAGTCCGATGCGGGCGGCCATCGATGGTACCGTTGAGGTTATTCCGGCGGTCGTCACTTCTGTGTCCACTACCATCATTGCTTTTTCGCCTTTGTTCTTTATTACCGGGCAAATGGAAATGATGCGTGAAATGGCCTTCATCGTCTGTCTGAGTTTGTTCTTTTCGCTTTTCGAAGCTTTTCTGGTTCTACCGGCCCATATTGGTAATGCAAGTGTGCTGAGCGAAAAAAGCATGAAGTCAAGGGAAAAAGGTTTTCGGAAATACTCCGAACGAATGTTTAACTGGTTGCGCGATTATGCGTACGATCGGGTTTTGAAACTTATTGTTCAATGGCGATATATTGTGATCGGGGTTCCTTTGGCCATGGTGTTGATTACCGCTGGCCTTTTGGGCGGACAGATCATTAAAACCACTTTCTTTCCACGTATGGAGTTTGATTCGTTCAATATCAACCTGGCTTTTACTCCGGGGCAGGGCGAGGAACAAACCATGGTTTACCTGCAACGATTTGAAGAAGCTGTGTGGGAAGTGAACGATGAGCTAAAAGAAAAATACAACGATTCGATCGATATTATTGACAACGCGTTTGTGAATATGGGAACCGCTTTCGATGGGCAGGAAACCGGTGCACATGCCGGAAATATCAATGTCTTCCCACGAAATTCAGAAGAAACCGGCATCAGCACCTACGAAATCATTAACATGGTGACCGAAAAAGTGGGGCCTGTCCTTGAAGCCGAGAAATTTACCATCGGAGCGCAGGGGCGTTTTGGCGCTCCGGTGTCAATTAGCTTGCTTTCGCGAAATATTGAGGAGTTGGAATTGGGCCGCGATTTTCTGATGACCAGGCTGGAAGAGATGCCCCAGTTGAAAGATGTGGTGGACAACAACGCTCTGGGAAAACAGGAAGTGCGCCTTAAATTAAAACCAATCGCCTACATGCTTGGGCTGGATGAGGCTACCATTGCCAACCAGGTTCGGCAGGGTTTCTACGGGGGACAGGCCCAACGCATTCAGGAAGGTCGTGATGAACTGCGAATTTGGGTACGTTACCCGAGGGAAGACCGTACATCGCTCGGACAAATGGAACGCATGAAAATAAAGACTGCGGCTGGAGAGTATCCGCTGGCCGAATTGGTTGATTACAATCTGGAACGCGGCCCGGTAAATATCCAGCGTTTTAATGGGAGGCGCGAGATTCGCGTGAGTGCTGAATTGTCGGATCCGGATGCTTCGGTAACCGAGATTTTGGAGCAGATTGAAGCCAGCGTGATCCCGGAGCTCGCAGCGCTTCATCCCGGAATTCAAATTGAATACCAAGGACAACAGAAAGAAAGTCAACGAAATATGGGTGACATGATGATTTATTTCCCAATGGCTTTTCTGATTATTGTGTTCATCCTGATGATTAATTTTAAATCCTTTGAGCAGCCGTTGTTGATTTTAATTATGATTCCACTAGCCGTGCTTGGCTCAATCTGGGGACATGGAATTCATGGTAAACCGGTTTCGATATTGAGCTTGTGGGGTATTGTTGCACTCACTGGGGTGATTGTCAACGATGCCGTGGTCTTTCTGGCAAAGTATAATTTACTAATTGAGCGGGGGATGAAAGTCCGGGAAGCGATTGTGGAGTCAGGAAAAAACCGTTTGCGGCCGATCATTCTGACCACATTGACCACTTCGTTTGGCTTGTTTCCGCTGGTTCTGGAAAAAAGTTTTCAGGCGCAGTTCCTGATTCCGATGGCAATTTCGCTGGTTTACGGTGTGGCTTTCGGAACCTTGTTTATTTTGCTGTTTTTTCCGGCACTGATAATGATTCTGAATGATTTCCGGCGGGTGACTCATCAGTTGTGGCACGGTCGCAAGTTCGAAGCCGAGGAAGTTGAGATTGCATACCTGCACAGCTTGAGGAAACTGGAGAACGGCGACAAAAACGTGGATTCTGATAAGCAAATCAAATAATTTGAAAACACTTTTATGCTGAAAAATAGAACTGGCTTTATGAAACGATTAATGATAGCGGTGGTTTGTATACTTGCAATGTTTTCCGCACAGGCTCAGACAGCACTGAGTCTGGAGGAAGCAATCAGCAAATCACTTAAAAATAATTACGATATCACGCTGGTGAAACAGGATCAGCGAATTGCTGAGATTAAAAACAACTGGGGTGAAGCTGGACGCTATCCGTATATTGGCGTTGCGCTTGGCGCCGACTATGCGTTAAACGACAACGCAACCGAAGACTTCATCCAAAACCGGTATTCGGGAGGGCTAAATCTGAACTGGACGCTGTTTGATGGTTTTGCCGTAAATATTAGCAAACAACGCTTTGCCGAGCTGGAAGAGCTTTCGAAGCAGAATACGGCCATCATGGTTGAAGGAACGATCCAGTCGGTGATTTTAGCTTATTATTCGGCATTGCTCGAGAAGGAACGTCTTAACGTGCTGAAAGAAGTGATGTTGCTTTCCGAAGACCGCTTTAGCAGGGCCGAGCAACGGAAGGACTTTGGGTCAGCGGTGACCTTCGATGTGTTACAGGCCCAGAATGCCTACCTGACCGATAAAACCAGTTATCTGGCTCAGGAAGTGGCCCACAAAAACGCTTTGCGTGACCTGGCTTTTCTCATGGCCGACAAAAGCAATACAGCTTACGAGTTGAACGATACGTTTGAAGCCATTCCTATCGACTATAGCCTGGCTGATTTGAACAGCCAGATGATTGCCAACAATAAAAGTCTGAAGAATCAGTACATCAGTCAAAATTTATTGGAAAATGCCATTATGGCCGCTAAAAGTTCCTATTACCCAACCCTGTCATTTTCCGGTGGAGCAACACACACACGTACCGGCAACGATTATGAAAATAGTGGAATATCCTGGACCAATCTGAACAATATGTATGGCAACTTCACTTTGAGCTATAACCTGTTTAGCGGGGGAAACCGCAAAAGAGCGCTTCAGATTGCCAAGCTTGAAGAAGAAAGCGGATTGGTTGCCCTGGAGCAAATGCAGCATGACCTGGATAATAAGCTGGAAAACTTATACGAGTTTTACCTGGTGAGGAAAGAGTTGTTGAGCGTAGCCAACGAAAATCTGCAAGCTGCCCGCCTGAATTTTCAGATTGCCAAGGAAAAGTTTGAAAACGGATCCATCAATTCTTTCAACTTTCGCGACGTGCAGTTGATATACCTAAATGCGGCTTTACAGGAACTGCAAGCGGTTTATAATTTCATTGATACCCACACGGCCTTGCTTCGCATGGCAGGTACTATTATTCAGCAATACGAATAACAGCAAAACACCGAATCTGTCGGGGGTTGTGAAAGAGTCATTAGTGGTCATTCTTTGTCATTGAATAGTCATTGAGTTGTTTAAAGCAATTAAGACGGATCAGTAAAATACTTGATGCGATTGGTCACAATGAAGAGTCTTTCTTCCTTTTAAAGGTTTTGAATTTGTTGCCAAAGGTCAGTGTCAACCGGGATTCCTTTAATTCTGTTTATTCCGCGGGTAATCAAAACGCGTTGGCCCGGATAGCGTAACGAGCTTTCCGGGCTCACTTTTTCAGCCGACTGGAAATCATCAAGTACAGCCTGGATTGTCTGCTCCATCGCCGGAAAATTATCAAGCTGTTTTAAATCAATGGCAATAAAAACCTGCGACACGCCATATTCCGCTTTGTTTTGCCGGCTAAGTGCTGAGGTGGATAGTCCTGCCGAGAGCAAGGTCGCCAGTAAATCAAGCAGCAGCGAGAGGCCGGCGCCTTTCCAGTAGCCAACCGGCAATGGGCGTCCCGATTCAAGTATTTCGGCAGGCTTGGTACTAAATTGATTGTGCAAGTCAAATCCACCGGGCAGGGGAAGTTCTTCGCCCTTCTTTTGCAGATCTTCCATTTTTCCGTACGAAAATTGCGACAGGGCCATGTCCAACACAATCGCTTCATCCTGGTAGGGAATAGCAAACACCAGGGGGTTGTTTCCGAGCTTACATGTTTTGGCGCCCCACGCCGGTAAGTTGGCAATGGTATTGGTCCAGCCAATAAACGCGAAGCCTTCCTGGGCGCACTGCCAGCCATAGGCTCCGCCGCGCATCCAGTGGTTGGTGTTGGCCAGGGCAACTAGCCCCAGTCCGTTTTCGCTGCCCAATTCCATGGCGCGCCCCGTAGCCTGCACCGCATTGCTTGGTCCGGGAGCCAATTGGCCGTCCCATTGTTCAATAGCACCAATTTGTGCGGTTCTTTTTGGATTTGCCCGCGGATTGATGTATCCTTTTTTGGCGTAATCAACAAAGCGCGGAAAACGATTGACGCCGTGTGAATAAATGCCATCCAGACTGTTGCCGGCAAAAATAGCGGCACATGTTTTCGCTTTTTCTTTGGGAAACTTCAACTGAATCAGCACTTCGTAAAAGCGTTGCTTCATTATTTCAAACGGAACATGAGTGATGTTTTTGTCAGGCATAGGTCTCAGGTCTTAATAGCTAAAATAAAACTTTGTGATGAAAGTATGAAAAACAAAAAAGGGCTGCAACAGCAACCCTTTAATTATCTCATTAAAAATGAATGTTACATTTCTTTGATCTTGATGTTTTTGAACCAAACATCATTTCCGTGGTCTTGCAGGGCGATGTAACCTTCCTTGGGTACATTGGCCCAGTCTTCATTCAGGCCCGGGAATTTACTGTCAGCCACCAGCGCGTTCCAGTCGTCAGTCCATAAGTGGTATTCGACAACCACTTCGCCATTTTGCTTGTGGACAACTGTTCCCTGGTAGCAAATGATTTCGACACTGTTCCATTCGCCGGCAGGTTTTGCGTTTTGTGGCTTGGCAGGAATCAGGTCGTACAACGATCCGGCCATGCGGTTGCCATCTTTCCCGAGCATGGCGTCCGGGTGACGCTCGTTGTCGAGGATTTGCATTTCAGGAGCAGTTTTGTAGATTGGCCAGTCTTCAACTTCCTCGCCCAGGTAGAAAATACCGGAGTTTCCGCCTTCTGAAATCTTCCACTCGAGCTTTAGCTGGAAGTTTTTAAACTTTTGGTCGTACAAGATGTCACCACCATCTTCTGCGCCAGCTTCCCCTTCGCCCGAACCTTTACACATCAAAGTTCCGTCAACAACTTGCCATCCCGTTGGGAAATGGTCTTTGTTCACTCCACGCCAGCCTTCGGGTGTTTCTCCATTAAAAAGAAGCACCCAGCCCGCTTCTTTTTCGGCGGCTGTTAGGGTATTGTCGGCAGCGGGCTCTTCAACCTGGGCTGACTTCTCATCGGTAGCCTCTTCGGCTTTTTTAGTGCCAGAATTGCAGGCAGTTGCAGAAAGCAAAACCGAGGCACACAGTAGCAAATAAACTCGTCTCATAGGTAATTAAATTTTAGGTTATCGATTTAAATTAAAATGAATTCGAAATAATGGTACGAAATTAATAAAAAACTTGTGGATTTCCAGTATCGGATTGCTGCAAGCACGGGGCAGTCCGATAAAAAATTGATTCGGGTTGTTTCAAGACGGACAATCGACAGACTGGTTTTGTCTGCTGATTAGTAAACAAATGATCGAAAATTGATTAAAGCCTTCATGCCATTGAGGCCGAACGTGGACAGACAAGCTCCGTATGAATCGAATTTTTTCTGTCAAAAGCGAATTTCTTTTAGTAATTTAGAATGAAATTTTAACCGTCACACTTGCGTGGCAATTTCAAAAATTTGATTGTATGAAACGAGCATGTTTGATCAACGCAAAAGAAAATGATTAAAGTGTGAGTTCCATATGATTCAATAGAAAACAAACAATTTAATCATATGAATAGTCAAAAACCAAAGCGAATTGGGATTTTAACTGCCGGGGGCGATTGTCCCGGACTGAATGCAGCCATTAGGGGAGTTGGTAAAACCGCTATTGTCGATTACGGGATGGAAGTTGTCGGGTTTACTGCCGGATTTTCGGGGCTGATTGAAAAGGATTATGTTGAGCTGAAAGAGTCGCATCTTTCCGGGATTTTAACCTTGGGAGGAACCATCCTGGGAACTTCAAGGGAAAAACCTTATAAAGTGGTCAAAGACGGGGAAAATGACAAACCCGAATTGATCAAGCAAAACTACCAGGAGCTGGGATTGGACGCGCTGGTTTGTATTGGTGGCAACGGAACCATGAAAACCGCCAGCCGCTTGCATGAAGAAGGGCTTAACGTAGTGGGTATTCCAAAAACCATCGATAATGACGTGTGGGGAACCGATGTGACGTTCGGCTTCGATTCGGCCGTTCAAATAGCCACCGAAGCCATCGACCGCCTGCATACCACGGCTAACTCGCACCAGCGGGTCATGATTATTGAAGTCATGGGGCATCACGCAGGGTGGATTGCCCTGTATGCCGGAATGGCCGGTGGTGGCGACATTATTCTGATTCCCGAAGTCCCCTATAACATCCGCTCGGTGTGCAAAAAGATCGAGCAGCGTTACCAAAGCAATAAGCCCTATTCGATTGTGGTAGTAGCCGAAGGTATTGAACATCCGAAGAAAGTTTCGGCCGCCGCACATGTGGGAGAGGCCATTAGTACCTATACCGGCATTGAAACCAGGGAAACGGTTTTGGGCTACGTTCAGCGAGGTGGAAGCCCAAGCCCGATGGACCGCATTTTAGCCACCCGCTACGGCTCGTTTGCCGCGCAATGCATTGCCGAAGGCAACTTTGGAACCATGGTGGCTATGAGAGCCAACACGTTAACCACTGTTCCCTTGGTGGAAGTTGGCGGTAAGCTGAGCCTGGTTGAAGCTGATAACTCCCTGATCCTGAAAGCCAGGAAGATGGGCGTTTCGTTTGGCGATGAATATGAGTTGATGTAAAATGCAATAATTTTGATGAGAGATAAATCCCTGCCTTGTTGGTGGGGATTTATATTTTAAGTTATCTGAGCTTGTTCACCTTCCCCACCGCTCATGACCGATTCGCTCAAACGTGGAGTACTGGCGAGCCGCATGAAAACAGACTACGCGGTCGAGCCGGAAAAAATTGATCCGAGTACAACAAACCTCTCGTCTGATGGGCTTGTTTGGCTCCGGGCAGCGTATATCGCAGAGCGGATAAAGGCTCAGCCAAATGCGATTAACCAAAAACGAGTGCGAGTAAACCGACATTCAGTCCGAGTAAGCAAAAATGCTGGTCGAGTAGTACTCGGACAGCTAAAAACCCTACTCGAAGAACAAGAAACTTTACTCGGCTGCTTTCAGACCCTACTTGAAAGGCCCAGAATCCTACTCGGGCTTATGAAATCCTTACTCGCCCAGTCTCAGTTGTAATCCCGACTGCTTTTTGAAGCAGCCCGCCGTGAAAATATAGAGCTAAAGCCCAGCTTGCTTCGTTGCAACGGCCCGGCCCTAAAGAGCCGGGTTACTGACTGGTGTGGTCCACACCGTCAGCGGAAGAAAGATGATGAGCTCCATCAGTAAGCCCGAAATGATTTGGCATCATAAGGGCGATCAATCACCCGCCCCAGAGTCATCCAATGGGAAGGCAGAGACAGCATCAGTAAACCACTGATTTATCCGGGGGAGACAAAATAGCCCAAACCTTATTCAAAGTTGATCGCTGCTTTTCTTACAGGTCTTCCATTTATTTTATACAATAAATTAATAAGGATTCAACCGGATTCTGAGGTTAAAACACCGACAGCAGGAATCGTAGGATTTTTGATAATTGCATTGACTATTTCGGCATTTAATTCGGCATATAACACAAAGAGGTTAAAAGATTCTTGTTGGGTCACCTTTTCTCAACGGGTGCATTAAACCGGAAGCCGATGCCGTGCAGGTTAATGATTTTGATATCGGGGTCGCTTTTCAGGTATTTGCGCAGGCGCGAAATAAATACATCGAGGCTTCGGCCCAGGTAATAATCGTCCGATCCCCACACGTTTTTCAGAATATCTGAGCGGCTCAATACGGCATTGGAGTGTTCGCAAAAATATCGTAATAACTCGGCTTCCTTATAGGTGAGGGTGCGTTTCTCATCACCATGCTGTAGGGTCAGGTTGTCAAAAAGAAAGTCGAAATGGCCCACTTTGCAGCTATTCACCTCATCCGATTCGAGCTCATCGGTATGGCTTCGTTTCAAAAACACTTTGATACGAAGCAGTAACTCTTCCATACTGAATGGCTTGGTAATGTAGTCGTCCCCGCCAATGGTAAAGCCTTTGATTTTATCTTCGGTCATGGCTTTAGCCGTTAAAAACAGAATGGGAATAGACTGGTCTTTTTCCCGGATTTTTTTGGCCAGCGAAAAACCGTCCAATTTGGGGAGCATCACGTCAAGCAGGCACAGATCGAACGGATTTTTATCGAAGATCTCGTAGCCTTCCTGCCCGTCGCCCGCTGCTTTTACGTCGTAGCCTGCTTCTTCTAAATTATCACGGATGATGAAGTTGAGGGTTTTGTCGTCTTCAACCAAAAGAATTTTTTTACCGCTTAGTTCCATAGTTAACTGCTGTGAGTTATTTATTGTCGTGTTTCGAGTCTTTAACAATTCATGGTAGAGACAACACGGAAAATAATAAATAGGTCCGTGACCTTATTTTGGGATTGTAATCGTAAATATACTTCCTTTTGGCGAATTATCAGAAACTTCAATTTCCCAATGATGCCTTTCAACAATCTTCCTGACGTAATCGAGCCCCAAGCCAAATCCCTTTACATTGTGAATATCGCCGGTTGGAATCCGGTAAAAGCGACCAAATATTTTCTTGCGGTATTCCTTGGGAATGCCAATGCCATTATCAGCAAATTTGAGTTGAATGTGCTTTTTGGTCTCACTCAATTCAACATCAATTTGTGGTGCTTCGTCGCAATATTTTATGGCATTATCTAGAATATTGAAAATGACATTGGAGAAATGCAGTGCGTCGGCCTGGATTCGCCATTCTTCTACCTCGCTGGTAAAGTTAATCGCGTATTGGTGCCCGTTCTGACTGGTTTTAAAATCGGCAATGCTCTTTCGCACAAACAGGTTTAACTCAATCATGGTCAGGTCGAGCTTTAGCCGTTGTTTTTCGATGCTGGCCATCAGCAGAACCTTATCTACCTGGGCTGATAGGCGCTGGGTTTGTTCGCTAATAATGTTGGAGTATTCCCGCAGCCGGTTGGGATGATCTAAAATACGCGGGTCGGCAATCACCTTGGACGAGAGATCGATTGAGGCGATTGGAGTCCGAAACTCGTGCGTGAGGTTGTTGATAAAATTTTTCTGGATTTCGCTGAGCCGCCGTTGCTTGAAGATGACGAACAAGGTATAGCCGAAAAACAAAATGACAATCAGCAAAAAACCATTGACTACATACCATGCGTGCACCTGGCTGCTGTAATACTTGGAACGGTTTGGAAAAGATACGCCAAAATAATAGGTGTACTTTTCACAGGTGGGCAGGCCGCATTCCTTTTTTGCAGTCTGTGTTTTATAGTGTTGTTCGAACAGCGCATCCTCTGCATCGCATTCATCCGACTGCTTGCTCACCAAGAGCGTGCTGGTGAGGCTGTCATTCGTCTCCATCAGGTGTTTTCCGTATACCATCTTTTCGTTTTCGCAATCGTAAATGGCGAACTCAAAATCAACTTTCAGGTTGTGGTTTTTGAACTCCTCAATTAAAAAATGTTCGAGTAAGCCCGGGTGAATATCTTCGTTTACATTTACCACATAATAGTTGTTCGAAATTTGATCTACCGCATTGGGCAGATCCACTTTCGGTTCCTTTCCTTTTACTTTTTGATTGTACGAAACCAGCTTGTGAGCCACAACATTTAAGGCCTGGGTAGTTGATTCATGAAACTTCCTTTCGTTTAAATTAACCGTATTTCGAAGAAAGAAAAATTGAATCAGAATAATGCCCAAAACCGAGAATGTAGCCAATATAATGACATATCTTATCGTGTTTCTTCCCATTCTTTTTCGCTTACGCAATTGACAACCACGAAACTACGTATTCTTTTGAAAAAGATCCATCCATTAACAGTTCATTAACAAAAGTTAGTGATGTATTAACAGCGATGAGATAGAAGCTTTTATAGATTTGTTGCCGTATCGTAAATTCATTCGGGATTGTTATCTTTGATCGTGAATTTAATACCTTATTCTAAATTATCGGTTATGAAAAATATTCTCTTTCTTTTAGTCTTGTTTTCCTTTTCCTTTGCTACGGCTGGGATAGGACAAACGGTACAAGCTAAAATTGATTTTGAAACACTGGAGCATGACTTTGGTTCCTTTAAAGAAGAAGCTGGCCCGCAAACTTACAGTTTCAAGTTTGTAAATAATGGTGCATCCCCATTGATCCTGAACAATGTTCGGGCATCCTGCGGTTGCACTACTCCGCAATGGACGAAAGAGCCTGTAGCTCCGGGACGTGAAGGGTTTATAAAGGTGAGTTATGACCCGCGTAATCGGCCGGGCCCATTCAATAAAACGGTAACTGTTTCGTCGAATGCTGAAAACGCAACGGTGGTTTTAAGAATTAAAGGAGCCGTTGAGCAGCGTGAGAAAACATTGGCCGAGCAGTATCCCCGCGAAATTGGGCCGCTGCGCGCAAAAACCAACCAGCTTTCATTTGTCAAGATTAATGAAAGCGAAGTAAAAACCGAGGAGCTGGAAGTGGTCAACGATACCGATCAGCCTGTGAAAATTGAGTTTAAAACCCCTCCATCGCACTTAACAGCAAAAGCGGTTCCTGAAACGGTTCCTACCAAAGGCAAAGGAAAGATTGTTGTGACCTACGATGCCAAGCAGTTGAATACCTACGGCTTTATGATGCACCGGATTTATTTGAATATCAATGGCGAGTCAAACTACCGTAATTCTATCGGAGTATCGGCCACGATTGAAGAAGATTTTTCTGCGCTGTCAGCCGAAGAACTGGCTAATGCACCCGTTGTTTCTTTTAATGAAAAAGCCCACGATTTTGGTGATATCAACCAAGGCGATGCGGTAGAATATACCTTCACCATTAAAAATGAAGGGAAACGCGACCTGATTATTCGCAATGTGAAAACATCGTGTGGCTGTACGGCGGTAACGCCGGAGAAAAAAATTATTTCTCAGAATGAAGTGGTTCCGCTAAAAGTCAAATTTGATTCCAAGGGAAAACGCGGACGCCAAAACAAATCAATCACCGTAATTACCAATGATCCTAAAAACCCCACGACCATTTTAAGGGTCTCAACGAACATTAACGTCGCCGGATAACAACAAAACGATAAGAATTGAAAGCCGCTTCATATTTTTGGAGCGGCTTATTTTTTTGTTGTTCAGGTATGTTTTACCTTCGTATAAATTTTTTTACATGATAGCAGATCACGATTACCATCATATCGAAAATGATGGCCAATGTAAAGGGCTGAATGTCAATAAGGGGATCGATAAGCCAGAGACGTTTAATGAGGATTCGATCCGGCGTTTTCTGAAACATAAGCGCAAGAAAACGATGACAGCCGACGCCTATGTGGAGGGTGTTTTAGCCGGCAATATTAGTACGCTTAGCCAGGCTGTAACCTTGGTTGAAAGTTCGAAAAAGGAACACCAGGAGATTGCCAGTGAAATCATCACCCGATGCCTGCCTTACAGCGGAAAGTCGTTGCGTATTGGCATTACCGGCGTGCCAGGAGTAGGCAAAAGTACGTTTATCGAATCGATGGGTAAGTTTATTACCCGACGCGGCGGAAAGCTGGCGGTATTGGCGATCGATCCCAGCAGCGAGCGCTCCAGGGGAAGTATTCTGGGTGATAAAACCCGCATGGAAGAATTATCCTCCGACGCAAATGCCTACATCCGACCTTCGCCCTCAGCAGGCTCGTTGGGGGGGGTGGCCCGAAAGACCCGCGAAACCATTGTGCTTTGTGAAGCCGCAGGCTTTGATACCATCTTTATTGAAACTGTTGGTGTGGGCCAAAGCGAAACAATGGTTCATTCGATGGTCGATTTCTTTTTGTTGCTCATGCTGGCTGGTGCCGGCGATGAGCTGCAAGGCATCAAGCGCGGCATTATGGAAATGGCTGATGCCATCACCATCAATAAAGCTGATGGCAATAACATTGAAAAAGCGGAGATGGCCCGTGTGCAGTACCTCAATGCTTTGCACCTGTTTCCACCAACCGATTCGGGATGGACGCCTAAAGTGCTGACTTGTTCCGCCTTTCATCATATTGGCATCGACAAAATTTGGGGCACCATTGAGGAGTACGTCGAATTAGTGAAAAAAAATGGTTATTTTCAGCACCGACGAAATGAGCAATCGAGGTACTGGATGTATGAAACAATTAACGACCGCTTAAAGTCTGATTTTTACCAGAATAACGACTTAAAAGATATAACGGCAGCCTTTGAACAGAAGGTACTTGAGCAGGAGATGAGTTCATTTGTCGCTGCTCGCGAATTATTGGAAAACTATTATCAATCAAAAAAAACTAACAAATGAGAAATTTAGGTTTATTTGTTCTTGTGTTGCTTTTCATTGCTGGCTGCCAAAGCAATTCAGCAAAGTATCAGGTTAGCGGCACGGTTGCCGGGCTTGATTCGGCCATTGTCTATTTGGTGAAAGCCGAAAATGGCCAGGCAGTGACTACCGACACAACCGACTTGGTCGAAGGGAAGTTCAAATTTGAAGGAAGCATCACGGTTCCTGAACTGCATTACTTGCGCCTGGGCGACCGCGAGTATTTTGCCCAGTTCTTCCTTGAAAACACCAAAATAGAGGTACTGGCGAACAAGGACAGCTTGCGTAGCACCAAAGTGACAGGTTCGCCTTTGACCGATACGTTTAATGAGTATCTGGACGAAGTGCAGCTGATGAATGAGAAGGTTAACGAATATCAGCAACAGTACTCAGCGGCAGCAGCTTCCGGGAACCAGGATGAAATGGATCGGATTCGCATTGATGCGGAAGCGACCAACCAAAACATGCAGGTTTACGCTAAAAACTTTGTGAAAGAACACAGCAATTCCATTGTTGCTCCATTTATTACACTCACGCAGCTGGCCCAGCAATTGGAGTACTCAGAATTGAAAGAGCTGGTTGATTTGTTTCCGGCGGAGCTCGACTCATCGGTGTACACCCGGCAGTTAAAAGAGTTTGTAGAGCAAAAAGGAAGGACTGCCATTGGCACCAAGGCTCCTGAATTTACTATGAATGACCCAGAAGGCAACCCCGTTAGCCTGGCTTCATTTCAGGGGAAATATCTGTTGCTCGACTTCTGGGCGGCCTGGTGTGGCCCCTGCCGTCAGGAAAATCCAAATATTGTCAGCGCTTACAATAGTTTTAAAGATAAAGGCTTCGACATCCTTGGTATTTCACTTGATCGCGATAAAGCGGCCTGGCTGAAGGCGATTGAAGACGATCAGTTGGCATGGACTCAGGTATCTGATTTGAAGTACTGGCAAAACGAAGTGGCCCAAATGTATGGGGTGAATTCCATCCCTCATTCTGTGCTGCTCGACCCGCAAGGAGTCATCATTGCTAAAAACCTGCGCGGACAGGAATTGCATGATAAATTAGCTGAGCTATTGAATTAACAAGGCAATCGATACGATGTGTCCTTCATCGCTCCATTGAATGACGAGCTGCAGGCCAAAAAAAGAAAAAATGAATATCCGTAAGATTTCCAAATGTCATTAACATTAAAAAGTCATTCAATTGTCGTTGGGTGGTCATTAAGTTGTTTTGATACGATTAGTGACAATAAAATGACGATGAATGATAATAATTGACAGCCGCGACAGAACAAATACGTACGCAAGCGGACAATCATAAAGACAAAGCCGGTTCCCTTTGGGGCCGGCTTTGTCTTTGGGCCTCGGCTTGTAAATGTGCTGGCTGGTATTCGCTACTTTGGAAAACTTTTTGCAACTTAAACTGTTTTTTAAAGCGATCAATCAAATTCAGTTAATCAATCATTATGAGTTACGATGTATTAGTTATAGGAAGTGGTCCTGGCGGTTATGTCGCTGCAATCCGGGCTTCCCAATTAGGTTTTAAGGTAGGAGTTGTTGAAAAAGAAAATATTGGTGGCGTGTGTCTCAACTGGGGATGTATCCCAACTAAGTCATTGCTGAAGAGCATGCAGGCTTTTGACTACGCCAAGCATGCTGCCGATTATGGCGTCAGTATTTCGGGTGAAGTAAAGGCCGACTTCCAGGCCATGGTTAAACGTAGTCGCGAAGTGGCAGGAGGAATGAGCAAGGGGGTTCAGTTTCTTTTTAAAAAGAATAAGATTGAAGTTATCAACGGTTATGGGCGATTGAAATCCAAAGGAACGGTTGAGGTTGAAGATGAAAAAGGCAAGAAAACAACGGTTACTGCCAAGCATATTATTATAGCCACCGGAGCGCGTTCGCGTCAATTACCGAACCTGGAGCAGGATGGAAAGAAAATTATTGGATACCGTGAAGCCATGACTCTCGACAAGCAACCCAAGTCGATGGTGGTGGTTGGATCGGGTGCTATTGGCAGTGAGTTTGCCAACTTCTATCATGCCATCGGTACAGAAGTGACTTTGGTGGAATATATGCCAACGTTGGTTCCCAACGAAGACGAGGAAGTAGCCAAAACCCTGGAGCGCTCCTTCAAAAAAGATAAAATGAAAGTAATGACCAACGCGTCGGTTGAGTCGGTTGATACGAAAGGCAAGTTATGCAAGGTGGTGGTGAAAACCAAAAAAGGTGAAGAAACCATCGAAGCAGAAATCGTTTTGTCGGCTGTTGGGATTGCGCCCAATATTGAAAATATTGGGTTGGAAGAGCTGGGCGTGGAACTGGAAAACGGTAAAATTAAGGTCGATGATTTTTACCGGACTAATGTGGAAGGAGTTTACGCCATTGGAGATATCGTTCATGGTCCGGCATTGGCACACGTGGCGTCTGCCGAAGGAATTACTTGTGTGGAGAAGATTGCCGGCAAAAATCCTGATCCGGTTGACTACGGCAACATTCCGGGGTGTACCTATACCAGCCCCGAAGTATCGTCGGTAGGTCTGACAGAGAAGAAAGCCAAGGAAGCCGGTTACGATATTAAAGTCGGAAAGTTCCCGTATTCAGCTAGTGGTAAAGCAAGTGCTGCCGGGCAGAAAGATGGTTTTGTGAAGCTGATTTTCGATGCCAAATACGGAGAGCTGCTCGGAGCCCACATGATTGGAGGAAACGTGACCGAGATGATTGCCGAACTGGTGGTAGCTAAAAAGTTGGAAATTACCGGGCACGAACTGATCAAATCCATTCACCCTCACCCAACCATGAGTGAAGCGATTATGGAAGCTGCAGCAGCGGCCTACGATGAAGTAATCCATCTATGATAAAATAGAGTTTAAGGTTGATATGACGAAAGCCGTTTTGGGAGATATTCCCGGAGCGGCTTTCTTTGTTGGTGCGCGCTGTGGACTGCGATCAGCTTGCTTGCCACACATTTTCTTCGAAGGTTTCATTGGATGTCAAGTGGCAACCGTGATTTGACTACAGTTGGCAACTCCCTTTTTGGAGACCTTCGCTAAAACTATCCCATCAGGTTTGCTGTTGTCCGACAGGCCAGTTGATTAAACAATTCCTTGATTTCCATGTTTTTGAAGTTTGAGACTTAACCGATTTCTCGACTGGCTGAGTCTCCGGTGTCTGTCACCGAGAGGCAGGAATAAGCCAATGATCCTAGTCGGAACTGAATTTTGAGTCATAGGTTTTCTCTATGTCAAGATAGAAACTTCGAATAAAAATTGCAGCAGGGATTTTCGTAAATTGTAACTCATAACAAGAAAAATTAATCCAAAATGAAAAACGACACACATTCAAGTACTCCGGGAGATGGCAAGGTTTGGGATGTTAATGAATCAAGCAGATGCCCATTTATGGGAGGAGCAGTGAAAAAGACGGCTGGCAGTGGCAGATCAAACCGCGATTGGTGGCCAAATCAGTTGAATTTGAGCATCCTTCGTCAGCACTCCTCTATGTCCAACCCAATGGGCGAGGATTTCAATTATGCCAGAGAGTTTAAGAAACTCGATCTGGCTGCTGTCAAGAAAGATCTTTTCGATCTGATGACCGATTCTCAGGACTGGTGGCCGGCCGATTATGGGCACTACGGGCCATTCTTTATTCGAATGGCATGGCACAGCGCAGGAACCTACCGTATTGCCGATGGTCGGGGAGGTGGGGGATCCGGCTCGCAGCGTTTTGCGCCGCTCAACAGTTGGCCCGACAATGCCAATCTGGACAAGGCGCGCCTATTGCTCTGGCCGGTCAAGCAGAAATATGGCAAGCAGATTTCCTGGGCGGATCTCATGATCCTGGCCGGGAATTGCGCGTTGGAGTCGATGGGGTTAAAGACATTTGGTTTTGGGGGTGGACGCGAAGATATTTGGGAACCCGAAGAGGATATCTATTGGGGGTCTGAGGGCGAATGGTTGGGAAACAAGGAACGACTAGCCGGCGATCAGCTTGAAAACCCGCTTGGCGCCACTCATATGGGACTGATTTACGTGAACCCGGAAGGCCCGAATGGCAATCCTGATCCGCTGGCTGCAGCAAAAGACATTCGCGAGACTTTCGGCCGTATGGCGATGAATGATTATGAAACCGTTGCGCTGATTGCCGGAGGACACACTTTTGGTAAAACACACGGTGCGGCTGATCCGCTCAAATATGTAGGGCCGGAGCCTGCTGGTGCAAGCATGGAAGAACAAGGCCTTGGATGGAAAAATACGTTCGGCACTGGGCATGGAGAACATACCATTACCAGCGGTTTGGAGGGCGCCTGGACAAAAACGCCAACGAAGTGGAGCAACAACTTCTTTGAAAACCTTTTTGATTACGAGTGGGAGCTGACCAAGAGTCCCGCCGGAGCACACCAGTGGAAACCCAGAGGACAAGCTGGTGCCAACAGCATTCCCGATGCACACAACCCGGAGAAACGTCATGCTCCATTTATGCTAACTACCGACGTGGCTTTACGGGTTGATCCGGCCTACGAAAAAATATCACGACATTTTTATGAACATCCGGATGAGTTTGCCGACGCCTTTGCCCGTGCATGGTTTAAATTAACCCATCGCGATATGGGACCGATTGCCCGTTATTTGGGGCCGGAGGTTCCTCAGGAAGAGCTGATCTGGCAAGATCCGGTGCCAGCTGTTGATCACGACATGATTGATGAACAGGATATCACTTCCCTGAAAAATCAGATTCTCGAGTCGGGCTTGTCTGTATCCCAATTGGTCACGACGGCTTGGGCTTCCGCTTCCACCTTCCGTGGCTCGGATAAGCGTGGTGGTGCGAATGGTGCACGGATTCGTTTGGCTCCTCAGAAAAATTGGGAAGTCAACAATCCGGCTCAACTGGCTCAGGTGCTGGAGAAATTGGAGGCCGTTCAAAAAGCGTTTAACGGTGCTCAATCGGGCAGTAAGCGGGTTTCGTTGGCCGATTTGATTGTTCTTGGCGGTTGTGCGGGAGTTGAGCAGGCAGCAGAGAATACCGGTTTTGAGCTCACCGTGCCTTTCACTCCTGGACGAACCGATGCTTCGCAAGAAAAAACCGATGTTGAAGCGTTTGCTCCATTGGAGCCGAATGCAGACGGGTTCCGCAATTACCTGAAGAAGCGCGACAATATAAGCGCCTCGGCTGAAGAGTTATTGGTTGACCGGGCGCAATTGCTGACCCTTACGCCTCCCGAAATGACGGTTCTCCTTGGCGGGATGCGGGTGCTGAATACCAACTACGATCAGTCACAACACGGCGTGTTCACCCAACGTCCGGAGGCGCTCACCAACGACTTTTTTATGAACCTGCTTGATTTGAGAACAACCTGGAAAGCAACGTCGGAGGAAGAAGAGCTCTTTGAGGGCAGCGATCGTGCAACTGGCGAGAAAAAGTGGATGGGTACCCGTGCTGACCTCATTTTTGGGTCGAATTCAGAGCTTCGTGCTTTGGCTGAAGTATATGGATCCAGCGACTCTCAGGAAAAGTTTGTGCGCGACTTTGTGGCGGCCTGGAACAAAGTCATGAATCTCGATCGCTTCGACCTGGTTTGAACATAGAACAGCCTGAATTCATTCAGGTATTGGTAGAAAATAGAGCCGGGGTGATTTGGAAACAGGTCACCCCGAGTTATTGGTAGGCTCAAGTATCCCGCCTCATCGATCGGTGAATTGAGCACAAGCTCTTGTATTGCCGTTGGATTAATCCAGCGCACCGCATCCTGTGCTGTTTTTCGGGTCTTTAGCCCCATTCACTGATGCGGCAAGCCGTTATCTGTATCGCTTCCCTGATCCGTTGGTTAAAGCCAAACGGCCTCAGTAGCTGTGCGCAAAGCGTAGCTTGAAAAGAGACGGTCAGGATGGGTCAGACATTGATGAGCTAAAGTAATAAGCCAGAGTCGTCATTAATTAATGATGGCTTCCCCAGCGAGAAGTGGAGCTTTGATTATTTAAAAAAGACTTCGCCGGCATGGAGTGGAGCCATGATTGTTTGATTACGAACCCCCGCCGGCAGTTTGACGGGTACGTTTGTACATGAGCACCGGAGAAAAGTGGAGGCGAGTTGGTTCACCTATTCGCCGTAAGTCAGGCCAAATCCAAATGGATACAAGGGGTCTTTCGAATCGTAGGGCATATCTTCTTTCTGGGCTTCTACAGCTTCCATAGACGAAGGAAGTTCGAAGGGAAGTTTGGCATGTGGCTTAAAGTCTCCAAAAATAACATCCAGCACCGCGTCATCTTCAGCGCCAAAATCAGCCAGCAGCCCGCTGCTTTGCTTGCTGATTTCGGGAATCACAGCCGGACGGTCCAGGTACATGCAAATGATGGTTGGTTTTTTTCGCATGATGTTGAGCAGTCGCGAAAGTTCAGCCTCCGGAAAATTTAAATCGCCTTGGTGAAACATCCGCTCGATAAAATCATCAGTTCGTTCCTCAAACGGCGTGTTGAGCCGGAGTATGGCGAAGTCGGCCTCCTCGGGTTGATTGACCACAGTGGCATAGTTTGACGCTAATTCGGGATTAATGTTTTCGGTATAGATTTTTATTCCTTTCGTCAATGGAAGGACTTTTCCGCCTCCTCCATTCAACTGATTTTTTAGCAGTACGATTGATTTTCGCTGGGCCAGTTTTCCCTTCTTCTGGAATTTCTTTTGATTGACAATTTCAACAGCCTGCTCCGGGTCGACAAAAGGATTATCAAACAAACCCAGTTCAAATTTCACCCGTAGCAAGCGTCGAGCCGATTGGTTGATTCGATCCTCCGAAACCACTCCTTTCCGAACAAGCCGAAGCAGCTGCCGGGTGTGCATGTTTCCGCCCAGCTGATCCACCCCGGCATCAATCACTTTGGCAATTCGTTCGTCAACCGTCAGTTTTTCAACGCCCCAGTTTTTAGCTTCCACCAGTTCGTAGCCTAGAAACGAGAAACCTTCAATAATGCCCCAGTCGGAGCAAACAACGCCGTCGTAGCCATATTCTTCGCGCAGCAATTTGGTAATGATTTCCTTGTTGAAGCTCATGCCGACATTTTCGCTGGTCTGGTCAACAGCAATTCCATAATAAGGCATTATCATCGCAGTATTGGCTTTAAGGGCGGCTTCAAAAGGAATGAGGTGGTAGGCGAAATTATTGCCCGGGTAAACCTGGTTTTTCCCATAATGAAAATGAGCATCTTCACCTTTTTCTTGCGGGCCTCCGCCGGGCCAGTGTTTGGTCATACAGGCCACACTGTTTGTATCAAGCTTGTCGCCCTGAAATCCATGGATATACGCTGCGGTCAGTCTTGCCGAGAGCTTGGCATCTTCGCCAAAAGTCCCGTTGATTCGGGCCCAACGCGGGTCGGTTGCCAAATCGGCCATCGGATGAAGCGCTGTGTGGATACCCACCGCACGGTACTCTTGTCGGGCGATTTGTCCAAACTCAACCACCAACGACGAGTCGCCGATGGCAGCCAATCCAATGGGTTCAGGCCAGCGGGACCAATTGCCGCCAAGTAAGCCCATTCCAATAAAGTTGGAAATCCCGTGCCGGGGGTCGGTGCTGATGCTGACCGGAATACCCAAGCGTGTTTGTTCTGCCAGTTGCTGCAAGTTGTTCGACCAGTTGGCCAGGGCTTTGGTTGCCGGAACAGTAAACAGATTGAAGTGGTTGAGCTTTTTATGAATGATGGCATCATAGGTGGAAACTGAGCTTAGTATTCCGGGTTTACTCTGAAGCTCTCCTTGGTCGCCAACGCCAATGGGTGGCTGCCACATCAACCCGACTTTTTCGTCCAAAGTCATTCGCGAAAGGACATCTTCAACCCGAACATCGACAGGTTGGCGGCGATCTTCGTAAGGGTCCAGCTTACCGTTTTTGTTTAGATCCCTAAACTGGAGTTCGCCAACGATTAATCGCGGTACTTCCTGAAGCTCCTTTTTTGCCCGCTTGTTTAATGTGGCGTAGTAAGCATTAAAAACGAGGGTGGCTATCAGAATAATTCCCAAGACGATCAGAAGGAAATAGAGAATGACTTTGAATAGTTTTTTCATCTCAATTTAATTTCAGGTTGTGCATGATAAGATAAGCGGAATAAAGTTTTTGACGAAATTTCAACAGCTGTTCAATAATATGTTTTGGTTAATTTTTGTCAAATGTGATGTGGTGTGAATTATTGTTGATTTAAACCGGAATTGGTGGCATTCTATCGGGCATTTTCATATCTTTAGGGAAAGCATTCACCTATGGAATTACCACAATTAGTACAAAACGATCGGTATCTGGAACCTCATGCACCGATTATTATCGATCGAATAAATCAAGCCAAAGCGAAAGAGCTGGAACTTACACAACAAGGCTCGTTAAAAGATTTCGCAAGTGGACATCATTGGTTTGGCTTGCACAAAATCAGCAAAGGTTGGGTCATTCGCGATTGGGCACCCAACGCAACCCAAATCTATATGATTGGCGAGTTTAACGACTGGCAGGAACGGGAAGACTATCTCCTGCAGTCGATTGGCGACGGGCGCTGGGAATTGTTTCTGCCCGAAGATAAACTCGAGCACGGACAGCTCTATGCCTTTTCTATGCATTGGAGTGGCGGCAGTGGTAAACGAATTCCAGCCTGGTGCAAGCGCGTGGTTCAGGATCAAGAGAGCAAGCTTTTCAATGCGCAGGTGTGGATTCAGGAGAAAGACTTTGAATGGAAGCACCCAAACTATAGACGGGCCGAAGAAGCGCCGCTGATCTACGAAAGTCATATTGGAATGGCCGGCGAAGAAGAGCGGGTGCATACCTATAATGAATTTCGGGAGCAGATTTTGCCGCGCATCAAGGCGGCCGGCTACAACACGGTGCAGCTTATGGCTATTCCGGAACATCCCTACTACGGAAGTTTCGGATATCATGTGTCGAGCTTTTTTGCGCCTTCATCGCGTTTTGGAACACCCGAAGAATTGAAGCAGCTCATTGATGAGGCTCATGGGATGGGACTCGCGGTCATTATCGACTTGGTTCATTCTCATGCAGTGAAGAACGAAGTTGAGGGACTGGGAAATTACGACGGCACCCGGTATCAGTTTTTTCATTCGGGTCCAAAAGGAGAGCATCCAGCCTGGGATTCTTATTGCTTCAATTATGGAAAGAACGAAGTGTTGCATTTTTTGCTATCTAATATCCGCTATTGGCTGGAAGATTTTAAGTTTGATGGTTATCGTTTCGACGGCGTGACCAGTATGCTTTACTTCGATCATGGATTAGGGAAAGCGTTTACGAAATATGCCGATTATTACGATGACGGTGTGGATCAGGAAGCTGTCAGCTATTTCTGCCTGGCCAACAAACTCATCCACGAAGTGGATCCCAATGCCATCTCCATTGCCGAAGAGGTGAGTGGTATGCCTGGACTGGCCACTCCAATTGACGAGGGAGGATATGGTTTTGATTACCGAATGGCCATGGGCGTGCCCGATTTCTGGATTAAGTTGATTAAGGAGATTCCGGACGATAACTGGGATATGGGACAGATATTTCATGAACTGACCTCGAAGCGGCTGGATGAAAAAGTGGTGAGCTATGCCGAATCGCATGATCAGGCGCTGGTGGGTGACAAAACAATTATATTCAGGCTGATTGATAAGGAAATGTACTTTAGCATGCGCAAAGACCAGCCTAACCTGCTGGTTGAACGGGGAATGGCGTTGCACAAAATGATCCGGCTGGCTACGGTAACCTGTGCTGGCGGCGCGTATCTCAACTTTATGGGCAATGAATTTGGACACCCCGAGTGGATCGACTTTCCGCGACTGGGAAATAATTGGTCGTACAAACATGCCCGGCGTATTTGGAGCTTGGCCGACAACAAGGAGTTACGGTACCACTTATTATCGGATTTCGACCAGCAAATGATGCAGTGGATTCGGCAGGTCGGTTTGCTGGAAAGCCCCGAAGTAATTTGGCGCTACGACAATAACGGCGATAAGGTGCTGAGTTATCAGCGGGGCCAATTCCTGGTGGTGTTTAATTTCAATCCGACACAATCATTTACAGATTATGGGATTCCGATTGAACCTTCCAAGTTCAAAATTCTTTTTAATACTGATGAGGAACGCTTTGGGGGACAAGAGCGGATTGATAAGCGTATGACCTACTATACAAGGCCATCAGCTGGTTTAACTAGTCAGCACTACCTGCATCTGTACTTGCCGGCCCGAACTGCGATCGTTCTGAAAAAGGAAGCTTTTAAACGCGTAAGATAAATGAATCAATACTATACAGCAGTAAGCATAAAGGATTTGGGGTGGAAGATCGACCATCAGTCAAAATTGATGCTGGTTGGTTCGTGCTTTGCCGAAAATATTGGTCAGCGGATGCTGCAGCTAAAGTTTCAGGTTGATTTGAACCCCTTTGGGACTTTGTATAATCCACAGTCGATTGCCAAAAGCCTGCGTTTGCTCATGGATGGAAAAACGTATACTCAGGCTGATTTAGTTGAACACGATGGCGTTTGGCACAGCTTCGACCATCACAGTCGGTTTTCATCGACCAACCAGCAGCAGACATTGGACGGAATCAATGAGCAGTTGAGTCGTTCGGCAAAGCATTTAAAGGAAAGCGAGTTTTTAATCCTATCGCTGGGTACGGCCTGGATTTTCGAATTGAAAAGAACCGGGCAAATCGTTTCAAACTGTCACAAGCTGCCGGCTACTGAGTTTAAACGTCTTCGGTTGACACCTGGCGAGATTGTGGAAGAGTACCGGGAGCTAATTTTGGCGCTTTGGAGATTTAACCCAAAGTTAAAGATCCTCTTCACGGTCAGCCCAATACGTCATTGGAAAGATGGTGCCGTTGAGAATCAGCTGAGCAAAGCAAGCTTATTGCTGGCTGTTGATCGGTTGATTACAGGCTTCGGCGAAGAGCAATGCGCCTACTTTCCATCGTACGAAATTGTGATGGACGAACTACGCGACTATCGTTTTTATGCGCCTGACATGTTGCACATTAGTGAGCAAGCCGTTGACCATATTTGGCAGAAGTTCAGCTCGAAAATGATTGCAGAAGAAAGTCTGAGGTTGACTGGTCAGGTACTGAAAATTGTTAAGGCAATGGAGCATCGTCCTTATCAAAAAACGTCCAAAGCGTATGAGAATTTTCTGTTATACAACTTAAAAGAGATCAATAATTTATTGAAAACTTTTCCTTTTCTTAATTTAGGAAATGAAAAGAAACACTTTGAACTTGAATTGAATGGTTATCAGCAAGGAAGCAAAATATGAACGGATTTCTTTCCGTACATTTGTACAGAATTGCCATCCCGATCTGATCACCTGTTGTTTATAAATTTAATTTACTAATTTGATTAAGCCCAACGTCTGGAACTATGAGCTACTTAAAATTTGATAAAAGTCGTTTAGTTAATCTGGAATACTCCCTTTCACGGGAAGTTCTCCGGTCAAACCGGGCAGGTTCATACATTAGTACCACGATTTCCGGATGCAATACCCGAAAGTATCATGGTTTGTTAGTCTGCCAGCTCGATGAACTGGATGGCGACAAACATGTGTTGCTGTCCTCTTTTGACGAGACGGTCATTCAGCATGGAGCCCAATTTAATTTAGGGATCCATAAATACGAAGGTGATTTTTATGAACCCAAAGGACATAAGTACATTCGCGATTTTGAAGTTGATCGGATTCCAACGACAACCTTTCGTGTCGGGGGAGTTGTGCTGACTAAGGAGCGCATATTGGTTGAGAATGAACAGCAGGTGCTCACCCGCTACACGCTGATAGAAGCCAATTCGCCTACCGTTTTGCGCTTTAAGCCGTTTTTGGCTTTTAGAAGTGTGCATGGCTTGAGTAAAGCAAACCTGTATGCCAATACGAAATACAAGAAAGTATCCAATGGAATAAAAATGAAACTGTATGAAGGCTATCCGTTTTTGCACATGCAGTTTTCTAAACCAGTCGAATTTATTGCCGTGCCTGATTGGTACAACAATATCGAATACCTGAAAGAGAAAAACAGGGGCTATGATTATCGGGAAGATTTGTTTGTTCCGGGGTACTTTGAGTTGCCGATAAAAAAAGGTGAAAGTATCGTGTTTTCAGCTTCGATCAACGAAGCAGGTCCCAATGCGTTAAAAGCAAAGTTCACACGAGAGCTCAATAAACGACCACCGCGTGATACATTTATGAGTTACCTGATGAATGCCGGGCGGCAATTCTTTGTAGAGAAAGGGGGATCGCATGATCTCATTGCAGGTTTTCCCTGGTATGGGTTCGTGCCACGGCAAACATTTGTTGCGCTGCCTGCTCTTACGCTCGATCAGGATGAACCCGATTTGTTTGAAGCGGTGGTTGATACCCAGTTGAAGCAGTTGAAAGATGGCCTCTTCCCCAATGTTAACGGAATACGACAACCAGCTTACAACAATATAGACACACCGCTTTGGTTTTTCTGGGCCTTGCAGCAATACACGAATGAAGCAAAAAACAGTAAACACATATGGGAAAAGTACGGGGGTGTTATGAAGCAAATATTGAACGCGTACCGTGAGGGGACGAGCTTCAATATAAAAATGAATGAGCGAAGCCTGATTGAAGGCGAATCCGAAAACCTGGCGCTGACCTGGATGGATTCGTATGTGAATGGCAAGCCAGTTGTTCAACGGGCTGGAATGCCTGTTGAAGTGAATGCCCTTTGGTACAACGCTATCTGTTTTGCACTGGAGCTGGCTGAAGCTGTCCAAGATAAGGAGTTCACCAAGCAATGGGAAGCCTTGCCCAAGCAAATTGCTGATTCGTTTATCAATGAATTTTGGTGCGAAGAACACGGCTATTTAGCTGATAGTGTTAAAAATGGAGCCAAGGACTGGTCTGTCAGACCCAATATGGTTATCGCTGCCGCCTTGGATTACAGTCCGCTTGACCGGGAAAAGCAGAAACAGATACTCAGTACCGCAAAACAACAACTCCTGACTCCGAGAGGATTGAGGACATTGTCTCCCCGAAGTGCCGATTATGAAGGCATTTGTGCAGGAAGTATTTCCGAACGGGACAAAACACTTCACCAGGGAACCGTTTGGCCTTGGCTATTAATGTTTTTTGTCGATGGTTATTTGAAGATTCATAAAAGAGGGGGGCTGCCGTTTGTTAAAAATATAATAGAAGGATTTGAAGAGGAAATGACTGAACATTGTATCGGTACCATTCCTGAGAACTACAACGGAAATCCCCCACACCAGGGCAAAGGAGCGATCTCGCAGGCATGGAGTGTCGCTGCTTTGATCCGATGTAATAAGTTGGCAGTCAAATTTGTAGAATAATTTTTTAAAATAGAATACATATGAAAGTTTTAATGTTTGGTTGGGAGTTCCCTCCACATATATCTGGGGGATTAGGGACAGCTTGTTACGGTTTAACAAGGGGCTTGGCTGAATACAAGGATGTTGAAGTGATCTTTGTTGTTCCTAAAGCTCATGGTGACGAGGATCAATCAAGCATGAGACTATTGGGGGCCAACGAAGTGCCTATCACCCGAAAAAAAATTCATTTTCGCGACCTTCAAAAGAAAATTGACTATTATGAAGTTGAATCGGGGATGGTGCCCTATATGGATCCAGAGGAGTTTTGGAAACTGAGTAGTAAAAAGTATTCTCAAAAAACCCGCTTTGTAGAAACCGATGAGGATGGGCGCCTCGAATTTAGCGGCACGTATGGAAAAGACTTGTTGCATGAAATTTACAAATATTCGTTGGTAGCCGAAGTCATAGCCCGAGATCAGGAGTTTGACCTGATTCATGCCCACGACTGGTTGGCCTATCCGGCCGGAATTGCAGCGAAGGAAGCCAGCGGAAAGCCCTTGGTGATTCATGTTCATGCTACTGATTTTGACCGGAGTGGCGGCAGCGTCAATCCGCAAGTTTTCGGCATTGAGCAAAGAGGGATGCTTGCAGCCGATAAAATCATCACGGTGAGCAATATGACCCGGAGGATTGTTATTGAAAAATATGGAATCGATCCCGCTAAGGTGACTACGGTTTACAATGCCGTCGAACCCATCAGCCAGGAAGAAAAAGTGCGATTGAAAAAGGGGGTGGAAGAAAAAATTGTCACCTTTTTAGGCCGAATAACCATGCAGAAAGGACCCGAGTACTTTGTTGAAGCCGCGAACCTGGTGCTCAAGCGGATGAAAAATGTTCGTTTTGTGATGGCTGGTAGCGGCGATATGATGAATGGCATGGTGAAACGAGCTGCCGAACTGAAGATATCCGACTATTTTCACTTCACCGGCTTTTTGAAAGGCGATGATGTTTTTGATATGTTTCGCATGAGTGATGTGTTTGTGATGCCCTCGGTCTCCGAGCCTTTTGGAATTGTTCCGTTGGAAGCCATGCAGACCAATGTTCCGGTCATTATCTCCAACCAGTCGGGAGTTGCCGAAATTCTGAAATACGCAGTAAAGACCGATTATTGGGATGTGCACGCCATGGCCGACGCCATCTACGGGCTGCTAAATTATCCTGGTATGTGGAATATGTTTATGAAACATGGAAAAAAGGAAGTGGACAGCCTGCAGTGGAAAAACTCGGCAAAGAATGTCCGCGATGTATATTATGAAGCGTTAAAAATCGATTAAAAAACAAGAGATATGAAAGCCATCTGTTTATACTTTCAAGTTCATCAGCCTTTTCGTTACCGTCGTTACCGTTTTTTCGATATTGGCAACGATCACTATTATTACGATGACTACGCGAATGAGACTATTCTGAGAAAAGTTGCTGAGCATTGTTATTTGCCGGCGAATAAACTGATGCTTGAGTTAATTAAGAAGCATAAGGGGAAATTCAAAGTCGCCTTTTCCATTACCGGAACAGCTCTGGAGCAGTTTGAGCTGTATGCTCCTGAAGTGTTGGAATCATTTCAGGAACTGGCAAAAACAGGACAGGTTGAATTTTTGGCCGAAACTTATTCCCACTCGCTAGTGGCTTTAAAAAGCAAAGAACTGTTCAAAGAGCAGGTTGATAAACACAGTGATGCTATGAAACACTATTTCGGACAGCGGCCCACCGTGTTTCGAAATACTGAGATGGTCTACTCGGACGAAATAGGAGCGGCAGTTGCCGACATGGGGTTTAAAGCTGTTTTAACCGAAGGAGCCAAACATGTTTTGGGCTGGAAATCGCCTAACTTTTTATATTGTAATGCCATAAATCCCCGGCTAAAGGTTTTGATGCGCAACTTCAAACTGAGTGACGACATTGCCTTCCGGTTCTCTAATCAAGCCTGGAGCGAATATCCGCTGACCACCGAAAAGTTTGTCCGTTGGATCAGTGCAGATAAGAAAGATGAGATCATTAATCTTTTCATGGACTACGAAACCTTTGGCGAGCACCAGTCCGAAGAATCCGGGATCTTCCGGTTTATGGAGCATTTGCCTGATACGGTCTTTAACCAGTCGGCTTTCCGGTTTGCTACGCCTTCCGAAATTGCCGACGACTTTCAGCCTGTATCGGCAGTAAACGTGCCCAATACCATTTCATGGGCCGATGAAGAACGTGATTTGACAGCCTGGCTGGGAAATGAAATGCAACAGGAAGCTTTCAATAAAGTGTATGAACTGAAAGACCGAATGGCAAAAATAAGCGATGAAGCCTTAAATAAAGACTGGAGCTACCTTCAGGTGAGCGATCATTTTTATTATATGAGTACAAAGTTTTTCTCTGACGGAGAAGTACACAACTACTTCAATCCATACGAAAGTCCCTACGAAGCATTTATTAATTACATGAATGTTTTCAGCGATTTTAAACTAAGATTGAATACGTTTGTTCCAGAAAGTGAATTGGAAGTTAAGTTGGCTGTTTTGAATAAAGCTTTGCTTGAAAAGGACGAGAAACTAAAAAAATACGAGTTGGAAATAGCCCATCTTCATGCCCGGAAAAAAACGAGTAAAACTGCAACCAAACGTAAGACCGCTTCAACTGGAGCAAAAAGTAAAAAGTAAGTTTAACCAGAATCTTGAACATCTTGAAGAGGCGTAAAAATCTTTGAATGAAAGTTTTTATACTTTTACATCTCTTTTTAGTTCAGCATATTTAATGCTGGGAGTGAACTGATTTTCATAGTAATATAATTTATTTTGACGGAGATGAATACAGAAGGTGTAAGATTTATAAAAGGACCTGTTGTGGATATGCCAAATTGGAAAAAATTGTTTGTTGAATCAAACATTCCTGAAAAACTAGCTCCTCTGAAAGAGTTGAGCAAAAACCTGTGGTGGGTTTGGAATACGGAAACACGTGAGTTATTTGCGAAAATAGATGAAGAAATATGGGAAGAATCGGCCCATAATCCCATTGTTTTGCTGGAGCAAGTAAGCTATCAGCGATTTAAACAGCTGGAACACAACGAAGCGTTCATCCTCGAAATGGATGAAATTTACGAACGCTTCCAAAACTACCAGAAGGAGCGGGAGCAGAAGGTGGGCCCCAAAATTGCTTATTTCAGTATGGAATACGGACTGCACGACAGCCTGAAGATTTTCTCAGGAGGTCTGGGAATACTGGCTGGAGACTACCTGAAGGAGGCTAGTGATTCCAAGGCTAACTTGGTAGCCGTGGGATTACTGTACCGTTACGGTTATTTCAAGCAGGTTATTTCCTTGCAAGGCGACCAGATGGCCAATTACGAAGCCCAGCAATTTTCAAAAATTCCGGTTCAGCCGGCATTCGACAAAGATGGCAATTGGGTACACGTTGAAGTGGAGTATCCAGGGCGCGTCATTCATGCCCAGGTTTGGGAGGTAAAAATTGGTTCGGTAAGCCTTTATTTGCTCGATGCTGACTTTGATGCCAACAACGAAAACGATCGTTTTGTGACGCATCACCTGTATGGAGGCGATAATGAAAACCGGCTGAAACAGGAAATGTTACTGGGCCTTGGCGGAATTCGCGCTTTGAAAAAGCTGGGACACACCGATGCCGATATTTATCACTGCAATGAGGGACACGCAGCCATGATTGGTTTGGAGCGAATCCACAACCTGGTCGTTGAAGACAAGCTCACCTATGCCGAGGCCAAAGAAGTGGTAAGGGCATCGACCTTGTTTACAACCCACACACCGGTGCCAGCCGGCCACGATTCCTTCCATCAGGATCTGTTTGCCATGTACATGAAAGATTATCCGGGCAAGATCAACCTGAACTGGGATGAATTTGTGATGCTTGGAAAAGTGGCACCATACGAAGATCATTTCAATATGAGCTTTTTGGCGGCCAACCTGTCACAGGGAATCAATGGGGTTAGTATGTTACATGGCGATGTGTCGAAAGACATCTTAAGACCGTTGTTTCAAGGTTATTTATCTGAAGAATTAAATATTGGCTATGTCACAAACGGAGTACATTATTCTACCTGGACTGCAAAAGAGTGGAAAGCCATTCACCTAAAATACTTTGGAAAAGATTTTACGAATAATCAGTTGGATTTCGATTTGTGGGATAAGATTTATAAGGTACCTGACCAGGAAATTTGGGACCTGAAGCAGAATCTTCGCTCCAAACTAATTGATTACATCAAGGGACGTTTTACTGATAACTGGGTGAAACGCAACGAAAACCCAAAATTGATCACCGAGGTGCTCAGCTCATTAAACCCCAAAGCACTGACCATTGGTTTTGCACGACGCTTTGCGACTTACAAGAGAGCACACCTGCTTTTTCGAAACCTTGACCGACTGGCCGAGATTGTTAACAACCCCGATCGGCCCGTGCAGTTTATTTTTGCGGGGAAAGCCCATCCGGCCGACAAAGCGGGGCAGGATTTGATTAAATATATTGTGGAAATTTCAAAGCGACCGGAGTTCTTAGGTAAAATCCTGTTTCTTCAAAATTACGACATGAACCTGGCCAAGCAACTGCTTCAGGGAGTTGATATCTGGTTAAATACACCCACCCGCCCATTGGAAGCCTCAGGAACCAGCGGCGAGAAAGGCGTGATGAACGGTACCCTTCACTTCTCCGTATTGGACGGTTGGTGGGTGGAAGGTTACAAGGAAGGCGCCGGCTGGGCTTTACCACTGGAGCGTTCTTACGATGTTCAGGATTTTCAGGATGAACTGGACGCGCAAACCATTTACAACTTGTTTGAAGATGAGATTGTACCGGCCTTTTACAACCGGAATAGCAACGATGTTCCGGAAGAATGGGTGGGATACATTAAGAAAACGCAAGCGCAGGTGGCCCCTAACTTCACAACAAGCCGGATGATTCGTGACTATCAGGAACGCTTTTACGTGCCGCAGGCTGAACGCGGAAAACTGTTGAAAGCCGATGACTTTAAATTAGCCCGGGAAATGGTCAGTTGGAAGAGCAAGATCGCCGAAAAATGGGACGACATTGAAGTCAGGGAACTTGAAATTGCTGATGGAATTACTAATGCCATCCGGATTGGAGAGGACTATCCGGCGCAGGTGGTTCTGGACTTGAAAGGGCTGTCGCCTGATGAAATTGGAGTTGAAATTGTGATGACGGAAAACGGAGGAGGTGATGATCCGGAGTTGGTCGAATGCAAGGAGTTTAATATGCTCAAGACTGAAGACGGGCTGACTACTTACAAGCTCGACCTTCATTTAACGCATCCGGGAGCTTACAACTATGCGATCCGCATGTTTCCGAAGAATGCACTCCTTCCACACCGGCAGGATTTCAATTATTTACGTTGGTTATAAAAATAAATCGCTACCAAATAGGGAAAGGCAGGCCGAGAGGCTTGCCTTTTTTATGTCCTAAAGTCTGCTGGGCGTCCCATAAGTACGCGCAGGTACCCCAGCGATCATCAATACTTAACCTGGGCCGTCCTTCAAAAAAAGTCTCAACCCCTGGGTTAGGCAACCTGTGGATACACGAATTGAAGAAAATGCGGATTGATTTTTTAATCTTTTAGGATTTTTTTTGTAAGTGCAGGTCTGCTCATCTTTTTAAAGGTAATAGCATTTTATCAGCCATTTCGCTTGTAATTTTTGTGCCCTGTAAGCACTGTTTTCTCATCGGATCACAACAAAACGCAAGATTATATAAATTATTGACTTACAAAACTTTCAATCTGAATAATATATTCGGATAAATTGGTATTTTATTCACAAATGTTTTAAATTGTATTCAGGTATTGCTAAAGAATTTCAATCAATTATTAACAATGAAACCCAAAATATTTTGCATCGTTCCGTTGCTTGTTTTCCCTGATAGTTCTGGTTGTTGGAGGTGAGTTTATCAAAAGAAAGACGACCAGTTTATCGAAACGGATTGGAGTCTTGCCAGTGAAAAGGGTTGGGTTTGAGTTGAATTATCGATGTCGTAAAAGCGCGTGGCGGGGAAATGAAAGCAGTAACCAACGAACGGGCACACAGTTTATTATTCGATTACCACTGAAAAACGGCCAATTATGAAAATACTGTTTGGGATTTTTACACTTTTATTTTGCATACAACTCTTCGCACAGCAAAGGAGTGCAGCAGATGTGCGGAATTTTAATCCCAGATTTGAAGTTTTTAGACTGCCCGGGGATACTTATGGGAACAGTGTACAGGGAATGGTACAGGATAAAACAGGTTTCCTCTGGTTTGCCACGCAGGGAGGCCTGATCCGTTACGATGGGCAAAAGTTTGTGATTTACCGCTACGATGTCAATAACCCGAATTCGTTGTCAAACGATTATATTGAATCAGTGTTTCTTGATTCCAATGGCACGCTTTGGATGACACACTGGCAGCAGGGAGCGCTGACTACTTTCGAGCCCGAACGGGGGATTTTTACCAGATACCAGCATGATCCTGACAATCCCGAATCCTTGAGTGGTAATGTATTAAGCTGTGTTGCAGAAGACCATCAGGGTTTTATCTGGATTGGAGGCGAGCTTGGGCTTGACCGGTACGACCCGGAAACCGGAACGTTTAAGCATTTTCAGCATGATTCCGATGATCCAAACTCACTTTCGTACAATAGGGTCAGAGCGCTTTATGTAGATAAAACGGGTACGCTGTGGGTTGGAGCTGGTTTTCCATGGGAAACAAATTCAAGCGAAGGCGGATTAAACAGGTATCATCCCGAAAGCGAAACATTTACGCGATACCTGCATAACCCAGGAGATTCCACCACCCTTATCAGCAACAAAGTCAGGTCGATTCTGGAAGACAGCCAAGGCAATTTCTGGATCGGTACAGTGGGTGATGGCCTGCATTTAATGGACAGGGAAAAGGGAACTTTCAAGAGGCTGACCAGCGATCCTAAAAACCCTGAAAAGTTATCGGGCCCCTGGCAGGCTGGACCAGTTCCGGTTGCTTCTGATTCGTCTACCCATATTTCTTCAATTTTCGAAGATGACGAAGGCAGAATCTGGATAACCGCTTTCCCAGGTGGACTTAAAGTGTTTGATCCGGCTTCCGGAATCACCCGGCACTTTAAAAGGGGAAATAATGCAAGCGACCTTAATACCGACTTCCTGTGGCAGACCTACCAGACAAAGGACGGCACCCTATGGGTGACATCCGGAGGCGATGGTCAGACAGTTCTTAAAGTCAAGCTGTATGACGACCTGTTTCCCTTTTTCAACATTCCAAGGAATGAGGATGAATCAAGATCAGGTTCTCATGGGATTTTAAAAGATAGATCGGGTAATATATGGATAGGACATGCTAATCCTGCCTATCTCGAACGGATTGATCGCCGGACAGGGTCTAGAACAGTTTTTGAAATTGGTGATTCTCAAGGACCGGTTACAATGATCCATGGATTGATGGAAGACAGGGAAGGGTACCTTTGGGTTGGTACAGACAGAGGGCAATTTCGTGGAAATCCCGAAACTGGTGGGTTCCAGTTTTTTCAACTACCCGGAATTACGGATGACATATCGCAAGATTTTTTTATGGAGGTTTTACATGATCGCTCCGGCCATTTCTGGTTTGGGAGTTGGGAGCAAGGCCTTTTTCGCTACGACCCGGCAACAAATGACATTGTAAACTATGCCCACGATCCAAACGATCCAAACAGCCTTGGTGGAAATTTGGTTGGATCTATTTATGAAGATGAAAAAGGGCATATTTGGGTGGGAGGAGGATCTCCGTTTGGCGACATAGTTAATCCATTGTTTTTAGACCGGATTAATCCGAAAACGAACAGAATAGAACATTTTTTTAAGGCAGGTAAGCAGCTTGGCATGCTCTCCTATATCACTGAAGATAATGACGGGAACATTTGGTTTGCTGATTGGTTAAATGGACTTCAAAAGCTAAATCCAGCCACCGGGATATTCAAATCATTTACTCCAAACAACAGTCTTTTGCCTTCAAATTACCTATTGTCTCTGGTGAAGTCCGTTGATGGGAAACTATGGTTAAGCGACCAAAATTCGATTATTGAGTTTGATCCTGAAATTGAAACCATGTCGGTTTATAACGCCAATAGTGGTATCCGAAATGCCTATGACCATTACAACAGCGGCTATGTTGCTTACGACGGGGAATTATTTTTCAGCCGGAAAGGAGGGTTCCATGCCTTTTACCCAATTCAGATATTACAACATAAAAATACCCGGCTGCCGGATATCCGTATTACTGGTTTTCATCTGTTAGGCGATCAGAATCCAACTGCAGTTTTTGACTTGTTGGAGAAGCCGATCTGGCAAACGACAGCAATCCGATTGGCACACGATCAGAATTTATTTGCTTTTTCGCTTGCCTGTTTCGATTTTTATGATGCATCATCCATTCAATTGCAATTTATGCTTGAGGGCTACGACAAAGAGTGGCGAAAGGATGTGCGCGATGGCGAAACTTCTCCGTATACGAATGTTCCGCCGGGCGAATATACTTTCCGGGTGCGGGGAGCCAACAGTTTTGGGGTGTGGAATATGGAGGGTGCCAGTATGGGAATCACCGTCCTGCCGCCTTGGTGGAGAACTTGGTGGGCTTATGGATTTTATTTGCTGCTCTTGATTTTTAGCATCTGGCAGGTTCATAAATACCAGAAAGAAAGAACCATCCGAATGGAACGGGAAAAATCGCGTGAGCGTGAACTTCTGCATGCCCGTGAAATTGAAAAAGCGTACACCAAATTAAAAACAACCCAGGCCCAGCTCATCCAATCCGAAAAAATGGCCAGTCTTGGAGAGCTCACTGCCGGAATAGCCCACGAGATTCAAAACCCGCTCAATTTCGTCAATAACTTTTCAGACTTAAATAAAGAATTGATCGAAGAACTTAAAGAAGAGTTGGCAATTGGCAACAGGCAGTTAGCTGAAGAAATTGCTAACGATATTAAGGAGAATGAAGAAAAAATAAACCGTCATGGCAAACGTGCCGATGCGATCGTAAAAGGCATGTTGCAACACTCGCGCACCAGCAATGGACAAAAAGAACTCACCGACATTAACGCCCTGGCAGATGAATATTTGCGGCTGAGTTATCACGGACTTAGGGCAAAAGACAAATCGTTTCATGCCGATTTCAAAACTGATTTCGATGAGTCGCTACCAAAAATCAGTGTTGTTCCACAGGATATTGGCAGGGTTTTGCTGAATTTGATTAATAATGCGTTTTATGCGGTCGGTAATGGAAAAACCGGAACCGATGAAAAAACGACACCCGTAGAGACAAGGCATGCCTTGTCTCTACCACAAACACCACCTGATTACAATCCTACGGTTATCGTTTCTACAAAAAACATTGCCGACCATGTCGAAATCCGTGTAAAAGATAATGGAGAAGGCATTCCTGCTGAAATAAAAGACAAAATCTTTCAGCCTTTCTTTACGACCAAACCCACCGGGCAGGGAACTGGATTGGGATTGAGTTTGAGTTACGATATTGTGAAAACGCACGGTGGGGAGTTGAAAGTAGAATCAAAAAAAGGAGAAGGCACAGAATTTATCATTAAAATCCCTATACTATGAACACAAAAAATGATTATGGAATTAATTCGACACGGGAGGCTATCGAAGCAAGAACCCGGATTTTTGAACAAGCCATGGCCAATGCTGATGCTGCAGGTGTTGCCAATTGTTACACGGAAGATGCAGAATTTATGGCTCCAAGCCAGGAGTCGGTAAAAGGAAGAAACAAGATTCAAACAACACTTGCGGACTATATAAGCCAGGGTTTTACGAAATACAAGGTTATTTCCACAAGCATTTATGGAAGTGCTGGCATAGTGGGCGTTCAAACAGAATATGAGCTCAGCCAACAGGATGGCAGGAATATGGATAGTGGAAAATCAATACAGCTCTGGAAGCAGGAAGATGGTGTATGGAAGATATTCAGAGATTGCTTTAATTCAAATTTGCAGATGACTGAATAAATATCCTAAATACACTTTACTATGCATGAAATATCGAAACATCACGCAGAGCAATTCGCCAGGAATTTATTGCATGCGCATCGAAATTTACCCAAAGAAAAACAAATTGGGTTGGCCGGCTCCGGTGCTGAAACTCTTGAAGCTTTGTTTTTAGGAACCCATGGCGGCAACGCCAAATATCTGCACGAAATGCTTGACCGCGCCCTGAAGGGCAATGTCGAATTCAGGAAAAATTATTATCCTGATGATCCGGATTATGTCGATGCCGCCATACAAAGCTCTCCGGAATTTGAGAGTACGATGCAAATGATGATGGATGAATACGATAAACTCGTCTCACAATTGCAGGAATCGGGCACATTTTTCAGCATGCGCAGTATTGGACACATGTTGTGGGACACCGCTTTACCGGGCATTCTCGGCTATTTTGCAGCCCTGCTATACAATCAGAATAATGTAGCGGCCGAAGCTTCACCGGTAACCACACTGATGGAAATGTATGTGGGCAACGATTTGTGCAAGATGCTGGGTTATTCCGTACAACCGATTGGTCAGAATACGGCAGAAGTCCCTTTGCCGGGCAACCTTATTACAGGTTGGGGACATATTACCTGCGATGGCTCGGTGGCCAACCTGGAAGGATTATGGATGGCCAGGAATCTAAAATTTTATCCGGTAAGCGTACGTGCAGCAATTCACAAGGAAGCAGTTTTTCAAAATATAGACGATTTCCAGGTAAAACTAGCCAATGGTTCGATGGCAACGCTTGCCAATCTTGACGACTGGACGACGCTTAACCTGGCCATTGATGATGTGCTGGATATTCCAAACCGGATAAATAAACAGTATGGAATCGATATTGATACGATCAATGCTGCCATTTCAAAATACTCCGCACAGAAAATCGGGTATCATCAGATTTTACAAAAATACCTACCCTCCATTTCTGAATCCCCGGTATCCATTTGTTCCGGGACCAGGCATTACTCATGGCCAAAAGGGGCTGCTATTTTAGGGATTGGCGCTGATAATATGTGGAGTCTCCCGGTGGATTTAAATGCAAGAATGGATTTAAGCCAACTGCGAAAATCCCTTGATCTTTGTTTAGAAAAGAAAATTCCACTTATGAATGTGGTGGCAATAATCGGTACAACAGAAGAAAGCGCCGTTGATCCCTTGGCCGATATCCTCAAGATAAGGGATGAATACCGAGAAAAAGGCCTGGAGTTTGCCATTCATTGTGATGCTGCCTGGGGCGGCTATTTCATAACAATGATGAACAGCAGTGATGAGTGCAGCCCTCATTCATTTAAACACATTGATGAAGCTGGTATGGCGAAACTGCCAATGAGTGACTATGTAATTCAACAGTATAAAGCGATACGTCATGCTGATTCCATAACCGTTGATCCCCATAAATCCGGCTACGTTCCATACCCTGCCGGAGGGTTATGTTACCGCAATTCCGCCATGCGAAACCTTGTTTCCTTCACGGCGCCAGTGGTGTATCATGGCGGTGTGGATCCCACCGTAGGCGTGTATGGCGTGGAAGGATCAAAACCCGGAGCCGCGGCCGCCGCAGTGTACCTATGTCATAAGGTAATAAGACCCAATATGGATGGCTATGGTAAACTTACCAGCGAATGTTATTTCAACGCAAAGCGTTTATATGCGGCATTGGTTTGTCTAAATATTGCCGATCTGCCTTTTTTTGTGGTACCACTGATACCCATTCCCGCTATCCGGCAGGGTCTTGGCCCTGCAGAGGTACAGACGCAGTACGAATTTATCAGAGACAGAATCGTAAACAAAACCAACGAGCAGTTACTTGCCGACCCCGAGGCCTTTGAATTATTTAAATTACTGGGCGGCGACCAAACCATTGTAACTTACCTGTACAATTACTACATGGACGATGGTACGCCAAATAATAATATGCTAAAAGTAAACGAATTAAATGATAAGATTTACCGGAAATTCAGTTACAAACCCTATGAGGATAATACACAGAATACCGAAATTGTGGTCACTTCATCTGCTTTTAGCCGTGAGGCAGACGGTGATTTGCTGATTGACAATCTGCGGCAACGGCTGGGCGTTGTAACCGATAATGATGCGTCTATCAGTTTTATAATTTCCACCATTATGAACCCCTGGCTTAGCAAAACGGTAAATGGTTCTTTTATTCCTCAGCTAATGTCAATTATTACTAAAAATATAACGGCTATTGCTGCGGCAGTTAAAGCCGGGTCAAACGAATCAGGAACTATTTAAAAGAAAATTATTATGAAAGCAAAAAATATGTTTGGAGAAAACATTGATGATATTAAATCAAAATTTTCTCAAGCTACCAGCGATGGTTTTTCGCCAACTCTTGCCATTGTGTTCTGTTCCATAGTGCAAGACAGGAGTGAATTAGCCGAGTTCCTCAATGAGAAAAAAGTGGATGTTTTTGGTGCTACTACAGCCGGAGAGATTCTGGATGCTGAAGTGACCGAACAATCGACCGTTGTCATGCTTTTGGACATAAAAAAGACCCATTATGAGGTATTAATTCAGGACACCACGCACGGATCCACATACGAAGCCTGTGCGAACCTGGCTGATCATGCCCAAAAGATTTTCAATAATCCTTCGCTCATTGTTGTTTCAAGCGGGCTAACAATCGATGGCGAACAAATAGTCAAAGGGGTATTTGATAAAGCCCCTCAAATGCCATTGTATGGAGGACTGGCAGGCGATGATTTGACCATGAAAGCTACTTACGTATTTAACGCCGCAGGAGAATATTCAAATGCGATTATGGGATTGATTGTTGATGGTGATAAAATCAATGTACAGGGCCTTGCCACCAGTGGGTGGGACAGCATTGGCATAGAAAAAACAATCACAAAATCAGAGGGCAACGTAGTTTATACAATCGATGATGAACCCGCTGTTGATGTTTTTATCAAATATTTTGAATTTAAGGGGTATTTGGATAACCGCTCGGAAGTAGTAGCAATGAACTTTGCCCAGTACCCGTTGCAATTGACCAAGGAAAACGGTAATGTCGTTTTGAGGTCACCCATGATGGCCGATAACGAAAACAGGTCTTTGATATTCGGTGGTGGCATACCTCAGGGATCCAAAGTGAAGTTTTCTGTACCCCCTGGCTTTGATTTAGTTGAAAATACCACCAATGAAATTTCAAGTTTAAAAACCACTATTCCTGAAGCCGATGCAATACTAATGTTTTCGTGTAAAGCCAGGCATTTGGCTTTGGGGCCAATGACCAGCAATGAAGCAGAACAAATTCGCGCTATTTGGGATAAGCCTTTGATTGGGTTTTTTACTTACGGAGAAATAGGATACTCAAAAAATAGTTTCTGTGATTTTCACAATGAAACATGTTCAATGGTAATTTTAAAGGAGAAAAACTAATATACTTTGGAAGCACTGCTTAAATTGATAATGAACCTTGATATATCGGAGGAGGACAGACAGCTTTTAATAGCAGAAATTAAACCGGTAAAAAAGCAACTGGAGATTGCAGAGTTCAAGTACAGGCGCACCATAATGGACAAAAGCGCCATTACCAATGTATTAAACAATACCATCGCTGAATTGGAACAAAAAAAGCGCCTCATAGAAAATGCCAGAAATGAAATTGCAAAGAATATGCTGGCACTTGATGAGCAAAACAAAGTGATTGCAATCAAGAACGAAGCGCTCAATAAAACCATATCGAAGTTAAAGGCCACTCAGAGCCAATTGGTTCAATCCGAAAAGATGGCTTCCTTGGGAGAACTGACCGCTGGCATTGCTCATGAAATTCAAAACCCATTAAACTTCGTGAATAACTTTGCGGAAATAAGCAGTGAGCTGGTTGATGAAATGAATGAAGAGCTGGATAAAGGCGACACGGAAGAAGCCAAAGCCATTTCAACCGACATCAAACAAAACCTCGAAAAAATAAACCACCACGGCAAACGCGCCGATGCCATTGTGAAAGGCATGCTGCAACACAGCCGAATCAGCAACGGCAAAAAAGAACTCACCGATATCAACGCCCTGGCCGATGAATATTTGCGACTTTCTTATCACGGTTTACGGGCAAAAGACAAGTCTTTTAATGCAGATTTTAAGACTGATTTCGTTGAGTCGCTACCGAAAATCAATGTGATTCCGCAGGATATTGGCAGGGTGTTGCTGAATTTGATAAATAATGCGTTTTATGCCGTGAATGAGCGGAGCAAAAAAGGAGAAGAAGGATATAAACCAACCGTTTCAGTAAGCACCGCCAAAGCTCGCGACAAACTTGAGATTAAAGTATCTGACAACGGTAATGGAATACCTGAAAACATAAAGGAAAAAATCTTCCAGCCATTCTTCACCACCAAACCAACCGGGCAGGGAACCGGACTGGGGCTCAGTTTGAGCTATGATATCATGAAGGCACATGGAGGTAGTATTAAGATCAATTCTGAATCTGGAGTCTTTACCGAATTTATTGTCCAACTACCGGATGTGATCACTGAAAACTCTGAAGCCGGTAAATAAGCCAATTGTTGCACTGGAATTATATGTATATTTATACAAAATTGTATAATATGTCTTGGCAATTATATTGAACAATTAATGGAAAACCCTCTGCCTTCTCATCGTGATTCAATGATATTGGAATCAATGACTCAAAGTATATTGATTACTACTCCGGAACTTGGACCTCCGGGTCCTTACATTATTTATGCAAACAAAGCTTTTGAGAAAATGACAGGTTGGGCCAGAGAGGAACTGATTGGGAAAACTCCAAGAATTTTGCAAGGCCCTAAGACCGATCTGAGTATTTTCAAACATCTGGAAGACATTCTGGGCAAAGGTGAGGTTTGGGAAGGAAAAACCATTAATTATAGAAAAGATGGAACTGAATTTTTCATGGAATGGTCAATTTCTCAGGTATTTAACAAAGATGGAAGAGTTGAGAGTTTAATTGCTGTCCAGTACGACATAACAGAAAAAGTACGAATTGAAAAGCAACTTGAAAAATCGAAGGAAAGAGAGCTAAAACGCATTGCAGAAATTAAACAAGCTTCTCTTGATCGGGTTCGTGGTGAAATTGCAAGCATGCGTACCAAAGAAGATTTAAACCGAATAACTCCACTAATCTGGAAAGAACTGATTGCTCTGGGAATTCCATTTATACATTGCGGTGTATTTATTATGGACGAAGTCTCTGAATCGATTCAAACCTATCTTTCCGCAACTGAAGGACGGTCGCTTAGCACTTTCAAAATGTCATTTAATGAGGAGGGAATTGCTTCGGGAATGGTTAGAAGTTGGAAAAATAATGAAACCTATCGTGAGAGCTGGAATAAAACTCAATTTGTCAGTTTTATGCAAAACCTGATTAAGGAAGAAAAAGTAGATAACCCCGAATCATTTCAGGGTGCTTCTGCGCCACAATCATTGTATCTGAATTTTGTTCCGTTTAAACAGGGTATGCTTTATATAGGCAATAGTTCTCCTTTAAACGATAATGAACTTGAACCTGTAAATTCACTGGCACAGGCATTCTCAATCGCTTACTTACGTTACGAAGATTTTAACCAACTGGAAATGGCCAAAAATCAGGTGGAATATGCCTTTGCAGAATTAAAAGCAACACAATCGCAACTTATCCAATCCGAAAAAATGGCAAGTCTCGGCCAGCTCACTGCCGGCATTGCTCACCAAATCCAGAATCCGCTGAACTTTATAAATAATTTTTCGGAATTAAGCAATGAGTTGTTGGAAGAAATGAAGGAAGAGTTGGCAGTTGGTACCGAAGTCTCGGTACAGTTGGCAAATGAGATCGTAAAAGACATCAAACAAAACCTCGAAAAAATTAATCACCACGGCAAGCGCGCAGATGCCATTGTAAAAGGCATGTTGTTGCACAGCCGTGGAAACAGCGGCCAAAAAGAACCCACTGATATCAACGCACTTGCAGATGAATATTTACGCCTGAGCTACCACGGTTTCCGGGCAAAAGACAAATCGTTCAATTCAGATTTCAAATTGGAAGCTGATAAATTTCTCCCTAAAATTGAGGTAGTTCCCCAAGATATCGGGCGGGTTTTGCTGAATTTGATTAACAATGCGTTTTATGCAGTGTCCGAGAAATCAAAGCCTCAAGCATCAAGTTACAAGCCACAAGTTATCGTATCCACAAAAAAAGTGAATACTACAATTGAAATTCGTATAACCGATAATGGCCCCGGAATCCTTTCCTCCATCAAAGACAAAATTTTCCAACCTTTCTTCACCACTAAACCAACCGGACAGGGAACCGGATTAGGGTTGAGTTTAAGTTACGATATTGTGAAGGCACATGGAGGAGAAATAAAGGTGGAAACAATAGAAGGAGACGGGACAGAGTTCGTCGTTCAAATCCCACTAAATTGAATCATGCCAATCATTTAATCCTATGAATCCTGGCTCAGACAATTTACCCTTTAAACGTTATTCCTAAAAGTGTAATGTCGTCTGACTGAGGCGCACCAGCCACAAAATCATTGACATCGGCAAATGATCTTTTAATGATCGTTTCAACAGAATGGTTGCGATTTTCATTCAGAAAATTCTCAAATTTTTCTTCTCCGTAAGCTGTTTCTTCCAGGTTGAAAGCTTCTACAACGCCATCGGTGTAGAGCAAAAGCTGGTCGCCTTTTTTCAGATGTAATTTTTTCGATTCGAAGTTAAAATCATCCATAACCCCAAGTGCGAGGCCATTGGTCATCTCAACCTTGCTAATCCCTTCTGTCGAAAGTAGATAGGGCGGATTGTGCCCCGCATTTACGTAATCAACCTCGCCGGTTTGCGTATTCAAAATTCCATAAAATACGGTAACAAACATCGATGAAACACTTTCAATGCAAAGAAGATTATTTACATATCGCATACAGTCACTAACCGAATCGCCTTTAAGCCCGGTGGCGCGAACCAGTGTGCGACTGACAGCCATAAAAATAGCTGCTGAAATTCCTTTGCCCGAAACGTCGCCAATCACAAATCCAAGCCGGTCTTTATCGATGAGGAAGAAATCGTAAAAATCGCCTCCAACCTCGTTGGCAGCCACCATCGAAGCGTAAATATCAAAATTTGGTTCTTCAGGAAATGGTGGAAATTCTTTTGGTAGGATGGCCTGCTGAATGTCACGGGATATGTTGAGGTCGTGTTGTATGGAAACAAGTTGATCGTGCTCGGTTAGCCAGCGCCGGATCGAAATAATTTCTTCAATCGTTTTTTTGATCGTTATTTCGAGGTCCTCAAAGTTTACCGGTTTCGTAATAAAATCAAAAGCGCCGCGGTTCATCGCAGTTCGTATATTGTCGATATCGCCGTATGCCGATACCATCACGGTTTTCAACCCGGGATTTTTCAATTCATTTAACTTCGAAAGCAGCGTCAACCCATCCATTTCCGGCATATTAATATCGGAAAGCACAATCCCAATTTCGGGGAATTCAACAATCTTTTCCAGAGCTTCCAACCCGTTCGAAGCAAATTCAAAATCAAACGTATTTTCACGAATATGGCGGCGAAATTTCTGCCGGATCATCGGCTCCATATCGGTTTCATCATCAACAACCAGTATTTTAACTGCAGTTTGTAAAGATTGAATCATAAAAAAATAAAGTTTTATTTCAGCTTCAGATCCAGCGGTGTTTTTACTCTAATTTTGAAAACAACTTTTCCTTACATTTGTTTATAGAAAGACTTGATAATAAGTAACTAAATGAAATATTCGTATATTTGGTATGATTGCGCACACTAAACATATTCTCTTTTGGTGTCTTGGGGGAGAAAATAGAAAATAAATGTATTCATGAATTAAGAATCAAAAAAAACAATTGCAAATGAAAAATTTATTTACCACACAAGTTTTAGCGTTTGGTCTGGCTCTGGCTCTGCTTGCCGGATGTAATTCATCGACTAAAACTAAAGAAAAGAAAGGGACAACCTCCGGCGGACAAGAGGCATATGTTGAAGTTGAAGTTTTTGATGCCGTAAAAATCAAAGATCAAATTGTTGAAACCATTAACAAGATGCCTAGTGAAAAGGAGATTGCCACGCTACTGAATGAGGCGGGTGCTTCCTATATTTTTGATTTAACGGTGACCCCTGATCAGGCCGAAAAGCTGATGACCAAATCGGAGCAAAGTTTTGGACTCGGCCTCTATTCTTTCGATTTGCTCTATGCCAGTGTTTATAACCGGGGTGATGTGGCCGCTGAAATAACCGGAGTTTCCGAACAACTGATCGATCAACTCGGACTCAGAGATGAACTTATTTCATCAAAAAATCATATGGAGAGAATCAGGGAAAATGCGGGCAACAAAGATTCGCTTGATTACCTGGTATCAGAGAACCTCAACCACTTTCACCAGCAAATGTCCGCCGGCAATCAACCCGGGGTTTATGCGCTTTCCGTCATTGGATCCAATGTGGAAGCTTTGTATGTTTTAAGCCAGACCACTTTGCTGGCAAACAACAAAGCGAAATTGCTGGAGATCATGAGCACGCAAACCGAGCGGGTGAACCTGGTTTTTACACTGCTCGAACTGATGTCGGAAGATGAAAGCATACAGCCATATTACGAACAGTTTAAACCCGTTGTCACCATTTTTGAAGAAAACACGGAAATTACCGAAACAGAACTGACAGAAATCGGATCTTTGATGGAGGATTTCAGAAAGAATATTTTGAACTAGTTGTTGAAATCCGGGGACCTGCGCAGGACCCCGGATTTTTCTATTTCTAACATATTGCTTATGAACGAGATTACACTAAATGCCCTGATCAATTTATTTGCATTGTTCTCGGCCATAAGCGAATCGAAAAAAGAGGAGGCCATCCGGAATTTTTCCTTGTACCTGCACGAGCACTTTGGCATTGCTGACAGTAAGGAATACCTGAACCTTTTTGAAGAGTTGCTTGATTTATACGGGGTTGACGGAAGTCCTGCTATCCCGCTTGACATGGTGCAGGAGGCTCGCAACATCAGCACCAACATCAGGGGCTGGCTCCGGAAAGAAGAGCAGATCATGGTTTTTCTGCGTTTCCTCGAACTGGTTAAAAACGGAAATATCGCGAAGGCTGAAGGGCTTTTTGAGACCCTGGCCAATGTTTTTGAAATCAGTAAAGCAGAGGTCAATAAATTTTTCGCCTTTATATTTTATCCTTCCACCCAAGAGATTGATGCCTCCGATTTTTTGTTGATCAATAGAAATGAAAAACCCGGCAAACACAGGTATCGGCACATTTATGAAAAGAATATTGATGGTGAACTGCTTTTTTTGCGTTGTCGGTCAATTGGACACCACATTTTTGTGTTCCACGGCAACGAATACCTCACCATTGAAGGAAACCCGGTAATCCCGGGACGTTTTTATGCCTTCAAGGAAGGGAGCATTATTCGTGGGCCCCGGATAGCGCCGGTTTATTACACCGATATTTCGTCTGGTTTTATTGATGAGGATTTGAGCCCCTCCTTTGTTTTTTCAGCCGAAGAAATTGAATTTAAATTCAAGAACAGCAACAACGGGCTACACCGGTTTTCCTTTGCCGAAAAGTCGGGCCAACTGATTGCCATTATGGGTGGAAGTGGCGTGGGGAAATCAACGCTGCTCAATATCCTGAACGGGAATATACCGGTACGGCAGGGACGGGTTAAAATCAACCAGGTCGATATTTACGATCATAAAAAGGCTATCGAAGGGCTGATTGGTTATGTGCCGCAGGATGATCTTTTGTTTGAAGACCTTACCGTTTGGGAGAACCTCTATTACAATGCCACCCTGTGCTTCGATCAGCTTTCGCCTTCAGCTATTGGTGAAAAGGTCGACAAGGTATTGCATGAACTCGAACTGAATGCCTTTAAAGATTTAAAAGTAGGCAGCCCGCTAAAAAAGGTGATTAGCGGAGGCCAGAGAAAAAGGCTGAATGTAGCGCTTGAATTGATTCGCGAACCGGCCATCCTGTTTGTTGATGAACCCACATCGGGCTTGTCGTCCACCGATTCGGAAAAAGTGATGTTGCTTTTAAAGCAGCAGGCCCGCAAAGGCAAATTAATCATCGTAAACATCCATCAGCCGTCATCGGCTATTTTCAAACTGTTTGACAAGTTGTGGATTCTCGATTCAGGAGGCCGCCCCATATACACAGGTAATCCTCTCGACGCCATCATCTATTTCAAGAGGGAGGTGAACCATGTGAATGCCGAAGTTTGCGAATGTTTGCTTTGCGGAAATGTAAATCCCGAGCAGGTACTGGAGATTGTGGAAACCAAAAAGATTGACAATTCGGGGAACTTTTTGCCTGAACGTCGTTTTACACCGCAGTACTGGTACGACGAATACCGAAAAAAGTCCAAGTTACTACGAGCGAAGATGCCGCGTCCGGAAGCCGGCTTGCCCCCCGCTGGTTCAAGAAAACCAGGATTGACAAAACAGTTCCGGATCTTCTTCGAACGGAATTTGAGAATCAAAACCGCCGACCGCCAATACCTGATCATCAACCTTCTCGAAGCCCCTGTGCTTGCCCTGATCGTGGCTTGGTTCACCCGTTTCTCGGAGGGAAACGATTACATCTTTTTCGAAAATAAAAGTATGATCTCCTACCTTTTCATGGCTATTGTCGTGATTTTGTTTATGGGAATGAGCGTCAGTGCCGAGGAGATTATTAAAGATCGCAAAATAGTACAGCGCGAATCGTTTCTTAACCTGAGCCGCTTCAGTTACCTAAACTCCAAAATTCTTTTCCTCGTAGTCCTTTCGGCATTTCAGTCGTTCAGTTTCGTTTTAATCGGAAATCTCATCCTTGGAATCCACGGGATGACGCTGGCCTATTGGATCGTTCTGTTTTCTGTGGCGGTTTTTGCCAACCTTTTAGGATTAAATATTTCTGCGGCATTCAATTCGGTGGTGGCCATCTACATTCTGGTTCCGCTACTGCTGATCCCACAGATTCTGCTTTGCGGCATTATCGTAAAGTTTGATGATTTACAAGACAAAACGGCCGCTAAAGATGCCGTTCCGATTGCCGGAGAAATCATGGCTTCGCGTTGGGCTTTTGAAGCGTTGGCCGTTGAACAGTTTAAAGAAAACAGGTACATGGCCCGCTTTTTCGAGATGGAAAAGCAAATGGCACGAGCCCGCTTTCGTTCCGAAATACTGACCACCCAATTGATTGGCCAGCTTGACCTTGTGGACGGCTGGATAAGATTGAACAACCCAGCGGAAGAAACTTCGCGGAAACTCACCATCATCAAAAATGAAATTGAAGAGCTGGATGATGAAAAAGTACAGCCCCCGTTTCAACATACGGAAAGCCTGACAGCCGGAAAATTCAATTCCGAAATTGCCGGGTTTGCAAAATCACACCTGAACCAACTGAAAGACTTTCACAGCAATCGCAATCAGGAAATAAAAGGGAAGAAAGATCAACTGATTCGCCAGCTGGAAAAGGAAAATGGCAAGCAGTTCCTCTACAATCAGAAAATGAAATACCATAATCAATCGCTTGAAACCTTGGTGCTCAACAGTGAAGCAAACGAGATATACCGGGAAACGCCCCACGGCTATATGCAGAAAGTAGCCCCCATTTACAAAGAGCCCGACTTCAATAACGGAAGGGCACATTTCCTGGCTTCACACAAAAACCTATTTGGCTATCCGGTTGACACCTTTGTTTTTAATCTGGGAATGATATGGTTAATGATTTCAATTTTATATATTGCCCTTTATTACAATTGGTTGCGAAAAATGTTGGAATTCTCCGTTCAGGTAAAAAAACGAAGACCCAAAGGAGTTGTGCAGGAAAAGGCAAGTGACAAGTGAGTTGTTATTGAAACAAGATTTATAAATAGTTTCTTTTAAAATGGGAAACAGGAAAACAAAATATTTCGTTATTGAAAATCAGGTTGGGGAACTCGCTTCTTTGGCCAGGGAAATTGATAAACTGGCCCACGAATGGGAGTTGTCGGAAGCATTGGCCATGAATATAAACCTGGTGATTGAGGAGGCGCTTTCCAACATCATGTTTTATGCTTTTGCTGATGATGCCAGGCACGAAATCAACCTTTCCATTTCGGTTAAAGATAACAGGCTCACCATTAAAATCACCGACGACGGGATTCCGTTCGATCCTTTATCGCATAAGCAACCCGATGTGACACTGCCTGCGGAAGAAAGACCGGTGGGTGGCCTTGGAATTTTTCTGATGTCGCAGATCATGGATGAAATGCACTATGACCGAAACAAGAACGAGAACATTTTGACACTAAATAAAAACATATGAAAATAAAGAAGGAAAAAAACGCAGATTTCATCGTGCTGAAAATCAACGGAAGGGTTGATACCATCCATTCTACCGTTTTGGAAAAAGAGGTCAACCAACTTTTTGAAAGTGGAGAAAAAAATCTGATTTTCGAATGCGGTGGAATAAGTTATATCAGCAGTTCCGGTTTACGTGTATTTTTGGTCGCCCAGAAAAAAGCAATTTCAGTCGGTGGAAAGCTGTTCCTGTGTAATATGCAACCTGCCATTCAGGATATTTTCCGGATTTCGGGTTTTTCGAATTTATTCAGAATATTCGAAACTAAGGAAGAAGCACTTAAAAACCAATAACTTTTAAAGCTATGCATCTTTCGCTTGGTCCACTCATATTCACCCTGTTGCTGACACAGCGTTTGTTCAGGTTTTCAAAAATCAACAATCACCCGACGTGGGAACGGTTATTCCGATATGTCCGGTATTTCGCCATTTTCCTTTTTGTCGCCGAAATCATTCTTTCGGCTTCAAACGCTACCCGATGGATTTGGCATATCATACTGATCTCCCTTGTCCTTTTTGCTTTTCAACAGAAAGAAATGCGTTCTCTGCGCATGTTTTTAATGGCTTTTATCCCCTATGTCCTCGTCTCATTTTTGAGTGATTCAATCCAGTTCATTTTAAGCAATTTTTATAACCGGTGGGAGAATTATTTCGACATTGCTGAAATGCTTTCGGTCATCTGGTTGGTGGCCATTCTGTTCAGCCATTACAGGCAAAGCAAAGCAGAGGAAAAAGAGCGGATAAAAAGGCAGCACGAGGATGAAGTTAACAGGGCCATCGCCATCCGGAAGGTTGAGCTGGAAGGATTGGTGGCCGAACGCACCGCCGAACTTACGAAGCAAAAAGAGGACCTGGAGCATGCCCTGAATGAGCTGCGTGCCACCCAGGATCAGCTCATTCAATCCGAAAAAATGGCATCGCTTGGGGAGCTTACCGCCGGCATTGCCCACGAAATTCAAAACCCGCTCAACTTCGTGAATAATTTCTCCGAAGTAAATGCTGAATTGCTCGAAGAAATGAAAGAGGAGCTGAAAAAAGGAAATATGCAATTCGCAAATGAGATAGCAGGGGACATAAAACAAAACCTCGAAAAGATCCTCCACCACGGAAAGCGCGCCGACAGTATTGTGAAAGGAATGCTTCAGCACAGCCGCAGCAATACCGGTATTAAAGAGCCGACCGATATCAATGTGCTGGCCGATGAATATTTACGTTTGGCTTATCATGGTTTAAGGGCAAAGGACAAATCGTTTAATGCAACCTTAAAAACGGATTTCGACGAATCGCTCGACAAAGTAGAGGTCGTGCCACAGGAAATTGGACGGGTTGTGTTGAATTTGCTGACCAACGCCTTTTATGCAGTCAGCGAAAAGAAAAAGCGGATTGAAAAAATTCCGACCACCGATGACGAGGAAAATAAAACCCCGTACATGCCTACCGTAGTCGTAAGCACAAAAAAATTGGGCAGAAAAGTAGAAATAAAGGTCAGCGACAATGGAGATGGCATTCCTCAGGCAGTTCTGGATAAAATATTTCAGCCATTCTTTACGACAAAGCCCAGCGGGAAGGGAACCGGCCTGGGATTGAGCATGAGTTACGAAATCGTGACAAAAGCCCACAACGGCCAGTTAAAAGTTGAAAATAACGAAGGCGAAGGCGCCACGTTTACTATTTTGTTACCCGTTAAATAAATAAAGACCAATAGCATGAAAATTTTGGTAGTTGACGACGAAAAAGATATTAAAACATTGTTTGAACAGCGTTTTCGGAGGGAGATCAGACACGGCGAGTTTAGTTTCGATTTTGCCTTTTCGGGCGAAGAAGCGCTGGATTACATGAAAAACAGCAAGCAGGAAGTCGTTCTGATCCTTTCGGATATTAACATGCCCGGCATGAGCGGACTCGAATTATTAAAAAACATCAAGAAAAAATATCAAAAACCACCGCCCGTTGTCATGATGATAACGGCATACGGTGATCAAGAAAATTACAGTCATGCCATGCAACTTGGCGCCGATGATTTTCTAACCAAACCAGTGGATTTTATCGCGCTGAAAGACAAAATTAAGGCACTGGATACCTGATATCGTGGCGCACGATTCGTTCAACAATCGATCGAAAATGCTGATCTAAAGCAGTTTTTCAGGCATTGGACCAGGAGGGGGTGCACTCATATCCATGCCGTGAAATTTCTCAATACTGTCTTTCATCAAAATATCGGTTGGATGATCAGAAACCGCCACGCTGTGCATAAACGAGTTGGCTCCAGGTCCTTCGTGTAAAACAACTGCCAACTAACCATTTGGCGTTTCCACTGCCCAAACACCATGGCGGGTCAGCCCGTGACGTTTATTTAAGTCATCGTAATCTTTTTTCATTTCCCCTTTCAGATTTTTTGTCCAGCTTTTCCATTCTTCTTCCTTGCCTTTTACAACAGGCGCAACGACTAATCCCATAATTTTAATTTTTAAAGTTTGAATCAATTTGAACTATCAGATTTAATTTAGGACATATTTGTCTTAAATGCAGATTTTTAAGGTTAATAAAGATTAAAATGGCTGATTTTTCAATGATTATTGAATTCGTTGTCAGAGAAGTGGTAATTGTTGAATGAATCGGTAAAATATAGTTTAGGTTTCTGAAAGTCAGTAATTTATTTGCATTTAAGATATTTGTGTCTTAAATTGCTTTGTGTTTCTGTTGAAGGTAGTTTGATTGTCTTTTTACTTTCAAGAGTCAGATTTTGGAAAATGGCATCCTGTCAATCTATTTTCAGCCAAAAATCAACTTTTCTTTGCAGATTATATTGTTAAGGTTCGGTAAAATTTCATGGTGGACATGATGATGAAAAACAAGTCAAAAGCGGTATTGTTCTTATTTGAGTTCATCATGATCGACCCTTCTATACAGCGAATGCTGCCTGGCCAGTTGTAAATATTCATTAAAACGGGAAGAGCCGAAAACCGAACAGAGTAGGCAACAAAAAAATAGAAAATGAAAAAAATTCTAATCACAGGTTGCAGTACCGGATTTGGTTTCGATGCCGCAAAATACCTGGCCGAAAAAGGACATCATGTTTATGCAACCATGCGAAACATGAACGACAAAAACCAGGTAGCCGCCGCCGAACTGAAAAAACTGGCAACAACAAAAGGACTAAAACTTGAAGTTGTTGAAATGGATGTTACTTCCGATGAAAGTGTTGAAACAGCCATGACAAAGATACCAACGGTTGATGTGCTCATCAACAATGCAGGCCGGGGATTTGGAGGCCCAATAGAAGCTTTCACTTCAGCAGAGTGCCTGGCACAACTCGATTTGAATATCGTTGGAAACGTTCGGCTTGTAAAAGCAGTACTTCCGGCGATGCGAGCCCGGAAATCAGGTTTGATTATTCAGGTCAGTTCAATTGCGGGACGATTTTCCGCGCCGGGATTTGGCATTTACAATGCAAGCAAATTCGGTGTTGAAGGCTTAAGCGAAGCTATGCGTTATGAACTGGCTCCATTTGGAATTGATGTGGCCATTGTTCAACCGGGGCCCTTCTCAACCAATTTTCTCCCCGGAATATTTAAAGCAGGAAATGCTGAAATCGCTTCTGCTTATCCTCTTGTCGGAGATTTTCTCGATGGTTTTGGCACCCAGGTTATGGCTGCATTTGCCGACGAAAATGCACCAACCGATCCCATGGTCGTGGTCAAGATATTTGAATCATTAATCAATGCTCCTGCCGGAAGCCGTCCGTTGCGCACAGTTGCCGGTCTCGACTTCGGGGTTCAATCGATTAATGATGCAATTGATCCAATCCGGAAAGGAATTATTGGGGCATTTAAAATAGCAGACTGGGATGGCGTTAAGGCGTGAAAATTATTAAACGGGAAGAGCCGAAAACCGAATAGAGTAGGCGTAAAAATTAAATTGTAACCATATGGCAACATTCGTATTTCGTCACAGAGTAGGCGATTTTAACACATGGATAAAAGGACATCAGGATCGGGTTGATTTGTTTGGCGATACCGTTTCAGGGTTCAAAACATTTCAGGATGCAGACGATCCGAATTCAATTGCGCTCGTTATGGAGGTAAACGATATCGAAAAGCTTGGAGCAATTATCAACGATCCGAAAAACCAGGCAATCAA